>QBMK01000010.1:0-43606 GCA_003249035.1 Pseudanabaena sp.
TGCAAGACCCGCCAGCTAAAACTTTACAGACATTATGGAAGCGCTGGTTAAAGAACACTACCTTTGATGAATTTCGGCGCATTGAAGAGATCAAGGGTCAAACTGGTAAGGGCGCACGCGGGATGACGGCGGTGGCGGGACGGCGAGAAGTGATTGCTACTGCTTTGAGCGAATGCTCGATTGGTAAATGGACTCAATTCACAGATTTTAGTAAATACATGGTAGCCAGTGGACATCTGTTTGAAGTTACCCGCGATCCTTATGAGCTTTACATCTGTGAATTGGGATATGGGAATTTAGGATATTCGGGTAGTCATGATTGGAATATTCTACAAGAACGATATATGCGCTGTCTCTTGTTTGAATATGCGGCGACGCTGGGTTTGATTGATGTGGGCTATGTTGACCCTGGGGTAGCATGGCGTGATTTTGGGGATTTATGGGGAACTGACGATCTACACTTTCTCAGTCGTTACGATGGCTTGATCTATTTTCGATTAACGGCTCTTGGAGCATACTGTTTGGGCTTGACCGAAAAATATCAGCCAACAGCGATCGCAAATAGCCAAACTTTGCGGGTATTGCCAAACCTAGAAATTGTGGCTTTAGGAAGTGGGCTGAATATTTCCGATGCTTTAGTGCTCGATCTTTATGCTCAAAGGATTGCCGATCAGCAATGGCGACTGGATTTGGATCGGCTTTTAACGGCGATCGAGGATGGGCATCAGGTTGCGGAGCTAAAGCAAGTTCTGGAGCAGAACAGTAGCGAACCTTTACCTGAATCCGCGCAGGAATTTCTGAACATGGCTTCAGAAAAAGCGAGTGGTTTGAGGGATTTAGGAGATGCGAGGTTAATTGAATGTGCTAGTTCTCATTTAGCAGCGTCGATTGCTAACGATCCGCTTACCAAGAAGTACTGCCAGCTTGTGGGTAGTCGTGCTTTGGTGGTTTTGGCTACTCATGAAGGGAAGTTTCGCAAAGCTCTTCGTCAAATTGGCTATGCTCTACCTCCAGTCAGGTGATCAAATCTCATTATAAAATCACTGTTGCAGCAATTACCGATTATAAGAACCACAAGAGATTTTTTGAAAGTCTATTTTAAAGACTCGAAGACTTTGAGTGAGTTAACTTCCACTTTGGGGTTTTCTGCATTAACCCCCGAAAAGGGGGATTATGCAAAATTAGGTTTAGCATCACATGCTTGAAACCATTGTAATTAAACAAAAAACTGTTTCAGAAACTGCACTTTTGGAGACGTATCCATATTATGTCTCAAAATACCATTCTCTGATCGTCTAAAGAGTAATGATACTCTCCCAAACCTATGAATCTTATTAGTTATGCGCTAATTTAGATGTAAAAAATACACAGGAAGAAACTAGTAGCCCTCAGCTTCAAATATGCTGATTCCCGCTTTTCGAGGGTTAATACAAAAAAAACTAGCAGAGAAACTGACTAGGGAAGTAGTTAGCACGGTAAAGACGGTATTAGAAAGTGCATTGGATGAAGAATTGAAAGCCTTCCTGAAGCCGTTGAGGGTGGGCGTCATTAACCTGATACATCAAAGCTATACATAGAAAGAGTTTCAAAAATTTGTTTTCTGTCTTTTTTGTTGAAAAAAATCAACGACGGAATGCGCGTTTGTGACCCATTATCCGCATCAGGGCTTATGCTTATAAATCAGATCTATCAAGCTATCTACAATATTTTGAGAAGGAAGTGGCATAATTTCTTTGCCGTGAATAATCTCTTGCACGACCACATAGGACACCAACGAACCAAAGAAAATATGGGCTGTTGCTTCTGAATCTTTAATACCTAATTCGGGATGGGAATCGAAGTATTGACTTAATAATTGTCTGCCACGCTGAATGACGCTCTGATAGTAAAGTTTCGCCATTTCAGGAAACCTTGAAGACTCGGCAATAATCACCCGTAATAGACTTAGATATTCTCGATCTTCACCTACTTTGAGTAGATAGACTTCTGCTAGCTGGCGGAGTAATTGCTCAGGCTCGCCCGATAGTTCCTTTGATGCAAATAGAGTATGAAATCTAGTGATCGTGATTTGTTCGATCAAGGCTTTGAATAAACTCTCTTTATCGCGAAAGTAGCTATAGATAGTTTGCTTGGAAACCCCTGCCTCGATCGCCACCCGATCCATGCTTGTCCCCGCATAGCCATCCCGAAAAAAGACCTGCATCGCGCCTTGCAATATTTGTTCCTGTTTTGGATTGCTAGCATTATTGCTAGTCAGGGAAAGGCTTTCATTAAGAGTCATAGAATTAGCCTAAAAACTTAATCTTATTATACTAGACTGTCTAGTATGATGTAAAAACTTTAGGCTTTGGCGATCGCAAAAAATATGGCACAGGCTGCCCCTAATTCCTCTGAAGCGACTCAGATCCAGCCCGACTCGCACAATTCTGAGCGTTCAACTGTTATTCCAAATTCAAATTCACCGAAGAAAAAGTTTAATCCTCGATTAGCCATTCCGATCGTGCTGGCGATTGGAGCGATCGGCTATGGTATATGGACAATTTTGCCAAAACCTGCGGAAACTGTTTTGCATATCAGTGGAAGATTGGAATCCGATGAAACTGATATTGGCGCAAAGACTGGCGGACGAGTGGCGGCAATCTTGGTGCGTGAGGGCGATCCTGTCAAAAAAGGGCAAGTCATCATTGAGCTGGAAGATGAAGAAATTCCCGCTCAACTCAGTGGCTTGAATGCTCAAATCGAATCAGCACGACAAGAAGAAGTGCAAGCGAAAGAAGAAGTTGCCGTTGCCGAAAGTCGCATACGTGAGGCAACCTTGAACCTAAAACAATCAGAGGGTGATGCCGTTGGACGTATCGATCAAGCTCAATTTACAGTTTCCGCAACCGAGTCGGATTTGCGTCAGGCGGAAGCACAAGTGAAGCAGTCGGAAGCGCAATTACAACAGTCGAGAGCCGAGTTAAAACTGGCAAAAATCGAACGCGATCGCTATGCCGAATTGGTAAAAGAAGGAGCCGTCAATCAGCAGCAGTTCGATCTCAAACAAACGACTTTTTCGACGGCGATGGCGAATGTCGATACAGCCGAAGCCAAGTTGGTGGCGAGTCAAGCGGCGGTGAGGGCGGCAGGCGATCGTTTCCGTGCTGCTCAAGGTGGTTCGATACAGGTGCAATCTACGGGCTTAAATCCTGATATTCGTACCGCTCAACTGGAAACCTATTATTTGCAAAGGAGTCAGGCACAGGCGAAATTAGTAGCGGCTCAGGCAAAGGTCAAAAATGCTCAGGCGGCGCGAGATCAGATTCAAAAGCGATTGGATTCCTTTAAGGTGAAGAGTCCGATCGATGGCATTGTTCAGAGCCGTCCGCTTGAGTCGGGCGCAGTGGTGGCAACAGGAAAAACTCTACTCACTGTCCTCGATCCCAATCAAGTCTATCTCAGGGGCTACATTCCTGAAGGTCAAATTGGCAAGATTCGCGTGGGACAGACCGCTAGAGTATTCCTTGATTCCAGCCCGAATAAGCCCTTCGTCGCCCATGTGTCACAGATCGACACCAAAGCTTCCTTTACTCCTGAAAATATTTATTTCAAGCAGGATCGCGTTAAGCAAGTATTTGGGATTAAGTTAGCAATCGATCGACCTGAAGGTTTTGCGAAGTCGGGTATGCCTGCGGATGCTGAGATTGATTTGAAGTGAGGATTTAGCTATGACGAGTGTTTCATCCATATCTTCTAATCAAGAAGCGATCGCCTATTCCCATAGCTCTCCAGTAATCTCTGTGCGGAATTTGAGCAAGCGCTATGGCAACTTTACGGCAGTGAAGGGGATCGATTTTGAAGTTCAGCAGGGGGAGATCTTTGGCTTGATTGGTCCCGATGGCGCAGGAAAAACAACTTGCTTTCATATCTTAGGCGGCGTAATGGAATCTTCTGGCGGCGAAGTATTGGTGCTAGGAGAAGCCCCGCGTACTGCGCGATTAAATATTGGCTATCTCACGCAGCAATTTTCGCTCTATTTAGATTTGAGCATCGATGAGAACTTGCGCTACAGTGCAGGATTGCGACAGGTTCTCGACGATCAATTTGCCCTTCGGCGCGATAAATATTTGCGCTTGATGAGTTTAGAGAGGATTGGAGATCGCCTTGCAGGTCAATTATCGGGCGGCATGAAACAAAAGCTTGCCCTCTGTTGTGCCTTGGTGTCACAGCCGCGATTGCTATTGCTAGATGAGCCGACTACAGGAGTCGATCCTGTTTCACGGCGCGAGTTTTGGGATGTGTTGGCGGCTCTTGCTGACGATGGGATGACAATAGTGGTAGCAACACCTTATCTAGATGAAGCCGAGCGCTGTAATCGCATCGCCTTGATGTATGAAGGACAAATTAGCGAAATCGGAACCTTGCCACAATTACGCGCCAATCTCGGATTGCAGCGTTTAGAGGTGCGGACATCAGCATTGGCTGCGGCAGAAGAAGTGCTTTTAGAAGCTGCAAGAGGTCGCTCGAGTATTGCGGACGTGCAGACCTTTGGCGATCGCTTAGATGTGCTAGTCGAGAATATTGAAACCGATGAGAAAGCGGTGAGACAGGCTTTTAGCGAAAGTTTAGTACCGATTGATAGCATTCAAGCCAGCGATGCAACCCTTGAAAATGTGTTTGTAACGAGACTGCGACAGCAAGGCTCCGATCCTGTGTTTCTGGCTTTTCCACGATCTAAGGCGCAAAATTTGAGTGATGCAAGAATGGATAATGTGGCGATCTCCGCCAGAAATCTCCAAAAGACCTTTGGCAAATTTCGCGCTGTAAAAGAGGTGAATCTGGAAATTCGCTACGGAGAGATTTATGGACTATTGGGAGCGAATGGCGCAGGCAAAACCACGACGATTAAAATGCTGTGCGGGTTACTGGAGGCGACGAGCGGCAAAATGACCTTAGCGGGACAGAGCCAAAATTTGCGTAGTAGTGCTTTACGGAAACGGATCGGCTATATGAGCCAAAAATTTACGCTCTATGACGATCTCAGTATTCTTGAGAATTTAGAATTCTATTGTGGCGTTTACGAAGTTCCCAAACATATACGCCCACAAAAAATTGCTTGGGTCTTAGAAACCTGTGGGTTAATCGGACGCGAAAATATGCTAACTGGCAAACTCCCAGGGGGATGGAAACAGCGCGTTTCCTTTGGGGCTTCGGTGATGCATGAGCCAGAAATTCTCTTTTTAGACGAGCCAACTTCTGGGGTCGATCCTTTGGCGCGGCGGCAGTTTTGGCGCACGATTAATGATTTTGCTCGGCAGGGAACGGCGATTTTAGTGACCACGCATTATTTAGAGGAAGCAGAACAATGCAATCGCATGGGTTTTATGGTGGCTGGTGAAGTGGTCTTGGAAGGTTCGCCCACGGAGGTCAAAGCCGCCCAAGTCGGTCAGTTAATCGAACTGAAGGTCGATCGCAACCAACAAGCCGCTAATTATCTGAAAACGATTATGGAGCCTTGGCGAGTTTCGATCTTTGGAGATCGCCTCCATGTGGTGCTAGACGATCCATCGGTCGAGTTGCCAATTATGCGATCGCATCTTGAATCCAATCACATTCAAATTTTTAGCGATCGACCCGTACCTTTCTCTTTGGAAGATGCTTTTATCGGCACGGTGCAGCGATCGGAAGCTGGTATTGCTCATTTATCTGAATAATATGAAAAGAATTATCTCTCAATGTGCTAAAGAACTATCTCAATTTAAGCGCGATCGCTTGACCTTGGCTTTAGCGTTTTTACTGCCATTGATTACGCTCTTTATCTTCGGCTTTGCCATTCGTCTAGAAGCCAAGAATATTCCCCTTGTGATTCAAGATTTCGATCGCAGCCAGATCAGTCAACGCTATGTCGCCAAGCTATTTGCCACCAATCAATTTATCTTTGTACCTTGGAATGTGAATGACTCCGTAGAAATTGCCCTCGATCGCGCGATCGCTAAAGCAGGCGTGATTATTCCCCCTGAGTTCAGTCGCCGCATTGCCGCAGGAAAAATTGCTGATGTGCAAGTGCTAGTCGATGGAACCGATAGCAACAATGCCAGAGTTATTAAGAACGGCATCAAAGCAACAACCAATGACTTTATGCTATCCGAAGGCTTAATTCCTGAATCGAATTTACTAATCACGCGATCGCGCATATGGTTCAATCCCGCTAGACAAGAATCTCTCTATATCGTCCCAGGCGTATTTGCGGTAGTGTTATGGATTTTCCCTTCGCTGCTATCGGCGATCGCGATGGTTCGGGAAAAGGAAAAGCAAACAATTTTGCAAGTTTATGCTTCTAGTATGACTTCTACGGAATTGATTTTAGGAAAAGGCTTAGCCTATCTGATTGTCAGCCTCGGCATTGCCCTGATCGTCATGGGTGTCGGGGCGATCGTCTTTGGACTCAGTTTTGCAGGCGATCCCACGCCTTTGTTTGTAGCGATCCCGAACTATCTTTGGGCAAGCGTGATGTTCGGCACGATGTTGGGAACGCGCACCACCAATCAAAATGCCGCAGTACAAGGAGTTGCCCTAGTGGGATTTCTGACAGCCCTACTTCTATCAGGATTTATCTATCCATTAAGTAATATTCCCTTTCCTCTATCTCTGTTGCCAAATGTCATTCCTGCTCGTTATTTTATTGAAATTACCCGTGATGCCTATGTACGCGGCACTGGGTGGATTGGCGTGTGGTTTGCCGAGATTATGATTTTCGCGATCGGGATGTTCTTTTTTAATGTTGCTAGAAAAGTTTTAAGCAGAATGCAGTTGACGGATTGATCAACTCCCCCTCACCCCCCAGCCCCCTATCCCAAAAGGGGAGAGGGGGCTGGGGGTGATGGCTTTACAAGCCTCTATGCAACGCTGGTAATAACGCAAATTTAATTGAGATGAGAATTTAAAAATGTTTAACTGGTTCTTTGAAAGTCGCTTTTGGGCATTGGTACTAAAGGAAATTAATCAAATTTTACGGAATAAACAATTAATTATTTTGTTGGTTTTTCCGCCCACCGTCCAATTACTGATCTATGGATTTGCCCTCAATCCTGATGTTCATTTTTTGAAAATGGGTGTCGTTGATTATTCGCGATCGCAGGAAAGCCGCGAACTAATATCCTCTTTTACGGGAAATCGCATTTTTACCCTCGAACAAGTTCTCTCTAGCGAAAAAGAATTAGGGCAGCAGGTGGAGCAAGGTAAGCTCACCGTTGGTGTGGTAATTCCGCCTGAATTAAATCGCAATCTCGCGAAGGATAAGTCTACCGAAATCCAAGTACTCATCGATGGTGTGGATGCAAACACTGCGGGGATTGCTAATGGTTACGTTAGTCAAATTGTGCGCCAATATAGCTTAAAGCTGACTGGTCAATCGCTCTCACCGCCCATAGAAACCCATGTGACCTTTCTTTATAACCCTGGGTTAGCTAGTAGTTGGTTCTTTGTCCCTGGGGTAATCGGGCTAGTGCTAACGCTAATTGGTTCGATCGTTTCGTCAATTACGCTAGTTCGCGAAAAGGATACAGGAACTTTAGAACAACTGCTAATGACTCCATCGGAACCTTGGGAGATTCTAGTTTCTAAGATTGTGCCTTTATTCGTATTGCTGATGGGTGATGTATTTCTGGCTTTGGGATTAGGAAGATTTGTATTTGGAATTCCCTTTCAAGGTAATTTCTTTCTGTTTCTAATACTTTCAGGGCTGTATGTATTTGTGGGCATTGGGGTTGGCATTATGCTGGCTACCCTTTGTCAGTCACAGCAACAGGTAGTTCTCACGACTTTTTTTATTAACTTGCCAATGGTGCAACTCTCAGGCGCGATCGCCCCAGTGGAAACGATGCCTGAATTTTTCTACTACCTCTCATGGTTTAATCCTTTACGTCACTATGTAGCGATCGTGCGAGGAATCTTATTAAAAGGAGTGGGTTTGGAAGCTTTATGGATGAATGTGGTGATGCTTGCAATTTTTGCGATTTTATTGTTAAGTATTAGTGCCAAAAAATTCCGCAGTCAGTTAAGTTAATGCAACGATCCCTATCCCTTTCGGACTAGCTTCTCAGAAACGAACCGCACCATGGATGCTGTAACTATCTCTTATTCGTCCCACTGGTAGAGGCATTTATTTTTATTGTCCCAACACCCTAGTCCAAAACTATGCACTTCCAGTGAATAGTGGTTCAGTTTCTCTTGGTTTATGTTGGGCAAACAATGCCTTTTTCTTCCCTTTGACAAGGGTCCTTTATCTTTTCTGCTATCTCTTGCCAATCTTGGCAATTTCCTATCTTGACTGCTAGGAAGTCTGCTTTTTCTCCTTACCTTTTACCTAATTGCTTTTTCAGCAAGCCCTACTTAGTTAAATAAGGTTAAATTCACTCACATTTGAAGAAGAAGACTTTGTAATTCTCATGTGAAAAACTCTGCTTGGTTCACTTATCCCCTTTAATTTAACAAAACTCTGCTCGTAATTATAATTTTTTGCCTCCGCGATCGCCTTGGCATGATTGAGCAAAGACTGCGTAAATACAATGTCATTTCCTTGACTAAGCCCCTCTACTCGCGCAGCAGTATTAACTGTTGTACCGAAATAGTCAGCACGTTCATTCAGGGTGACGCTGATGCAAGGGCCAGCATGAACCCCGATTTTAAGAATTAATTGATTATTGGTAGATTCAATACGGCGATTGAAATTTTGCATTTCTTCCTGCATCGCGATCGCGGCTTCGATGCCATCACTCGGCGAGGTAAATGTTGCCATAATTGCATCGCCAATCGTCTTGATTACCGCACCATTGTAACGATCGACAATTTCAAAGAGGAAGTTAAAGTGCTGATTTACGAGATTATAAGCTTGAGAATCACCCCTTAGGCTATAGAGAGCCGTAGAACCAGCTAAATCGGTGAACAAAATTGTCACTTGGCGAATCAGCAAGCTTTCATTTGGTGGCATAGTTTCACGGGGAAAGAGTTCGCGAAACATTTGTACTGTTAACAGTCGATGTCCCGAAACCACGCCATATTTCGCATCAACATGAGATCGAAACTCTAGATCGTTTGCTTCTTTGGGCAGCGATCTCAACCGTTCATCAATACTAAATGTGACCCGTACCTGTTCATCGGCATCCGATTCATGTTTATGATGACAGGAAGAACAGATATGCCAAGTTCTCAGTTCACACAAATGCGTAGCCGCAAAATCAATCCCCTGACAAACTGGGCATTGGATATCCCAATTCAGCGTCACAATCCCTTCCTTTAAGGCAGCTACCAAAACTTTTAAGGTTTCACGTTCTGTAAGTTGCAACTGCTCCGCAATTAGGCGGGGATTAGCATGATAGAGCATTCGGCTATCAGGACTTTGCAAATAAGCAATAAAGCGTTCTTGCTCAATTGTACCGATGCGATATTGAGTTAAAGATTTGACAGATTGAGCGATCGCCTCATTTGTATTTTGTTTTGCTGAATTAAAGAGTTTTAGCACCACTTCTCTGCTCTTACTAAGGTGATTATATTTTAGGCTCCATAGGTGTTTTGGGGAGTTCAAACATGATAAACGGCTCAATGCTTTTAATGACAGGTGTTGCAGGCATCAAAAACATCCGAGGCTAAAACTATTGCACATCAGGCATTTCAGCTATTTAAGCTAAAGCACCTCCCCGAAACACCAATAGAGCCGAATCTTTAAGTTGATGATTTGTTTGGTCAAATCATTCTCTATCCTTCAACGATATTTATATGGCGTCCTTGTTACTGGGACACAAAGACGCCACAACTGATGTCGCAATGGTTTGTGCAAAACCAGAGTCGCTGACAGCGCGTGCCAGCGATACCCCTCCGAGCAATGTTGCCAGCGCCGCGAGTGCCGCCTCGACATCACAAGGGGCATCGGATGCCTTTGGTCCGGTCGCGATAACACGGGCTACTTCACGTAGTTCCGTTTCAAACGCCACACGCGAGAAGGCATCAGAACGCACCACTTCCCCAGTCAGAGTCGGCAAAACACAGCTTTCCGACAGGTCACAAGTTCGCCTCTCATTCAAGTAGAAATGCACGAACCGATGCCACCAGCGATCGCCATGATCGATTTGAAACTGGCGCACGCCGTCTTTCAAGATCGACATGCCTTGGACGACTGATTCAGAAAACACTTCTGCCTTGGAGTCGAAATGGACGTAGAAAGCACCGGAAGTAACGCCCGCCTCCTTCGCTAACCCGTCAACTCCTACCCCGCCAAAGCCGCCCTTTCGGAAAACGCGTCCTGCAGCCACAAGAATGCGTTGGCGCGTCTGCAATTTTTGCTCACTTCGCGACATGGAATTAGCTACTCCCTCTTTTTGTACTGCATAGGTAAATTATAGTTGCTCGAATAACGTTCGTGATGTAAACTCAAATCACGGTCGTTATCTGAAATGGCTATCGAATCTCAAATCAACCCTTTTTGATAGGAAAATTTACATGAATATCAGCACACAGCAAAATTCGATGCACCAATCTCCTCAACCAAAGACCATCGTCATCACTGGTAGCAGCAGCGGATTTGGAGTCTTGACGGCTAAGGCATTGGCAGCGCGAGGTCATGACGTAGTCGCAACCATGCGCGACTCTGCGACACGCAATCATGCTGT
The DNA here is from genome assembly GCA_003249035.1 of Pseudanabaena sp. Classification (GTDB taxonomy): domain Bacteria; phylum Cyanobacteriota; class Cyanobacteriia; order Pseudanabaenales; family Pseudanabaenaceae; genus Pseudanabaena. The sequence continues at coordinate 10,644 of QBMK01000010.1, forward strand.
CAAAATGGAACTTGAAACGTTTGCAGAACAAGGCCGCTTCAAGCTTCAAGTGATCGATATGGATGTCACAAACGACGACTCAGTATCTACCGCGATCGCATCCATTGCCAAGACACACGGCAGAATAGACGTGCTTCTGAACAACGCAGGTGTCATGAATGTAGGCGTAACCGAGGCGTATTCAATCGCAGAGTTGCAAGCCCAGTTTGAAATTAACACCTTTGGCCCCGCGCGCACGATTCGCGCCGTCTTACCAACCATGCGGAATCAGGGTTCGGGTTTGTTGATCAGCGTCACGTCACTTTCTGGGCGCGTGGTGCTTCCCTTCTTTGGAGCCTACAGTGCAAGTAAGTTTGCCTTGGAGGCACTGGCTGAAGCGTATCGTTACGAACTGTCGGGTCTGGGCATTGACTCCGTCATTGTTGAGCCTGGTCCTTTCCCATCGGGATTATTGACAAACAGCCCAGCGCCCACCAACCAAGCAATCACCGAAGCCTATGGAGACTTGGGTAAAGCTCCAGAAGCGATGAAAGCTGGTTTCCAAAGCATGTACGACTCTGCTGAGCCTCCACGTTCGCTGGATGTGGCAGAGGCAATCGTGAAGCTGATCGAGCAAACTGAAAAAAGATCGCTGCGTACTGTTGTCATGCCCAAGGGTATGGACTTTGGTGTAGAACGCTTGAACAATGGTGTCACTGAGGTTCAAAACGTTTTGCTCAAAACCATGCAACTCGAATCGATGATCTAATTACTCTCTGACAATCTTAGGCTTCCAAAGCCTAAGACCAGCACATCGACACAAAAGAAATATCTCTAATCCACAGACACAGGAGCTTTTAACTCAATGAAATTTCAAAAATTGGGCGGCGCTGGACTCGAAGTATCTGCAATCGGCTTGGGCTGCATGGGTATGACTTGGGCTTATTCGGGTGGCACTGAATCTGGAGCAATTGAAACGATTCACCGTGCATTGGATCTGGGTGTCAATTTCTTTGACACAGCCGAAGTTTATGGTCCATTTACCAACGAAGAAATACTGGGCAAAGCCCTTCGCGGCAAACGAGATCGCGCGATCATTGCAACCAAGTTTGGCTTCGATATCAGTTCTGCGGGGGAAATAAAAGGTACGAACAGTCGTCCAGAGCATATCAAAGCGGTTTGTGATGCATCTTTACTACGGCTCGGTGTGGATCATATCGATTTGCTTTACCAGCATCGGGTTGATCGGCAAGTACCGATCGAAGACACTGTGGGGGCAATGGCCGATCTGGTCAAGCAGGGAAAGGTGCTTTATCTAGGACTTTCTGAAGCCAGCGCAACGACGATTCGTCTTGCCCACAAGGTGCATCCTATCAGTGCCTTGCAAAGTGAGTGGTCGGTGTGGGAGCGTAACCTAGAGATTGAAATCGTCGGGACTTGCCGAGAGCTTGGGATTGGCATTGTTCCCTATTGTCCGTTGGGTCGCGGTTTCCTGACAGGCACAGCCAAGCGAGCCGAAGACTATCCATCCGATGACTATCGCCGTCGTGAGCCACGGCTTCAAGGCGAAAACTATGACCGCAATATGGTGTTGGTCGAAAAATTACGGGTGATTGCTACTCGACATGCCGTAACACCAGCACAGGTAGCGCTGGCGTGGCTACTAGCTAAAGGAGATGGAGTGGTTCCGATTCCTGGCACCAAACAAGTTCGGTATTTAGAGGAGAACGTGGCAGCATTGTCTCTGGTGTTAGACCCGACAGAAATCGCTGACTTTGAGGAGTTCTCCACACCGGGTGCTGTTGCGGGTCTTCGCTACGAAGAGGCATTTCTGGCGAGCATTGATCGCTAACTGGCTTTTGAGTTGACCTGCCCCAAGACATCCCCAATCGTTGAATCTTTAAGGTTGAAAGAATCGTAGGTTCGTGCTGTGTCGTATCGCCACGAACTCTCTAGCTTGGGCATTGGCTCAATCAACTTCGAGTCTAGATCCTGTTAGAAACATTCTAGACAGACGATTGTGACAGAATAACTTGGAGTTGTAGAGCGATCTCTTTTATTTTAGGCGTTGCTGAATTAGGTCTGGAATATACACTTTTCATAAGTTAGAGATAGCTTCAAATCTAGTTTTTAAAGTTTGAGCAATCGGTGATTCATACCTAATTCAGCAATGACATTTTAAAATACCATCACATTCAACCACTACTAATTGTCTCCAGCGATCGCTCCTAAAGCTCAAATCGAGATCCTCCATAGGCATTCATTCTATCTATTTAGGCTGCGCTATCCCCATTCCTCGTTTAGCGCACGTTTTTTCCTTTTTCTCGCGTGACTCCAATATCTCGGCAAAGTTGCTGCGGTAACTGATCGAGGACTCGTTGAAACGAATCAAAATCCCTCAATCCGTGGGACAAAATTAAAGCACCCTGAATAGAGATGATGGCATCTTCTGCACGTGTCTTTGCAGAGGCTTCATCCAATCCTGCATCAATTAGGACTTTGGCGATCGCCTCAATCCATCGTGAAAAAGCCGCCCTAATTTGCGGGTGAAACAGGTCGTCGCTCGATTTTTCAATGACCAAAACTGCTAACAGACAAGAATTTTGTCCCTCATTAAAAAAACGATTCGATTCCTCACACATAGACTTAAATCTGGTGCTGGGGCTTTCTTTGCACTCAAGTATTTGAAAAATACTTGTCTCTAGCCATTGATTAACGTAGATGAGCGCCGCCTCAGCCATCTCTGCCTTGCCTTTAGGGAAATGATGATAGAGGCTAGCTTTCCCCAATCCTGTTTCTTGGGAAATTTTTGAAAGAGTTACCCCTTCATAACCAAACTGTCGAAACAGTTTCAGGAGAATTGGGACATAAGTTTGTTTAGACATGGCGAAGAAAAATTATTTATTTTGGATTTACCTATTGACATTATACCGAACGGACAGTACAGTATCAACATACCGAACGAACGGTACAAAAAAAATTAAATCTTACTTAGGTATCGCTTCCATGAAACGCATCATATCTACCATTCTTTCCACTGTTTTGATTTCAAGTGTTGTGGCAATCGCGCCAATCACAAGGGCTTTAGCAGCCAATGTTGGGTCAACGGGTAGCTTCTCGAAGGTGGAAAAAGCCACCACAGGAAAAGCCACAATTGTCCAAGATGGAGGGCATAACTATGTTGAGCTAAATGCTGACTTTGAAACTTCTAAAGATGGTCCCGATCTCAAGGTTGTTTTATCCCGTGAGAATGCAGTTCCCCTTCACTTGAAAGGAAAGACATATCTCAATCTTGGCGCACTCAAAACCTTTAAAGGTTTAGGGGATCACGTAGTAAATGGACAAAAAACAACGTTAAGACTGAAAAGCCTACTCAGTATAGATTATAGGCATTAAAGCTAGTAATTTAACGCTGCCTTAGAGGACGTAAGCCATGTCTAGCAGCATTGCCAGCAATATCAAAGAAATACTTTCCATAGGGATTAATATGCTCGTATCGAGCAGGAGAAAGATGAGCAACATCATCATCAAGAACGGGATAGCCATCTAAGCGCAATTCTTCAAGCACCTTAGCAATATAGACAGTATTCCAAGCCACGACTGCATTGGTAACCAAAGTTAGACAACCAGACTGATCGCTTAAATCATCCTGCTGACGTTTGCGAATCTGTCCCTGATGAGCAAAGAACAAAAAACGACGCAGAGAATGTAAAGCCTCACCCTTATTCAACTGAGAATGAATAGAACGACGATATTCTTCACTGTTGAGGTAACGCAGAATAAAGATCGTCTTGACTAACTTTCCATACTCTTGCACCGCTTGTAACAAGTTATTCTGCTGCGGAAAGGATTGTAACTTGCCCACAAATAGCGACGCTGTAACCCAACCGAGCTTTAGAGAACCAACCACTCGTAAAATATCATCCCAGCGCTCGATAATCAGACTCTGATTGATATTATTACCCTTGAGAAGGACATCCAAGTTTGCATAAGCAGTATCCTTGTTAAGTCGATAAAGAGACTTCTTACCCACATCACGAATACGTGGCGAAAAACGCAGACCTAGAACGTCAAACAAAGCAAACATCACATCAGTATATCCCGCCGTATCAGTTGTGTGTTCCAAAATATTCAGTTCAGTCTCATTATCTAAAATCCCGTCGAGTAGGTAAGTAGCATCACGCATCGTCGAAGGAATTACCTTGTCACCATATTGGGAAAATTGATCGGAAGTCCAAGTGTAAAAAGTTAGACCTCTACCATAGCCGAAATAACGTGGTAGAGCTACAGCTTGAGAATTTTTGACCGATACTGGAAACCTTTGCCCATCGGAAGAGGAGAGAATACCACCACCCCAGATTTTACTCAGAGATTGCTGGCATTGAAAATCGACAATGGCATTGATCGCTGGTCTTAAGGTCTCCTCCCGTAAATACCAATTAGTATGCCAGATCAAACTTTCATAGGATAAATCAGCAACATGCGCCATCGCCTTTAAGCTCAAATTACAGGCTTGGGCTAGAATCGCCGCATACAGATAGGTTTTCGTTTCATTAGACCGAGAGGAATTGCCTCCTGCATGGATAAGAAATTGGCTAAAACCTGTTAACTGATCGACTTCGATTAATAGGTCAGTCAAATCCACATGGGGTAATCGTTTAGAGACTAAATTCTCCAATTCTTGCTTAGTGGCTGGAACCGTTTCCGCGTCGAGATGAGAAACAATCAATTCATCATCTTCAATTCGGATAAAGTTATTGTCTTTGATCGTTTCATTAAGCTTTACCAATTCTACATCCAAAAGACCTGAAAGCTCCTTTAATCGCTCAGCGCCATCTTCTTTTACTTGTAGAAGTAGAGACACTTTAGAGCGAAGAGTCTGCCACTGCTCTTTAGGAATGAGATAAGTTTCAGGATTCGCATAGCGACGACTGCCCTCTAACCAAACATTTCCAGAGCGCATAGCAATTCGGAGTGACCACAGTACAGATAACTCATAGTAACGTCGGCTGATATGCCCTAAACCATCTAAAACATAGGGTTTCCATTTACTGGTGACAAATTCTAAAGGAGTGTCATCTGGCACTTTACGTTTACCATCAGCATCCAGTTGACGTAAGAGAGCAATGGCATTTAAGAGTGGATCGGAGTCAGAATTTGAGCAAAAAGTAAGTGCTTTTAAAAAAGCAGGTGCAAACTGACGGATGTAAGCATAGCGCTCACCTAGGAAATCGTAGCATTCATCCTGAGACGGGCGTGTTAATCGTCCGCAATCCTCAACGATTACCTGTAAATCTTCGAGAGAGATGCTTTCAAAGATCCTATCGCGGAGGTCAGTATCCCTGATTTCGGCATTGAGGATGATGTTGCCTATTTTTTGTAAAGCAATCACTTTCTCGTTGATCGCTTTCGCCTCTTGGAGTCGAAATGTCTCTAAATCACGTTTAGCACGACCATAAGTATCAGAAAGACATCGAAGGAATAAGTCCATTGCCTCATCAGTGATCTCAACTAAAATTTGACAAACAAAAGCGACTAAAATTGGATATCGTTTTTCCTCAGAGGTTCTCTGTAGGTATTGACCTGTGGATTTCTTGCCTATTTTTGCCAAAAACTTTAATCGATTAGGATTAAGGCAAGAGATATCCCATTTATGTATCCCTTGCTGTTTAAGAAAAGAGAGCTTTTTTAGGGTCTTAACGATCGCAGAGGGAGAGTTAACGGTGGCAGATTGTCGCAGCCAAGTTAATTGGCTCACCTTCGGGGCAATATCACTATCGTTAGTCAGAAGGTTATCCAGAAATTGTCGATTACTTTGAGTTAGCAGTGGAGATAATTTTTGAAACGTTTCTACCATCGCTTTACTTCTTGCTGTTCCTACCAGCCTCTCTAGTATAGTGACACCAAGGCGGACAATCTTGTCAGCTTTAAGTTTTTGCGCTGCCATTTGAAAAAGTAACAATGGCTGATCGTGCTCTTGCGCTCTTTCTATCAACCAATCCTCAAGCATTACTAGATCTGCCTCAGTGGAATTATGAAAACCCAGATAATTCAGAATTTGCTGTAAATGTTCAGTACGAGTTTGAGCGCGTTTCCCGTATAGAATAAGGTCTTCTATCGGCTGGTTGAGTTGTTGAGACAAGTAGGTTCTTACTTCTATTGGAATATCCTTGAGATTATCGGGACTAAAACCTAAATAGCGGAGAACACAAAGTTGAGTGGCAAACCCTAATCGATTATAGGATTTACGTTGTCTTTTAACTTGGACTAGATCTTCCTTTGATAACGTAAAGTAACAAATGATGTCTGATTCTATGATGCTTGATGGAAATTGACTAAGGTGAAGGCGTTCTGACTCGCTTAAGAAATTGGCTGGCATTTAGATTTACTACCCTTGGATAATCCTTCAACATGATTTTTACGTTCTTTGGATTTTGTACAAGACAGTAAAATTGTAGAAGTTATACCAACTTTAGGGTCTAAGTTGGTATAATTGTCTAATTATCTCCTGATTCTTAAGGGTTATAGACATGGTCGATCTAGTAGTTCAACCATCGAAAGTTGGTAAAGTTACTTTATCTAAGCGAAAGTCTCCTAATTCCCAAAGGTATGTAGATGTTAGGACTCGTGAGTTTCTATTGCCTGAAGAGGTGGAGGCGATGTGTGAGGCGATTAAGAAAAGGGGCGGTCGTCATGAGCACCGTGATGCTTCTTTGATATTGCTCATTTACCGCCATGGTCTAAGGCTATCGGAGTCGGCTTCTTTACGTTGGGAGCAAATCAATTTTAGTGATGGGACTATTTACGTCAAGCGGCTAAAGGGCGGCACTTCTTCTACTCAACCTCTTTATGGTGATGAAATTAGGGCACTTCGCAAACTGCAAAGGGATTATCCAAAATGTCCTTTCGTTTTTCAGAGCAACCGTAAGGGTCCGATGTGTCCAGATACGATCGCTGGAGTTGTGGTGTCAGCAGGGCGATTGGCTGATTTGCCTTTTCCTGTCCACGCTCATATGCTCAGGCATGGTACTGGTTATTATTTGGCTAATAGAGGCGTGGATACTCGCACTATCCAAAGTTATCTCGGTCATAAAAATATTCAGCATACTGTCCGTTACACTGAACTTGCTCCTATGAAATTTCAGGGTCTTTGGGATAGTTAGCGGCTAAAACTCTCTCCCACTAAGCTTTTCAGCCTTAACGTTGTTTTTTGTCCATTTACTACGTGATCCCCTAAGTGAGAAAACATAGCGCGCATCGATAATAAATACACTTTGATTATGGCAAAGGTTATTGCGTCAGATATTGAGGGAAAACACTGATATTTAGTGAAGTCATTACCCAGTGCGGAAAAGTATACTTTTTGCACTCTTTCATAAGGAAATTTGAGTCATTCACCAATGCTATTGATCTATAATTTGAAGGCACAATTCTCATCGTGTAGAAGTGCCTCTGAGAGATGGTTTCAGACTTAGCGTGTGATTTTTCCGAATTCCCCGTTTGCCCCAGCCTTAACTCAGTGAGTCAGACCAGATTTTTAAGGCTCTACTTAGTAAGGATTTAGCTCTCTCTTCAATTTCGGCTGCACGCCAATTTGTTTGCTCAAGAATCCATCTGTTTAGATCGATATGAGAGCTTTTAAGTTCATCTTTTTTAGCGGCAAATGGGAGATTTCCTAACTCTGAGTTGTAGGCAGTGAGTGTCAAATTGCCAAATGTATGAACTAGGGCAGTGTGAACTTCTCCTGATTCTGTTCCTAGTTCTTGTTCCCATTCTGGACTGAGCTTTTGAGGCAAAATATGCTCAATCGTGATCGCTGTCTTTGCAAGATCGACCATTTCTTTGTGATTAAAAGATTTTTCTAGTCTGCACAGAATGAAACGAGTTGTGCCGCGACCATACTGGGGTTGTTTTAGGAAAGCTTCCGTAAATTCTGCATCCTTTGGAAAACGACGACCGCCACTGCCAGATGACATAACATCATGTAACCATTGAACATGGGATGCACTTGGGAAGTTTCTAGCCCACTGAATAAATAGCTTGTTTAAAGTATTAGTTGGTACTCCACAAACTGTACGGCGAACGATATAAGACTCAATTAATCCTAAACATTTTTCTAAATCAATGTTGCTGAGTTTATTAGTTTGACGGTTATCAAAGAAACGGAGTAAGAGTGGATAAGAGGTTGTTACCTTGAGGCTTTGAATGTTGTTTAAACGATCCTGAACTGCCTTGTTTAGTTCTTGCTCAGGGCATAAAATGGCAGCATAGAACTCACTAAACCTTTTTATGGAGATCACTTCTGCTTCAACTGCTTCAGGTGTATCCATACTTTTTAGCTTTTTTTTGATTGCTGCATAAATCCCACCCTGCTTAATATCGTCGCCATCTTTCATTGTGTAGTGACGCAGAAACTCTGTGAGATTAGCATCAAGAGCCTCTTCTATCTTTTCCCAGTAGTCTCGATAAATCCTTTGTTGCTCCCCACCAGAACCAATCGAATGACGGAATCTCATTAGTACATAATTTCTTACTAAATCGGCTTGAGTGAGTGGCTCCCCCTTGAAATTAAGACTTTCAAAAATCAAGTATGGGTCATCGTCGTTGCTAAGATTGATCATGACGACCTGAAGGCAATGTTCTAATGTGGTTAGCACCTTGGCAGGTAATACAGGTTCATCATTGGCATCACGACCACTAAGAAACAGATCTTTGAAAAAGTGATAGGCTTGCCCCATTAGACTGTCTTTAGATGGAATTTCCCGATCAAGGGCGATCGCTCGATAAACCTCTCGATCTCCTTGTGTTGGCACAAATTTTAAGGTGTCTTCTAAATCACGAAAGCGATTGGTTAGATAAACTTCTTGAATACGGGCGGCAGAGCGCTCGTCTAGACAGTCACGCAAGGCACAAAGAATTAAGGATACGGTTGTGAGCCTCTGTTGACCATCAATAATCAGAAATTTACTAACTCCTACAGGTACTGCGAGAGCTGGAACAGAGACGATCGCACCCATGAAATGCGTTCCAGATTCGCCTAATTCATACTGCACCATCAAGTCATCCCATAGCGATTGCCAATTACTTTCTTTCCAAGTGTAGGGACGTTGGAAGAGGGGAATAAGATTTTGTTTTTCGCCATTGAAATATTGAATGACTTTGGTTGGTGAGGCTTCCATATATGTTCTGTATATTTTTTGTAATGAAAAGTTGGTACTTTTGCATTGGCGGAGATTTCCCTTGTGCGGAGGGCAAGGTAAGGTAAGAGCGTCGTATCCATGATGGCGTTAGACAATCAACCGTGTTCAATAATTTAGAGCATCGAGAACTAAATAAACTCATTTTTAAAAATGGGTTTATTTTTGCCAGTCTTAAAAACAAAATTTATTAGGGGTTTCTAGAGTTTCTGGAGGTAGTGACGCGCGATCGCCATGATCGCGATAATCAGGAGCTTTTCAAAATTTTTTGGTTAGTTAATTCCTGTAGGCAACAACTTTTTCTACCTGCTTACAGGACATAACACTATGAAAAAAATTTCACCAAATGACAAACTCTTTGCCCTCCTACTTGTCATGAGGATTGTTGCTTTGATAGCAACTAATTTAAATCACTGTATTCCTTGTGACTGTGGGAATCCCTCTCCGCTAAACAAGGATATTGCGCCTAAAATTTTAATAAAGCGCTAACTTAACTCACTTCGCAATTATTCCGATCTGAATAATTGCGAAGTGTTTGATTCAAATCGGAATTGTATAGAAGAAGCCAAAGGAAGTAGTGGCGGCTTCTTCTCAATTTATAACCAATAACCTCTTTTTATAAATTGCCGATCGCCATTTTGATATTTAAGCCTGTCTATATTTCTCGTACATAGTTGTAGCTCTAGCAGTGTTGGCGGATTCCTGACGGGTTTTTAGAACTTGCTTACCGATCGCAATTAGCTCCTGTTCAATTTCGGGATGCTGTTTTGAGTAAATGGCGATCGCTTCGAGCATCCCATCAAGGGTGATTTTGTTGGTGTTTTTTAGCTGTGCGTAATAGGCGATCGCCTCACCAGAAATGCGAACCGTTTTTTTCTCTAGTTCGTTGGGGCTTGTTGTCGGGGTAGTTGTGGTTGTTGGTGCGATCGCTGCTTTAACACTAGAGTCACGATTTACTTTTGGGCGGTTCGTGGTTGCGATTTTTTGCATTATTGGTTCAGTCATACAACACCTGCTAATTCGATTAATTTGTTAAACGGGCTATTTAGTTCAGTGGGTAAATATTCGGCACGGTCGATCGCCTGTTTATACTTCTCGCTATCGACAATTGACGGGGTAATGGCAATGTCACGCTCTTGGCATAGTTGCTCAAAATAGGCGATCGCCTCACGGCTGGTTTTGGTGCGGTTTAGTCCTCGGATGGTGTCGCGGAATGGGACGATCGCTAATATTTCTCCTTGCCAAGCCATGTTTTCTGATAGCTCATCAATGGTTTCAAGGGTGCTTTGCAAGCAAGCTAAGCCCTTGCTATTTGTCTCGACAGGGATAATCAGTTTGTCGGCGGCACAAATACAGGTCACGCATAACTGCGATCGCTGGGGTGGTGAGTCGATGATGCAGTAATCAAAATCTAGATTTTTAAGCCGCTTTTTTAGTAATAGTTCACCCATTGTCACGTTAGCAAGGTGAGTTTGTGACTGCTCTAAGGCGCGATCGCTAGGCATGATCGAGAGGTTTTCCCAGTTGGTTGGGTAAATAGCATCGGTGGGTTGGACTTGTCCAGTGATGCACTCTAGTAAGGTTGGCTCATCGTTTTGATGTGGCGATCGCCCGTACAGTGAGAGGTTATGCTGTGGGTCGCCATCTATCCAAAGTGTCTTGAAGCCTAGACTAGCTAAGGTCAAGCCTAAAAAGAAACTTGTTGTCGTTTTGCCTTGACCACCAGACAAGGAGACGACAGTTAGTATTTGCATTATGTTTCTTTAATGTATTCAGGTTTTAATGTCATGAAATCTTATTGCTAATAAGTCATGTCGTCAAGACTAAATGACTACTTTTTATAAATTGGTCAAATTATTAAGTAGGAGTTGCATGAATTTCTAGAGTAATCAAAGCTGAAAGGCTAAATGCTGTCTAAAGGGTGTAAAACTGTATTCACCCAGAATTTTTAGACTCAAGCGGATAAGACAGGCAAACTATGATCTCAGGGGAAATTAAAAGTCAAATCGATCGCATTTGGGATGCTTTTTGGTCGGGTGGGATATCTAACCCGCTTGAGGTGATTGAGCAGATTACTTATTTGCTGTTTTTGCGCCGTCTTGATGATTTGCATACGTTGGAAGAAAGCAAGGCAAATCGTACTAAGAAACCGATGGAGCGGCGAATTTTTCCAGAGGGCAAGGATGCTAAAAAACGTGATTATGATGAGATGCGCTGGTCTAGGTTTAAGCACGTTGCGGCTGGGGAGATGTATGAACTTGTTAACGATCATGTGTTTCCGTTTTTGCGATCGCTAGGTGGTGACGGTTCGACTTACGCGCACCACATGAAGGATGCAAGGTTTACGATTCCGACTCCTGCGCTGTTGGCTAAGGTGGTAGATGCCCTAGATGGTGTGCCGATGGAAAAGCGTGACACCAATGGCGATCTCTATGAATATATGTTGGGCAAGATTGCTAGTGCTGGTCAAAATGGGCAGTTTCGGACACCACGCCATATTATTCAGTTGATGGTGGAGCTAACTGCACCGACGGCGGGGGATGTGATTTGTGACCCTGCGAGTGGGACTTGCGGCTTTTTGGTGATGGCGAATGAGTATTTGCGATCGCATTACCCTGAAATTTTGCGCGATACAAAGCTCAAGGATCATTTTCATCATCGGATGTTTCATGGTTTTGACTTTGATAACACGATGCTGCGAATTGGCAGTATGAATATGCTGTTGCATGGTGTGGAAAATCCTGATATTCGCTACAAGGATTCACTGGCTCAGGAACACGCAGGGGATGAAGGTGCTTATACGCTGATTTTGGCTAATCCTCCGTTTGCGGGTTCTTTGGACTATGAGAATACGGCTAAGGATTTGTTAGAGATTGTCAAAACTAAGAAGACGGAATTGCTATTTCTAGCGTTGTTTTTGAGGCTTTTGAAGACGGGCGGACGAGCTGCGGTAATTGTGCCTGATGGGGTTCTATTTGGTTCATCAAAGGCTCATAAGGAACTTCGCCAAGCTTTAGTGGAAGAACAGAAGTTAGATGGGGTGATTTCTTTACCTAGTGGGGTGTTTAAGCCCTATGCGGGAGTCTCGACGGCGATCTTGTTATTCACAAAAACGGAATCGGGTGGTACGGATTTTGTGTGGTTTTATGATGTGAAAGCGGATGGTTTGAGTTTGGATGATAAGCGATCACCTTTATTGTCTGATGATAAGCAGGGGGCTGTACCTGTTACACAGTTGACGGATGAGGAGCATTCTAAAAATAATTTGCCTGATGTGTTGAGGCGTTGGCGGGGGCGCGATACGACGGAACGCGATCGCGATCGCACGGCTCAAAGTTTTTGTGTGCCGAAGGCGGATATTGTGGCGCAGGGCTATGATTTGAGTTTGAATCGTTATAAGGAGGTGGTACATGAGGAGGTCGATCATCGCGCTCCTAAAGATATCATTGCGGATTTGGTGAGGTTGGAGGCTGAGATTCAGCAAGGTATGAAGGAGTTGGAGGGTCTACTAGGATGAGTGGTTATAAAAATATTGCTCTTAAAGAAATAATGGCATCAAAGCTTGGTTCTATAGATCCATCTAAATTTAAACAAGAAATATTTGATCTCTATAGTATTCCTGCATTTGATAGTGGTAAACCAGAGGTGATTTCTGGCTCAGAAATAGGATCTACAAAACAAATAGTTCAACCTAATGATGTTCTGTTGTCTAAAATTGTGCCTCACATTCGTAGGACATGGATTGTTGGGAAAGATAATGGGAGAAGAATTATAGCTTCTGGAGAATGGATTGTATTTAGGAGTAAATTGATTGAGCCTCGCTATCTTCGTCATGTTCTTGTTAGCGACTTATTCCATGCCCATTTTATGCAAACGGTTTCTGGTGTAGGTGGTTCGCTCTTAAGAGCTAGACCTGCACAGGTGGCAAGTATAGAAGTTCCTTTCCCCCCGATCTCTGAACAAAAACGTATAGCGGAGATACTCGATCGCACTCAGTCACTAATATCAAAACGCAAAGAGGCGATCGCTAAACTCGACACCCTCACCCAATCGATTTTTGTAGCAATGTTCGGCGATCCAGAATTAAAAAAATGGCAAATAGAAACTGTTAATGATGTGGTTCATCCAAGTAGAGGTTCAATTAGGACTGGTCCATTCGGAAGTCAACTTTTACATAGTGAATTTGTAGCAGAAGGTATAGCAGTTTTAGGAATTGATAACGCTGTTGCAAATGAATTTCGATGGGGTGAACGTAGATTTATTTCTGAGGCTAAATATCAAGAACTAAAGCGCTATACAGTTAAGCCTAATGACGTGATCATAACAATCATGGGAACTTGTGGAAAATGTGCAATCGTTCCCGACGATATCCCACTCGCTGTTAACACAAAACATTTATGCTGCATTACCCTGAATCAAAAGAAATGCTTACCGAGGTTTTTACAAGCTTACTTTCTATTTCATCCAATCTCTAACAGATATTTAGAGCAAACTAAAAAAGGTGCAATTATGTCTGGTTTAAATATGAGTATTATTCAAGCAATGCCAATTTTTTGCCCACCCCTTGCACTACAAAAAGAATTTGCTCAACGAGTCGAAGCTGTAGAAAAACTCAAAGCAACACATCGCGCATCACTTAGCCAACTCGAAGCCCTCTTTGACTCATTACAGCATCGCGCCTTTAGAGGAGAATTGTAGACATACTTTACCTATAGCACTAAGTGATATAAATTAAACTTAGTGAGGGACAAACAGTGATCTATAAAACTAAGGTGTTTGACCGATGGGCAACCGAGCAAGGACTTACAGATCAAAGCCTTTGTCAAGCCGTTAAGGAAATGAACGCAGGGCTTATTGATGCCGATCTAGGTGGTGGCTTATACAAAAAACGAGTTGCCCGAACTGGACAAGGCAAAAGCGGCGGCTTTCGTACATTAGTTGCTACAAATAGAGGCGATCGCTGGATTTTTGTATTTGGATTTGCTAAAAATGAACGAGATAACATCAACAAAAAAGAGCAAGAATCCTTGAAAGTTCTAGCTAATCAACTCTTAGCCCTGTCGAAACAAGATTTGCTTAGGATGCAAAGTAAGTTCAAACTAATAGAGGTAAATTGCCATGACAAAATCGCGAATTCTTGAAGCCGTTCATGAAACAGCTATGGATATGTTTGAAGCAGGAGTGATGGATCAAATCACCATGCGCGAATTTGACATATTGTGTTTACCAAAAATTGAAAAACTCGAACCACAAAAAATAAAAGCCATCCGCGAAACTGCCCAAGTTAGCCAAGCCGTATTTGCCGCAGTGCTAAATACCAGCGTCTCAACCGTCCAAAAATGGGAAATAGGACAAAAGCGCCCAAGCGGTACGGCTCTAAAATTACTACACATAGTCGAAAAACGCGGACTAGACGCGATCGCTATTTGATGACGAAATAGTTTTGGGCTTTAGATTGCAACTTAAAGGAAATAAAACATGGCACAGTTCACCTTTCTCAAACCAGAATTTCCCGCAATCTACGAATCCGCCCACAAAGCCTTTAGAACCGCCTACCGCGATCCGCGTACAGCCTGTTTCTATGCCCGTCGCGCCCTAGAACTAACCGTAAATTGGCTATACAAATACGACACATCCCTGAGACTCCCCTATCAAGACAACCTCAGCGCCCTAATCCATGAGCCAACCTTTAAAGAACTAGTCGGCGAAGCCGTCTTTAACAAAGCCAAATACATCATCCGACTAGGCAACCTCGCAGTCCATAACGAGCGAGCCGTCCCCGCCAACGATGCCATTAATGCAGTCCGTGAATTTTTTCATGTCGCCTACTGGTTAGCCCACACCTACGGACGCACCCACAAACCCGAAGCAGGATTACAATTTGACCCGCAAGCAATACCCCAAGAAGCCACATTACCAAAACAAACCGTCGCCCAACTCCAAAAACTCGAAACCGAACTAAGCGATCGCGATGAAAAACTATCCATACTATTAGCCGATAAAAATGCGATCGACGATGAACTAAAACGCCTCCGCGCCGAACTCATCGCCGTCAAACAAGCCAATACAGTTCAACCAGATACCCACGACTATTCCGAAGCCCAAACCCGCGACCTATTTATTGACCTGTTACTCAAAGAATCAGGCTGGGGGCTTGACCAACCCCGCGATCGCGAGTTTGAAGTCACAGGAATGCCTAATGAGACAGGTAAAGGCTTTGTCGATTATGTCCTCTGGGGCAACGATGGCAAACCCCTCGCCCTGGTCGAAGCCAAACGCACCAAAAAAGACGCAAGGATAGGACAACAACAAGCAAAACTCTATGCCGATTGCCTCGAATCTCAATTTGGACAACGCCCGATCGTCTTCTACACCAACGGCTACGAGCATCACATCTGGGACGAGACCAACTACCCACCCCGCCAAGTTCAAGGCTTTTACAAAAAATCTGAACTAGAACTACTGATCCATCGCCGCACCACCCAGAAACCGCTCTCAACAACAAATATAAATCCTGCGATCGCCTCTCGCCATTACCAAGCCCGCGCCATCCGTAAAGTCTCCGAAGCCTTCGAGCAGAACAAAGAGCGCAAAGTCCTAATTATTATGGCAACAGGCGCAGGCAAAACTAGAACCGCGATCGCCCTAGTCGATTTATTGATGCGTTGCAACTGGGTCAAACGCGCCCTATTTCTCGCCGATCGCATCTCCTTAGTTAACCAAGCGATCGGTGTATTCAAAAAACATCTACCCGACTCCGCCCCCGTAAACCTACTCACCGAAAAAGACACAGAAGGGCGTGTCTATGCCTCCACCTATGGCACGATGATGGGGCTGATTGATGACACTAAAAACGGACAAAAACGCTTTGGTGTGGGACATTTTGACCTAATCATCATCGATGAAGCCCATCGATCCGTTTTCCAGAAATATCGCCACATCTTTAACTATTTTGACTCTCACCTCCTCGGACTCACCGCCACACCCAAGGATGAAATCGATCGCAACACCTACGGCTTATTTGACCTAGAAAACGGTGTACCTACCGATGCTTATCAACTAGAAGATGCTGTCAAAGATGGTTATCTAGTCCCCACTCAAGCCATATCCGTACCCCTCAAATTTCAACGAGAAGGTATCAAATATGATGAACTTTCGGAATCTGAGAAAGAAGAATGGGACGCATTGGAATGGGATGAAGAAGGCAATATTCCCGATCGCATTGAAGCAGGGGCATTAGACCAGTGGCTATTTAATCAAGACACCGCCGATAAGGTGTTAGAGCATCTCATGACCAGAGGGTTAAAAGTAGCAGGAGGCGATCGGCTCGGTAAAACCATCATCTTCGCCAAAAATCAGAAACACGCTGAATTTATCGAAGACCGCTTTAACGCCAATTACCCACACCTAAAAGGCGAATTTGCAAGGCTGATTACTAATAAAACTCCCTATGCCCAAAGCCTAATCGATGACTTCTCTAAAAAGGATAAAGCCCCCCATATCGCCATCTCCGTCGATATGCTCGACACAGGGATAGATATTCCTGAAGTCGTTAACCTTGTGCTTTTCAAACTGGTACGCTCTAAAACTAAATTCTGGCAAATGGTCGGACGTGGAACCCGTCTCTGTCCCGATCTATTTGGCGATGGGCAAGACAAACAATTTTTCTACCTATTCGACTACTGCCAAAATCTCGAATTTTTTAAACAAAATGTTCAAACCATTGATGCCCCTATCCCCAAGTCTTTAGGCAAGCAACTATTTACCACCAGACTAGATCTAATCGCCGAATTAGATAAACAATCTAGCTCTTTGAGCGGAGTCGAAGGGACTACAAACAAACTCAAAGACGCTGCAACTCCTGAAGTTGACTTACGCCAACAAATAGCCGATCTACTTCATACAGAGGTTGCAGCTATGAATATTGAAAACTTCATCGTGCGACCCAAGAGGCAACTCGTTGAAAAATATAACAATCCCGAAACATGGCGATCGCTATCCGACAACGACCTCACCGAACTCAACCAAGAAATTGCAGGATTACCCGCGCAAACTGAACCCGAAGCCGAAGAAATTAAAAGGTTTGATATCCTCATCCTCAAATTACAACTAGCCATCTTGCGATCGCAGAACACTTTTACCAGTCTCAGAGATCGGGTTAAAGCGATCGCTAACCTGCTAGAACAAAAGTCATCTATTCCCCTAGTCCAAGCGCAACTAGAACTAATTCAGGACATCCAAACCGACGAATGGTGGCAAGACGTAACCTTACCCATGCTAGAAGCAGTCCGCAAACGCCTACGCGGTCTAGTTAAGCTCATCGAAAAACAAGAGCGTCAACCGATCTATACCAATTTCGAGGACGAGATGGGTGATGAAACGATTGTCGAATTACCTCACTTCACCTCACCCGATAGCTTTGAAAAATTCCGAGCTAAAGCTAGAGATTTTTTGCGATCGCATCAAGACCAGATGGTCATCTTCAAACTCAGAAATAACAAACAACTCACTGCCACCGATCTATCAGAGCTAGAGACAATCTTGCTAGAAAACAGTTTAGGCAATGCCGAAGATATTAACCGTGCCAAGCAAGAATCTCATGGACTAGGGTTGTTTGTGCGATCGCTAATCGGACTAGACCGCGAAGTAGCTAAACAAGAATTTGGCAAATTTCTCGCAGACAAAACTCTAAACGGTAACCAAATCGAGTTTATCAACATGATCGTAGACTACCTCACCGAACATGGTGCGATCGAAGCAGCACGTCTCTATGAATCCCCATTTACCGACTTCGCATCCCAAGGCATCGACAGTTTATTTACATCTTCTCAAGTTGATGAATTATTTGCTTTGCTAGATGATGTTTATACAAAAGCCGCCGCGTAAAGTCATTACCAAGCTTGTGACGCTGGTATCCAAAACGGCGCAAACTCATTAGCAAAAAGTTACAGGAAGTCTACTCAGAGTTTACTCAAAACAGTCTACAGAGAGTCTATAGATTCTCTGTAGACTCTCTGTAGACTTTGGATAAAAAACTGTAGTTTTTTGTTAGTTTTTGCGATAACTATTTGTAGACTTTTAGTAAATTTTTGATTGATTATTTATAGTCTTTGTGTAGCTTTTTGTAGATTATTAGTAGACTTTTCATAAATTAATCATAGATTTTGGGCAGACCATCAGTAGTCTATCAATAGACTTTGTGTAGAGACTGGTTAGACTTTCTGTATACGCTCCTGTAGGCTCCCTGTATATTAGCTGTAACTTTTTGCGAACGAGTTTGCGCCATTTGAGGGGTGTGCGGGGTTTGGAGCAAGCTATGTTGCTTGTCGGACAATAAATCTCGCGATCGCTTAATTTTTGTTCGACAGCAACACCACCGCTTGCCAAAGGGGAATTCCCCCTTTGGATACCCCCTTTAATAAAAAGTTGTCATGTCACAAAAAATAATTCACACAATTTTTTTTGCGTGAATTATTTTTGTAAAAATTAATTTTTTTTCGACTGAGGTTTATTTAAAAAGTCTAGCGATCGCCCTGTTTAAGTTTCATTCTAAAAGTTCCTATTCCCATCTTTATCAAAGAGTCCTACAAGTCCTACAAAAAATAATTTTATTTGTACCAAGTTATTACCAAGTTTGTGACGGGGTATCCAAAGGGGTGTCCCTTTTGGCAAGCGGTCGTGTTGCTGTCGGATAAAAATCAAACGTTAGTGCGATTTCTTGTCCGACAAGCAACATAGCTTGCCGCGATTTTTACACATACCGCAAATGACGCAAACTCGTTGTTAGCGCGTTACCGAAAAACACAAGAACAGTGTAAAACCGCACAAACTTGTAATCGCAAAAATAAAAACACGTCACAAACATTTCACAAAATAAAACTCAAATAGTGGAAATTATTTTAAAAAAATTATTCCGTGAGATTCAAAATTTAGGACAACGCGATCGCCAAAAGGAATAATTGTAAAGTCATCGGCTGGCGATAATCTGACGATGCATCCTTGCGGATCGATGGATGTGATTGGATGCTCCTTGATATAAAAGTATGTCCCGAATCCCAAGCCAAGCAGTATAAAAATACTGGACAGGATAACGCGCATCCATCGAATTATTTCCATAAATTTACTGTGCAGAAAATTCAAGCGTATCAGCTTCGCCTCTAACAATCCCATGCTGGCGATCGGCAAGCCATTGAAAATATGACCGAATTTCAGTAACAGGACTATCACGGAATAATCGGATACCAGACTTAACCTGACTGGCGGTAATGAAGCAATCTTTTTCTTTTGCGTACTCCAAAATTTTAATTAGAGGCATTGACAAAGTTGATGCTGAATTGACAGCAATTGACGAATTGACAAGGGTTGACACGATTGACGGGTTATCTAAATCGGTGTTTTGAGCAGGATTTTGTAAATTATTACCCTTTGTCAATTTGTCAAAATCGGCATCATCAGCCAACAAAGCTTGTAAGCGATCGCCATTGAAAAACAAATCCCCACGTCCGAGTAACTGCGAACCATCAAAGGACTTATTACCTAAAATCGCTTCACTCTCTGCGGAATCAGGAACGGTGAGCAAAACCCTAGCAGGACAGTTTGACCTCAAACGTGGTGAGACAACTTTCTTGGGGCGTTGGGTAAACACAACCAAGTGAATCCCCGCAGCTCGCGCTTTTTGTCCAAGCCGAATAATTAAGTTTTCCAGTTTCTCGACTTGTATCTTTGTGCAGGAATCCCATAGGTCGCCAAACTCATCGAATAGAAATAGAATGCGTGGTAATTTTTCAGATGAATGATGGTTAAAGCCTTCAATGTTCTCGACTCCCATGCATTCAAACATTGAGTACCGCTTCTCCATCTCATTGACCATCTGTTCAAGCCATTGAATAGCTTCATCAGGTTGAGACATGATCGGCGCGATGAGATTTTGACAGTCTTTAAATTTAAGAAACGATACCCGCTTGGCATCACAGATTAGTAAGCCTAATTCACTCGCAGGACGCTCTAGCAACAAACTGAGTAAAAAGCATTGCAAGAATACTGACTTACCCGATCCACTACAACCCGCTCCAAGCACATGACAGCTTTCAGGCTGTGACAAATCAACAGATATCAATTTATTGTTAATGTCCACCCCGATCGCTGCTTCAAAGTTTGGTGACTTTTGCCAATAATCAGCGAACTTAGCTGACTGCCGATCATGACGGGGTGTATCTACAGCGATCGCACCTTTGCTAATAGACATTACAGGCGGCAACTCTAAACCTAGCTCTAGCTGCAATTCCTGTCCTGTGGCTAATACCTGTGAGGCTTTGCAGTTGGTTGGTTTGATTAGGGTACGGATGAAGGAAGGCGATCGCAGTTCTTGGACAAAATCACACTCAAGTTTTAAGCTGTAGAGAGCTTTAAGTATGGGATGGGTGGGAATAGGTTTAATAATTTCCTGCGTGACTTGTGCCTCTTTCTTTGGTGGTTGCATCGCATAATTTAACCAAGCCTGATATGAAGCTGTGCTAGTTTGATGGGCGATCGCTTCATAGGGTTTATGAGACTTCTCCAATTTGTCGAGACGTAATGAAACAGAAACTAATCCAGAAGCGATCGCCATAGTGGTTAGTTTTTGCGCCCAATGACTAGGGATTAAAGTGCTGGCATATAAACTCATCGCACCAAAGAAAATACAGGTAGAGGCTCTTCTAAAAACTCTCTGGCTTTCAGTAACTTGTATTGCTTGGCTGGTGTGGAATTTATCGGATGTAAACATGATTTTGCATGAATAAAAATAAAAACCCTTGATTAACAAGGGTTTGAGTTAGTTACAACCAGGAACGGATTAGCTATTTTCTGAGCAGACTTTGAATACCAAATCGTTAAGCTTTTTATCGTCAAAACGAGCTAGAGCTTTGCTATTTATTTGGGAATTAGTGCAAGTCCTGTATTTAAGTTCGAGTTCAGATCGGGGTGGTATTGGTGCAGGTTTGAGATCTATTTGTTTGGGCTTACTGTCTGATGCAGTCGCGGCGATCGCATTGGTGCTAGATGAGAATCCGTTGCTTTGGATGTCCCATTTAGCAAGAAAGTATCCAACGATAGAGCCAAGTCCGAGCATTAAGCCCATTGCACAAAGGATTAACTTAGAGTTGCGAGTCAGCATCTTGATCGACCTCCTCTTCTTCTAAATCCTCTTCATCAATTACCTTTTGCTTCTCCCATGCTTCTTGTGCCTCTAGACTATCAATGCTTTCATCTATGCCAGTGAGGGCGGCGAATAATGCTTTGATCATGCTGCTTCACCATCCTGAGCGCTTGGGAGTGCAGCAAGTTCGGGAAACTGCGAGATGTTGATCGGGCGATCGTCTCCACTGGTCAACCATCTAAAAAGCCGTGCTGGCGCTTTGCGGATGAGTGCTGCTCTCACTTTTTGCCAGTCAATATCATCCAAAAGTTGATCGGCGATCATACTTTCAATGTCAATATTAGGGGCGATCTCATTGAAAGCGCTATCAACACTCTCGTTTAATGCAGGTTTAGATGCTGTAGTTGTCTCTAAAGCTTGCTTTGTGTTTTTTGCTGCCATAATTAGTTAATCCTGAATAGGGATAAATAGAGGCGATCGCTAAAGTTTTTGCGGACTGGACAGCGATCGCCTTTGTTGTTTTTTAGGCTAACACATATATGATGCGTGTACGTGTTAGAATCGCGCCATGTTGCGCTAAACAAGAGGTAATCCCGTATCATGGCTTCAACTGTAGAGAATAAGCCTGTGAGTAAGAGAATTAACGTAACGCTTCCTGACAAGACAGGGGCATTAATAGAAAAATTAGCAAGCGCAGAGGGACGCTCTGTCTCCAGTATGGCGGCGTACCTCATCCAGAAAGCAGTCGATGATGCTAGAGAAAAAGGATTGATCAAGGATGAAGAAAAAGTTTAGAGACCA
Source organism: Pseudanabaena sp. (assembly GCA_003249035.1). Lineage (GTDB taxonomy): Bacteria > Cyanobacteriota > Cyanobacteriia > Pseudanabaenales > Pseudanabaenaceae > Pseudanabaena. The sequence continues at coordinate 32,757 of QBMK01000010.1, forward strand.
CCAAAATATTAAAGGAGTCAAAAAATGCAATGGACGGATGAACGGTTAGACCGTTTTGCTAACAAAGTAGATGAGCAAGGCGATCGCATTAATGCCTTGATAGAGCAAATAGGTCAGCTAGTACAGGCTCTATATCTCGAAGTCCCTAATCTCAAGGCAGAGATTAATAGTGTCTCAGAAGAGTCTAGGGAAAGTAGAACAGTTGTGACGCAACTGCTACAGGAATCTAATCAGCGTATGGCGCGGATCGAGTCTGCTATAGAACGTCAAACTGCGATCGCTGAACAGCAAGCCGAAGCAGCAAAAAACCAAGCGGACGCGGCGAAAATTCAAGCTGAAAACATTCGATTAATGATTGAAATGGTTAACCGAAAACAGGCTTAGATACTTGTTCTTAGGTTTATGTATTTCGTTAATTAAATATTTAAAAGATGTCAAATTTACATCATTTATCTATCCGTATTCACAGCGTGTTTAAATATGTGCAAATGTACTACAGGGCTGTAGTACATTTTACGTTTTGTTTAAAGTGTAAATCTTGCCCTGTCTGGTTTACAGATCTCTATATTGGTTAGATTGGTGTATACTACAAATATGTTTCTAATAATTCTAAAAATGAAACCCAAGTCCAAACTACTTACCATTAAAATACAGCCCGATCTGTTAGAAACCTTTACAGATTTTGCTGAATCTCGCAACATGAAGCGCGGCACGATGATTAAATCGGTCGTCTCAGATTTCATCGCAAAACAAAGCAACCAAGCGGCTTAAAGCTACTTGGTTGTTTTTAGTTTATTGTTCATCCTAAATAACTGATGTTTGGCGACGGAAGTTATTTAGGCAGATATAGCGGGAGTATATACCCGCAGGATGTCTTTATAATGCCTCAAAATCTGACGGGTTGCAATCCCTCTCTTAATTTTAGCCTACTTTCTGCACTCTCTACCCTCTATTATCTTGATCGCCACGAGCCGTTAAGCTTTGCAATCCAATACTCTGAAACCCGCAAAGCGTTAGGTTTTGGCATTGGTGAGTTTAAGAAAATCTACGCCGCCTATGTGAAGCAACGGGGGGGTAAGTAAATGGTTACTACCCTTGCAAGAAACTCTAAAAACTTATTACCCGCCGATCCTATCGATCAGGAATTCGCGGCGCTATTCCCCCACCTGTGGGACTGGATATTTAAAGATGCAGACGGCTGGCACACAAACTCTAAATACCCACTGTCGCCACGAGACTTAATCGAAAAATGGCGATCGCCCAACGAGATCATTGGTGTGAGGTTTTGTACTGAAACCAATCGCCTAGTAATTGATCTTGATTTAGGTAGTCAATATCATCCTGCGAACGATGAACAAGGCTATAAAAAGATTTTGGGCGTAATGGAGGGCATAGGATTAGCGGGATATATTCTTATGCAGTCCAGTAACTCGACAGGACTGCACCTATATTTCCCATTGCCTGAATCCGTCAACTCGTTTAACTTGGCTTGTGCTTCGCGCCATGCCTTAGAGAAAGCAGGGCTAACAGTTAAGGGCGGTACGCTTGAGATATTCCCTAATGTAAAGGCATATTCAGACGTAACCAAGACTTTATTTAATGGTCATAGACTGCCATTGCAAGAGGGTAGTTACTTACTTGATAGCAATTACGAACCATACTCGCAATCCATAGAATCATTTCTGATTGCTTGGAAAAATGCCGCCGATTCTCAAGATATGAAAATCTTGAATAAAGCGATCGCGACAGCACCAAGACCAAAAAACATTAAAACAGAGGAAACAGGCAAGGGTACTACATGGCGATCTAATCTCGAAAGTAGAATCGCGACAGGATGGACAGGTAAGGGACAAACTAACGAGCTAATGTTTCAGATCGCCCAATATGGTCGGGTATTTTTAGGCATTGACGATCTATCTCAGTTGGCGGAGTACACCACCACGAAGTCAAAAAGCTGCAATGGGTTTTATGAATACTCAAGCCATGCTCACGAAGTCGATCGCCTTGCGTTGGACAAGGCTAAAAATGTCATGGCTACTTATTATCCCTATGGCAGTAAATCAGGGCTTACCAGTGGCGATCTCAATGCCAAAACTAAAGAGCCAAAAGTAAGCAGGTTGGAGCAGGTCAAACAAGCCCTGATAGATCTGCTTGCAGAAATAGGCGATCGAGTTTTTAGGACTACTAGAGAGTTACTTAAATTTCTGGCAAAAAGCCTTAAATCTAGTAATACGACATTAGGCAAATTTAAGGAGCTATGGCAACCACTATTAAAAAACTGTAACGCGGCTTCTAGTAATGAATATAGCGATTTTGATGTAGAAAGTAATGAGGTTTGCGGAAAAGTGGAAATCGCTGAAACGATTGCAGAAAGCGGCGTTACAGTTACAGCCCCTAATGAAGTGTTGTTACATGATGTTGAAGCAAGAAAAGCAGAGCAATCTCAAGTCAATCCACAGATTGGAGTCTCCAAATTTTCGTTAGAAACTTCAGAACCCTTGCCAGACAATGAATTTAAGCCAATCATGACTTTCAATCAGGCAGTCGCGATCGCGTCAACTTGTCCAAGTCCACCGATGCCCGAAAGTTCAAAATGGCATAAACCAAAGGAGCCGCCGCGAGAAAATCCTTCAACTTTGGAAAATATCAAGGTGATCGTAACTGCCGATCCGAGCAGGGCGCGATCGCAATTGGCAAAGTTAAAAGCTAAATTGATTTTGCCTTGGTTGAAGGGTGAAGAGCGATCGCAAACTGAAGCGGCGATCGTATGGTTGCAGGATTTTATTGATATGCGATTCTTCTAGAAATACCTAAAAACGGGCGGGGGGACTAAGCCCGAATCAACATCAACTTAGGTAATAAAACATATGCCAATCATCTACAGACACGAAATGAAAGAACGCAACCAACCCAAAGCCGAAGAGCCTAAATACCCAAAGCGAACATGGGTAAGCCATGAGGGTAAACAGTGGGAAGTCATAGGCTTTAAAGTTCAGGACGGGCGGCGAATCTACGATATTAAAGCCCCAACTGCGGACGGCTTTGGAGAGAGAAAGAGCGTTGATCAATGGGAATTATCCGCACCAAATGCGATCGCCATTACTGACAGCGATCGCCAAGCGAACCGTGAGCGGGTGATGAGTGCGGCGGCGCGGTACAAGAGGGATTAAGATACAAATAAAGCAAAAGCCAAAAGCATTACGGTGTAACGCTTTTGGCTTTTGTATACCTAGGAATAATATAGGTTTAATATAAGGTTAATGTAAGGTATTTGACTAAGAAAATTGCATTTTGTCCAATTTATGTCCATAAATATGTCCATAAATTTTGAAGTATATTGCAGTATATTTTGCAAATATACCCCTGTTTTTTGCTGCGTATTGCAATATTTTCCCCATGGTTTGAGCAGGATAAGGCAGGATCGAGATCCTAGAATATGCCCCTGTTTTTTGAAACATATTGAAGTATTTGGGCGCAGACCTAAGATTTATAGAAGAAATATAGAAGATAGTTGAGCCTCTTTCGTTCATCCATAAAATTACCTCTCTTAGATTGACCTATGAAGCTTGCTAGCTATAGCGTTGATGTAATCCTAGCTTACTTTAAAAGCCTCACGAAATGGCGACAAATGGCGCTCTAATCGCAAGGCTTGAAATGGTTGTTATGTATGGGTTTAGAGGATATCGCGATAAAAATAAGGCTTTGTCTGACCTTCTTCCTTCTTCCATCGCTCTAAGCCGAACTTTGAGCCAAAAGTTTCTTTGCCTCTACTAAAATCCTGTTTAAAGGAGTTTATAGATCCGCCATACCCGCGAGATTTCGCAAGTTCATAGGCTTGCTCTACATCTATTTCAGCTAAGGCTTTTTTAGATTTAGATTTCTTCTTAGTTGGCTTTACAGTCGCGGCGGCGGTATCAGGATCGGGTAAAGCCTTGATCTCCTCAATGCTTGGCAGTGCATCAGTTTCTATGCTGCTTCCATCAACTTGGCTCTCATCACTGAGAGTAGGGGCTTTTTTGCGAGTGCGATCGCCTCGCTGGTAATGGCTGCGATCGCTTTTCGTAGCTCATCAATTTCGCGATCGCGTTGCTGTAGCAAGTCATTAAAATTAGCAGCTATGTCACGATATCCCGCGCTGAAGCTATCTTCAATCTCAGTCTTGATTTCAGATAGCTTAGAGGCGATCGCCTCATTAATCATGCTACCAATATCCACATTGTTAGACATTTGTTTTACATTGTCAGACCCTCCAAAATGCGTTCTAAGGACTGCAATGATCGCACCGCCTATATTTGCGTCGCCGCCTCTCACCATGCCTTTATCAGTAGCGTAGGTATTTAGCTCATCGAGTAAGTCGAGGGGCAAGCGAACCGATACCGCCTTAGTGTCTACCATAATGTTTCACTCATGTTTCACTTTATGTCTTACATTTTAGCATATTGTCATACTCTGTAAAGCAAAATGTAATACATAGATAAAATACTATGTAAACCATAGAGTCATACAGGATTTTACAAAACTGCTCCCTTTTGTAAAATCCTGTAAAACATTTGTCAAGCAAAATAACTATGTTTTACAAATTGTCATACAAAATGCTTTACAGGTAACATTGAATATCTTACAATGTTTTACATAATGTAAGACAAAGTAAAAGCAATGACTAAGGCAGTAGGTTATGTGAGGGTATCGACACAAGAGCAAGCCGATCATGGTTACAGTGTTGATGCTCAAATAAGTAAGATTAGAGCTTATGCAGATTTGTATGACATTGTTTTACTTGATGTAATCATTGACGCGGGTGTATCTGCCAAGTCCTTAAAACGTGATGGTCTGACAAATGTTTTACAAATGTTAGACATTGGTGAAGCGGACGCGGTGATTATCTTCAAACTAGATAGACTTACCCGCGATGTATCAGATTGGAACTACCTGATTAAAAATTACTTTACCGATAATGCTTTGCTTTCAGTCAGCGACCAGATAGATACTCGCACGGCTGCGGGGCGGTTATGTCTAAATGTTTTGATGTCAGTTGCACAATGGGAGAGAGAGGCGATCGGTGAAAGAACTTCTACTGCATTACGTCAAAAACAATCACAAGGCGAACATGTTGGCAGTCCTGCCTATGGCTATAAAATGGTTAACAAGAAATTGGTAAAGGTTGCCACTGAGTTAGAGGTTATCGCGTTTGTAAAACAAATGTCTGACGGTGGTTTTACATTGTCTGCGATCGCTAGCGAACTGAATGAACAAGGCATTAAAACCAAGCGAGGCGGTAAGTGGCAAGCAGTGCAGGTAAGCCGTGTTATTAATCGTGAGGTTGCCTAATGATCGAGATTCTGGTTAAGGTGCTTGGCTGGCAGATGGTTAGCCAAGCATTAAGGAATAGGGAGAGCGCAAAAAACTACAGCGCTCAAAATCCTATGCTTGTCTTACGAGCTTGTAAAACATTGTCAGACTATTGGCTTAATGGCAATCCTAGAGAGTATTTAGAGAGCTTGGATACTGATTTAAGGAACTGCCTGATATGTAATCTGGCAAGTGATATCAGTGCTGATGCGATCGCTGATATGGGATTAATGGAAGTTTAACTATGTTATGAAAGTAGTAAATCCTTGCTATGTATAGTGTTGATGCTAGAATATGGCGATCAAAGTTTAATCTAAAAAAGTAAATATGGCAGTACAAGGCAAGCTTGAATTAACTATCAAAATCAATGAGTTACCTCCGATCGCTTCTAAGGATACGAATGGATGGATAACTTTTAATCTCGATTGTGATAGTCGGATTTTTACCGCTACTGTCAAGCCGAAAGTGTTCAAAAAGCTTGAAGATGCTCAGGCTAATTTCCCCCAATGGGTAGCAGCGATCGCGGGTAAGTTGGGACAAGCAACTGAGAATGGCTTTGTGCTTGAGGATGCGAATATTCAAGTGTTTGAGAAGAAGCCCAAGGAGCCGAAACAGTTGGAGGTTGCTGCTTAGTGTTTTTGTCTGAGACAATTTGAATCGGGATACTTGCTATCATTACTGATTAAATCTAGTAACATAATGAAATAATCAGTAATCCTGAGTTCCTATGAGTCAAGAGCTTGTTTCCCAGACGATCAAAAAATTCCAAGATAAATTGCTTGATCTCTCGGCTAGGAATAAGCTCTTAAATTTTAAATTTTCAGAAAAGGCGCGTACACAGATTCGGATTGTTAACGATGCACCAGATCGGATTTACAAGCGTCTAAACGATGGCAGAAAACTGGTCTTAGAGACTTTGCCTGAGCCAGATGGTACGCCGCCCGATGAGAATAGTGAGCAGTTTCAACAATTGCTCATAGAAATTCGTAGCACGGATGAGCAGTATCAAAGTGCGATCGCCAATGATGATGAACGTCCAGAAAATTTACAGGCTATTGAAAGATTATTGCGGGATAAGGTAAGAGCTAAGCTAAAGTTGCCCAAATTGATCGGCTCTAAGATCAGCCCAACACCTCAACAACAGGCGCAAGGACTTGGGATTAATCCTGCCTATGATTTGCCGTCTTCAGTCACAGAGGTCAGGGGTAGTAGTTCGGTTTTACAAACTCTACTTTTCCCGAAAGAGTTTGAACGCAAAGCATCAGGACTATCAACGGGTGTGCGTACATCTATTCAGGAAACGGGACGAAATACGCTTTATTTAGCATTTGGGATGTTGGAATGGTTTGAGTCAGAGTCTTCTGATGTGCGCTTTATTTCACCTTTGCTGCTTTATCCAGTGAGTATTGAACGTAAACCAGTAAGGGGGCAATATCGCTATTTTATTAAAGCCTATGAAGATGAGTTTGAAGTAAATCCTTGTTTACGGGAAAGGCTAAGACGGGATTTTGGAATTGAGTTACCTGACTTTCAAGAAGCTAGTTCACCTGATGCTTATTTTCGGAAAGTAGCACAGTTAATTGAAGAGGGGATCACGTAGTAAATGGACAAAAAACAACGTTAAGACTGAAAAGCCTACTCAGTATAGATTATAGGCATTAAAGCTAGTAATTTAACGCTGCCTTAGAGGACGTAAGCCATGTCTAGCAGCATTGCCAGCAATATCAAAGAAATACTTTCCATAGGGATTAATATGCTCGTATCGAGCAGGAGAAAGATGAGCAACATCATCATCAAGAACGGGATAGCCATCTAAGCGCAATTCTTCAAGCACCTTAGCAATATAGACAGTATTCCAAGCCACGACTGCATTGGTAACCAAAGTTAGACAACCAGACTGATCGCTTAAATCATCCTGCTGACGTTTGCGAATCTGTCCCTGATGAGCAAAGAACAAAAAACGACGCAGAGAATGTAAAGCCTCACCCTTATTCAACTGAGAATGAATAGAACGACGATATTCTTCACTGTTGAGGTAACGCAGAATAAAGATCGTCTTGACTAACTTTCCATACTCTTGCACCGCTTGTAACAAGTTATTCTGCTGCGGAAAGGATTGTAACTTGCCCACAAATAGCGACGCTGTAACCCAACCGAGCTTTAGAGAACCAACCACTCGTAAAATATCATCCCAGCGCTCGATAATCAGACTCTGATTGATATTATTACCCTTGAGAAGGACATCCAAGTTTGCATAAGCAGTATCCTTGTTAAGTCGATAAAGAGACTTCTTACCCACATCACGAATACGTGGCGAAAAACGCAGACCTAGAACGTCAAACAAAGCAAACATCACATCAGTATATCCCGCCGTATCAGTTGTGTGTTCCAAAATATTCAGTTCAGTCTCATTATCTAAAATCCCGTCGAGTAGGTAAGTAGCATCACGCATCGTCGAAGGAATTACCTTGTCACCATATTGGGAAAATTGATCGGAAGTCCAAGTGTAAAAAGTTAGACCTCTACCATAGCCGAAATAACGTGGTAGAGCTACAGCTTGAGAATTTTTGACCGATACTGGAAACCTTTGCCCATCGGAAGAGGAGAGAATACCACCACCCCAGATTTTACTCAGAGATTGCTGGCATTGAAAATCGACAATGGCATTGATCGCTGGTCTTAAGGTCTCCTCCCGTAAATACCAATTAGTATGCCAGATCAAACTTTCATAGGATAAATCAGCAACATGCGCCATCGCCTTTAAGCTCAAATTACAGGCTTGGGCTAGAATCGCCGCATACAGATAGGTTTTCGTTTCATTAGACCGAGAGGAATTGCCTCCTGCATGGATAAGAAATTGGCTAAAACCTGTTAACTGATCGACTTCGATTAATAGGTCAGTCAAATCCACATGGGGTAATCGTTTAGAGACTAAATTCTCCAATTCTTGCTTAGTGGCTGGAACCGTTTCCGCGTCGAGATGAGAAACAATCAATTCATCATCTTCAATTCGGATAAAGTTATTGTCTTTGATCGTTTCATTAAGCTTTACCAATTCTACATCCAAAAGACCTGAAAGCTCCTTTAATCGCTCAGCGCCATCTTCTTTTACTTGTAGAAGTAGAGACACTTTAGAGCGAAGAGTCTGCCACTGCTCTTTAGGAATGAGATAAGTTTCAGGATTCGCATAGCGACGACTGCCCTCTAACCAAACATTTCCAGAGCGCATAGCAATTCGGAGTGACCACAGTACAGATAACTCATAGTAACGTCGGCTGATATGCCCTAAACCATCTAAAACATAGGGTTTCCATTTACTGGTGACAAATTCTAAAGGAGTGTCATCTGGCACTTTACGTTTACCATCAGCATCCAGTTGACGTAAGAGAGCAATGGCATTTAAGAGTGGATCGGAGTCAGAATTTGAGCAAAAAGTAAGTGCTTTTAAAAAAGCAGGTGCAAACTGACGGATGTAAGCATAGCGCTCACCTAGGAAATCGTAGCATTCATCCTGAGACGGGCGTGTTAATCGTCCGCAATCCTCAACGATTACCTGTAAATCTTCGAGAGAGATGCTTTCAAAGATCCTATCGCGGAGGTCAGTATCCCTGATTTCGGCATTGAGGATGATGTTGCCTATTTTTTGTAAAGCAATCACTTTCTCGTTGATCGCTTTCGCCTCTTGGAGTCGAAATGTCTCTAAATCACGTTTAGCACGACCATAAGTATCAGAAAGACATCGAAGGAATAAGTCCATTGCCTCATCAGTGATCTCAACTAAAATTTGACAAACAAAAGCGACTAAAATTGGATATCGTTTTTCCTCAGAGGTTCTCTGTAGGTATTGACCTGTGGATTTCTTGCCTATTTTTGCCAAAAACTTTAATCGATTAGGATTAAGGCAAGAGATATCCCATTTATGTATCCCTTGCTGTTTAAGAAAAGAGAGCTTTTTTAGGGTCTTAACGATCGCAGAGGGAGAGTTAACGGTGGCAGATTGTCGCAGCCAAGTTAATTGGCTCACCTTCGGGGCAATATCACTATCGTTAGTCAGAAGGTTATCCAGAAATTGTCGATTACTTTGAGTTAGCAGTGGAGATAATTTTTGAAACGTTTCTACCATCGCTTTACTTCTTGCTGTTCCTACCAGCCTCTCTAGTATAGTGACACCAAGGCGGACAATCTTGTCAGCTTTAAGTTTTTGCGCTGCCATTTGAAAAAGTAACAATGGCTGATCGTGCTCTTGCGCTCTTTCTATCAACCAATCCTCAAGCATTACTAGATCTGCCTCAGTGGAATTATGAAAACCCAGATAATTCAGAATTTGCTGTAAATGTTCAGTACGAGTTTGAGCGCGTTTCCCGTATAGAATAAGGTCTTCTATCGGCTGGTTGAGTTGTTGAGACAAGTAGGTTCTTACTTCTATTGGAATATCCTTGAGATTATCGGGACTAAAACCTAAATAGCGGAGAACACAAAGTTGAGTGGCAAACCCTAATCGATTATAGGATTTACGTTGTCTTTTAACTTGGACTAGATCTTCCTTTGATAACGTAAAGTAACAAATGATGTCTGATTCTATGATGCTTGATGGAAATTGACTAAGGTGAAGGCGTTCTGACTCGCTTAAGAAATTGGCTGGCATTTAGATTTACTACCCTTGGATAATCCTTCAACATGATTTTTACGTTCTTTGGATTTTGTACAAGACAGTAAAATTGTAGAAGTTATACCAACTTTAGGGTCTAAGTTGGTATAATTGTCTAATTATCTCCTGATTCTTAAGGGTTATAGACATGGTCGATCTAGTAGTTCAACCATCGAAAGTTGGTAAAGTTACTTTATCTAAGCGAAAGTCTCCTAATTCCCAAAGGTATGTAGATGTTAGGACTCGTGAGTTTCTATTGCCTGAAGAGGTGGAGGCGATGTGTGAGGCGATTAAGAAAAGGGGCGGTCGTCATGAGCACCGTGATGCTTCTTTGATATTGCTCATTTACCGCCATGGTCTAAGGCTATCGGAGTCGGCTTCTTTACGTTGGGAGCAAATCAATTTTAGTGATGGGACTATTTACGTCAAGCGGCTAAAGGGCGGCACTTCTTCTACTCAACCTCTTTATGGTGATGAAATTAGGGCACTTCGCAAACTGCAAAGGGATTATCCAAAATGTCCTTTCGTTTTTCAGAGCAACCGTAAGGGTCCGATGTGTCCAGATACGATCGCTGGAGTTGTGGTGTCAGCAGGGCGATTGGCTGATTTGCCTTTTCCTGTCCACGCTCATATGCTCAGGCATGGTACTGGTTATTATTTGGCTAATAGAGGCGTGGATACTCGCACTATCCAAAGTTATCTCGGTCATAAAAATATTCAGCATACTGTCCGTTACACTGAACTTGCTCCTATGAAATTTCAGGGTCTTTGGGATAGTTAGCGGCTAAAACTCTCTCCCACTAAGCTTTTCAGCCTTAACGTTGTTTTTTGTCCATTTACTACGTGATCCCCT
>QBMK01000010.1:43706-111618 GCA_003249035.1 Pseudanabaena sp.
CACTAAGCTTTTCAGCCTTAACGTTGTTTTTTGTCCATTTACTACGTGATCCCCTTCTAGGATTGCCGACACAAAAGTCGTAAGGCTTATCAAGCGGACTTGCGGATATTTATGGATTGGTGCGATCTGGCTTGGGTGGATGTGAGTCGTCGCAAAGTGACACAGTTTAAAACTTTTTTGCTGAAGGAACGTGAACTTGCACTGAGTTCGGTGAATCGGGTGCTGCGGACTCTGAAATCGTTTTATCGATGGATGTTGCTTTCAGAATATGTGATTGCCGATCCGACGATTGGGATTCAGCAAGAGCGACTGCCCGATCCTGTGGCAAAGGATTTGGAGGATGAAGAGGTGCTGCGGATTTATGAAGCGATCGCCTTGAGTAAAATGATGTTACGCGATCGTGCTTTATTTTCGGTGTTGTTGCATGGGCTGAGGGCGGAGGAGGTTTGTCGTCTGAATGTTGAGGATTATGTGAATGGGGAATTGGCGATAAAAGAGGCGAAGTGGGATAGTAAGGGAGAAGTGCCTTTGATGAGGTTGGGTATTCAGGATTTGGATGCTTATTTGGGTTGGCGGAGGGAACAAGAGGTCGAGTTATCGAATGAGAGTCCTTTGTTTATTTCTTGTTCAAATCGTAGTCAGGGTAAGCGGTTGACTTATTGGGGAATTCGTCATGTGATGGATGATTTGGCGGAGAAGACGGGGATTGATTTGCATTCGCATAGAGGCAGGCATACGTTTGCGACGAATTTGATTGTGAAATATGAGTTAGATCCATCTTTGGCGATGGAGTTGACGCGACATCGCGATGTGAGGAGTTTTAGGCGTTATACCAATCGCAAGAATAAGATTGCGGCAAAGCGAGCGTTCTTAAAAGCGGCTGAAAAGTTGGATTAACTAAGAAAGCTGATTATACAATTGATAATTATTGCTATAGCAAGATCGCGCCATGCCCCGCAAACAAACCGTAGAAATTATTCCCAGCCTTCAACAAGCTCTTGAAGCGAAAACTGTTGACGAGTTGAAAAAGCTTTATGAGCTGTTGCTAATTGATCAAAAATTGAGCCGCAAAGCCGATCTTGTGACTGCTATTTTGCAAGAAATTGAGGGATCGAAGATCAAGAAAATTTGGCAGAGATTAGATGATTTGCAGAAAGCCGCGATCGCAGAAGTCATACATTCATCGGGAAATGATTACCGTGCGGACTCATTTGTGGCTAAATATGGGCAAAGTCCCAATTTTGGAACAGGCGATCGCTACAGTTCAAGATATCAGCCATCACTATTGAGATTATTTTTCTATCAAGGCGTAATGCCATCTGACCTTAAGCAAGCTCTAATGGCTTTTGTTTCTAAGCCTCAAGCAACTCGTTTAAACGAAGTCGGTGATATAATTCCTGATACATTTCTTGTGCGTCAACAAAGATATTGGAATGAGCAAGAGTATGAGGTTCCTTTGACAGTCTGTGAAATGGAACAGGTTGGTCAAAAAGATTTACTGTCGGTTTTACGTTTGATTCAATCGGGAAAAGTCTCTGTCAGTGATAAAACATCCTTACCCAGTGGCGCGACTGTGAAAGCGATCGCTGCGATTTTGTTGGGCGGTGATTTTTATGATGATCAACAACGCAAAGCGGAAGCACAGTATCATTACACAGCACCTTATGATGATATTGGGGCGATCAAAGCTTTTGCATGGACAGCCCTATTGCAAGTGGGGAACATGGCAGAACTTTCTGGCACAAAGCTAGTTCTGACGAAGTCTGGGCTAAAGGCTTTGCAAGACCCGCCAGCTAAAACTTTACAGACATTATGGAAGCGCTGGTTAAAGAATACGACCTTTGATGAATTTCGGCGCATTGATGAAATCAAGGGGCAAACTGGTAAAGGCTCAAAGGGTATGACGGCGGTGGCAGGGCGACGCGAAGTGATTGCTACCGCTTTGAGTGAATGTGCTATTGGTAAATGGATTCAGTTCCCTGAATTCAGCAAGTACATGGTGGCAACTGGTCATCTGTTTGAAGTCACCCGTGATCCTTATGAGCTTTATATCTGTGAATCGGGATATGGGAATCTCGGATATTCGGGTAGCCATGACTGGAATATTCTGCAAGAACGATATATGCGCTGTCTCTTGTTTGAATATGCGGCGACCCTTGGTTTGATTGATGTTGGCTATGTTGCCCCAGGGGTTGCGTGGCGTGATTTTGGCGACTTATGGGGAACTGATGATCTACACTTTCTTAGCCGTTACGATGGCTTGATCTATTTTCGCTTAACTGCACTCGGAGCATATTGTTTGGGCTTGACCGAAAAATATCACCCGCCAGCGATCGCTAATAGTCAGACTTTGCGGGTATTGCCGAATCTAGAAATCGTGGCTTCAGGAAATGGGCTAAATATTTCCGAAGCTTTGGTTCTCGATCTTTACGCTCAAAGGATTGCCGATCAGCAATGGCAGTTAGATTTGGATCGGCTTTTAACGGCGATCGAGGATGGACATCAGGTTGTGGAATTAAAGCAAGTTCTAGAACAGAACAGTAGCGAACCTTTACCTGAATCCGCGCAGGAATTTCTGAACATGGCTTCAGAAAAAGCGAGTGGTTTGAGGGATTTAGGAGATGCGAGGTTAATTGAATGTGCTAGTTCTCATTTAGCAGCGTCGATTGCTAACGATCCGCTTACCAAGAAGTACTGCCAGCTTGTGGGTAGTCGTGCTTTGGTGGTTTTGGCTACTCATGAAGGGAAGTTTCGCAAAGCTCTTCGTCAAATTGGCTATGCTCTACCTCCAGTCAGGTGATCAAATCTCATTATAAAATCACTGTTGCAGCAATTACCGATTATAAGAACCACAAGAGATTTTTTGAAAGTCTATTTTAAAGACTCGAAGACTTTGAGTGAGTTAACTTCCACTTTAGGTAATCTTCCAACGTAGGGAAATATTGTATAACCCCATCTATCCCTTCAGGTCTCCCCTTGAGATAGCCCTCTAAATAGGGCTTCCTGAAAAAGTACAAAAGCTCGCTATATAAGGGTTTTAAGCTTTTTTGCCATAACAAGTGCAAGGTTATAGCGTCTAGAGTCTCAAAACCCTTGCACTTCCGTGGAAAATCGCTGGGTAAATTGGGGAAATATGCTACAAAATATTATTTTGCAAGCTATATTGCCTCTAAATTCGCTCTGTAGACTTTTTCAGGAAGCCCTAAGTAAGCGGTGCAAATCGCTTTAAAAATAGTGCGGGCAATATTACAGGAATGCCTGCACTAATAGAGACGAAAGCTTCGATTATGCTGATTGGTTGGGTATGAAATAGAGGATTGACGAAAGGTAATTGGCTAAAGAAAACTTGAAAGATGAAAACGCAAGCCACACCGATCGCAGGAATGTAGGCGATTTTATGAGTATGATCTTTGGCATAAGCGAATAGAGATGGAATACATTGACTGATACTCAATAGATAAAAAGTCTCGGCAGCAACGAGAGTATGTACTGCCATAGTGCGAGCTAAGTCGAGATTACCTGTAGATTGCGAAATCCATTCAAAAATGCCAAATGCGGCAATCAGATTAAAGGTGGAAATAATCAGGATGCGCCATAGTAATTTGGGAGTTAATAGCGGTTCATGAGGGCTGCGGGGTGATCGCTGCATGATATCAGTGGATTTTGGCTCAAAGGCAAGGGTGGCACTAAGAGCAACGGAACTGACCATATTTACCCAGAGAATCTGTACAGGCAAAATTGGCAGGGAGGCTGCCGCTAAAATTCCTACTAATATGGTCAGGGCTTCTCCACCATTGACAGGGAGGATAAATCCAATCGTTTTCAATAAATTGCCATAAACGTTGCGCCCTTCTTCGATCGCCGCTTCAATGGAGGCAAAGTTATCATCGGTTAAGATCATATCGGCAGCTTCCTTAGCAACTTCTGTACCTGTAATGCCCATCGCTATGCCAATATCGGCTTGCTTTAAAGCAGGAGCGTCATTGACCCCATCCCCTGTCATTGCTACAATTTCACCCTTTGATTGTAAAGCTTTCACTAGGCGCAGTTTTTGTTCAGACGCAACCCGCGCAAATACGTTGCTGGTTTCCACCGCTTCCGCTAGGGCTTGATCATCCATATCCGCGAGTTGCTTGCCCGTAAATACGAGCGGATGTTGATCGTGGCTGAGTTCCATTTGATGAGCGATCGCGGCGGCGGTGAGCGCATGATCGCCCGTAATCATTTTTACTTGAATGCCTACAGAATGACAGGTACGCACGGCAGCGATCGCTTCGGCACGGGGTGGATCAATCATGCCTTGCAGTCCTAGAAATACTAAGCCAGCTTGAATATCTTCATGATCAATTGCCTGATGCTGAGCAGAAATTTCTTTCTTGGCAAAGGCGAGTACTCGTAAACCTTGAGAGGCATTCTGAGCGACTATTTCCTCAATATGTTTATGTTCCAAATCGATTAATTCTCCCTTAGCATCCAATTGGCTATCGCATCGTTTTAGAATCGATTCTGCTGAACCCTTCACATAAATCCTGTGGCGATCGGTTTCTTGCGTAAGGGGCTGATACAAGGTTGCCATATATTGAAACTTCGACTCAAAGGGAATTGTATCTAATCGCCTTTGTTCCTGCTCTAAATCTTGAATGGTTAGCCCAGCTTTCTCAGCAACGACAATCAATGCTCCTTCAGTGGGATCACCAACTACATTCAACTGTCCATCCTTGGTTTGGATATGCGAATCATTGCATAATAAGCCACATTTTAGGCATTCTTGCAATGCGGTCAACTGCGCGATCTCTATGGGTTGATCTTCTTGCAAAATCTTACCTTTTGACTCATAACCCACTCCACTAACAGTGTAGGAATGTCCCCCAGCATAGATTGCTTGCACCGTCATCTGATTTTCGGTGAGCGTCCCCGTTTTGTCAGAACAAATTACAGTCGTACTACCGAGGGTTTCTACGGCTGGGAGTTTGCGAATAATTGCGTGTTGCTTTGCCATGCGTTCCACCCCGATCGCTAAGGTGACAGTCACCACCGCAGGCAGTCCTTCAGGAATCGCACTCACGGCTAGAGCCACTGCAGATTTAAACCCCTCTGTCCAAGTTCCACCTTTGCCCATCACTACCGCAAACATAAAGGCGGCTAATCCCAAAATAACGTACAACAGACTCTTGCTAAATTGCTCAATCTTGCGCGTGAGTGGGGTTTCCAATCCTGTGTTCTGTTCGATTAATTGCGAAATACGCCCAATCTCAGTTTGGTTAGCGATCGCTACCACAATTCCCTTGGCGGTTCCAAATGTGACTAAGCTGCTGCCATACACCATGTTACGGCGATCGGCTAAAACCGTATCATCATCCTGAGGTTCAATTGTTTTTTGAACGGGAACCGATTCTCCTGTTAAAGCGGATTCACTTACCTGTAAATCACGCACAGCCACTAAGCGCAGATCCGCAGGTACTTTGTCGCCAGAGGTCAGCAACACCAGATCTCCTAATACCAGTTCGCGGGAATTGATTTGCACTTTTTTTCCATCACGAATGATCGTAGCTTCAGTGGTTACGGATTTGGAGAGAGCGGCCATCGCATTTTCCGCTTTTGACTCTTGGATAAAGCCAATCACGGCATTAATCACCATTACACCGAGAATCACACCCGCATCTATCCATTCCTTGAGCAGTAGTGTCACGATCCCAGCGATCAGCAAAATATAAATCAAAGGTTGATTAAATCCATCCAAGAACCGCAGTAACGCACTTTTTCCGACTTTGCCCTTGAGTTCATTAAATCCATAATGTTCCTGACGCTTAACTACTTCTGCCTTTGATAATCCTGTTTCTAAATCTGTTTTTAGATCTTTCACAGTATCAGTAATAGATTTCTGATACCATTGCTGTTTAGGTAGATTCTCAATATTAGATTCAATACTAGAAGGCGTCATGAATCAGATACCTGAATGAATAGAGACTAGATGATTATCTTAACTTGTCTGACAGGCTACTTGATTAGGAATTAATTGTTTGCATTTAAACGTAACAATGCTCTACCATCCTGTGGTAATTGGGTGGGAGTCAATTCACTGGAAATAGCTGATAGAAAAGATATCCTGATTCGCTCTTGTCTGATTTTCCATTTGGTAAACAGATATAAGGAGATCGCGTTGTATCGTGATTTTTCAAAACTGAATGACTCTGAATTGCGCCGTGAAATTGATATATTCAGATTGAGTGAAGGATAATTTTTGAGTAAAGTGCCGATTTTGTCTAATGTGCTATTTGCCGATAATGGAACGATAGATTTATTCTCTTCAAATAGAATTTCTCCTGCTGATGTATTGATATGTTCTAACTTGACATTCGCATCTTTGATATCTAATCGAGTGCGAATATCTTGAATCACTAACAATCGCGCATCATCACTCATATCGCGATCGCTGATATAGGTAATCAAAACTAGAATTGATTGGGCTTTACTCGTTGTCACCGCATAGTCGAGTAAATTAGCCTGCGGCGGTAGAGCCAGATCGCTGAGAGAGGCATTTAGCTTTTGAAAAAGATTGACCTGTAACTCTTGAAAATTGGGCGCAGGAGTTTCTACTACCGTTTTTACTTCTTCTTGTTTAGCTAGAACTTCGTTGGAAGCGATCGGAATTTCGTTGAGAGTAAATTGAATTTGTTTTGGTTCTTTATCAATTTTTTGAGCAAGTTCTTTAATATATTGTTCTTTTTCGATAGGCATGTAAAGTTTGTTGGTGAAAATATTTAGCTGTAGGTTGATCAGCCGATTCTGTTCACGGATGGAAACTCGTTCAATCGTGGATCGCGGCTGTCCATCATCAAGAGTACCAAAACCCTTTTGCCAGATCTCCGTGACATTGCGCTGTAAAAAGTTCTGTCGTTGTTTTTGAGCGACCTCATTACCTAAGCGACCAAAGGCATTACTCAGGGGAACTAAAAGCGCTAGAACCGCTAACAAACCTACCAGTAACCTTCCTGGTAAGCTACCAATCGGGCGTAACTTTTGTAAAAATGGATAGTTGCCAAGAAATTTCTGAATGATGTCACTTTCAGGATCGTTTGCTTCCCAAATTCTCACTTTTTCACGCACTGTATCTGTATCAATGTGTAGAGCAAGAAAAACAAGCAATGAGGAAAAGGCGATCGCCACCAGATTAGTGAGAAATAGCAATCCTCCGCCCCTTGCAGTTTGGAAGCCATCAGATAGATTTAGGCTTAAAGCAGTACCGATGCCATAGCCAACTACGCATAGAGGTGGCATGAGGGCGACGGCGATCGCGGCTCCTGGGATGGAGTTGACCACGCCTTTAATGGGACGACAGGTAGCTAATGCGCCGACGGCTCCCGAAAAAAGGGCGATTACCAGATCGAGGGTGTTCGGTTGAGTCCGCCCGACAATTTCGCTGGTAATTTCCTTAAAAGGCAGTGAGAAAATCAGGATGACTGCAAAACTAATCGCTACTGAACAACTCAATGTGAGATTAGCGATCGCCCGAGCTAGCAAGACAAAGTCCCCAGTTGCTAGAGAAAGCCCTAATGAGAGAATCGGTCCCATTAGCGGAGAAATTAGCATTGCGCCAATAATTACTGCGGGGCTGTTGAGAATCAGACCAAGCGTGGCGATACCAGCCGCAAAAATAACCTGAAGCCAATAGGAAGCATCGCGTAAGGTGGCAGCCTGTGAGATTTCTAAATACACCTCGGCTTTACGATGTTCGTCTACGCCCATTTGCGTTCCTAGCCAATTACGAGAATTCTGCCATAGGGTCGAAATATCTTCGGGTTTATTCATAGTTGCTTGCGCTTTTCCCTTCGCGATTTCTACTTAAGTCTAAACTTAAAGCCCAAAATATTGCACCGCCCACCACGCGGGCGGTACAATATTTTTGGGCTTATTTGCCTAATTTCGCTTGGATATCGCTCAAGTGGATACCTGTCAAATTTGGAAGAACCATACTGGCAGATCCGTTAAACCGATCGCTATGTTCTTTAGGAGCAAGCCCGATTGCCCACATGCCTGCGGCGATCGCTGCCGCAACTCCTGCAGGCGCATCTTCCACCACAACGCATTTAGCAGGGGCAATGCCGATCTGAGTAGCAGCAAAGAGAAATAGGTCAGGGGCTGGCTTGGGCTTCTCAACGCTGTAACCATCAGCGATCACATCTACTAGATCGGCTATGCCTAACTTAGCGATTACGGGTCGGGCATTCTTACTGGCGGAGGCGATCGCAATTTTTATTCCCGATCGTCTAAGTTCTTTTAACAGCTCAATTACTCCTGATAAAACATCTTGGGGAGTGGTGTCTTGGATTGATTCCACATAGTAGCAATTTTTGCGATCCATCATCTCTTGGAGAGCCGCTTCGGAATAATGGCGATCGCCGACAATTAGCATCAGCGATTCTCTTCTTGCCACACCGCGCAGGGCTTCATTTGCCTTGCGATCAAAGGGAAGATTTTCTTCATTGGCTAGCTTCTGCCAAGCCCGATAATGGAATTCGGCAGTGTCCGTCAAAACTCCATCAAGATCGAAGATGAAACCTTGAATGTCAGGGAATGGAGCAAGCGCGGATGCTAAATCGAAACTATACCAAGTGTTATGCCATTGCAATTTGAATTTGAGATAAGTCCATGAATTAGGCAGGTGCGGATTTGCTACAGGTTTATTATCCTTCAGTTGAATACCCCCAAATCCAAAAATTACAGCTTGCCAGATACCGCCTGCGGAAGCCGCATGAATACCGTCTGGGGTGTTACCGCGATTATCTTCAAGATCGACCATGGCGGCTCGTAAAAAGTGATGATATGCCTCGGATGAAGCACCGATATTAGCGCCGATGATCGCGTGAATGCCAGAAGTCAGGGAAGAGCCATAGGTACTATCGGTGCGAGGAGCGTAGTAGTTCCAATTCTTTTGCAGCCAGTCCTTGCGATCGCTGAATTCGGGATTGTCACGCATTAGGTAGAGGAGCATCAACACATCAGGTTGCTTGAGGACTTGGCTCTCATTGGTTGCGTCCATGCCGAGAACTGCTTGAATTGAGCGATCGCGAGGTTCATAGGTACTTAAATCAATATTTTTCAGTTCAAAAAATCCATCACATTGTTCAATTACTTTTGCTTCTTGATTTTCTGGATTTTCTTGATTATAGGAGACATAGATTTGGGCGATCGCTTCTTTCCATTTTAGTGATTGCTCTGGGGAAAGTTGTAGCTTTTGAGATAATTTAGTAGCGCGATCGGGAAAGTTCTGCAGTAACCATTCATGGACTGCTACCGCCTTTTCTAAATGCCACTGCGCCATGCGATTAGTGAAAGTATTGTTGTTCACCTGCTCATGGTATTCATCGGCTCCGATGACTCCACAAAGCTCATAGCGTTCGAGGTTAGCATTCCATTCTAATCTGCTCATCCAAAAGAGCGCCGTATCGAGAATGATTTCCGCTCCATAATCTCGCAGCCAGAGATCGTCACCCGTAGCTTGCCAATATTGCCAGACAGCATAGGCAATGTCGGCGCTAATATGAATTTCGCGATCGCGACACCAGATTCTGACGGCTTTGGCATAGGGATCGTTGGGCAAAGACCAAAGGGGTGTCACTTCATCGCCAGTTGCCGCACTTTCCCAAGCAAACATTGCGCCTTTATAGCCACTATCACTTGCTTTGCGTCTTGCGCCATCAAGGGTGTGATAGCGATAGGTTAATAAATTGCGGGCGATCGCGGGATGGGTAAAGGTAAAAAAGGGCAGAATAAAAATTTCTGTATCCCAAAAAATATGCCCGCGATAGCCTAATCCTGACAAGGTTTTTGCAGGAATGCTGACTTGATCATTATGGGGAGATGCAGCGATCAACAGTTGAAACAGGTTATAACGCACGGCTAACTGTGCTTTAACATTGCCACCAATCTCAATGTCACTATGTTCCCAAACTGAGTTCCAAGCTTGTCGATGTGCTTCTAGGAGCGTTGCATAGAATGGAAGTCCCATCAATTTGTCTTGAGCCGCTTGAACGGGATTCTCGGTTAGCTGTGAGGTAAACAGGGTCACAATCTTCTCAATGTTGATTGTCTGTCCCTCGACGACGTTAAAAGTGGCGATCGCTGTGGGATATCCTGGGGTATTTGTCAGTTGCAAATTTGCTTCGACATCAATCACAGAGAGTTTTGCCGCCATGCCCAGTTCGATTCGTGAGCCACGAGTTCGCACCTGTAGCCAAATTCCTTCACTATCAGATTGGCGGCGCGAAGCGCCGCCAATCTGATGATTTTGATCGATCTCAATCTTGCCTTGATCTAATTGTTCCCAATGATTAAAGCCCTGATTGTCGGAATAGCCATTGATACTGGCTTGCACCTCAATCGTTCCCTTAAAGTTAATTGCCGTGATTTGGCAGTGCAGACCTAATACTTGAGGATCGGCAAAGCTCGCAAAGCGCTCAAACCGCAAGTCTATGGTATTTCCCTTGGGGCTACACCAACGCAGCGATCTCGTTAGTAATCCACAACGCAAGTCAAGCTGACGTTCATAATTGATGATTTCACCGCGATCGAGCCGAAATCGTTCACCGTTCATTATTATTAGCAATGAGAGCCAATCAGGACAATTGACTAGCTCCGTATAGACCACAGGCACGTCATCATAGACTCCATGCACCAAGCTAGTTGCCCAAGCATGGGGGTAGCCTTCCTCAAAGCTGCCTCGCGTTCCTAAATAGCCATTGCCAATGGTAAATACGGTTTCTCTAGAATGCAACTGTTCGGGATCGAATTGAGATTCGGTCAAAGTCCAATCTGTATAAATTAAATCAGGGGAGATTGGCAAATCAGGGGAGCTTGGAGTTTTCATGTTATCGCTGCATATGTTCTGCTAAAATTTGCTCGGCTCTAGGTTTGTAAAGCAAATAGAAGAGAGCTTCTAGATAACGTTGCCGCGCCTCTCGGTTGTCAGAATAGATACAGTGCCAAAAGCTGTAAATCTTCGCTAGCAGTAGGAGCTTTTGGGTATGATTTTGCCAGTTATATTGCTCTTGAATGCGATGAATTGCGCGATCGGAAAGCTGAGACCAGTATTCGCGATCGCTCTTGCCTTGATTGAAAAATCGCAAAATCTTTTTCGCAGTGCCATCTAAGTCAGTGGGGTTGATATGAAAGCCATTGAGGCAGTCTTGAATAATTTCTAAGGAACCGCCAAACTGAGTCGCAAAGGTGGGTAATCCAGAAATCATCGCTTCGAGAATGGTGCGTCCAAAAGACTCAAACTTGGCAAAATGCACGAAAATTCCTTGGCGATCGGCGATCGCCCGATAGACTTCTCCCATATCGCTATTGGAAAAACGCATACCTAACCAGCGAATATTCCCATGCAAATTGTATTGACTAATCAGAGCGTGCAGTTTAGCCAGTTCCTTTGCCGCATCAAAGTCGTTGACATCGCCAACCTCTAAAGCATCGGTAACTAAAATCAAGTTACATTCTTTCTGCAACTCAGGACTACTCCCAAAGCATTCTACTAAACCAGTCAGATTTTTAATCGTAGCGATCGTTGCCACAGCGAGGATTGGGTGTAGGTCAGGCTGGGCTAGATAGCCACAAATATGCGCGTCTTCCTGTTTAAAGAGTAACGAATGAATGCGGGTTCGCTGTTCAAGATTGCGATTTTCTGTCTGATGATAAGGAAAGAATATTTGCTCATTCACTCCAGGCGGTACGCGATTGAACCTCGGACTAAACAAGTCAATGCCGTTAGTGACATGATACAAATTTGGCATCGTAAAGCATTGATAGGAATCATACTGACCAACACTTTCTGGGGTTCCCATAATTTCTTGATAGGAAGAGGTGATGATGAAATCAGCCGCATTCATCCCAATTAGCTCAGCCGTAAATTGGGCGGAAAAATGATGCTGCGGCTCTAAGTCCTGCCAATAAAGGTCACTGAATAGGTGTTTTGTTTTTTCTAGGGAATGGGCAATTTGGCAATGGATGGCATTGAAATGATTTGCTAGTAGGGAAGCGACTAGATTTCCATCACTATAATGACCAATAATTAAATTTGGTTTTCCACCAAGTTTTGCCATTAACGCCGTTTCTGCATCCACCGCAAAGCTTTCAAGATAAGGCCAAATTTCAGACTTGGAAATCCAATGTTCGGTCACGGCCGGATTGAATTTTTGAAATGGTACGCGCAGAAACCAAGCATTGTCAGTACCATCAATCTTTTCCCAAGCAAGATTGCATTGCGTTCCCATACAATTAGGAATCAGGCGCGTGAGAACAACCACTTGAGGATGAATATCTAGCAAGTTTAGCCCCGCTTGTTGCATATTGATCTGGAGTTGTTTCTCGATACTGCGAGCTTGCTCCAGCACATAGGCGGCTTGGCTGCGGGTTTCTGGTAATCCTAATGTACTTTCTTGTCCCAACCAACCATGAATGGAAATGGAGACGACGCGAAAAATTGCAGGAACTCTTGCTACGAAGGCATCCAAAATCGCAGGTTCAGGATCTTCAAGCAGGTGATTGAGCAGCTCCATCGTTTCGCGAGTACGCCCAACTGTGTTTCCCCACCCTGCTTCAAAGCCAAGGGCTTGAAGATCGTGATCAACTTTTGCATAGGGAAGATCGCCTTCCACCTCGCCTAAAAACTTAAGCGCGAGTTTTACCTGTTTTGCTAGTTCGATCCCTGACTCAATTTGAGTATTGATCAATAGCTGTATTCTGTCATGCTCAAGTATATGCAGAGCCATAAACAGCGCCTCTACCCATTGCGGGAAATCGTTCATTAGCTTATTACATAGGTAGTTGCTAAGAAACGTTAGCCCCTGCCCCATATTTCTCGGATCGCTAATACGTGGAGAGCCTTCGTAGAAGGGTTTAAAGTCAATATTGAGGATGTGGGGCTGTTCGCGATTAACTTGGCGATCGCGCAGATTTAGTAATTCATGAACGTCCATCTGAGTCGCTTTGGTGAGATCGGTAGTTAGCTTCCACATTTGCTGGCTACCAATCCAAGGGCGCAGCACTAACCAAACACTTTTCTCATCTAATTTCTCATCTAAGATAAGTTCGTGGATATAATTGATCAACTGACTTAGAGAAGAACTGTGATAAGCCTGAATGGGCTGGGGTAATTGTTCACAACACTCCGTAAATGCTTGAAGAATTTCGTTTCGCAAGAAATAGCGCTTCCCAGTGCCGCGTAAATTGACAACTAGCTGCTGTAGAGTATTTCTCTCGTCACTATTTAAAACTTCTTGGATTAGTTTATGCATAATCCTAATTCCATAATTGGCGATCGCTCTAACTGAGTTACCTTACTGTAGCTCTCTTTTAGTGGGCGATGGGGGGAATATGGATGCAGGCTTGTAAAGCTTTAAGACGTTGTGATACAAGTCATTCAACTTATACATTGTCTATACATTAACAATTTCTTCCTTTGGTTCACCTCCCCGAAACACTTATTGAGCCAATAATATTACGACCTGCGACACTAGTCGCCATCTTGATCGTAGTCCGATCGCCGATCAAGTATGACAACGATTCGGGCAATTTTAGGATCATAGAGGGGTACGACAACGACTCCTTCATTTTGGGGTACAAGTCCGCAATATAGGGAGTTGTACCCCAAAAGGTACATTTTTTTTACTATCGTTATCGTTAAAATCAGATTGGGTTGAAAGAAGCTATAGACATATCTGTTTGAGATGTAAATCTACTCTTATGTCCCTAAAATGAAGGAATCTTTATCGTACCCCGAATGCGTGCTATGCTACTTGCAGAGAAGAAATTAATAATTCAATTATAAATGCTGCAAGTATTCGGCTTAACCAGAGCTTGCATCGGATGAACTCAATACGCTGGTATAACTTCAAAGACAAAGACTTTTGCCACTGCTGAAGCCTATGCCTTTAGCCTTCACCCAGAAGTTTTTAGAAGGATCGGAAATGACCAAAAATACGAATCAGTCCTCACCAGAGATTGCCAATCTGGCCGCATTGACCATGAATGATCCAAAAGCCTCGCAGATAGCCAAGAAACTAGCCGCTTCCGTTCTCTCTCAGGCGAAATTCGGCAAACAAACTGGCGTAGATCTTCAAACAATCGCATCTCGCGTGCTTCAGAGTCCGAAATATAGTGCTGACACCAAATCCCTTGCAGCTTCCCTACTGTCTCAATCAACTAAAGACCGTTGATTTTTCTCGTTCAACCTAACCCTCTACTCAAGTCGGACTCCGCCTGTATTGTCTTCGGCTCTCTCTCATATCCGTCGGGTATGACAACGATTCGTGCAATTTAGGATCATAAAGGCTTTTTCTCTAGCTTTAGTGTGGCTCAAACCCGCATTCTTACGTTCTAAGATTGTCAATTAAGACGGCAAAAAGCAAGTCTCTGAAAACATTGCTATATCTACATCTTCAGCCTGTCGTGATACAGTTTTACTCGAATCGTTACCATACCCGATTTAGAATCATATTCAAATTTTCGGAGACTTGAGCGCCAATTTATATCACTACTTTCTCTAAAAAAGGGAATAAGAAAACCTCTTACTCATCATCTCTTTTGGGAGAAGGGGTTGGCGGATGAGGGAGGTCTTTATTTGGAGAATCGGCTAAAGATGGCGAATCATCATCAACAGGAAGTTGTGATTTTGCGATGCGTTCCTGTTCCTGTGAAACCCATTCCCATGCGACTAAGCAGCCAAGAGTCAATCCTCCCAACATCAGCGATAATGTCCATGAGAACTGACTAGGAAACTGGCGATCGAGCCA
Source organism: Pseudanabaena sp. (assembly GCA_003249035.1). Classification (GTDB taxonomy): domain Bacteria; phylum Cyanobacteriota; class Cyanobacteriia; order Pseudanabaenales; family Pseudanabaenaceae; genus Pseudanabaena. Next base: position 58,496 of record QBMK01000010.1, read on the forward strand.
GACCCCTAAGACCATTCCTAGCATGGTCGGCGCAACGGTTGACCAACCGACCAAACCTGTAAAGCCTAAACCAAACCAAACTCCACCATAAGGCGCTGTTTCACGAGCATGGATTTTGCGCTGTTCTTTATTACCGATCGCCTTGGTAAAGTCTGAGGTCGGCGATCGCAGTTCAGATTGCAATTCACGAGATTCAGGATCGGGGTTATTCATATGGATTCTCCTAACTCGATAAAACGTCTAATTGTACTTACTTCTAGCTTGGCTAGAACTGAACGAGCTATTTTTTCGTGCTCATCGATTAAGCGAAACTGTTGCTCAACGGTTTGTTTCAACATTCCCAAGTCACCACCTTGGACGGCATGTTGAGTTGCGACGGTGACTTGATTGCCATGTTTGACTAAAATTCCTTGATCGATCGCCAAAAATTTCTCTTCGTCTTCAGATGAGACGAAAGCTAGCAAACTCGGTACAAGGGTCGCGACAAAATCTAAATGATGCGGCAGTAAGCAAAACATCCCATTTTCAGCTTCGGCATTTACTTTCAGCACATCTTGTTCCAGCAAAATTTTGGTGGGCAAAACCACTTTGAGATGCATTACTGACGTTGGGGAGTTCATAATTTTTTGCTCCCCTCAGCAGGTTTTTCTACTTCGTCAATTGTGCCAATCATGTAAAGCGATCGCTCTGGTGTGTCCGAAAACTCATCATTGAGAATGCGATCGCAACCAGCGATCGTATCTTCTAGTTCTACGACTTTGCCAGCCAAGCCCGTAAATTGCGTGGTCGAGAAGAAAGGCTGGGTGAGAAAACGTTCTAAACGTCGCGCTCGATAAACGACTTTGCGATCGCTTGGGGATAGCTCTTCTAATCCCAACATGGCAATAATATCTTTTAGCTCTTCATAATTAGCAATGGTTTGGCGGACGGATTGGGCAACCCGATAATGGCGATCGCCGACGATGTGCGGCATTAACATTTTGGAATTGGATTGCAATAAATCAACGGCAGGATAAAATCCTTCGCTGGCTCGTTTCCGTGACAACACAATGGAAGCGGATAAATGGGCGAAAACATGGACTGCGGAAGGATCGGTGAAGTCATCGGCAGGGACATAAATCGCTTGAATGGAGGTAATTGCACCAGAGGAGGTATTGCAAATTCGCTCTTCTAGTTCGGCTAGTTCCGTGGCAAGAGTGGGTTGATAGCCGACCCGTGAAGGTAACTGTCCCATTAGTCCCGATACTTCTGCGCCTGCTTGGATAAAGCGAAAAATATTATCAATTAGTAGCAAAACATCCTGTTGGGTGCGATCGCGAAAATATTCGGCGATCGTCAAAGCGGAATGACCAACCCGAAATCTCGCCCCAGGTGGTTCATTCATCTGTCCAAACACTAAAACTGTATTATCAAGAACCCCTGTTGCTTCCATTTCTTCATAAAGATCGAGAGCTTCTCGACAGCGTTCACCAATGCCACAAAACAAGCTCACACCTTGGTATTCCTTAACCATGTTATGGATCATTTCGGTAATGAGTACGGTTTTGCCGACCCCCGCACCACCGAGTAAACCCGTTTTGCCGCCACGTTCTAAGGGAGCAAGTAGGTCGATCGCCTTCAGCCCAGTTTTGAGAATATCGTCTTTGGTGACGCGCTCGGACATGGCGATCGGGGTGGCATGAATGGAACGTAATTCCCCACCTACAATTGGTTCTTTGCCATCGATTGCTTCGCCAAATAGGTTTAACATTCTCCCTAACAATTGCTCGCTAACTGGGACTTGTAAGGGATGTTGGGTATCAATGACGACTTCGCCGCGTGCTAAACCTGCGGTGGGTGCAAGGGCAACTCCTCGCGCAACCTGTGCGCTAAGGTGGGAAACGACTTCGATCGCAATTTCCCTGTTTTTGCCTGTTTCTAATTTGTTATAGAGATCTGGCAAATGTTTGGGAAAATAGACATCAACGATGCTGCTCCGTACCGAAATTACAGAACCAATATTTTGTTCTGGGGAATGATTTTTGTGGGAATTAGATATAACATTTTGATTACTATTCATTTGATTATATTTATTTAGATAAATGCTTACTTTTGGTTTTTAGAATATTTGAGACACTAGCCTTGACTTAACTCAAAGCCTGAAATAATTTCTAATAACTCACCTGTAATTGCCGATTGCCGCTTTTGTCGAAACTCACCCTTAAACTCATCGAGCCGTTCTTCGATGTTCTTTTCGGCAACTTGCATTGAGACTAGACGGCTAGCATTTTCACTGGCAAGTGATTCTCCAAAGGCGCGATAGAGAGCGATAAAGAAATATTGTCGTAAAAGCGAAGAGATTAAAACATCACTGGGTATCGTAAACATTGGGATGGTGCGCGATCGCCATTCTTGGTTTTCGATTTGTTGCAACCATGCACGATCAAGCGGTAGAAGTAAATGCTGCGATGGTTTGTAAGTTGTATTGGAATGTAAATTGTTGTAGAACAAGATGATTTTTGTGATTTGTTGGCGATCGCGCCATTCGGCAATATGCAGTAACATCTCTTGCACCATGGGCGTGATCCCCGACAGAGAACTGGGCATAACAAAGTTCTGCTCGATCTGATAACCTTCATTTTCCAAATGTGGGATAATTCGCGATCCAATGGCAAAAACTACCAACTGTTCGGGGGTGATTTGTAATTTTTCGATTTCGGCGATCGCATAGCGGCTAATCTGTTCATTAAATTGACCACACATCCCTTGTTCAGAACCGAAAATAAGCACGCCACAACGACCAATAGAACTTATTACAAGTGAGTCTGGATCGATATTAGAAAGATTATTATTTGTATGGGTAGACTTGAGGACAACGTGCAAACCCATCTCAATTGTGCTGGTATATTCGGACAGGGAAGTAACAGCATGTTCAAATTGATGGATATTCACCGCCGCGAGAACTTTCATCATTTTGACGATCGCCTTTAATTCTTTGGCAGTATGAATTTGTCGCTGTAGAAATTCAAGGGATGCCATAATTATTCCTCTAAAGCCCGATCAATAACCTTGGCGATCGCCGTTTCTGCAACCTTAAGCAAAGCTTCACGATCCTTATCTGCTAAGACATTGCCCTTTTCAATTTGCAAACATAGCTCGGCTAATTGGGCAGGGATAGCGGCGGCAATTTCTTGTTCGGCGATCGCAATTTTGGCCATTGGCACGCGATCGAGTAAACCCGCCGTAACTGAAAGCAATACCGCAATTTGGACAGCCGCTGGCATGGGTGCATATTGCTTTTGCTTAAGAATTTCGCGCACTTTACGACCCCGTTCTAAGGTGAGCCGCGTTGATTCTTCTAGGCGCGTACCAAACCGCGAGAAAGATTCTAGTTCTTCAAATTGCGAATAGGATAGCCTCAAATCTCCTGCAACCGCTCGATAGCTGGAAAGTTGGGTTTTGCCGCCAACCCGTGAAACTGACTTACCAACCTCGATCGCAGGTAGGACACCCTTTTGAAACAGAATTGGCGAAAGATAAATTTGTCCATCGGTAATCGAAATCAGATTTGTGGGAATATAAGCTGCGATATTTTGGGCTTCAGTTTGCAGAATTGGCAATGCAGTTAAAGAGCCGCCGCCATGCTCGTCATTGAGATGGGTTGAGCGTTCTAATAAGCGCGAATGAATGTAAAAAATATCTCCTGGGTAAGCCTCTCGCCCTGGGGGGCGGCGCATGAGCAGTGATAATTCGCGATAGGCGCGGGCATGGTTCGTCAGGTCATCGTAAACAATCAGTACATCTCGCCCTTGTTCCATAAAATATTCAGCCATTGCCGTCGCCGTGTAGGGAGCGATATACCGCAATCCTGGGGGTTCTTCTCCTGCGGCCATAACGACGGTGGTGTATGCCATTGCGCCATGTTCGTAGAGGTCGGCGATTAGTTTAGCAACAGCGGCACTGCGCTGCCCGATCGCACAGTAAATGCAGAGAATATTTTTGTCTTTTTGGTTAATGATCGTATCGAGAGCGATGCCGCTTTTACCCGTTTGGCGATCGCCTAAAATCAATTCTCTCTGTCCGCGCCCAATGGGGATCAAGGCATCGATCGCTTTAATGCCAGTTTGTAAAGGCACATTGACGGGAGCGCGATCCATAATCGCTGGAGCCTCACGTTCGGCAGGACGGCGTTGGGATGTGCGGATTAAACCTTTGCCATCAAGGGGACGACCGAGGGGATCAACGACTCGCCCCAGCAACGTTTCGCCGACAGGGACATCGAGAACTTTACCCGTGCGCCTTACTTCCGTTCCCGACTGAAGCGTATCGTTAGAATCCAGTAAAATCACGCCCACTTCTTCGGGATCAAGGTTAAACACCATACCCAAACTGCCGCCAGTAAATCGCACGATTTCTTCAGCTTGCACATGGGGTAAGCCGACCACTCTAGCAATGCCTTTGCCAATGGATTGAATGATGCCAATTTCTCGCGATCGCAGGTGTGATGGATGGCGATCGATGACCTCTGTATAAGTGGCAAAGGTATCTTCCAAAACAGTCTGTAATGATTTTTCTAAAGCTATTTCAGATTGATTGGTCATGACTCCTCTAGCAAATATTTCTAAACTGCGACCGATTCTTCGGCAAAAACTGTCACTAAATTCTCGGTAATTGCATCTAAATAAGCATCCATACTCCAAGCGAGTTTATAGCCAGTGCCGCGCAATTCAATGCCACAAATGAGATTAGATTGAATTTCATAATTGAGTTCCAACTTGCTCGAATTATCTTTACTCGAATCATCAAAATATGTTTGCAAAATTTTCGAGATATTCTCACCAATATCCGACGGTAGCTCGAATGTACTTACCAAGGTCAAGGGAATAACATCTGTGGTAGAAACGGTTAAAGTCTTTACTAATTCACTACGCTCTGACTCATTCAGATTTTGCAATTTTTGTAAAAACACCCGCGCCATTTGCGTTTCCAGATCTGATTCGGACAGGTCTGCCAACACGCGCCGCACTGTTGCTTGTAATTGCTGCATGGTGCGATGGCTAACTTCCCGCAAAAAAGAATCTTTCTGACGTTGAAGCATTGATTGCCATTGCGATCGCTCTGTTTCCACAGACTCATGCATCTCTTCTAGTAAATGTTCACGAGTTTGCTCCGTTTCTAGTTTGGCTTCAGCCAGTAACTCTAAGCGATGGGTTTCTAATTCTTGTTGCTTAGCTTGATAGCGTTCTACCTCCTCTTGAGCTTTTTCCTGTTGTTGTGATGCCGAATCGAGGTTGTCGCGAATGGTATCTTGGCGCTGTTGCATCGCCTTGGTAATTGGCTTATAGAGCCAACGTTGCAGCACAAAAATTAACACCAAAAAGTTAATAATTTGCGCGAAGAAGGTAAACCAGTCAATTGACATTGTCTCAACCTCCTAACTTGGCAACGGCGGCGATCGCGTAATTCCAAAATGGATTGGCAAACAACAAAATCAATGAAATCACAAAGCAATAAATTGCCACAGACTCGATAAAGGCTAGTCCCACAAACAGGGTGCGGGTAATCGTACTCGATGCATCGGGTTGTTGGGCGAGGGAACTAAGCGCTTGAGCAACGGATTTACCTTCACCAAGGGATGGGGCGATCGTGCCAATTGCCATTGTTAGCCCTGCCATGATGATCGAGACAGTGCCAATAATCGTAACTAATAAATATAGAGATTCAGCTTTCATGACTAGCGGCACTAATATAAACAACGGTTAAAATAGAGAAAACATAGGCTTGGATGATCCCTGTCAGCAAGCCCAAAGCCTGCATCACAATCGGGAAAAATAATGGCGCGAGGGAAACTAAAATTGCCCCGATCAGGACTCCACTCATCACATTGCCAAATAAACGCACGGTCAAAGCTAGAGTCCGAGACAATTCGCTCACGATCGTTAATGGTAATAGAATCGGACTAGGTTCTAGATAATGATGCAGGTATTTACCGATTCCTTGCTGGCGGATACCAAAAAAAGGAACTGCAAAAAAAACCGATATCGCCAGAGCCGCTGTGGTGGAGAGCGATCCAGTAGGCGGTTGGAAAAAGGGAACGATCGCCAAAAGATTTGCCGTAGCAATAAAAATAAATAGGGTTCCAATAAAGGGCAAATAGCGATTGGGAGTCTGTCCACTAGTTTCTTTAATCTGTTCCTGTAAATTAAGCACCAGTATTTCTAGAACGTTTTGCCACTTCGATAGTTTTGTCTCAATCGAAAGATGGCGGGTCACTAGCCAAGAACCAATCCCCAACAGCAGCATCACTAACCATGTGAAGACCAAAGTGGCATTAATCGACACAAATTTCCATTGCCAATAGACAATCTGATCGGGGCTAATATTCATCGTTCATTACCAGATGCGATTGGATCTTGGATGAAATTTCGGACTGGGATTTCTGGCTGAAATTTACGGACGAGGTGATTGCGTACCAACATAAATGCGCCTACACAAACGAACAGATGCCAGATCGCATTCTCTTTGGTGAGCATTACTACCAGTGCAAATCCTGCGATCGCGATCGCCAAGCGACCAAAAAAGCTACCGAGGGTCAACAGAATTGGATTGTCAGCATTCGGCAATTGCTGAACCGTCATCCATAATCCCCGAAAGTAAATATTTCCTAACAAAATTCCTAACGCTAGCGTAATCGGTAAAAAGAAAAGACTATTCATATTTGATATCCCTTCGCTCTAACTGATTAACTCTACTGTAACTCTCTTTTAATGGTCAGTAGGGCAAATATGGATGTTGATTTGTAAAGCCTTAAGGCGTTGTAATACAACTCATACAACTTATACATTGCATATACATGATTTCATATTTCCTGAAGTAATGATATGTGCAAGAGACAAAGTAATTTGTTAGATAGAACTTGTAATTTGTAATAATTGTAATAAATATAGGCGATCGCTATGAGTAACAAATTAGGACTATGGATCGATCACAAAAAAGCTGTAATTGTATCTATTACCGAAACAGGAGAGAAGATTAAAGAGATCCTATCAGAAGTAGAATCTCAGCCTCGACGTACTAGTGATTCTTCCCTAAATATTATTTATGAATCTCTCAAAGTACCCGCCGATAATCGCCAGCAAAGAACTCTCACCCAAGATTTCAACATTTATTATGACGAAGTGATTAACTATATTCGTGAGGCAAAATCTATTTTTATATTTGGTCCAAGTAGCGCCAAAGATGAGCTAAAAAAACGCCTTGATGAACATAGTCTTGGTGCGAAAGTTGTCGGGATGGAAACCTCTGACAGCATGACCGATCCTCAGATTGTTGCCAAAGTTCGAGAATTTTTTGCGGAATAGCGATCAATAGAATTAACTCATCAATATTCAAGATAAAAATAATCTTATGTATTACATCATTAAAACTGAAAAGTCATTTAGTCAAGCAGCAACAGACCTTGAATCATCAGTTGTGACTAATGGCTATGGCGTATTACACATCCATGATCTGGGCAATACGCTGCGGAGTAAAGGGATTGAATTTACTGAAGAGTGCAAAATTTTTGAAGTCTGTAATCCCGCGCAAGCAGCAAAAGTTCTCTCTATTGATATGCGCCTAAACATGGCTCTACCATGTCGAATCTCCGTGTTTACAGAAAAAGGTGTCACCAAGATCGGCATGATTAAGCCAGTACAAATGCTGGCGGCGTTGTCTCAGAATCCAGAGCTATCTGAAATTGCCCAAGAGGTTGAGAAAAAGACTATTCAGATCATTGATCAAGTGCAATAAATAGTGATCTTCAATATTTGAGAAGTAATCATGCAAAATATACGTTCTAAGACGTTCTGCAACACTATCTTCATCATACATATGTAACTCTATTAAAAGTCGAGAGACTAAATACACGTTTTCACTTTAGAGCAATTACTATGCAAACTAATACACCAAAGTCTGACACAGCAAAAGTAATGAGCCGTAATGCTTGGATTGCTGGATTTACACCACAAGCCGAACTCTGGAATGGTCGTCTAGCCATGATTGGTTTTGTATCAGCGATCGCGATCGAGCTATTTACCCATCAAGGCGTTCTCCATTTCTGGGGTGTCTTGGCATCTGGTGTAGTTCCAATTTCATAGATTTGATTTGGGAATATCTCACTTTGGCAATAAATCTAATTCTCAGTATTAAGTGCGAAAGTTGGATACTCCCTCAGGGTTTTTCTGATTAAATAATAATTGAAGTTCATCAATAGGTAAATATTATGAGTAGTCTAATTGCAGTTGGATTTAATGACGAATTTACTGCCGAAGCTGTCATGCTAGAACTCCGAAAACTTCAACAAGGACATCTTATCGATCTTGAAGATGCGGCGATCGCGATTAGAAATAAAGAAGGGAAAGTAAAGATTAAGCAAACTCAAGAACTCACGGCTTCTGGCGCATTAAGTGGAGGTTTCTGGGGTCTACTATTTGGCTTCATCTTTTTTAATCCTCTCTTAGGATGGGCAGTTGGAACAATAGCAGGAGGAATCTCTGGAGCATTGACTGACATTGGAATTGACGACAATTTTATTCGAGATGTTGGCAACACAATTACCCCTGGCACATCCGCTATCTTTGTATTAGTAAGGCGAGCTACTTCTGACAAGGTGCTAGAAGATCTTAGTAAGTTTAACGGTAAAGTACTGAAAACTTCTCTATCGAACGCAGATGAAGCGAAGTTACAGGAAATATTAACAAAAGCGTAATTTCAGTTCTATAAATATTGCACCATTCATGCTTGACACCTTGATTTTCTATAACTGCAAATAATTTAAGGAGACTTAACTATGAAAACTATCAACATTGGACTATCCGATACCCAACGCCAAGGCGTGATCGATCTTCTCAACAACGACCTTGCTGACAGCTATTTACTTCTAGTCAAAACCAAGAAATGTCATTGGGATGTCGTTGGTCCCCAATTCATGACCTTGCATAAGCTATGGCAAGCGCATTATGAAGCCCTCACCCTCAATGTCGATGCGATCGCGGAACGGATTAGAATGCTCGGTGGCTATCCTGTGGGAACGATGGAAGGATTCCTAAAACTCTGTTCCCTCAAAGAACATTCTGGCAAGATTCCTACCGCAACGGGTATGGTGTCACAATTGCTAGAGGATCATGAACAAATTGTGCGTAACTTGCGCGAACATATTGAGAAATGTAGCAACAAGTTCAAAGATGATGGAACTGCCGACTTTCTCACTGGTTTGATGGAGCAGCATGAACAAATTGCGTGGATGCTGCGCTCTTTCATTCAAGGTGAAGCTGTGGAATCCAATGGTGCAAAACCAGAGATGAATAAAAAGATGGTTGGAGTTTAGTAGAGAAGCGGCTCTTTGCGCCGCTTCTCTATTTAGGGCATCTCTATTAATTCAAAAATTATTGAGAATAGCAACGATAAATCAAGGGTTTTGGCATCGCCTTATTGAGAATGAAGCTATTTTTAGAGATGCCCTTATTACCAAGGCATTCCAAAGATAAGATTACTGATTTATACGCTTAAAATTCACGAATCGTTATCGTATCCATATAAAGATTTAATACAACTCACACTAATCATACAATTTGCACGATCGCATATACATCATTTCAAACATCCTCATAACAGAATAGTACCAATTAGAAAAATGTTCGACTCATCTAAACATATTCAATTAGTGTATTGAATTAGAACTCTAAAAAGATGACTTAATATTGTTTACCTATTTTAATGACAAGACTTCTATTCCAACAGAATTTACAATACTTATAGATTAGGAATCAAAGATGTTAAATAAAGCCAAAACACTCAATGGATATGGTTTAAACAGCCTTGATGGTGAAATCGGAAAAGTCAAAGAATTCTACTTTGATGACCAGTATTGGACAATTCGCTATTTAGTCGCTGACACAGGAAACTGGCTTATGGGTCAGCAGGTATTGCTCTCTCCCCATGCGCTGGACGCAGTGATTAAGGAAGAACATGACATCAAGATCAATTTGACTAAAAAGCAGATTGAAAGTAGTCCTCCCTTGAAAAATGACAAACCCGTCTCCAAGCAATTTGAAATATCCTACGTTGGGTATTATGGATATCCGATGTATTGGAGTGGCCCATATATGTGGGGTGCTTATCCTTACATTCAGCGTAACCCCGAACTAATGACGGAATTCAATCCACAAAAGTCATCGTGGGACTCCCATTTGCGTGGCACCCATGAGGTGAGGGGCTATCACATCCAAGCCTCAGATGGCGAGATCGGTCATATTGAGGATTTTATTATTGACGATGAGACATGGACGATTCGTTATCTCATCATCAATACAGCCAACTGGTGGTTGGGGAAAAAGATTCTACTTTCACCGCAATGGATCGAGAGTGTTAGTTGGGATGACTCGAAAGTTTTTGTGAATCATTCTCGCGAGACGATCAAGCGATCGCCTGAATATACCGATGAGTCTCTACTAACTCTAGATTACGAGACAAAATTGCATCTTCATTACAATAGCCAAGGATATTGGGTAGAGGACTCAATTGCCAAGCAGCCTTCCCACTGAAGTAAATCCCCAATCCTCATCTGCGATTTATCCACAATTGGAATTGGTATTACGTATTACATAGGAAACTTAAACAATGGCAATCGCTACAAGCCCCATAGAGACAAAGACTAATACACTCTCTCCAGATCTGCTCCACAAGATCGATGCTTATTGGCGAGCTGCCAACTATCTGTCGGTCGGGCAAATTTATCTCTACGACAATCCCCTCCTTAAGGAGCCATTGAAACTATCCCATGTAAAAGCTCTAGTGGTGGGACATTGGGGGACAACACCAGGTCAGAACTTCATCTATGTTCACTTAAATCGAGTCATTAAAAAATATGATTTAAATATGTTCTATATTGCTGGGCCTGGACATGGTGGGCCAGCGATCGTGGGTAACGTTTATCTCGAAGGTACTTGGAGTGAAGTTTATCCGAACGTTACTCAGGACGAAGCGGGGCTGCAAAAGCTCTTCAAGCAATTCTCATTTCCTGGAGGAATTTCCAGCCATGTAGCGCCAACAACGCCAGGGTCAATTCACGAAGGAGGAGAGCTAGGGTACTCGCTCAGTCATGCCTTTGGGGCGGCTTTCGACAATCCCGATCTAATCGTTGCTTGTGTTATCGGCGACGGTGAAGCTGAAACAGGGCCCTTGGCAACTGCGTGGCAGTCCAACAAGTTCCTTAGCCCAGTCACTGATGGCGCAGTGCTGCCTATTTTGCACCTGAATGGCTACAAGATTAGTAACCCAACCGTCCTAGCCCGTATCGATCATCGGGAGTTAGAACAATTTCTACTTGGCTGCGGCTGGATGCCCTATTTTGTGGAGGGTGACGATCCAGAAAAGATGCATGAACTCATGGCAACGATCTTAGAAACAGCGATCGTGGAGATTCAGCAAATCCAAACCAATGCTCGCAACAAAAATGACACCTCTCGACCTCGTTGGCCGATGATCGTCCTTAAATCGCCAAAGGGTTGGACTGGTCCTAAGATTGTTGATGGACAGCAAATTGAAGGAACCTTCCGATCGCATCAAGTGCCAATAATAGTAGATTCCGCACATCCCGATCGCGTCCAACTGTTGGAACAATGGATGAAGAGCTACAAACCCGAAGAACTTTTCGATGCTGATGGCAGACTAATCCCCGAATTAGCTGAGTTAGCGCCAAAGGGAAATCGACGGATGGGTGCAAACCCTCATGCCAATGGCGGACTTCTATTACGCGACCTAAACATGCCAGACTTCCGCGACCACGCTGTACAAGTGCCTTCGCCTGGAGCATTGGAAGGGCAAGATACGCTTGTATTGGGTCAGTTCCTACGAGATGTTGCCAAGCTAAATCAGAAGTTGCGTAATTTTCGAGTCTTTGGTCCCGATGAAACACTCTCTAATCTTCTTGGTGCAGTATTTGAAGTTACCAACCGTCAGTGGGAAGCCCGTGAAGAAGAAAATGATGAATTTCTCGCACCCGTCGGACAAGTGTTGGACTCAATGCTTAGCGAACACCAGTGCCAAGGTTGGTTAGAAGGCTATTTGCTGACTGGACGGCATGGGTTGTTCAACAGCTACGAGGCTTTTATTCGCATCGTTGACTCCATGTTTAGCCAACATGCCAAATGGCTGAAGGTAACGTCAGAACTACCTTGGCGACGCAACATCGCATCGCTAAACTATCTACTTGCCTCCCATGTCTGGCAGCAAGATCACAACGGCTTTACGCACCAAGATCCAGGTTTTCTCGACCATGTAATCAACAAGAAAGCCGATATCGTGCGGGTGTATCTACCGCCCGATGCCAATTGTCTCCTGTCGGTTTTCGATCATTGTCTGCGTAGCCGCCACTATGTCAACGTGGTCGTAGCGGGTAAACATGCATTGCCCCAATGGCTAAATATGGACGAAGCGATCGTGCATTGCACGGAAGGCATTGGCATTTGGAAATGGGCTAGCAACGACCAAGATACTGAGCCAGACGTGGTGATGGCTTGTTGTGGAGACACGCCCACATTGGAAATCCTCGCCGCAACTTCCATCCTTCGCAAACATCTGCCCGATCTGAAAATTCGGGTGATCAATGTTGTTGATTTGATGAAGTTACAGTCAGCGAGTGAACATCCGCACGGGCTGAGTGAAGTAGATTATGACGCGCTGTTCACAACCGACAAGCACATCATCTTTGGCTTTCACGGATATCCTTCGCTAGTTCATCGTCTGACCTATCGCCGCACGAATCATAACCTGCATGTTCGGGGTTACAAGGAAGAAGGCACAATCACGACCGCCTTTGATATGCGGGTACAGAACGACCTAGATCGCTTTCATTTGGTACAAGATGTAGTCGATCGCTTGCCGCATTTGGGTAGTAAGGGAGCCTATCTCAAACAGATGATGCAGGACAAGTTGATCAAGCATAAGCATTACATCGACATCCATGGCGAAGACTTGCCAGAAATCCGCGAGTGGAAGTGGGGAAAGGACGAGAATAACTCCTAATTGTCAAATCATTAGTAATTATTCGGTCATTCTATCTTCACATTGAGTCAATCACAATCACAAGTAGAACTGGAGAACATCATGAACTTATTCACCTTAATGGGGCATGGAATTTGGATGTTCTCTAAAGACAAAATCAAAGAAATCTCAGAAGGAGAATTGAAACCATGAGTAGTTCCGAAACTATTGAAAAATTAGCAGCAGCGATCGCAGAAGAAGTTTATATAGACATTGCTAATTGGCACCTTTACTTAAATGATGCCCACCTACATATACCCTTAGCAGAACAATTTTACTTGTTGATGAGCGATCGCACCCCTATTAACCAACAAGTAGTCACAGATGTGTTAACTAGCATCAAGATTAAAGTTGGGGGTGGTCAACGTGAAATCCCTTTAAGCGATTTGATCCCCAAAATAGCTCAGTCAAGATTATTGGATATTCTTGAAGAATTTGTAACAAATCAATAGTAATTATTCGAGCATTCTATCTTCCCATTCAGTCAATCATAATCACAAGTAGAACTGGAGAACATCATGAACTTATTCACTATTGATGAATTAACCACTTTAACCACGGGATCAAACTCGACCTGTATCTCGATCTATGCGCCAATGGAGCGTTTAGGAATCGAGACTAAGCAAAATCCGATTCGGTTAAAGAATTTGGTTCGACAAGTGGTCGAAAAATTGTTGGCGCTGGGAATGCTTGAACAGGAGGCAGAAGAGTTGCTGCAACCCATTCATGAGATAGATACCTATGACTTCTCGCAACATCAAAGCGATGGAATTGCCATTTTTCTATCTCCCAATCAATTCCGCTACTACTGTTTACCGATCGCTTTCCCTGAATTAACGGTAGTTGGCGATCGCTTCCACCTGAAACCACTACTGCAACTAATGTCAGGGGATGGAATGTTTTCTGTTCTAGCCTTGAGCCAAAACCAAGTTCGGTTATTTCAAGGAACCCGTTATCACCTTGATGAAGTTGAGTTAACAGATGTACCGACCAACATGGTCGCAGCCTTGCAGTACGATGATCCCGAAAAAAGCCTCCAAACACATACAGGCTCATCACAAGGCAATAGTGAGATTTTTCATGGACATGGAGCTGGCAACGAAGATCACAAAAATGATTTATTGAGTTACTTTCGCCAAGTTAACAACAGTTTAGAGTCTTTCTTGAAAACCCAGCAAGCACCGCTAATTTTGGCAGGAGTTGAATATCTATTGCCGATTTATCACGAGGCAAATACATATTCCCACTTGCTACCCGATGGTATCACTGGAAATCCAGAAAATTTGACTTTGGAAGAACTGCATACCCAGTCTTGGCAGATTGCCCAACCCTATTTCGATCTCGCCAAAGTATCAACTATTTCTCATTACGAGGAACTGATACAAGGTAGCGAAAAAACAGCAAATACTATCGAAAAAGTCGTATCTGCCGCTTATTTCCAGCGTGTTGAAACCTTGTTTGTGCCTATTGATAAAAACGTTTGGGGAGTATTCGATCCAGTGAAGAATTCCATTCAGATTCATGCTCAACAGGAAACAGGCGACGAAGATTTGCTCGATTTAGCCGCACTACATACCCTCACCAATGGGGGAACGGTTTACGCCTTAGAACAAGGAGACGTACCTGAACATAAAGCGATCGCCGCTATCCTGCGCTATTAAATAATTCGTAATCACAATTAGAACTGGAGAACATCATGCAAATCAAAATCCATACTGGACATAACATTGAAGGTCACGAAGCATTAGCCACTCAGGTTAGTGGTGTAGTGGAAGAGAGCCTAAGCCGATTTAGCGATCGCATCAGTCATGTTGATGTCCACCTCAGCGATGTGAACAGCGACAAGAAGGGCGGCGATCGTGATATGCGCTGCATGATCGAAGCCCGTCTCGAAGGACTCCCACCTCTTGCGGTTACCGATCAAGCCGCCACTTTGAACCAAGCTGTTGACGGGGCTGCGGAGAAAGTGACCCACTTGCTCAAGCACACGCTTGGGCGACTAGAGCATCAATCAAGTCATCGGACTGACCCACCACTATCGCGATCGGTCTAGCTGACAGTACGCCAGCAAAAAATATGAAATCAAATGTTGCCGAAATGATGATTGCACCTTCGCTCCTTGCCTCCAACCAGTCTTGCTTAGGACAAGAAGCCGAACGTGCCGAACGTTCTGGTGCGGATCGGCTACACCTTGACATCATGGATGGTCACTTCGTCCCGAATCTTTCCTTCGGGCCGCAAGTTGTCAAAGCTATCCGTCCTCTTACCGACCTTTTCTTCGACGTTCACCTGATGTGTTCCCAGCCAGAAATCCTGCTCGAACCCTTTGCAAAAGCTGGCGCGGACGAAATAATCATTCACGTTGAACTTGGCGAACAAGTTCCATCCCTAATCCATAAAATAAAAGCCCTCGGTAAAAAAGTCGGACTCGCCATCAATCCTCCCACTGCGATCGCTTCCGTGCAACCGTTTCTCGAACAAATCGATCTGCTGCTGGTGATGACTGTCAATCCCGGATTTGGCGGACAGGCTTTTATCCCAGAATGCCTGGCAAAAATCCAGCAAGTCCAAGCTTGGCGGTGCGAAAAAGCCCTTTCCTACCGCATCAGCGTAGATGGCGGCATCAATGAACAGACCGCCGCCGAATGCGCCCACTACGGAGCGGATACATTTGTGGCAGGCACGAGCTTATTCGGTGCACCCAGCCTGAAGACAGCCGTCAAAAAAATGCGCCAGATTGTCAACGAGAACCAACATTAGAGCAACCCGAAATGAATGTCCAAAAGCTGATAGAAACCGCAAAGATACTTGTTGCTGACAATAAGGGGCTGCTAGCAATGGATGAGAGCAATCCCACCTGTAACAAGCGATTCGCAAAGTTAGGCATTCCCCAGACAGAGGAAGCCCGACGTATCTATCGAGAGTTAATTATCACTACGCCTAATCTTGGTGACTATATTAGTGGCGCGATTCTTTACGATGAAACGATTCGCCAGAAAAAGCAAGATGGCACGCCCTTTTTGCAAGTCATCACCGAAGCGGGAATCATGCTTGGCATCAAAGTTGACATGGGTACGAAGGAGATGGCGGGTCATTCTGGAGAAAAAATTACTGAAGGTCTAGACGGATTGCGCGATCGCCTCAAGGAATATGTTCAAATGGGTGCGAGTTTTGCCAAGTGGCGAGCAGTGATTACTATCGGCGATCGCATTCCCAGCCGAGGTTGTATCGAAGCCAACTCACAAGCATTGGCTCGCTATGCAGCGTTGTGCCAAGAAGTTGGGCTAGTTCCCATTGTTGAACCTGAAGTACTGATGGATGGGGAACATACTGAAGAACGATGCTACAAAGTAACGGAAGAAGTCTTACATACAGTTTTTAACCACCTTTATACACAACGGGTGATGTTGGAAGGGATGATTTTGAAGCCTAACATGGTGCTTTCGGGATTGACCTGTCCCGAACAAGCATCGGTGGATGAGGTGGCTGATACCACGGTGAACTGTCTGTTGCAAAACGTCCCTGCTGCTGTGTCGGGAATTGCGTTCTTGTCAGGTGGTCAATCCTCTGAGCTAGCCTCAGCCCGTTTGAATGCCATAAATCTAAGATTCAAATCGCGATCGCCTTGGGCTTTGACGTTTTCCTTTGGTCGCGCCATCCAGCAACCAGCTTTGGATATTTGGCAAGGCAAAGAGGCGAATGTATCAAAGGCACAACAGGCTTTGTTACATCGGGCTAAATGCAATTGGGCAGCGCGTCAGGGTGAATACAATGCTGGAATAGAGGGGACGGAAGCATGAATATCCCCCTACGCCTTTACCTGATTCGGCATGGCGAAACCGAGTGGTCGCTCGACCGTCGGCACACAGGTCTCACGGATATTCCATTGACTACAAACGGCGAGTCCGAGGCACGGGAACTCGGCAAACACCTTCGGGATATCCAGTTTTCCCATGTGCTGACCAGCCCCCTCAAACGTGCCCAACAAACCTGTGCGTTGGTCGGACTAGATCAAGTCCAGGAAATTGAGCGGGATCTGGTCGAATGGGATTATGGCGATTATGAAGGAAAGCAATCCGTGAATATTCGCAAGGAGCGCCCGGATTGGAATGTTTTTCGGGATGGTTGTCCCCACGGTGAAACGCCCACCCAAATTTCCGATCGCGCCGATCGACTCATCGCTCGTCTTCGCACGCTTGATGGAAATATTGCCCTCTTTTCCCACGGTCAGTTCGGCGGCGTTTTGGCGACACGCTGGATCGGGTTAGCGGTGGATACAGCGCAGCATTTCCCCATTGGCACGGCTTCAATCAGTATTTTCGCTTTTGACTCCCACCATCCCACAGTGCCGATTATCGCCCTGTGGAATGCCGCTGCCGCTCATGTTTTATGGAATGCCTCTGCATTATCAAACAACCAATAGGAACCCGCTATGCGTCAGAAATTTGTGATCGGAAACTGGAAAATGCATACCACTACAGCGGAAGCCATCCATCTGGCAACGGCGATCGCGACTGGCATGGTTACTGATGACAGTGTTACAGTCGCTGTTTGTCCACCGTTTCCCTATCTAGCTCTGGTTGGGGAAATCCTCAAGGGCAGTCGAGTTGCGCTCGGCGCACAGAACCTCTATCCCGCCAAAGAAGGTGCATTCACAGGCGAGGTCAGTCCCACGATGCTCCTCGATCTCGGCTGTCGGTACGTGATCCTCGGACATAGCGAGCGCCGACACATACTGGGCGAATCGGATGCGTTTATTCACCACAAAGTACGGGTTGCTCTGGATGCTGGACTTGATGTGATTTTCTGCGTCGGCGAAACGCTAGCAGAACGTCAAGCCGATCAGACCGAAACGGTGCTCGATCGACAACTGCTTCAAGGCTTAGACGGACTCCCAGCAGCAACGTTAGCCCACCTGAGTATTGCCTATGAACCGCTCTGGGCGATCGGCAGTAGCGGACACCAAGCTACTCCTCAGCAGGCTCAGGACGCGCACACGGTGATTCGACAACGATTTGGTCAGATCTTCAGTGAGCGATCGGCTCAGACCCTGGCAATCCACTACGGTGGTAGCGTTAATCCAAAAAATGCCGATGGGTTGCTGAGCCGACCCGGTGTGGATGGTGGACTCATCGGCGGCGACAGCCTGAACGCCGAGCCATTTTTAGCCATTGTTCAGGCTGCGATCCGTCAGACCCAACCAGTGGAGGCTGTATGACAACGATCGCCCCCCTTACCCAAAGCGTGGCATGGCAAGCACTCAAAGTCCATTATCCGAAAGTACAGTCGTTGCATCTGCGGCAGCTCTTTGCAGACGATCCAATGCGCGGGGAGCGCCTGACTGCTGAGGCGATCGGCATCTACTTCGACTATGCAAAGCATCGCATCACAGATGAGACACTCATGCTCTTGCTGCAATTGGCGGCGGAGTCTGGTCTGCGATCGCGCATTGATGCCATGTTTCGTGGGGAAAAAATCAATGTCACCGAAAAGCGGTCGGCGCTACACATAGCCCTACGCGCTCCCAAAGGGCAGGTCATCACTGTGGACGGAGAGGACGTTGTGCCTGAGGTTCATGCCGTACTCGATCGGATGGCTGACTTTTCTACTCAAGTACGCAGTGGAGTGTGGAAAGGATGTACTGGCAAGCGCATCCGCAACATTGTCAATATCGGCATCGGTGGCTCTGATTTAGGTCCAGTGATGGCCTATGAATCATTGCGACACTATAGCCAGCGCGACTTGACTATCCGCTTCATTTCCAACATTGATGGCACTGCTTTCGTTGAGGCTACCCACGACCTCGATGCGGCGGAGACCCTGTTCATCATTGCGTCAAAGACGTTTACGACTCTGGAGACGATGACCAACGCACATACGGCGCGAGACTGGCTGCTGAATACGTTGAACCAGCCCGATGCGGTTGCCAGACATTTTGTTGCAGTCTCAACCAACGCCGAGGCAGTGGCTCAGTTTGGCATTGACACTGCCAATATGTTCGAGTTTTGGGATTGGGTCGGCGGTCGGTACTCTATGGACTCGGCGATCGGACTTTCGACGATGATTGCCATTGGTTCCGACCATTTTCGCGCCATGCTCGATGGGTTCCATCAGATGGACGAGCATTTTCGCACGGCTCCCTTCGATCGCAACTTACCCGTGATCATGGGGCTTCTGAGTCTCTGGAACAACAACTTCTTCGATGCTCAGACCGTGGCAGTGCTGCCCTATGAGCAGTACTTAAAGCGTTTCCCAGCTTACCTTCAACAGTTGACGATGGAGAGTAATGGTAAGCATGTGACGCAGGATGGGCAAGCGATCGCCTGCCAAACTGGACCAATTTACTGGGGGGAGCCAGGAACCAATGGGCAGCACTCCTTCTACCAACTGATTCATCAGGGTACTAGGCTCATCCCCTGTGACTTCATCGGATTTGTGGAGCCGCTTAACCCGCTTGGAACCCACCATGACGTACTTTTTGCCAATATGTTTGCCCAGTCCGAGGCACTTGCCTTTGGCAAAACGGCTGAGGAAGTCGAGGCTGAGGGCATACCAGCCTGGTTAGTACCGCATCAAACCTTTGAGGGCAACCGTCCGTCCAGCACCATCCTTCTGGGACGGTTGACTCCAGAAGCACTGGGGAAGCTTGTTGCTCTCTACGAACACAGCGTTTTTACTCAAGGTGTCCTTTGGAACATCGACTCCTTTGACCAGTGGGGAGTGGAACTGGGAAAGGCTCTTGCTGCACGAATCATTCCTGAACTTGAAACTGAGGATAGGAACCCACTCAATCACGATAGTTCAACCAATACGCTGATTCAGCACTATAGGAAAGCTAGATTTCAGAGCCATTGAACTTAGACAGTGGAGCGTTAAGCGTATGACCGATAAACAGATTCACGATGATTCATTGAAGATTTAATTCATTTAATTCGATTTTTATTCTGGAGAAAAACTATGTTAGACCTCAATGAAATTGGAAAAACAAATCTACCTGTCCTTGACCCAAATGAGAGCATGGAATGCTCTCATGCTTTGATTTACACAGACTGGACAGTGACCGAACCTCACTTCGATCCAGCACAGTTGCGTGCCAGAGAAACCGTCTTTACGATCGGCAACGGTTATTTAGGGACGCGGGGCAGCTTTGAAGAAGGCTATCCCAAGGCTTTGCCAACTACCTTAATCAGTGGATTGTATGATGATATACCCTTAGTCTATACCGAGTTAGCCAATTGTCCAGACTGGCTATCAATGGTGGTCACAATCGATGGCGAACGGTTTGGACTAGATAGCGGCGAAATACTTCAGTACGAACGACAGTTGGATTTACGACATGGAGTTCTGAGGCGATCGCTACGTTGGCGGAGTCCGATTGGAAATACGGTGGACATAAAGTTTGAACGCTTTGCGAGCTTGGCGGATCAGCAGGTATTAGCATTGATTTGCCATGTTACGCCTGTCGATTTTAGTGGCAAGATCGAAGTTAATTCCAGTATTAAGGGCTATCCCGACAATCAAGGCTTCGATCACTGGGAGCATCTCGATCGCGGCGAGACAGAGCATGGAGTTTGGCTGCAAGTTCGCACCCGCAGTACTCAGATTGAACTCAGCATGGCGACTAAAATGACGGCGATCGGTATTGCAGTTTCTTCGCAAATCAATAGCCCCGACTTTCCCTCCATGAGAGCTACCTTTCTGGCTAGACAGGGAGATACCATCACCGTAGAAAAGTTAGTAACGGTATTTACATCTCAGGAGGTAAAGCAACCAGTTCAATCGGCTCAAACCAAGTTAGCAGACCTGCCATCCTATGAGGTTCTACTTACCGCGCATCAGCAAGCTTGGGATAAAGTTTGGGCGCACAGTGATATCGAGATTGAGGGAGATATTAAAGCTCAACTGGCGGTGCGCTACAATTTGTTTCAACTTTTTATTGGGGGATGCGCTAAAGAAGCTCCAGTAATTGACCCAGCAGTTGACCCAGTAGCTGACTCAGGATTTCCAAATAACATTTCTGATAGCATTGCTGCTAGAACCTTATCGGGATTAGGTTATCGAGGACATATCTTTTGGGATACAGAAATATTTATTCTGCCCTTCTTTACTTTGACTCAGCCCGCGATCGCTCGAAGTTTATTGAGCTACCGTCACGACACCATCGCTGGAGCAAGGCGCAAAGCCCTTCATAGTGGATATAACGGCGCGATGTTTGCTTGGGAAAGTGCGGCTACTGGAGATGAGATGACTCCTCACTGGTCGTCTCAGAGCGATCCCTACGTTGAACCAGTGCGAATCTGGTGCCGCGATCGCGAAGTTCATATTAGTGCTGATATCGCTTATGCCGTCTGGCAGTACTGGCAAGCAACGGGTGATGATATTTGGATGCGAGACTGCGGTGCCGAAATTGTAATTGATACTGCGATTTTCTGGCTCAGTCGATTGGAATGGAACGATCGCCAAAAACGCTTTGAATTATCCAATGTGATTGGAGCCGATGAATACCACGAACAGGTAAATAATAATACGTTCACCAATCGGATGGTGCAGTGGCATCTGGAAAAGGCGATCGCTATCTATGAATGGCTACAGCATAAGTTTCCCGATCGGGCGATCGCACTGGCCCAAGAGCTAAAACTCACACCAGAGCGACTGGCAAGTTTGCACACAACGATGTCTCAGATATACATTCCTTATACTGCTAATCCAGAACTGATCGAGCAGTTTGATGGCTTTTTTCAGCTTAAGGATATCGATTTGAGTCACTATGAACCGCGATCGCGATCGGTTCAAGGGATTCTAGGTATGGATGAAACCAATCTCACACAGGTACTCAAGCAGCCTGATGTGTTGATGCTTCTCTATCTGATGCGCGATACGCCAGAGTTCTCCTTTGACGCGCTCCAAAAAAACTGGAACTACTACGATCCCCGCACCGATATCACCTATGGTTCATCCCTTGGTGCTTCTGTTCAAGCCATCCTTGCCGCTAACCTAGGTGAAGACAAAGCCTATAAATATTTTATGCAGGCTGCCCTAATCGATCTCCAAGATACTTTTGGTAACACAGCCGATGGCATTCATGCGGCTTCCGCAGGCGGTGTTTGGCAAGCAGCGGTGTTTGGCTTTGGCGGGATTCAACTTAAGGATAATGGTCCTGTCGCAACGCCTCACCTCCCCGCCACTTGGACTCGCCTCAAATTCAAATTACACTGGCGCGGCACTTGGCACAATTTCGATTTAACGCCTGACGCTCATGCACCTGATTCTCACGCTCCAAACATTCAGGGCTTTATCTTCGATCTCGATGGTGTTTTGACAAACACCGCCGAATGGCACTACAAAGCGTGGCAACGGCTAGCGGATGAAGAAGGACTACCCTTCGATCGCCAAGCAAATGAAGCATTGCGGGGGGTCTCTCGACGAGAATCGCTGCTGCTGCTTGTGGGCGAAAAGCATTACTCAGAAGCTGATCTTCAGGAAATGATGGAGCGCAAAAACAATTACTATGTGGCATCGATTCAATCCATTTCTCCAAAAGATCTGTTGCCTGGAGGGGTTGCGCTACTCACTGAAATCAGGCAAGCGGGACTCAAAATTGCGATCGGCT
Source organism: Pseudanabaena sp. (assembly GCA_003249035.1). Classification (GTDB taxonomy): domain Bacteria; phylum Cyanobacteriota; class Cyanobacteriia; order Pseudanabaenales; family Pseudanabaenaceae; genus Pseudanabaena. The sequence goes on from QBMK01000010.1 coordinate 81,168, forward strand.
CTGCTAGCAAGAATGCCAAAACTGTGATTGAGAAGTTAGGGATTGCCGATCATGTGGATGCGATCACCGATGGTTTCAGCGTCGATCATCCTAAGCCAGCCCCTGATCTCTTTCTCTACGCTGCAACTCAGTTAGGACTCGACCCTGCCCACTGTGTAGTGGTGGAAGATGCGGCTGTTGGAGTTGAAGCGGCGATCGCCGCAGGCATGGGGGCGATCGGACTCGGTCCTGTTGAACGCTTTGGTGGATCTGCACATCTTGTTCTACCCAATCTAATGGGCATTCACCTGAGCGATCTCCAAACTCAATTAAGTAAAAGCCTCGCCAAACTCTAGTACAAGGCGGCTGAAGTCTGAACACTCATTTTAATCTGCTAGAGCGTGATCGCATCTCCAAAATCACAATACCGAAAAAACAAAAGCCAGAATTATGAAAGATAGAATTATGAAAGACAATCCTCTAAAACAATTGGGAACCCTCGGTCAGTCTCTTTGGCTGGATTACATCCGACGCGATTTGATTGTTGGCGGTGAACTTCGGCGTTTGATCGTGGAAGATGGCTTACGGGGAATGACCTCAAACCCATCCATTTTTGAGAAGGCGATCGCAGGCAGCCACGATTACAACGAGGATATTCGTGGCATGGCGCTTCAGGGCAAAAGTGCGGAAATAATCTATGAAACCATCAGCCAGAATGACGTGCAGAGTGCTGCTGACGAATTCCGATCTCTCTACGATCGGACAGACGGTAAAGATGGCTATGTCAGCCTAGAGGTCAATCCCCACCTTGCCCACAACACCAATGGCACTATCGAAGAAGCCCGTCGGTTGTGGAACGCGCTGAACCGACCTAATGTGTTAATTAAGGTTCCTGCTACAGCCGCAGGGTTGCCTGCGATCCAGCAACTCATCCACGAGGGAATTAGCGTTAACGTCACGCTGCTGTTCGGATTGCCTCGCTATCGGCAGGTAGCGGAAGCTTATATCGCTGGTATTGAATCGCGCATAGCCCAAGAAAAACCCGTGAAACATATCGCCTCGGTGGCTAGTTTCTTTGTCAGTCGGATTGATGCGTTGGTAGATCCATTGCTAGAAAAACTCATTGCCCAAGGCGACAAGGAGGCAAGCCTCGCCCACAAGGTTCATGGTCAGGTTGCCATTGCCAGCGCAAAGATGGCTTATCAAATCTACAAGGAAATATTCGGTAGTAATCGGTTTAGAAATCTGGCTACTCAGGGCGCTTGCGTCCAACGACTGCTCTGGGCTAGCACCAGCACCAAGAACCCAGATTACAGTGACGTGAAATACGTTGAGTCCCTCATCGGAGCGGACACAATCGACACCATCCCAATGGAAACCCTTAATGTTTATCGAGATCGCGGAGAGCCGCAAGCAACGCTCGAGCAAGATGTCACGGTAGCTGGTTGGGTGTTGGAGCAACTGCCAGCATTGGGCCTTAATATCGACCATCTAACGCAGCAACTTGAGGATGAAGGTGTCGATAAATTTAACCATCCGTTCGACAAGTTGATCGAAACCTTAGCCAAAAAGCTTCCAGAACGCTTAGAGGGAAAGTCATGAATACAAGTCCCTTGGCTGGAAAGCCTGCGCCCTTGGAAATATTAGTCGATGTGCCACGGCTCATTACCGCCTACTACACTGAGGTTCCCGACCCGTCCGTCCTAGGACAACGAGTGGCATTCGGCACATCAGGGCATCGCGGATCATCCTTCAAACTAGCTTTCAACGAATGGCACATCCTGGCAATTACTCAGGCGATTTGCCTCTACCGCACGCGACAAAAAATCACCGGACCGCTATATCTCGGTGTGGATACGCACGCACTTTCTATTCCTGCTTGCGTCACTGCGCTTGAGGTGCTAGCGGCAAATGGAGTCGAAGTGATGATCGCTGAAGGAGATGAATACACCCCAACCCCAGTGATTTCCCATGCGATCCTGACCTACAACCGACAGAGAAAAAGCGGATTCGCCGATGGAATTGTGATCACGCCCTCCCACAATCCGCCCCACGACGGGGGCTTCAAATACAACCCACCCAGTGGCGGACCAGCCGACACCAGTATCACTGATTGGATTGAAGCGAGAGCCAATATGCTGCTAGCAGACCGACTCAAGGGAGTAAAACGTGTTTCCTACCAACAGGCGCTGCGATCGTCCACGACCCGTCGGCATGACTATGCGACCGCCTACGTCAATGACCTAAAAAATGTAATCGATCTAGACAGTATTCGCAATTCAAAGATCCAACTCGGTGTCGATCCACTTGGCGGTGCTGGTGTTCACTACTGGGGGCGAATCGCGGAGCGCTATGGTTTAAATCTGACGGTTGTCAATGAAACGACCGATCCCACCTTTCGCTTCATGACGGTTGATTGGGATGGTCAGATTCGGATGGACCCGTCTTCGCCCTATGTAATGAAACGGCTGATTGAGATGAAGGATCGCTTCGATCTATCCTTCGCCTGCGACACCGACCACGATCGCCATGGGATTGTGACCAAACGCGAGGGCTTGCTGCCGCCTAATCACGACCTCTGCGCGGCGATTTCCTATCTTTTTCAAAACAGACCCCAGTGGCACGAGAAAACAGCGGTCGGCAAAACGATCGTCAGCAGCCAGATGATCGATCGGCTTGCCGTCAAGCTCGGTCGGAAGCTCTTTGAGGTGCCGGTTGGCTTTAAGTGGTTCGTGGAAGGCTTGCTCGATGGCTCCTTAAGCTTTGCGGGCGAAGAGAGTGCTGGTTCGGTGTTTGCTCGTCTAGATAGCAGCGTCTGGACAACAGACAAGGACGGCTTTGTTCCCTGTTTGCTGGCAGCAGAAATTACGGCGCGGACGGATCGCGATCTTGGCGAAGTCTACCGCGAACTCACGCAGGAATTCGGTGAGCCTTTCTACGATCGCGTTCAGGCAGCGGCTACCCCAGAGGAAAAAAAACGGTTGGCAAACCTCTCGCCGCCCCAAGTAACGTTCACCGAACTGGCAGGCGAAAAAATCCAGACGATTCTCACCCAAGCATCGGGTAACGGCGCTCCCATTGGGGGGGTAAAAGTGGTAACTGAAAGCGGTTGGTTCGCTGCGCGTCCGTCAGGCACTGAGCCGATTTACAAGATATATGCAGAGAGCTTCCAAGGAGCAGAGCATCTGCGCCAAATCCTTGAGGCAGCGCAAACGATGGTAACGGCTACTTTGGCAGCACCACAGAAGCCAAGAATCGGATCGGAGCCAACCCAACGACTGGCATAGTCGCAAAAAAAGCCAATGATTCCCGAAATAAATAACTCTTGAGGCAAAACCATGATCGATCTACAACAAAAGCAAAAGGAAAACACCATGAGCCAAGATAATGCCATTGTGGCAATCTATCCAACGCATACAGATGCCGAACGCGCCATCAAAGAACTACAGAAATCTGGCTTCGATATGAAAAAATTATCGATTGTGGCACGGGACTATCACACTGAAGAAAACGTGGTCGGTTACTACAATACTGGCGATCGGATGAAAGCCTGGGGTCAAATTGGTGCCTTCTGGGGTGGGGTGTGGGGCCTTTTGTTCGGTTCCGCGTTCTTTATTATTCCTGGTTTGGGACCGGTCTTAGTCGCAGGACCGTTGGTCAGTTTGACTGTGGGAGCTTTGGAAGGAATTATCTTGATGGGTGGACTGAGTGTGGTTGGGGCAGGCTTGTACAGCCTAGGAATTCCCAATGACAGTATCTTGCGGTACGAAAGAGAACTCAAAAACAACAAGTTTGTCCTAATTGTCCACGGCTCGACGGATGACACAACCCATGCTAAAGAAATCCTCGATCGCACCCAGCCTGAATCATTAGAACACCATCTAGCTACCAGCAATTAACCACTGATGGACATGACATCTCCGCCTTAGCTGGAGAGTCTATCCGATCGCTAACCCAAGGAGAAAACATGAGCAGTAATCGTCGGGTGAGTCACCCCATTTACAATCTACTACCGACAGAAATCGAGGGCTTTGACTCCCTCGCAGAACTGGCTCTAGATATGCGTTGGTCGTGGAATCATTCCACCGATGCAGTTTGGCGGCAGCTCGATCCCGACCTGTGGGAGATTACCCAAAATCCTTGGGTTGTTCTCCAGACCGTCTCCCGCGATCGCATTGAGCAAGTTTTAGCCAATTCAGGTTTTCGCCAGCAAGTGGATGACCTAGTGCAGACCCAGCGGCAAGGATTGGCGAACCCCGCCTGGTTTCAGCAAACTTACCCGAACTCTCCCTTGAAATGTGTTGCGTATTTCAGCATGGAATTCATGTTAAGTGAAGCGTTACCCATCTACTCTGGGGGACTTGGTAATGTTGCGGGCGATCAGCTCAAAGCCGCCAGCGACTTGGGCGTGCCAGTGGTGGGTATCGGGTTGCTCTACCAGCAGGGCTATTTTCGTCAGGTTATTGACAAAGATGGCGCGCAGCAAGCCCTCTATCCCTATAACGACCCCGGACAGTTGCCGATTTCGCCATTGCGCCATCCGAATGGCGAGTGGTTACGGCTGGAGGTCGTCTTGCCCGGTTATTCAGTTTGGCTCCGAGCTTGGCAGGTTCAGGTCGGTAGAGTCAAGCTTTACTTGCTAGACAGCAATGATGCAGCGAACTTTCCTGCCCATCGCGGCATTACCAGCGAGTTGTATGGTGGCGGACCAGAGTTACGTCTTAAACAGGAAATGCTGCTTGGCATTGGTGGCTGGCGATTGCTCGCCGCCCTCGGCATCCAACCCGAAGTCTGCCATCTCAATGAAGGCCACGCGGCATTCGCCATTTTGGAACGCGCCCATAGCTTCATGCAAGCAAACGCGCAGCCGTTTGACGTTGCCCTCTCTGCCACGCGATCGGGGAATCTTTTCACCACCCACACCGCTGTGGCGGCTGGCTTTGACCGTTTCGATCCCGCACTTATCGAACAATACCTCGGCGGTTATGCCCAAGACAAGCTAGGCATTACAGTCCAAGACCTACTGGCTCTGGGTCGCCAAAATTCGCAGGATTCGTCCGAGCCTTTCAATATGGCTTATCTAGCCGTCCGTGGCAGCGGGGCGGTGAATGGCGTGAGTCAATTGCATGGAAAGGTCAGTCGGCAACTTTTTGAGCCGCTTTTTCCCCACTGGCCGGAGTCCGAAGTGCCCATTGGCTATGTGACTAACGGAGTTCACATGCCGACGTGGGACTCGGCTGCGTCCGACGCTCTCTGGACTCAGTCCTGTGGCAAAGACCGCTGGTTGGGCATAACGGAAACCCTCGAACGGGATATTAGCAGCGTTTCCGACCATAATCTTTGGCAATTTCGCCTCGCTGCCAGCAAATCTCTAGTTGAATATGCTCGCCAGCGCCTCGCCAAGCACTATGCCGCTGCGGGTGCGTTGCCTGAGACGATTGAGCAGGCGCGGCATCTCTTCGATCCTAATGCCTTAACTCTGGGCTTTGCCCGTCGTTTTGCCACATACAAAAGACCAAACCTGCTGCTGCACGATCGCGATCGCCTGCTTCGCATCTTGACTAATCCGCAACGCCCGGTACAACTGATCATCGCTGGCAAGGCTCATCCAGCAGACCAAGCGGGGCAAGCCCTTATTCAGGAGTGGGTAAAGTTCATCAGGCAGCCCCAGACCCGCCCCCATGCCATCTTTCTCAGTGACTATGACATGCTGCTGACCGAGCATCTAGTTCAGGGAGTCGATGTGTGGATTAACACGCCACGACGACCTTGGGAAGCCTGTGGAACTAGCGGCATGAAGGTGCTGGTCAATGGCGGCATTAATATTTCCGAGTTGGATGGTTGGTGGGCAGAAGCCTACAGTCCTGAGGTGGGTTGGGCGCTGGGTGACGGTCAGGAACATGGCGACGATCCTGCTTGGGACGCGGCGGAAGCCAACGCACTCTACGGCCTGTTAGAGCAAGAAGTAATTCCAGAGTTTTATACCCGCGACGACAATGGCATTCCCGTTGCCTGGGTCAAGCGGATGCGAAACAGTATGGCGCAATTAACACCACGATTCTCCGCCAACCGCACGGTGCAGGCTTATACCGAGCAATATTACCTTCCTGCGGCAATTACCTACAGCGATCGCGCGGCGAACAATGGCGAACTAGGCAGGCAAATCGTCGATTGGCAGCACACTCTGCAAGATAAATGGGCAACGTTACGCTTCGGCGAAATGAAGGTTGTCAGCGACGCACAAGGGCACAACTTCACAGTTGAAGTGTTTTTCGGTAGCCTTGCCCCAAAGAGTGTGCGGGTAGAACTATACGACAACGGAGCGAACGGTGGCGACTCAGAGCGACAGGAAATGATACGCGGTCAGCCATTGGAAGAGGTAAACGGTTACAGCTTTAGCGCACAAGTACCGACGACACGCCCATCCACGGACTATACGGCTCGCATCATACCGCACTATGACGGTGTGGCGATTCCACTGGAAGACAAACACATCCTGTGGCAGCGATGATTAATTTTTGAATAGAGGACTGAAAATTAAAAAGCTAGTTCAGAAAAAGTAAATCAAGATTATCAAATTCAATCGTCTAACTCATTGAGGTAAATGAAATGAAAACCAGCAGCTCTTATCCAGTATTTGGCTATCAAGTTCAAGCGGAAAAGCCAATTGCAATTACGTCCCAAAGCACGGGAGATTTATCCTTACTTGTGGAAAACTCTGTCTCGCAATACAACTCATATCTTCCTTTAATATTAATTCTTGGGGTTGGAATGGCGTTAGCGTCAACTCTTTTTAGCGCTATTTGGGTAGTGAATGAGTGGGAGAGATTAGTGGTATTGAGGTTAGGAAAATTCCTCACACTCAAGGGACCGGGACTCGTTTTCATTATTCCGATCATCGATACAATACCTTACAGAATTGATACCCGAATGATCGCTTCTGCGTTCAAGGCAGAGAAGACCCTGACTAAAGATACCGTACCAGTGGATGTCGATGCAGTCCTCTTCTGGCAAGTCTTAGACCCAAAAAAGGCAGCTCTGAAGGTTGCCGATTATCAAAACGCGATCAGTTGGGCATCTCAAACGGCACTGCGGGATGTGATAGGCAAGACCATGCTGTCGGATCTGCTGGAAGGCAGGGACAAGATAAGTAAGGAATTGCAGAGAATCATTGACGAGCGCACCGAGCCGTGGGGCATTAATGTGATTTCGGTGGAAGTAAAGGATGTCCTGATTCCTGCCGCTTTAGAAGATGCGATGTCAATGCAGGCACAAGCGGAAAGAGAACGTCAAGCAAGGGTAATTCTGGGCGATTCCGAACGACAGGTAGCGGAAAAGTTTGGGGAAGCAGCCAAAACTTATATAAACAATCCAGTCGCACTGCATCTGAGGGCAATGAATATGCTCTATGAGGGTTTAAAGAACAACGCCACGATCGTCATGGTTCCCAGTACTGCCTTGGATACGATGCAACTCGGCGGTCTGGCTGGGATGACCGCCATGACGATGGGGATGGGACAGGAGAACATGAAAAAAGAGCAAGAAAGCGAGATCGAAAGCAATCACGCAGTCAATGGCCATGTAGAAGTATAGAGCCTTGATAGTGGTATACGCATCTAACCACCATCAAGTGCTTTTGAGCAAACTTCCTGCTAGTGACATAGTTAAAGCTTTTTCCGCCCAAATAACCATACAAGGATGATGAAAGAAAACCCACGCGAACTTCACGACTATAACTCGGAGATCTCCGTCCATGCAGATGTGCGGGTGGGTTCTCCGTTGCCGTTTGGCACACAAGAAACGGAAGGAGGAGTGAATTTTGCCCTTTTCAGCAGGGATGCCAGCCGCGTTAGACTCGAATTGTTCGATAATCCTGAAGATGCTATGCCTGCAAGGTCGATCGATCTTGATGCTGCGTGCCATCGTACTGGCGATGTCTGGCACGTTTGGGTGGGGGGCATTAGTTCTGGTCAATTCTATGCCTACCGCGTGGATGGTTCCTATGCTCCCAGCGAAGGGCATCGGTTCAATTTCAATCGATTGCTTCTAGATCCCTGTGCGATCGCGGTTTCGCAAGTGCCATCGTGGGATTTTGCCTTGGCAAGCGGCTATAACCCATTAGCCCCAGAGCTAGACTTATCATTCTCAACCTTTGACAATGCAGGGTCGATGCCAAAATGTATCTTTCTCAACGAGTCTTTCAAATGGGAAGGAGACTCTCCACCCCGACATCCGTGGTCAAAGACCGTGATTTACGAATTACATGTGCGTGGATTTACCATTCATCCCACGTCGGGCGTGGAGCATCCTGGTACCTATCGAGGTCTAATAGAAAAGATTCCCTATCTAAAAACATTGGGGGTGACAGCCGTGGAACTGATGCCCGTTCAGGAGTTTTATGACACTCCTATGCCCCGCCGTAATCCTCAAACCATCCAATTACTCAGGAATTACTGGGGATACGATCCAGTAGTTTTCTTTGCGCCCAAAGCGTCTTATAGCAGTGCTGGTGGTCTGGGACAGCAGAAATTCGAGTTCAAGGAAATGGTAAGGGCGTTACACCAAGCAGATATTGAAGTGATTTTAGATGTGGTATTCAATCATACGGCAGAGGGGAATGAGCTGGGCCCAACGCTCTGTTTTCGAGGGATAGATAATGCGATCGCCTACTCCTTGGAAACTGAAAAACGCTTCTACAAGAACTATGCGGGCACTGGCAATACCGTCAATGCCAATCATCCAGTGGTGCGAGATCACATCTTGGCAGCGTTACGTCATTGGGTGGTTGAAATGCATGTGGATGGCTTTCGGTTTGACCTCGCATCGGTGCTCGGTCGAGACGAATCTGGCAACTTGATTGCCAATGCACCGCTATTAGAACGGATCGCCGAAGATCCAATTTTAAGAGACGTAAAGATCGTGGCGGAGGCGTGGGATGCCGCTGGTGGATATGAGGTGGGTAGCTTTTCAGATCGGCGCTGGTCGGAATGGAACGGTCGCTATCGCGATGATGTGCGGCGTTTCTGGCGGGGCGATGAGGGGATGCTAGGGGTGTTTGCCAATCGAATCTGCGGTAGTGCCGATATCTATACCCGCTCTGGTAAAGGTCCCGATGGCAGTATTAATTTCATCACCTGCCACGATGGCTTTACTCTCAATGACCTAGTGAGCTATCGAGACAAACACAATGAAGCGAACGGAGAGCATAATCGGGACGGCAGTGACGCTAATTACAGCGAAAACTATGGCATGGAAGGCGAGACAACGGATGCTGAGATTGCGTCTATCCGAAAACGCCAGATCAAGAATTTCTTGCTGACCCTGTTGGTCGCACGCGGTGTGCCAATGCTGCTAGGCGGGGATGAATTTTGTCGCACACAAAACGGCAACAACAACGCCTACTGCCAGAATAACGAAACGAGTTGGCATGACTGGAGTTACTTGGAACTGCATCAAGAGATTTTTCGCTTTACCAGTGGCGCGATCGCCTTTCGGCATGCCCATCCCATTCTGAGTCAGGAGCAATTCTATTCCGATGCTGAGATCCAGTGGTTTGGACCGCAAGGAGGCTTACCCAAATGGTTCGACCCGCAGGCAAAGCAGTTTGCCTGCCTCATCCCTGAAGGTGGGCAGCACGCACTTTGCCTGCTGTTCAATGCTGCTAATGATACCGTGGATTTCAGGTTGCCTCCAGCACCGCCGAAGACTCGGTGGCCCCTAGCTGTCGATACCGCTAGCGAATTTCCCCACGATCTATTCACTGTGGGGGAGGAACCGCTTTGGAAGGATCCACAAACCTATCCCCTCAGCCCCCGATCGAGCGTCATCTTGTTGGCTCGACCCATACCTGAGCAACAATCGCCAGTCGCCTTAACGGAGTTCAAATGAAACCAACGACCCCCCATATCCTGACGATCAATGGTGGCTCATCAAGTATCAAGTTCGCGCTGTTCGAGTCCGGTGACTCTCTCCAACGGATTCTATCGGGTGGGATTGAGCGAATTGGGCTACCGGACGCGACGTTGCAGGTCAAAGGGCTGAACCCAGCAGACAAGGTTTCGCGGTTGATCGCGGCATCGGATCGCACACTGGCAGTAGGCGCTCTCATGGATTGGCTTGAGGGATATTGTGGGCGTGATGCCTTGACTGCCGTGGGGCATCGCATTGTCCATGGAGGACCTACGTATAGCCAGCCCCAGCGCATCACTCCGGCAATGCTTGATGAACTGAAACGGATTAGTCCCTTTGACCCCGAACATCTGCCGGAGGAGATCCGATTGACCGAGGCGTTCCATCACCGCTTTCCAGACCTGCCTCAAGTTGCGTGTTTCGACACGGCGTTTCACCACGACCTGCCGCGCGTCGCCCAGATGTTACCCATCCCACGCCGTTACGAAGCGCAGGGCGTGCGACGGTACGGGTTCCACGGATTGTCCTATGTGTTTCTGATGGAAGAACTGTCCCGACTGGACGGAACGGAAGCAGCACAGGGTCGGGTGATCCTCGCTCACCTTGGTAATGGCGCAAGTCTAGCGGCGGTTCATCACGGCAAACCTGTGGATACTAGCATGAGCTTTACGCCGACTGCCGGAGTGCCGATGAGTACACGTTCTGGAGATCTCGATCCAGGGCTGATAGGGTATCTGGCGCGCACCGAACAAATGAGCGTGAAGCAATTCAATGAGATGGTTCATTTCCAGTCTGGGTTGTTAGGGATATCCGAAACCAGTGCCGATATGCGTGACTTGCTCGATCTCGAACTACAAGATGTACGGGCGGCTGAGGCGATCGCCCTGTTCTGCTATCAGGTGAAGAAATGGATTGGTGCTTTCGCAGCAGCTTTGGGCGGCGTGGACACCTTGGTGTTTGCGGGGGGCATCGGCGAGAATGCTCCCCTGGTCCGTACTCGGATTTGTGATGGCTTAGGCTTTCTGGGTATTGAGCTCAACGAAGAGCGAAATGTGGCGAATCAGGGCGTGATCTCTGCGGAGACCAGCAGGGTTCCTGTTCGCGTCATTCCCACGGACGAAGCATTCACGATCGCCAAGTCGGTATGTCGTGTTCTCAGCTTTGGCTGAAAAAGCAGCCTCGAACCGCAGCAACTAAATTCTATTTCCCGTAACCGTTCTATTAAATAAATACCAAAGGAATACCCATCATGAAATCCGTTACCGATCGCCCCAAAGATGCCAAAGAAAGTCCCGATCCGAAGGACAATCTGAAAACTATGCCTATGGATCAATTAGAGGCAAAACTTGAGTCGTCACCAGAGGGTCTCAGTCAAGACGAGGCGACTAAACGGCTGAAGAAATATGGACCGAACGAGATTAAAGAAGAGAAAACCAATCCATATCTAAAATTCCTCAGTTATTTTTGGGGGCCGATTCCATGGATGATTGAGGTAGCGGTGATTCTATCGGGTATAGTCGGACACTGGCCAGATTTTTTCATCATTCTGCTGTTGCTGGTTGCTAATGCCGTAGTCGGCTTTTGGGAAGAACACGAGGCTGGTAATGCGATCGCCGCACTGAAGGCAAAGCTTTCCGTTAAGGCGCGAGTGAAACGGGATGGAAAGTGGGTCACACCGCCGTCCCGTGAATTGGTCCCAGGGGATGTGATCCGCTTGCGATTGGGCGACATTGTGCCAGCAGATGCCCGCCTGCTGGATGGTGACTCAGTGGAGGTGGATCAGTCGGCACTGACGGGAGAGTCATTGCCTGCTAAATGCGAATCAGGCGAGGCTATCTTTTCTGGTTCAATCATTAGCAAGGGTGAAATTGGGGCGCTAGTCTATGCTACGGGTACGCATACCTACTTCGGTAAGACGGCCGAACTGGTGCAAACGGCGCACACCACTAGCCATTTTCAAAAGGCGGTTTTGAAGATCGGCAACTACCTGATCTTTCTGGCGCTAGCGCTAGTGACGTTGATTGTGACCGTCGCAATTTCTCGTGGCGACGAGATACTCACCACGATGCAGTTCGCGCTGGTGCTGACCGTAGCGGCAATTCCAGTGGCAATGCCGACGGTGCTATCGGTGACGATGGCAGTGGGGGCGCGACTCCTCGCCAAGAAAAAAGCGATCGTGAGCAAGTTAGTGGCGATCGAAGAATTGGCAGGCGTGGATATGCTATGCGCGGACAAGACGGGTACGCTGACCCAAAACAAACTGACCTTAGGCGATCCGTTTTGCGTCAATGATATTTCCGCCGAGCAAGTGATTCTCTATGGCGCGTTGGCATCGCGCAGTGCTAACAACGACACCATTGATCTGGCTGTTCTCGATGGACTAAAAAACAAAGACGCATTGCAGGGCTATCAGATTGAACATTTTCAGCCCTTCGATCCCGTGCATAAACGTACTGAAGCGACAGTGAAGGAATCGGATGGCAAAGAATTCAAAGTGACGAAGGGAGCGCCGCAGGTGATTCTGGCTCTTGCCGATGATGCTGGGCAGGTAAAGTCCGATGCCGAAAAGGCGGTCAACGACTTCGCTGCGCGAGGCTTTCGGTCGTTGGGCGTGGCTCGCGCTGAGGGTGACGGCAAATGGCAGTTTGTGGGTGTATTGCCATTGTTTGATCCACCAAGGGACGATGCCAAGTCAACCATTGCCACCGCAGGCAAGATGGGCGTTCAGATCAAGATGGTAACAGGGGATGCTCGCGCGATCGCCCATGAAACGGCTACAAAACTGGGGATGGGTGCAAACATCCTCGATGCTAGCAGCCTAGGCGACGTTAAGGAGCAGGCGACGGATGAGTCTGCGGAGGCGATCGAGAAAGCCGACGGTTTTGCTCAGGTGTTCCCCGAACATAAGTTCCACATTGTCGATGTCCTGCAAAAGCACGGACACATTGTCAGCATGACGGGCGATGGCGTGAATGATGCCCCAGCGTTAAAGCAATCCGACTGCGGTATTGCCGTTGCAGACGCGACCGACGCAGCGCGGGCCGCCGCAGACATCGTACTGCTCACCCCTGGACTATCAGTGATCATCGACGCGATTAAGGAGAGCCGCCGCATTTTCCAACGCATGAACAGCTACGCGATCTACCGCATCGCTGAGACACTGCGGGTGCTGTTTTTCATGACGTTGGCGATTCTGTTCTTCAATTTTTATCCCTTGACGGCAGTGATGATCGTGATGCTGGCGTTGCTCAACGACGGCGCGATTCTGTCTATTGCCTATGACAACGTGCAGTACAAAAATCAGCCTGAGTCCTGGGATATGCGGATGGTGCTGACGGTTTCCACCATGCTCGGCGCGATTGGGGTTGTCTCTGCGTTTGGTCTGTTCTATCTGGCTGAGCGCGTCTTCCATCTCGATCGCGCCCATATCCAGACCCTGATGTATTTAAAACTGTCTGCGGCTGGACATCTGACGATCTTCTTGACGCGGACACGCGGTCCATTCTGGTCTATTCCTCCCGCAAAGATTCTCTGGATCGCCGTACTCGGCACCCAAATTTTAGCGACGTTGATCGCAGTCTATGGTTTCTTTATGACACCACTCGGCTGGGGTTGGGCGATGTTCGTTTGGGGCTATGCCTTGGCGTGGTTCTTGGTGAATGACCGTGTGAAACTGTTCGCTTATTGGCTTTTGAGCCGATAGTTGCGACTTGATCGAGTCGAGAGATAACTGAGACATTTATAAAATTTAAAATTTAGCTATTGAATAAACTCACATGGAAACAAAATCGATCGAAATTCAGCCATCAAATTCAATCCCTTCAAGCCAGAAAGTGATTGAACTTCGTCCTGCTGATATAACTTTCTTTATTATCATGAACCTTGCGCTACTGACAGCGATCGCTATTCCTATCTATGCTTTTATTACTAAACGAAAGCGGGCTTCATTTGGCTTCAAACCACCGCTCAAGTCTATATGTCATTGTTGTCAATATTTTAGCGATAACAGTTACCTTAAATGCGCTATCCATCCACTGACTGTAATGACTGAAGAATCAGCTGATTGTAGAAGTTATTCTCCGAGTATTTAGAAAAACAGTTTAAAAAATAGATAAAGAATCTTAAGTTTGCGACATTAAAGCAATAGCAAACTGGATGAAAGATTAAATTTTAAACAAAAACCTGAGAAATTTATGTTAAAAAAAACGGCATTAGGTTTTTTCCTATCTCTAGTAGCACTCATGATTATTTCTACATTAATTTCTCCCCATCCTTCTCAAATTAATCCAAACCGACTTATTAATCCAGATCCCTATTCAATACCTAGTGACGGGCGGGAAAATAAACCCCATTGAATTGACAAAAACTCAAATTCCCAGATTTACTGATTGAATATAGTGTTCCCCAATGTCAAGACAAAAAATCATCAAAGTTAAGATGGAAATCAAATTGCTCATTCCAGAAAAATAGGTTAACTCAGATCTTGCACCATTCCTGAAAGATTTAAGTGGGAATGGGTTTGAGAATAATTTCAAAGTCATAACGAGCAGCAATATCAGCATTAGCTCGGATGTAACTGAGAAGTTTCAACCAAAGAATAGAAGGGAATAAAACAGAAAGAGTCAAATCACAGGCAACTTTCCAGTTCAAGACAGGAGGGAGGAAGGATTGATCGATCCAATGAGCCAAAAGATAAGCAAGCAAAGAGAGGATAAGCCAACGATAAACGCCAAGTTTTGTAGATTGCCCAAAACAATGCAAACCAAAGCGATGCTTGATGGTTTTAAAGAAGCCTTCAATTGCCCAACGCTTACGCCCCAACATAACCAGATAAGCGCCAGAATAGGGATGAGAAGAGACCACAAAGCGTAACTCCCGTTTACTATCGGCTCTTTTGAGCCAGAACCAAGAGACCGTCAAAGGATTAGCTAGCCCTTCCAGTAAAACTTGTTGTCCGCGTTTGCTATTACGATAAAGTTTTTTGTCAGTACGTCCATCTTGGAGATGACGATTGTTGCGTACACCGACATCAATACGCCAAGACTTGGCGCGGACAGCATGGAAAAACTTAACTGTACTAAACTCAGTGTCGGCAAGGACAATCACAGTCGTGCCTTGGGTTAGTTGCTTGGGGACTGTCCCCAACAATTTGCAAGCTAGGTCAGAGGGACTGGGGTATCCTTTACCGCGCCATACTCTAAAACTCCATGGTACGCGCCACTCACCATAGACCAAATACAGTACAACCAGATGTAGTCCTCGCTTTCCGTTTAGTATTCTTACCCATGGGTCGGGTTCGGTTTTGGTGGGATTACTCAAATGTAAAAACTTGCCGCATTTTTCTAGGGTGGTCAAGTCTATCAGTATCTTTAATGGCACTCTCTTCGATGGGCGATGCTTGGCGATTTGTCCCAAAATAGCCTGCCTTGTTGCTCGAATTAGTCCTCTTGTTGACCAGTTATAGTGGTTGAGAAATCGACTTAGCGCACTCGCTGATTTTTCTGTGTATGTTCTAGATAGGGATGTCCTTGTGCTTCCAGAAATAGTCCCAATATTGCATTCAGACTTGCTTTCTGATACACACTTGGCATCAAGTACAGAAGATTATACACTAGCCTTTGGGCGTGCTTAACGATGCTTTCCATAATCGTTATTTAATTTACTGCTACGCCCTTTTTTTCACATTTCTGCTCTTTCTGCAACCCCTTTTCTTGAATGGTGCAAGATCTCAGTTAAATCATATCTTCCCTAATCTGGATCTGTTTGCTTACCATGATTTGGGCTTTTAAATGGCTGATGCCGAGCCAATTTAAATTGTTTCCAAATGCGGAACTAGAACTAGCTAAACAATGGATCGGTAGCGATCGCGATGATGCTTAGGGCAAATATAATCACAATTTATTGCTAAGCGAAAGCGAGTTTTATTTGGCTTCAAACTATCGCCCAATCAATTCGCAAAACTACTCAAAAAATAATTATTTAACATTATGAAACTTCAACTAAAAGTTCCTGACATGTCCTGTGGTGGCTGTGTAAGCACTATCACAAAGGCGATTAAAACAGTCGATGCAAACGCTTCCATTCAATGCGATCCAAAAACCAAGATTGTATTGGTGGAAACTGAATCTTCTGAATCAGCTATTAAGACAGCGATCGCTCAAGTTGGCTATCCTTCTAGTTAATCCAGCGTAAGAGGTTTTGACTCCAGCTTCAGAATCTCTTACTGAATCTCATCAACTAATTTATTTCTCTTACGTTTTGTGTCGTAGTTAATCAATTCATACACGAAATCAACCAGCAGGCTGTCAGGATAAAAAAGTAAACCAGAGCTGTTAATTTAGCTCAAGCAGTTCTCCCTTTTTCTTCACGAAATCTGTCAGATTGCTTATCTTCTGAACGATAGGTTTATCGTAGATGTACTGAGGAGGTGAGATGATCCAAAACATTGGAGTTTTTTATGTTTTTCCATCTCAATTTAATGAATCCAAAGTGTTTAGCTGTCTCAATTTCTGCGATCGCCCTAATGAGTGGTTTAGCAGGTTGCTCAGGACAAAACACACCAAACAATACTGCTGATGGTAATCCCTCTAATGGCCCAAAGAGTACCGCGCTTGCGTTTAACAATCGGTTTTCTGTAACGGGGGCTGGTGCGTCATTTCCAAATCCCATTTACCAACGATGGTTTCAAGAAATAAACAAAGAATATCCAAATCTCCAGATCAATTATCAATCGGTTGGAAGCGGTTCAGGTGTCCAGCAATTTACCCAAGGCACTGTAGACTTTGGTGCAAGTGATGTTGCCATGACGGACGAAGAAATCGCAAAGGTCGATCGGGGAGTATTGTTATTGCCTATGACAGCAGGTAGTATTGTACTGGCTTACAATCTCCCTGAGGTTAAAGGTGAGCTGAAATTACCCCGCAAAGTTTACACAGGTATTCTATTAGGAAAAATTACTAATTGGAACGATCCGGCGATCGCCGCCGCAAACCCAAATCTCCAACTACCCGATCAATCAATTGCCGTCGTTCACCGTTCAGATGGGAGCGGAACCACAGGTGTCTTTACTAAACATCTCAGTGCCATTAGCCCTGAGTGGAAACAGAAAGTTGGAGCAGGCAAAACTGTATCTTGGCCCGTAGGTGTTGGCGCAAAAGGAAATGAAGGAATCACGGCTCAATTGAAACAAAAACCAGGAGCGATCGGCTATGTCGAGTATGGCTATGCCAAGCAAAGCAATCTGACAGTTGCGTCTTTAGAAAATCAATCAGGTAACTTTGTCATACCCTCTACGGAATCAGCTGCAAAAACCTTGGAAGCGGTGGAACTGCCAAAAAATCTCCGATCCTTCATTGAAGATCCCCAAGGTAATGATTCTTACCCCATTGTGACCTACACTTGGCTACTGGTTTACAAGAGCTATCCCAATGCTGAAACCGCAAAGGGGATGGAAGCCATGATCCAATATGGTTTGACATACGGTCAGAAATACGCTGAAGAATTAGGGTATGTTCCTCTGCCTCAAAACGTTCGAGCGCGTGTGGCAGCAGCAGCAGACGACATCTATCCGCAGCATAAGATCGATCTCTCTACTGAGACTACTACAAGCAAATAGCACCAAGACACCAAAGGCATTGAGGGCGTTTGAGGTTTTCAGCCCTCGCCCTAATTACCTTAAATACTTGAATTCAAATAGGCTCCCTTCCCTCCTCTTCCATGTGGACAGAACGACCTCAATCTAAATCAAGCAATTAGTTAGAACAAGTTGGCTGGCTTCTAGCCACATTAGCTTTTGAACCTCAATTCATAAAAACATTATGACGACACACATCGAAGCAAGGAGATTTGATTCCACGATTCCACCTCGACCTGCTACTGAAAAGTTTGTAGATCGTGGATTTCTATGGCTCACTCGGATTTTAGCCCTAGCTGTTGCTGGTGTTTTAATTTTTATTACCGTTGTGGTGGCTGTACAGGCATTACCGGCGATTCGAGAATATGGGTTGAAGTTTGTGATAATGAGTGACTGGAACCCAGTTGAAGAAATCTACGGTATCCTTCCGATGATTTACGGAACTCTAGCAAGTTCCGCGATCGGTCTTATTTTTGCGGTTCCATTAGGGGTAGGAACGGCAATCTTTTTGAGTGAAAATTTTTTACCTTTAGCCATCCGCACACCGTTAATTATTATGGTAGAGTTGCTGGCTGCCATTCCCAGTATTGTGTATGGTCTTTGGGGAATCTATGTGTTGACTCCTCTCCTACAAGCCCCTGCGACATGGTTGCACGATCATTTGGGATGGATGGTGCTGTTTAGCTCCCCCTTTCAGGGTCGAGGGATGCTTCCAGCAGGATTAATCTTGACAATCATGGTTTTGCCTATCATTACGGCAATATCTCGTGATTCCTTGGCATCACTGCCGCCTGAGCTACGGCAAGCGTCTCTGGGATTAGGGGCAACGAGGTGGGCAACCATCTTTCGGGTACTGATTCCAGCCGCCTTCTCAGGCATTGTGGGTGGAATCATGTTAGGGCTAGGCAGAGCAATGGGGGAAACGATGGCGGTGACGCTGCTCATTGGTAATTCTAATAACCTCGATTTTTCCCTGCTTGCACCTGCAAATACAATTGCGTCTTTGCTTGCCAACCAGTTTTCAGAAGCCTCTGGATTGCAAATAGCCAGTCTGATGTATGCTGGGCTGATTTTGTTTTTCTTAACGCTAGTTGTCAATGTCTTTGCAGAGTTAATTGTTCGTAATGTCAAGAAGTTTTAGCCCTGTATTTTATCTCTATAAAAAAGTGCCCTATCAAGTTGTGTCCCATGTCTATAAATCAAAATCAACTTGTTTTTGACTCGCCAACCCAAGGACTAAGCCGTTCTTACACTAGTAAGCGATCGCTCTTTGGAATTGCCATGACTACTCTGGCAGCCACCTGTTTGATCCTTAGCATTCTCCCTTTGTTTTTCGTTATCATCTACGTAATTATCAAAGGAATCAGTCGCCTGAGCCTAGATTTGTTTACTGCCCTCCCTCCCGCTGCTGGTTTGTCAGGAGGAGGGGTAGGAAATGCAATTCTCGGAACGTTGATTGTTGTGGGCATTGGTGCGCTGATTAGCGTTCCCTTTGGGATTCTCGCGGCTATCTATTTATCTGAGTTCGGCTCTGGTAAAATTGTCGGATCGGTTCGCTTTGCAACAAACGTCCTAAGCGGGGTTCCTTCCATCATTGCCGGGATTTTTGCTTACGGAATTATTGTCCTGACCACCAAGACATTCTCCGCTGTAGCAGGGGGTGTGGCGCTGGCTGTCTTGATGTTACCCATCATCGTGCGGACAACGGATGAAGCACTGCAAATTGTCCCTCAAGATGTACGCTGGGCATCGGTGGGTATAGGAGCTTCTCAATATCATACGGTTTTACGAGTAGTCTTGCCAGCGGCATTACCTGCTATTTTGACAGGAGTTACGTTGGCGGTTGCCCGTGCATCGGGGGAAACTGCTCCGCTCATCTTCACGGCGCTCTTTACCTACTTCTGGCCATCAGGAATCTGGTCTGCAACTCCCTCCCTAGCTGTATTAATTTATAACTTTGCCAGTTCCCCTTTTCAAGATCAGCAAGAACTTGCTTGGGCTGCTTCTTTAATCCTAGTGTTGTTGGTGCTTTTGACTAGTATTCTTGCCCGCTGGGCAACCCGTAAGATCATTAATTGAACAAGTACTTTAGAAAGAATTAACCAAAATCGGAGTATCTAATGCCATCTATTGAAGATCATGAACGGGGGATTGCCCCTAAGCAAAAAAAGAGGGGACTCAATCTGACTGAGGGTAGACAACGCCAACAACCAGATGAAAAACCGCAAAACGATCGTGAGGATTTTTCAGATGAGATAGTTTTGCGAACCGAAAATCTAACTGCCTATTACGGTAAATTTAAAGCGATCGAGGGAGTCACAATGGCAATCCCCAAAAATCAGATTACTGCTCTTATTGGCCCTTCTGGTTGTGGTAAAAGTACCATTATTCGCTGTTTCAACCGTCTTAATGATTTGATCGAAGGATTTCACATCGATGGCAAAGTGTATTACTACGGCCAAGACCTCTATGACAAAAGCATCGATCCAGTCGCAGTTCGGCGGCGTATTGGTATGGTCTTCCAAAAGCCCAATCCCTTCCCAAAATCCATTTATGACAATATTGCTTATGGAGCACGGGTGATCGGAATTAAACAGGATATGGATGAGTTAGTTGAAACATCATTGCGACGAGCAGCGTTATGGGATGAAGTCAAAGACAAACTAAAAACAAATGGTGTTGCCTTATCTGGGGGACAACAACAACGATTGTGTATTGCCCGTGCTATTTCCGTCAATCCTGATGTGGTGTTGATGGATGAACCTTGCGCCTCTCTTGACCCAATCTCAACTCTTAAAGTGGAAGATTTAATGCGTGAACTGAAGAAGGAGTATAGTATTGTCATTGTCACTCACAACATGCAACAAGCTACACGAATTGCCGATGTAACTGCCTTCTTTAATGCCAGAGAGACAGACCAGGGTGGAAAACAGGGATATTTAGTAGAATTCGGCGCAACGGAGAAAATTTTCAATGAACCCACAAAAAAGGCAACAAAACAATATGTCACTGGACAGTTCGGATAATTGCTAATCATAGGTAGGTAGGCTCTATGAATTCTGTCTATGGCAAGTAGAGCGGAAAGGTGATGGAGCCATAATCTCAGCTAGAGGCGATGAAGGCGAACCAGCATTGGTAGAACAACATCTCGACTATGCCGAACTTCCCTTTAACATCAAACTCTATCAATATGAAAAAGTAGTAATGCAACAAGAGCGAATAGCGATCGCCTCAACAATCTATTTCTTAATGGCGATCGCTAGTACTGTGAGTAGTGATTTTTAGGCGATCATACTGGTCGATGGGGTGAATATGGACGTAGATTCGTAAACCTTTAAGACTTTATGAGACAACATTATACAACTCATACATGATTTCAGACAGTCTGATGTCAGGCTGATCGTAAAGTTACTAAGTAATTGCCAGATAGAACTTTTGCGGAATAGCGATCGCTAATATCAGGACATATCCCATGACTACATCTACCGATCCAGAGACTCTTGCAAAACTATCTATAGAAGAACTTCAAAAACAACTAAAAACTTCAACTCAGGGATTGAGTACCAAAGAGGCAAGCGATCGCCTATTGCGGGATGGTGAAAACAAATTACCTGAAGAGAATATTAGTCCAATCATGCAGTTTCTCTCGCATTTCTGGGGGCCGATCGCATGGATGATCGAGGCAGCGGCAGTACTTTCGGCATTGGTGGGAGATTGGGCTGATTTTGCGATTATTTTGGCTTTGCTGATTGGTAATGGCGTGGTGGGATTTTGGGAAGAGTTTCAGGCGGGCAACGCGATCGCTGCTCTCAAAGCAAAACTTGCGCTCAAAGCCAAGGTAAAACGCGATAACAAATGGGGAGCTATTCCTGCGAAAGAGCTTGTGGCTGGGGATCTGATTCGGTTACGGTTGGGTGATATTGTGCCAGCCGATGTACGCTTTTTGTCAGGCGATCCCGCGCAGGTTGACCAGTCCGCATTGACAGGGGAATCCCTACCCGTAGAACATAAGATTGGCGATGTGCTTTACTCAGGCTCAATCATCAAGCAAGGTGAAATCGATAGCCTTGTCTATGCGACAGGGGAGCGGACTTACATTGGCAAAACCGCGCATTTAGTGGAGACGGCTCATACTGTTAGTCA
This sequence comes from Pseudanabaena sp., assembly GCA_003249035.1. Classification (GTDB taxonomy): domain Bacteria; phylum Cyanobacteriota; class Cyanobacteriia; order Pseudanabaenales; family Pseudanabaenaceae; genus Pseudanabaena. Next base: position 102,832 of record QBMK01000010.1, read on the forward strand.
TTTCCAACAAGCGGTGTTAAAAATTGGTAATTACTTGATTGTCGTTGCCTTAGTGTTAGTCGTTTTAGTGCTGATGGTGGCGCTATTTCGCGGCGATCCTTGGTTAACTACGCTCAGGTTTGTACTGGTGCTAACGGTTGCTTCCATTCCCGTTGCCATGCCTACGGTCTTATCGGTGACAATGGCGGTCGGCGCTCAAAAATTAGCCAAAAAACAAGCGATCGTCAGTCGGTTAGCCGCGATCGAAGAGATGGCGGGAATTGATATTCTCTGCTCTGATAAAACGGGTACTTTAACGCTCAATCAATTAACTTTGGGCGACCCTTTCTGCGTAGAAAATACTTCTCCCGAAACGTTAATTCTTATTGCTGCTCTTGCTTCCCGCGATGAAGATAACGACCCCATTGATCTAGCCATTCTTGAAGGATTAAAACCCGATCAAAATCTCGATAGTTATCGCATCGTTCACTTTCAACCCTTTGACCCTGTGAGCAAACGCACAGAAGCTGAAGTGGAAACCTCAGATCGAGATCGCTTTAAGGTCAGCAAAGGCGCAACCCAAGTGATTTTAGCCTTGGTAAATAATGTCGAGAAAATTCAGTCACAGGTGGATCAGGCGATCGCCGAATTTGCGAAACGAGGATTTCGCTCTCTCGGTGTAGCGCGTACTGACCATGAAAATAACTGGCAATTTTTGGGTGTATTACCGCTATTCGATCCGCCTCGTAGCGATTCTCAATTGATGATTCAGGAGGTTGGCAAATTGGGCGTGGGGTTAAAAATGCTTACGGGAGATCAACAGGCGATCGCCACTGAAACCGCCCATCAACTTGGACTCAAGGGCGATATTCTCGATGCTAGTCTCTTAGCCGAAGCCTCACCTCATCAAGTGGGACAGACTAATGATGCGATCGAGGCTGCCGCTGGATTTGCTCAAGTCTTTCCCGAACACAAATACCATATCGTCGATGTTTTGCAACAGAGAGGGCATCTTGTCGGTATGGCAGGGGATGGCGTGAATGACGCTCCTGCCCTGAAGAAAGCCGATGCAGGAATTGCGGTTTCAGGAGCCACCGATGCTGCCCGTGCGGCTGCGGATATTGTGCTGCTCACTCCTGGACTTGGTGTCATTGTCGAGGCAATTCAGGAAAGTCGCCGCATCTTTCAGCGCATGAATAACTACGCGATTTATCGAATTACGGAAACGATTCGGATTTTGTTGTTTATGACCCTTTCGATTTTGGTCTATAACTTCTATCCCGTTACCGCGATCATGATTGTGTTGCTTGCTCTATTAAATGATGGCGCGATTATCTCAATTGCTTACGATCGCACCCGTCCTACCAAGCGTCCTGAAACATGGAATATGCCCGTCGTCCTAGGTTTAGCAACGGTTTTAGGACTAACTGGTTTAGCTAGTTCCTTTGGAATGCTCTATCTTGGAGAACGGATTTTTCAACTCGATCGCGACACATTACAAACATTGATTTACCTGAAACTCTCGATCGCTGGACATCTCACTATTTTTGTAACCCGCACCAAAGGTTCCTTCTGGTCAATCGCGCCTGCACCAGTTTTGCTAATCGCCGTACTGGGAACTCAAGTTATAGCAACCCTAATTGCTGTGTATGGAATCTTTATGACTCCACTGGGCTGGGGTTTAGCAGGAATTGTCTGGGGTTATGCCTTCATCTGGTTTTTGGTTGCGGATTGGGTCAAACAAAGAGCCTACGGTGTCTTTAACCACGAGCAGCCTGTTTATATCGCCTACGGATTAAGGAAGCTACATCAATGGTTTTCCCATCCCCGTTTACGAAAAACTAACTAACGCTCTTAATTCTTTGTAGGGGCAATTCATGAATTGCCCTTACTTTTATTTCTATCTCAATTATAGGAAACCAAATTATGAAATCTTTAATTAAGCGATCGCTAGCCAAAAGTAAATTCATTCCTATCTGGCTATTCGTCAGTATGTTGGCGGTTATATTGCTCTACGCCTGTGTGTCGCCATTGCCTACAATGAACAGCAATAGGATGGAGCCATATCGACAAGTTTCCATACCATCGCAAAACGTCAACTCAACAGTTACCCAACAGCAAAAATTTGCTTCTAACGGTGAGCGTATTTATTTTACAGCGACAAGCGATCGCGGCACAAATATCACTGCCACTGGGGTTTCTTTATCGAATGGGATGATGGGTAATGGAGGAATGATGGGTAATGGCACACAGAGAGGAATTATGGGTAATGGTACAAATAGAGAAATTATGGGGGGGAATGGGTTCCTAACCTGTGCCTCCTGTCACTTCTCCGATGGGCGTGGTGGTGAACACACGATGATGGGAATGCAGACTATGAAATCGGCTGATATTCGCTGGTCAGCCCTAAAGGATGAATTCAATAATGACGAAAAGTTCCGTTTAGCAATTGTCAAAGGTGAAGACCCTGATGGTAAAAAAATGTTGAACAAGGATATGCCACGCTGGCAAATTGGCAATGAAGATCTAGCCGACTTGATCGGCTTTCTGAAGACGTTGTAAAACCTGAGCTTGCGCCTCCCCGCACAGGAGGTGCAAGCTTTAAATAATTATTTAGGAGTTCTCAAATGTTAAAAGTTCTGACAGATTTACCCGATCGCGTTCTAGCTGTTTCCGCAGTGGGCAAGATCACCGCCGATGATTATGAGAAGGTGCTAATTCCGATGGTGGAAGAAAAACTCATCAAATATGACAAGGTGAGCATTCTCTATCATATTGGCGATGAATTCAGTGAGTTCTCGATGATGGCGCTTTGGGATGACACCAAATTTGGATTAGCGCATTTGCCTCAATGGGACAAAATTGCGGTGGTCACGAATGTGGATTGGTTGCGTGGAATGATTTGGGCTTTTAAATGGGTGATTCCAAGCAAATTTAAATTATTTCCAAATACGGATCTAGAACTAGCTAAGCAATGGATCAGTAGCGATCGCGATGATGCTTAGGGCAAATATAGTCACAATTTATTGCTAAGCGAAAGCGAGTTTTATTTGGCTTCAAACTATCGTCCAATCAATTCGCAAAACTACTCAAAAAACAATTATTTAACACTATGAAACTTCAACTAAAAGTTTCTGACATGTCCTGTGGTGGGTGTGTAAGCACCATCACAAAGGCGATTAAAACAGTCGATGCAAACGCTTCCATTCAATGCGATCCAAAAACCAAGATTGTATTGGTGGAAACTGAATCTTCTGAATCAGCTATTAAGACAGCGATCGCTCAAGTTGGCTATCCTTCTAGTTAATCCAGCGTAAGAGGTTTTGACTCCAGCTTCAGAACCTCTTACTGAATCTCATCAACTAATTTATTGAATTTATTTACGGGAGAATCTATATGTCTAAAATCGGTCTTTTTTACGGTACTCAAACAGGAAACACAGAACAGATCGCCTTTATGATTCAAGAAGAAATAGGGAAGGATATGGTAGACATCCATGATATGTCGGATGTCAAAGTTGGTGATTTTGCTGAATACCAGCATCTGATTATCGGCGTACCAACATGGAACGATGGGGAATTGTCGAGTGACTGGGAAGCTTTTTCCCCAGAATTGGATGACATTGATTTTAATGGTAAGACCGTAGCTTACTTTGGAGTCGGTGACCAAACTGGCTACCCTGATACCTTTATGGATGCGATCGGGATTCTCGAAGCAAAAATTAGCTCGCTAGGAGGTAAGACCGTTTGCCCTTGGTCAACTGATGGCTATGACTTTGAAGTATCAAAGGGCGTAAGGGACGGTAAGTTCATTGGTTTAGCCCTTGATGAAAATAATCAAGGAGATTTAACCGAGTCGCGCATTAAAACTTGGACAGGGCAGGTAAAACAAGCCTTTAGCGTCTAAATCTCACCAAACCCTTAGCTCAAAGCTGAACAGCCGATCGCCTATGTTGGCGATCGCATCAATGATGTTTAAGACAAATAGAATTACAATTTTTTGCTAAAAACATGACTAAAAAGCCCAATCATAAGCAACACACAGGACATGATAAACACGCTGGACACAGCCCTGCTATGTTCAAACGGCGTTTCTTTATTTGCCTAGCACTCACCCTACCAGTCCTCTATTTCGCGCCATCGTTTCAGGAGTGGTTTAATTATCAAGCAATCCAGTTTACTGGTTCAAATTGGGTCACGCCCATTCTCTCCACAGTTATTTATTTCTATGGCGGCTTGGTTTTTCTGAAGGGGGCTTACCGCGAAATCCGCAGCAAAATTGGCATGATGACGCTGGTTGCCCTTGCGATCACCGTAGCATTTGTCTACAGCGTGGCAGTGTCTCTGGGATTAGAAGGAAATTCCTTTTACTGGGAACTGGCAACCCTAGTCGTTATTATGTTGCTCGGTCACTGGATTGAAATGGCTTCGGTGCAAGGAGCCAGTCGCGCTTTAGAACATCTCGCCAACCTAGTGCCGTCCGTCGCTCACAAAAAGATCAATGGGCAGGGCAATGGACAGATCGAAGATGTACCTGTGAGTGAATTAGTGGAATCAGATCAGATTCTCATTCGTCCAGGTGAACAAATCCCCATTGATGGTGAAGTTATCGACGGAAAATCTAGCGTCAACGAAGCTTTTTTAACGGGAGAATCGCGCCCAGTGGTCAAAAAAGCCAGTGATGAAGTTGTCGCTGGATCGGTGAATGGAGAGGGTGCTTTGACCATCAAAGTCACTCGCACTGGGAATGAAACAACTCTGAGCCAGATTATGCGACTGGTGAAGGAAGCGCAGGCATCTAAAAGTCAATATCAAAACCAAGCCGATCGACTGGCTGGTTGGCTAACTTATACAGCGATCGCCGTTTCTACACTGACGTTCATTGTGTGGCTATCGGTGGGAAATGGCGGTTTAACTTTTGCGATTAATCGGTCGGTGACGGTGTTAGTCATTACCTGTCCTCATGCGTTGGGTTTAGCGATTCCCTTAGTCATCATCAACGCCACGTCGATGGCTGCGAAAAACGGGATTTTGGTACGCAACCGCGATGCTTTTGAACGAGCGCGAGGCATTAAAACCATCGCCTTTGATAAGACAGGAACTTTAACAAAAGGAGAGTTCGGCGTACAGAAGATTTATGCTGACGGTATTGAGGAGTTATCAGCCTTAGTGATTGCAGCCTCTTTAGAATCCCTCTCAGAACATCCCCTCGGACAGGCGATCGTTCAAGAAGCACAGAAACGCAATCGCCAGCTTGATCAAGCTACTGATTTCAAAGCTGTAGCTGGTCAAGGCGTTGAAGGTGTAGTTAATAATCAACACTATCGGGTTGGCAGACCAGAATGGGTTGAGGAGTTGAAATTAAAGTTTCCTCCAGCCCTGAAAAAAGGGTTACAAGAAAGTGAATCTCATGGGGAAAGTGCGATTGCCCTGATGGATGATCAGCAAGTCCTCGCTGTCTTTGGGTTAGCCGATCAAGTGCGCGAATCTGCACGAGAAGCGGTGAAAAAATTACAGGAAATGGGCGTGCAGGTGGTGATGATTACAGGTGATGCAGAAGCCGTGGCAAAGACTGTTGCTGAGGATTTGCACATCGATCGCTACTATGCCCGTGTTTTGCCAGAGGATAAAGCCGAATTGATTCGTAAGCTCAAAGCTGAACAACCAACTGCCTTTGTGGGTGATGGCATCAATGATGCACCTGCTCTAACTGAGGCAGATTTAGGACTGGCGATCGGCGCTGGAACCAATGTGGCGATCGAATCAGCAGATTTAGTCCTAGTTAAAAGCGATCCACTGGATGCCACCTATGCGCTGAAGCTGGCCAAAGCCACCTACAACAAAATGATTCAAAACTTATTTTGGGCGACTGGCTACAACGTGATTGGCATTCCCTTGGCGGCAGGAATTGCAGCACCGTTCGGCATTGTCTTGTCGCCAGCAGTCGGTGCAGTCCTGATGAGCATTTCGACGGTTGTTGTTTCAATTAATGCCATGTTGTTACGGCGCGTGCGTTTGCATGATTAGGTTTAGAAGAGATTCTGAATCGATTATCCAAGATATTAATATTTGAGAGTTAAAAGCATGTCAGATCATCAATCTAATAATTTATTCCCAATCAAAAAGCTTGACGATTTGATTCGTCCTTTTGTTGTTCCACCAGAACAAAAAATTTCTCTTGCCAAAGACTATGATCCAGACTACAAAGCCGATCACCTCAAAAAGTCGAAAGCTAAAGGTCAATTAAAGGAAGGCATTGAGGCGCTAGCTGAATATCAAGATATTCTCTATGCCCAAAACACCCATGCTGTGCTAATCATCTTTCAGGCTATGGATGCGGCTGGTAAAGATAGCACGATCAAACATGTGATGTCAGGCATCAATCCTCAAGGATGTCAGGTGAGTAGCTTTAAAGCTCCATCTACAGAAGAGTTAAATCATGACTATTTGTGGCGATGTTCTAAGGCTTTACCTGAAAGAGGACGAATTGGGATTTTCAATCGCTCTTATTACGAAGAAATCTTGGTAACAAGAGTGCATCCAGAAATCCTAAAGCAGCGCCCACTCCCCGTTAGCATTGTTGACAATGATATTTGGAAGCGCCGCTTTGAAGAAATCAACAACTATGAGAAGCATCTGGTTAATAACGGAACGATCATCCTCAAGTTTTTCCTCAATGTATCCAAAGAGGAGCAGAAAGATCGTTTTCTAGAACGGATTAATCGCCCTGAAAAGAATTGGAAGTTCTCTGAAAATGATGCGAATGAGCGAGCCTATTGGGATGACTATATGGCTGTCTATGAGGATATGTTCAATCACACCAGTACAAAATATGCGCCTTGGTACATTATCCCCGCCGATCGCAAATGGTTTACTCGTCTAGTTGTGGCGGGTATCATTTATACGCAGTTAAAGGAACTGAATCTCAAGTATCCTACGCTCAGTAAAGAGCAACATCATGAACTTTTGAATGCGAAGAAAATTCTGGAGAGCCAAAAATAAGAATGGGAATGAGTGATATGGCAACGGTGAAATCTGGTCAGACCTAAATAAATTTACCTATTACTATCGATGAAATACGCTAAATTAGCTAAACTTTGGGACTCATTACATTCCAGTTTCTGGTTTGTGCCAACCCTGATGGTGGTGCTGGCGATCGCACTTTCGTTTATTACCATCTGGATTGACCATAGAGGAGAAGCCAATATCGTCGAAAAAATAGGCTGGGCTTATTCTCTAGGGCCTAGTGGTTCACGCGCCATTCTTTCGGCGATCGCGGGTTCAATGGTGAGTGTTGCCACCACGTCCTTTTCTATTACGATCGTGGCACTTCAGCTTGCCTCTTCCCAGTTTGGACCGCGCTTGCTGCGGAGCTTCATGCAAGACACGGGCAACCAAATTGTACTGGGAACCTTTATTTCCACGTTTGTGTATAGCTTGATGGTGTTGCGGACAGTCAATGGGGTGGAAAAAAATGAGTTTGTCCCTCACCTAGCAGTGAGCATCGGAATTGGCTTAGCGATCGCCAGTGTTGGCGTATTGATTTACTTCATTCATCATTCAGCCTCATCGATTCAGGTCGATTGGGTAATTAAACAAGTGGGAAATGATCTTGATGTTGCGATCGATCAGCTCTTTCCTGAAAGAATTGGACAGAGTGCATCAAAGCAGCTACAGGAGGAGAGCCTACCCGCTATTCCTGCCGACTTCGATCAAGTTGCCTGTCCCATTAAAACTACCGCCAGTGGCTATATTCAAGTGATTGATGACAACCACCTGATGCAGATTGCGACAAAGAATAATCTGTTATTGCGGGTTCAGCACCGCCCTGGTCACTTTGTGGTAGAGGGAAGTGAACTTGTACAGGTCTTTCCTGAAGAAAAGGTAACCAAAAAGCTTGCAGTTGAGATCAACGATGCCTTTGTTCTCGGTTCACGGCGTACAGAGCAGCAAGATGTGGAGTTTCCCATCGACCAACTGGTTGAGATTGCGGTACGCGCCCTTTCTCCAGGCATTAACGATCCGTTTACAGCCATCCGTTGCATCGATCAACTTAGCGCGGCTCTTTGTCATTTAGCCCAAAGAGAAATTCCTTCTCCCTATCGCTACGATGACCACAACCAGCTTCGGATCATCGCTGAACCGATCTCGTTTGCGGATGCGACTGATGCTGCCTTCAATCAGATTCGGCAGTATGGAAAGTCGAGTGTCGCGGTCACGATGCGGTTGTTAGAGGCGATCGCCGCGATCGCGTCCTTTACTCACCAAATACCAGACCGAACCACACTACAGCGTCATGCAGATATGATTGAACGCGGTAGTCATGAAGGGATTGCGGAGGAGTTAGACTACGAAAATGTGAAGGAGCGGTATCTGGCTGCGGTGAAAGCGATATGGAAAACTTAATCAGTATGCGATCGCTATTCCTGTGAATCGTGATTTTTAGGCGATCGGGATGTTTTGGGTGTTGAGGGTGCGATCGCTATCTGCAAAGGAGTTAGGAGATTTCTAAGAAAGAATTTACCCACTGGCAGGTCGAATCAGGATGTCCCATTTCGGTAATTCTGGATTACGCTCCAATCTCTTCTCAATTTCCCGCATATCCACTTTAGTCAGGGAGATCCCCTTTGAGTAGGTCTGTTGGTTTAACTTAACAATGGGATGAATTCCTTTCCAAGTCATGCTTTGTGCCCATTTCATCATCGTGTTCACATCCCTGAGTTGAGTCCCATTCCAATGTTGTTCCAAAATCCCCCAACATCGTTCAATCGGATTGTATTTGCTGTGGTAGGGCGGATAGTATAGCAAT
>QBMK01000011.1:0-70629 GCA_003249035.1 Pseudanabaena sp.
GAGTGCTTTGCTAGACTCTCTACTTTCTTTACCTCCCCGAATCACCTATTGAGCCAAAATTGATTAGTACAGACCAATACAACAAATTTTTCATTTTTGCAACAATCTGCACTGTTACAGGAATACAAGTCATAGCCAGCAGAAACATGAAAGGTTCTCCTAGCATCATAAAACTGACGATCGCATTAATTAAACCCGCATTATTCCAAAGTGCGCTAGCGATAATGACTCCAAACAATACGGACAAACCCACTAGGAACGATAAACAAAGCGAAATTTGTTTAGGATCCTTAATGCGAGTATTGGTTAAAACGAATACACATACTGCGGGGACTAAACCAAAATGCAGAAGATTGAGCAGTGAAAAGCGAATTGTCGTTGCCGCAATTCGAGAATAAAAAACAATACAGAATGACAGAAAAACCAAAAATGAATTTTTGATGTACGCTTTGTTTTTCATGCAAATCTAACTTAACTTGGAATAAAAAGTTATGTATTGGTCAGCAATACTTGTTTTGGAAAATCTTAGATAATGATTTGTATTTGAGGAACTTATTTCTTTCAATACATTTTGAATCACTTGAGATAAGTTATGAATGGGATCTCCAGTTAAATCAAAATAGGTACAGTCTGTATTACCGATCTCTTGAAAGATAGCAATATTTGAGCATATGACTTTACATGAGAAGAATAAAGCTTCGACTATAGGAATACAAAATCCTTCAAGTGAAGAGGGCATGACAAAAAGTTGGCAATGCTGGTATAGCCAGCAAAGCTGATGATCGTCGATGGACGATAGCATTAGGATTGATGATTCTAGAGATTTCTCATGAATGAGTTTGAGTAGGGAATTTGTCTCGGGTCCTGGACTGCCAACTAAAACCAATCGAGTTTCTAGATCAATCTGATTACTTGACTTTAGTAGATCGTAGGTTTTGATTAACAGATCGATGTTTTTGTTTTTGCGATGCTGTGCAACGCAAAGTATAAATGGAAATTCAAAACGTTTTTGGAAATCGAGCGATGGATTTGTTCGAACTTTACTAAAGTCTACAAAATTGTAAATTACTGTCGTTGGTTTACTTTGCTTCTTGATTTTGGGGAAATATAGATTTAAGGCTTCTAATGTGGTTCTCGATACACAGGTAATACCATCAGATTGATGAATGCACCATCGTAGAAATAGTTGATTGAAGATTGCTTGTTTGTAGCCAAAATTTTCAGGAAATTGATATGGATATAAATCGTGAATTGTAGCAACGACTGGGCAAGGAAATTGCGATCGCAGAAATGGTAAAGGAAAAGACAAATGTACTCTATCTGCTTGATGCTGTCTTGCCAGTTTTGGCAACCCAAAAAGAAACCAGCGATTTCTTGAAAGCGAAGTATTTTTAATGTCAATACTAATAAGCTTGATTTTGTTCGATTGAGTTTCTAGCAGATCCCCAAAATAGTGCTCTTGCCATTTGCCGATCGCGATCGTGATTTGGCTTATTTCCCTTCTATCTACTAGGCATCGAGCTAGATTAGCCGCTACGCGACAAACTCCCGTGGGATCGGTGGGGCGATGTAAAGCTGCGATTAGAATATGCATGTCTAGTTTTACTGATGTAGGTTAGCTAGTTTTTGATATAAATCCGAAAGTTGTTGTCCTTTGCTCTCCCAGCTATAGGAATCCTGAATATGTTGATGCCCAGCTTCTCCCATTTGAGCAAGTAAATCTCGATCTTGAGAGAGTTTAATCATGGCTTGTGCCAGTTCTTTAATCGTCTGATCGGGATTGTTTGCACTAACTTTGATGCCAGTAGCATCAGTGACTTGCTGAGCTGGCCCACCCAGATTGAGGCAAATTACTGGTCGTCTTGCCGCCATTGCTTCTAGGCAAACCCAACCGCCCGAATCATGGAGGCTTGGATGGATAAGTGCTGAAGATTGTCCCAATTTGATTAATACTTCATGGCGATCGAGATGTCCAAAAAACTTAACTTGCTCACTAATTCCTAGATCTAGTGCAAGGGCTTTAAGTGTTGGTAATTCAGGACCTTCTCCTAATATCCAGTATTCAGCATTGGCGATCTTGGTGGCAGCGAAAGCCCTTAAGCCGAGGTGAAAACCTTTCCAATGCAATAAACGAGCAATATCAATGAAGCGGAGTGGCTCGATACTTGGTGGAGTGGCTTGGCTAAATTCGGATATCTCCTGTTGTAAGATCCCAGACTCAGAAGCAATTTGGACATTGGGTGCGCCCATTTTGCGAATGCGTTGGGCGGTGTCTTCGGTAGTAGCAAGTGCGATCGCACTACGTCGAGCAGTCATGCGGGTAAACGGGTCACACTCACCGATAAATCTCCATGCTCCGCGTAAGGTTTCGTATATCTTATTTTTGAAACTAAAATCATCCCAGAAAGGTGCTGGGGCTGACTCGCCACCACCGACGGGACCCCAAACAAGAGGTACGGGGAGTAGGCATAAAAAGCTAGGCGTAGAATAGCGCACAAAAGTAACATGATGAGCTATATCAAATTTGATTTCTTGGTGTAGCTTACGGGCGACGAAATAAGCCTGAATCTGCCAGAGATAGTAGTGCAACTGCATTGGTCCACGCTGTCCCCAGCGCAGACTATCCTTCCAGAAAGGGAGTGTAAAATAAATAAAATGTAGATTGGGAATGGGGTTGCGTTGAAGTTCAGATTCGATCGCCTCTCGACTTTCATCGGGTCTTGTTAATACCCATACTTCGTGATGTTTGGCAACTTCACGAGCAACATTCCATCCAACTCCTCGTTCGGAGCCTTTTCCTGGTTCACAAGAATAGGCAGATAGAAGAACTTTCATAACTAGAGAACCTTACTAATACATTTGGATGGAAAGAATGGTATTGCGCTCTGCACTTTAACTAAAACTAAATAATTTTTAAAAAGCTTTATTGAGTAATTCTTTTTAAAAACTATCTATACTCTACTTATTTAAAAACCGCTATATCAATAGTTTATATTGCTCTAGAGCATACGATGCAATTGATTTCCAATCTAAATTTTCTAACACATACTGTCGCCCTCTAATTCCCATTTCTTTCCATTGAGATCGCTGCTGAACTAAACTAGTTAACCCTGCTTTGATCGAGGATGATTCAGGCTTAACAACAATACCACAGCCACTTGATTGCACATGAGGTGCAATGCCTGCAACCTCTGAAACGAGCAAAACCCTTCCAGCTAACATTGCTTCTAGTGCGGACAGGCTAAATCCCTCAAAACGTGAAGTGATACAGAAAATATCGTAGTTCGCAATAATTGACGAAGATGATAAATTGTAATCGGGTTCCAGGAAAGTTACTTTGTCTGATAATTTTAGTCTAGTAGTTTGCGCTTCTAGTGTTGCTCGATCACCCCAATCTGGTCCTTGAATTGTGAGTTTACAACCAAGCACTGCACTAAACTCAGCAAATGCATCCAATAAAATATCGAGTCCTTTGTTGTAAGCATCTAAACGTCCTAAAAATAAGAGCTTAGGTTCTCTGTCAATACTCCAACTAAGATGGGACTCTGGATGAACATCAGCTATTGAAAACCCATTAGGAACCTCGACAACATCAGTTAGTACTTTTAACCGACGCAACCATTCATCGTGACGTTTATCTAAAACCTGAATTGCGCGTGCTTGACTCAACATGCGCCGCTCCAAGATATACCAATAAAGCCATTTCAAATAGGCATTTTTATGGAAAATTGTTGGGTGATATGGATCGTGAGGTGCAACAATATATGGGATAGAATGCTTTATTAGCAAGCGAGATAGAGCATAAACACTACGATGAAAAATACCATTTAGAATAAATAGACTTTGCTCAGAGGTAGAGATGGTAGCAATATACTGCTCTATATTTAGAGAAAGTTTCAAGGAAGGTTTAGTACTTTTACTTGCAAAAGAGGCAATTTGATATCCAGCTTGAGCTTGGTACAGAGTATCTTCCGATGCGCCTTCACAGATCACGGTTGCATCGACTCCACAAGCAGCTAAACCAGATGCAAGACCATGAACTGCTTTGCTAGTCCCTTCGTTAAATCCACGACCATCGGATGGGAAATGCTTTAGGTAAAGATAGACTCTCATTTGATAATAGCCATTATTAACTGGAAACTCATGAAGGCTCCTTAAATTATTCAACAATCTGTGAAGATTTTTTCAAAACAAGGTTTTCATATACTTTAGCAACCTGTTCTGCATTTTTTTGCCAGTTAAAAAACTTTGCTCTTAATAATCCCTTCTCTATTAATTGATTACAGTAACTAGGATCTTGCTTAATTTGGCAGACTGCTTCTGTGATTGCTTCCACATTCAGGGGATCGACTAAAATTGCAGCATCACAAACCACTTCAGGTAGGGAAGAAACATTTGAGGTAATCACGGGGGTTCCACACGCCATTGCTTCTACAATAGTTAGCCCAAACCCTTCATAGAGAGAAGGAGAAAGCAAAATATCAGCCGCATTATAAAGACATACTAATGTTTCTTTGTCAGGATTTCCAAAGTGAATGACATGTCGATCGAGCTGATGCTCATTAATGAAAGCCTTGTGTTCTGGAGTGAATTGACCACCCGTTTTCCATAAGCAAACAGATAATCCTTTAGTTCGCAAACTTTCTACTACTTTGAGTATTGTCAACATATTTTTTCGCTGATGCGTTCCTCCTACATTAAGTAAACAAATAGTCTCTGGTGAAGGGGTGTATTGCTGGCGTAATGAAACTACTGGAACTCGAGGTAGAACTCGAAATTGTGGTTCAACCCCATTAAGTGCCACAGTGATGTTCTCTGATGGTATATTCAGAAATTGCTGGATATCTTTTGCGGTATTAGAAGAAACGGCAACAATATGATTTGCCTGACGCATGCCCTGAACTGAGTGTCGCCAAACAGAAAGACTGAGTGCAGGAAAGCGCGACTGCCTTTCTGGATAGATTAATTGTACTAAATCGTGACAGGTGACAACCGTTGATTGCCTTGCTCTGTTGAGGCATCGAGCAATATGAGCATCGGTGTGATCAACAATATGAAAAATATCGGCTTGTTGTTGTCTGACTTCCCGTGGGTAACGCCAATAGCACTCATAGTATTTACGTAAGCCCGATCCCGACATCCATAGTTTGTCAGGGCTATTCCAAGGTTTTGGCTCGATTTCGATTATCGTCCATGCTGGGCGCACAGTTTTAAGCCCCGCAACTAAATTGTCAGTATATATATCTATGCTAGGAGTAGAACCTCGGACTCGACGTACAATAATTATTCGCATCGAATATATCCCAATAAATTTATGCAATTCTTCATTGTTTTCATGAATATAACTTTATATTTATAGCAGCCCAAAATGACTTTGGGAACTCCAAGGAAAAAAATGATCTATAAAAACCACAAATATGACGGCGCGCAAAGCCCACCGCCATATTTGTGGGATCAATTATTTTTTGCAAGTCCCTTATAGCTTTTTGAAAGTTATGTGAGATGCTTCCTTTTTGAGAACTGTTTGCCATAGGGAGACTAATCTATGGGCAATTTTTTCATGGGTATAAAGTTGATTCACTCGCGCAATACCATACATTCCAGCCTCTTGACGCCATTTAGCATCGTTGATCATTTTTGCAAGTATATCAGCCAATGTGTTGTGATTTTCCTCTGGAAATACTAAATCAGGACGACCAATTACATTAGGGATTTCTCCTGAATTAGAGCCTACTACAGGAATGCCCATAGACATCGCTTCAATTAGAACATGCCCAAACTGTTCTTTCCAAGTTGGGGTTGAGCGAGAAGGTAGTATCAATACATCAAATTGGCTAAGCTCTGCGGGGGCTTGGCTATGGGGAACTGCACCCCGCCAGATGACAAGATCGACAATTTGCAGATCGTGCGCTAGTTTTTGTAGAAATTCTTCTTCAGAACCAGAACCACAGAGAATTATTTGACTGTTGATACCGCGATCGCGAAGTTTAGCAACAGCTTTAAAAATTAGATCGATTCCTTTGCTTTGTGCTAATCTCCCGAGGAACCCCACCCTAAACATTAGTGCGTCTTCGCCAGAGACTTTTGTGGGTGGAGCGAAAAACTCTGGATCGACCCCCATTTGGGGCATTACTTCTAATAAGCCATGGTAGTTCCACTTTTGCATGATTTCGGCTCCGTCCTGATTGCCAGGGATAATCGCACTAGCCGTATTGAGTACAAACTTGCAAATCTGCCAACGAAAAAAGGGTAGTTGCCGCAACTGATTTTCCCAGCCAAATACAACCATTGGCTTTCCCATCAAGCGGGAGAAAACTGCGACTTCAAAAGCACAGATCGAGAAAACTTCCACTTCGGCTTGGATTATGTCGGGTTTGAATTCTTGTAAAACTTTCCACAGATCCCATGGGGTATAAAAATACGCTCCGACCCGACCCGAAAATTTAACGGGAGCTTCATAAAGATGGAGGTTAGGATAGGGACGTTCTAATGGCAGTAACCGATTCCACTCTAATGCTTTCCAGTTGCTAGGAGCAAGCAACCCAACTTCGATGCCTTCGACTTGAGCGATCGCATTGAGCTTGCCCTGATTAACTCCAACGACGTAAGCATGGCTAATAAAGAGAACTCTCATCGGATTGCTGGAAGATTCTGGAGGAACCACTGTTAATTGACGATTGGGAGTTTCTTTCATGATCAAAGACATTATTTAATAACTTTATTTCGTAAGTGCCCGAATTTTGTTAACAGTCCAATCGATAAATTTCGGTCGGTATTGTGGTGCATAGAGCCAAGTGATGGCTGGAGAAGCTAAAGGCAACGGTAGCAGCCCTACCCAAATAAACCATAGACTATAGAATATCCGCTTTTGCCAGTTAAAGTCTGAGTATTTCCACAGTGAGCGAATGCCGTAATGAATTAAGTTTAATCGACGATCGTCAGCGATTGGATGCTCTTTTGGCGCAAGACGCAAAGAAATAATCCGAGACCATAAACGTCCGATTGATCTCTGATCTAAATCAGATGGACATTCATAACCGAGTTCCTTGGCTTTTTGCTTCACTAAGTCAAAATTTTGGAGATCGTGACGCACAAAACGCTGAAAGCGAGATGCACTAACGGTTGATAACGCCCACTGATTTGAGTCATGAATTCTATATGCACCCAAAGGCTCTTCGATCGCTGCTACATTGCCATAAAACGGAACCTGATATGACAAATAATCATCTGCCGTAAGCTTATAAGCATCAGGTATTGGGAACAGCTTTTCTAAAGCATGACGACTTAAAGCATTGCCACTCGTTGGGGTGCTTACATAAACGCCTTTATCCAAAATAAATTTCCAGACTTCGCCATGAGAGAGTGGTGAGTTTCCCTGTGGTGATGAGTATCCTAAAGATTTTCCTTCTATATCTACTACTTGCAAGCGATAGTGAACTTTTGCAAGTTCTGGACTCCACGCTGAGACAACCTGCTCAACAGTATGTGGAAACAAGTAATCATCTGAGTCTAAAAAAATGATGATTTCACCTTTGCTTTTGGCAAAACCACTATTAAAAGCTGCAGCTTGTTTCCCGTTTTCTTGCAATATTGATATAATGCGATCGCTATATCCAGCAATAATCTCGCGGGAGTTATCGGTCGAGCCATCGTCAACCACAATTACTTCAATATGGGGATAAGTTTGACTTAGAGCACTATCAATCGCCTCTGCAAGAAAGCGATCGTAGTTGTAATTGTTAATAATTATGCTAGCTAGCGGATTTGTCGTCATAATATTGACTCCAACAAGTTTTTTAGCTGTTGACCTGCAGTATTCCAATTAAGCTTTGACTCGTATTCATGAAAAGCAGAAAGTGCTAAATCTTGATAATCCTGATAGTTAGAAAATAGACCATATATATAATTGCTATATTCAGATGATTGGGTACTGATATCGAAGAGATTACCGTTAATATTTTGTTTGATAATTGTTGGAATCCCGCCAACCTTCCGAGAAATACAAGGAACTCCAAAAGAATTTGCTTCGGTGAAAACAACTCCATAACATTCTGCTCTCGAAGGAAGAATCAGAAAATGAGATTCGGCAATTAATTGATTAATTTGCTCCTTGCCAGCGACAGTAGATTTACTAATATAGCCTAAAGATTTGACATAACTTGGAAGAGAACCTTCTACAAGTGGGTGACATCCAACAACTGTAAATTCTGTATCTAAGCCTAAATTGTTCAGATCTTCAGCTACTTTGAGTGCGATATCTCCACCCTTTCGGTACCAATCAACCCCTAAAAATAACAGTTTACATTTATTTGCAGGTCTAGCTGCTATCAGGTCTTTAATGTCACTCAGAGTTCTACAACTATCAATGTTGGCTCCAAATGGCACCACCTTCACCTTCTCTGGATCGGCACCATAATATTCAATCGCTGTCTGGGCTGCCCAGTCAGAGGAGTAAATCGCTAACTTACACTTTTCTAGAGCTTGCTTTTCCATCATGTGCCAATTATCGATTGATTCCTGACAAAGATTATTGTACTGAGGATAAAAATTCACCAAGCCAGCACAAGTTGCATCTGCATAGAAGACAATCGGCTGACTACAATCAAGATAGACAATTGGTCTTATTGTGGCGCTAAAAACTATATCAGAATTAGTCTCAGAAAGAATTTTGGAAATCTGCTTTGCATAATCCCTCAAAATTGGCAGATCTGCGTCTTTTTCATAATGTTTATCTTGAAAAAATTTGTAGTATGCACTTTTGTACTTTTGTACAATCCTCAACACATATTTTTCTTCCAAAGGGCCAAGATAGCCCAAATCTATACCTTGGTTCTTAATGGATTGTGAAATATAGTAGCCTGAGCCCGACCATTCATTAGAACCGGTTAAACTTCTTGCATCGTATGTGGTTGTATATGCGACTTTCATTAATTACTCTTATTGTTCTAATACAACTTCTTGATAGCTACCTGATTTTATGACTTTTCCGTGTTCACTCTTGTAAATGCGATCGCAATGCTCAATAGTCGACAATCAACAAAACTTGGCTGCGCTAAGACTCATATTCATCTCAAAGATATTTAAATGTAAATAGAGCTTAGTTAGCTAATAGTTATATTAACCCTTGCTACCTATGGTAACAAGAAAAAAATGCTGCTACAAAGGCCAAAAGACGAGTAGCAGCAAGAAAAACAGATCGCCTCAGCAAGAAAGAGATCGTAGTTGTAATTATTGACGATGATGCTTACTAGTGTATTGGATTTCACAATTTTCAGTTGTCTATTAATTTCATAGAATTGTCTCTAGTAATTGTTTAACTTGCTGTCCTGCAAATCCCCAATTAAGCCGAGAATCATACTCATTAAAAGCGGATAAAGCCAGATTTTTGTAATCACCATAATTAGCAAACAAGTTAGTAATGTAATCACAGTAATCGGCGATATTGCTTTCTGTCGAAAATAATTGACCATTAAAACCATTGCGAATCATTGTTGGTACACCACCTACTGTAGTAGACAAACAGGGAACACCTAGAGAGTTTGCTTCAGCAAATACGATTGGTGTGCAATCAGCGATTGTTGGTAAAATTAGAAAATGCGATTCTAAGAGGATTTGACTAATTCGATCTTGACCTTCTGGAGTTGCTTTACTGATAAATCCTAAAGGTCTAACAAAGTCAGGTATTGGCTCGTCTAATATTGGTGGACAACCAATGATAGTTAACTCAGTTTTTAATCCCGATCTGTTTAATTTTTTAGCAACTTCATATGCTACATTCCCTCCTTTTCTGAACCAATCTACACCAAGAAACAGCAACTTGCAGCGATCAGTGGGTCTTGCATCTATGACATCCTTAATCGTTTCGTGATTAAAAGGACTATTGACATTAGAACCAAATGGGATCACTTTTACCCTAGTAGGATCAGCACCATAGTCATGAATAGCAGACTGAGCTGCCCAGTCTGAGGAGTAAATAGCTATCTTCGCTTTTTGTAAAGCTAGCTTTTCCATTTGATGCCAATCGCGCAATACTGAATCACTTAGATTGGTATATATAGGGTAAAAGTCTTTAATGTTAGCAAAAGTTGCATCTGCCCAAAAGACTATGGGCTTGCTAGCTTCGAGATAGGCGATCGGGTTAACTGTGGCGCTAAAGATAACATCTATTTGCTTCTGCGAGCTGTGCAGTTTTTTACTTACTTGCTCAGCATAATACCTCAGCGTCCTTATGTCAGAATCACTTTGATAATTGCTTTGCTCCATATACTTGTAGTAAAGACGCTTCAGCCTACGGATATTATTTAAGCCCTTCGGTTCTCTTAAAGGACCAAAGTAGTCTAAAGAAATTGACTGATTTTTAATTGCTTTTGCAATATAGTAACCAGTCCCAGACCATTCGTTTGACCCTTTAAGTCTACTGGCATCATAAGTTGTGACATAAGCTATATTCATCTCTTTACTCTGTTTCGCATAAAATTTATTTTTTGGACTATAACTCTTGTCCTAATACAACATCTTGATAACTACCTGACTGTAAAACTTTCCCATGCTCAATTTGGTAAATGCGATCGCAATGCTAAATATTCGAGAGACGATAAGTAATAGAATATGGTTAGTCTTTCGCTTATATTGCTCTCAAAGGTACTTAAACGTAAATATAGCCTAGTTAGCAAATAGTTATATTAAGGTTATAGATCAAATACATTAAAAATTTTGCTTTAATATTGGTTAAGAAAGATATACGAAGATCGAGTCAAAATAATGTTTTACACGATCTTACAAGCCATAAAATTTTCATAAATCACCACCTACATAATCTCAAGTTGAGAATCATCACCGACGAGGAACCTGAGAGCTTGAGGGCGTTTGGGGGAGACTTTCATTGATACTCTTTGACCGATCACGCTATCGACGATGCGCTGATGAATACCTGTGATTTTGGTGTCGCAGAGAATCACGCTATGTTCGATGTCAGTGTCGATAATTGTGACCCGATCGCTAATGCTGGTATAAGGACCAATGTAGGCATGTTCAAGATGACAATTTTCGCCAATGATGACTGGCCCACGAATTTTGCAGCTAATCACCTTAGAACTCAAGCCAACCTCAACGCGACCGCTAATATTGCTATCACTATCGATATCTCCTAGATTCTGAGATTTTAATCTGGCATCAAGAACAATTTGATTAGCGGCAAGGATATCGTCTTTCTTACCTGTATCTAGCCACCAGCCTTCTAATTCATCTGCTTCTACTTTTTGATTCGTATCGATTAGTTGTTGGATGGCATCAGTGATTTCTAGTTCACCTCTTGCTGATGGTGCAATATTGGCGATCGCAGAATGAATCGTATTTTTAAAGAAATACACGCCTACCAACGCTAGATTGGATTCGGGCTGTTTAGGTTTTTCGATTAATCTAATTACTCTGCCCTCTAGATCGATGGTGGCCACACCAAAGGCAGTAGGGTCAGCGACCTGACTTAGAAGGATTAGGGCATCTAGTCGCTTTTGTTGGAAATTAGCTAAAAATTTATTTAACTCTGACTCGATTAGGTTGTCGCCAAGAAACATGATGAAGGAGTCATCACCGAGAAATAGCTGAGAAATTTTAACAGCATGAGCTAGTCCTGAGGGTGTGTCTTGGAGGATATAGGTAATATTTGCGCCAAAGCGATCTCCATTTCCTGTTTTACTTTTGACTTCTTCACCAGTCTCGGGGCTGATGACAATGCCAATGTCGGTGATGCCTGCGGCGACGATACTTTCAATGCAGTACCAAAGGATCGGTTTATTGGCAACGGGGACGAGTTGCTTTGCGCCAGTATAGGTAAGCGGGCGTAATCTTGTCCCTTTACCACCAGAGAGAATTAAAGCTTTCATAGTTTTATCTAGCTTGGATATAAGCGGCAAGAGCTTCTTGCCAAGGGCGCATTTTAAAAGTTGAGATGTCAGCAAGGCGATCGCTGATGATTGCCGAATTCATCGGTCTAGTGGCTTTGGTGGGAAAAGCCAAAGCAGGAATCGCCTCAATGGGATACTGAATATTAGCAAGGCGCAGCACCTGGCTTGCAAATTCATGCCAAGAACAACTACCAGCATTTGCTCCATGCATAATACCTGAGGCACCTTCTTGCAAAAGTGCGTCGAGTAATCTAGCCGCATCATAGGTATAGGTGGGCGACATAAAAATGTCGTTAACCACTTTGATCGGTTCGCCCGCCTTAGCTTTTTTGATCATCGTTTCCACAAAGTTACCTCCCTTGCCGCTCGCCCCTGCTTTGCCGAAGACACTAGAGATTCGCAAAATTAGCGATCGCGGCGCAGTTTGCCGCACTAGGTACTCACCTGTGAGTTTGGATGTACCGTAAATATTAATCGGGGCTGGAATATCAGATTCTGTATAGGGATCTGGGCGATCTCCTCGAAACACATAATCGGAGCTGATATAAACACAAAAAGCGCCAATATCACGGCAGGCTCTAGCCACCTCTAACGCACTGATCGCATTAACGTTAAAGGCTGTCTCAACTTCTTGCTCGCAATCATCGACACGGACATAGGCAGCGCTATTGATCACCACATCAAATTTCTGGCTTGTTAAAACCCGAGCGACCTCATCAGCTTTTCTAATATCAATATCAGCGCGAGTTAGGGCTGTGAGTTGATAGCGAGCGCTTTGCGAAAAATGACTGGCGATATCCGAACCTAACTGTCCGTTTGATCCAATCAGAGCCACTTTTAGAGGATTACTCATCTGGCATACCACTGGTTGTAATGCTCTTGAAATACTTTCTTATCCTTAACCGCTTGCCACCAGTCAGAATTTTGTTTGTACCAAGCTACTGTTTGTGCCATACCGAGTTGAAAGTCCCATTGACGCTGCCATCCGAGAGATTCAGCAGCAATAGGATCGACGGAATAGCGATAGTCATGACCAGGGCGATCGCTGACTGATTGCATTAGTGATTCGGGGCGATCCAGCAAACCTAAAATAGTCTTGGCAACCTCGATCCCATTGACCTCCATTCGCGCACCAAGGTTATAGGCTTTACCGCTTGTACCTGCGTGCAACACCGTATCAATGCCCGAGCAATGATCTTCGACATATAGATAATCGCGGACAGCCGAGCCATCGCCGTAGATGGGCAAAGATTTTGATTCTAGGGCGTTGGTGATAAATAGGGGAATAATCTTTTCAGGGTATTGATACAGTCCGTAAGTATTGGAACCGCGCGTAATCACCACATCCAAGCCATAGCTAATGCCATAGGAAAAGACTAAATGCTCGGCTCCAGCTTTGGATGCAGCATAGGGACTGCGAGGTGACAAAGTATCTGTTTCTAAGGAATGGCGATCGCTTCCAACTAAATCCCCATAAACTTCATCGGTAGAAACGTGCAGAAATCTTTTGATTTGATATTTTCGCGCTGCTTCTAATAATATTAATGTACCTTCGATATTAGTGCGAATAAAGAGAAGCGGATCGCGCAGGCTGCGATCGACGTGGCTTTCGGCTGCAAAGTTGAGGATTGCGTCCACCCCATTTACGGCTTTTTCGACATCTTCAGGATTCGCAATATCGCCTTGAATAAAGGTAATGCGATCACGGACATCTTTGAGGTTATCTAAATTTCCCGCATAGGTCAGCTTATCTAAAACTACTATTTCCCATGTCGGATGATTGGCAAGGGCATAATGCACATAGTTAGAGCCAATAAACCCCGCACCACCTGTGACAAGTACCTTTTGAAATTTTGTGACTGAACTCATACAAATAACTCCGCTTCTTTTAACAATTTGCCAACCGCATCTTTAGCGGATAGAACTGGTATTCCTTCAAGTTGCCATGAGATCTCTAGCTCAGGATCATTCCACAATAAGCATCTCTCTTCACTAGGTGTATAGTAATCTGTGGCTTTATAAGCTATTTCTGCAAAATCAGATAGAACCGCAAAGCCATGGGCAAATCCTGCGGGAATCCATAGCTGCTGATAGGTTTCGGCACTTAGAATGTAACTTACCGATTTACCAAATGTTGGTGAACTTTGTCGCAGATCTACAGCTATATCCTGAATTGTGCCTGCTAAAGCTCTTACTAATTTGCCTTGCGGTCTGCCAATTTGATAATGCAATCCACGTAAAACGTTCTTCTGCGATCGCGAATGATTGTCTTGAACAAAGGTGACGTCTATACCTGTTTTTTCGGCAAGAGCTTTTTGGTTGTATGACTCATAAAAAAATCCCCGTTCATCATCAAATACCCTAGGGGTGATCAGTAAAACATCAGGAATTGCCGCTATTTCAACTTTCATGCAAATTTCGCTAAACTTTTTTAAACGCTCAATTTGTCTTTAGGAGATACCTAAAACAACTTCCTGATAGCTACCTGATTTTATTACCTTTCCTTCTTCGATCTGGTAAATGCGATCGCAATGTTCAATAGTCGAAAGTCGGTGAGCAATGATAATAATCGTTTTGCTTCCACTTAAGGCTTTAGTTGCTTCAGTTACAAGATACTCTGTCTCATTATCCAGAGCAGCTGTAGCTTCATCAAATATCAAGATTTCCCTTTGATGATAAAGAACGCGAGCAATCCCAACCCTTTGCCTCTGCCCCCCAGACAATAATATTCCGCGTTCTCCCACAAGAGTATGAACCCCATTTGGTAATTGTTCAACTACATCCTTCAATTGAGCCATCTCAATAGCTTTTTGTAGCTTTTCTTTATCAATTAAATTATCAGGGATCCCAAATGCAATATTTCTTTCTAAGGTATCATCAGTTAAAAAAATCGTCTGCGGTACATAACCTAGTAAATTTTGCCAAGCACGCAAATTATCGTATACCGATGAACCATCAACTTTTATGTCCCCAAATTGTGGTGTAAAAAGCCCCAAAACAATATCTACAAGAGTTGTTTTGCCAGATCCAGATTTTCCGATTAGTCCAATGGATTGTCCTTTATGTATTTTTAGCGAAATGCCATCCAGTGCTTTTCGGTTAGAGTTTGGATAAGTAAAAGTGAGTCCATCTAGGGTTATCTCTTCCTCAAAAGACATAGGCTGAATATCTAGACTTGACAGAAATATATCTGATTGATCTTTGGATTCTAGTTCTGATATCAGATTTTCTTTCTCAAGATTTTTAAGATCAAAAAATAATTGATCTACCGCAAATGTATTCGCTCGAATCACATTTAATCCAGACACTAAGTTGCCCGATGCTGGAAGCAAGCGGATAGAGGCAAGTGCAAAAATTCCAAGGACTGCATTAAGGTTGTCTCGGTTCTGATTTAAATTGATATATAAAAGTGTAAAGACCACTAGAAATGTAATCATAAATGCTTCGATTACATAGCGAGGAAGATTCCCATATCCTTCTGCCAAACTCGTATTTCTAGAGAACTTCTGGGCTTGTTCCTTCATTTGCTGCTCAAAATAGGATTCACAACCTATTATCCGCGTCTCTTTCAGTCCACCCAACCCATGATTGAGAATTCGGATCATTTCACCAGAAGCTTGCCAACCATCATGAGTCCATGTAGTTAATCGTGGTTTCATCAGTTTGAGTAAGCCCACCATGACTAATAAAAGCATGGCGATTAGAAGAAGAGCCATAATATTAGTCTTAACCAGTAGAGCCATTAGCGAGACTACAACCAGCATATTAGATGTAGATGTTAAAACCCCCATAACGACTCCAACAGAAACTTTATCTGTAGTGGCAGTAATATTCTGAATCAGTTTTGCAGAATTAATATTCAAATGAAAGTCGTAAGGAGCCTCTATATATGCATTCATCAATTTGCATGATAATTCGCCTTTTAAGTTATAACCAAATTTAAAAACTGATTTTTGAGCATGAAAGCTCAAAAATGCTTTGACGTAGAAAGCAACAACTACCACAATACCTAAAGTAAGTATAAATTGCTGCTCTGAGTAAAAATGTATATTCGTATATATCTGCTTTAACCAAATATTATTCTGAATCAGTTCTGGATTAGTTGAGATTGCTATAAATGGTCCAATAATTCCCGTCCCAAATACTTCCAATCCAGAAATGAATAAAAATGTAAATAGCATAGAAATAAGAGCACTATGATGACCCTTAGTTAGATACAGAAGCTTCGATGTAAATTTAGTCATTTAGAATTGAGAGTCCTATAAAAATACAAATAATCATCTCGTCAGTTATAAATTTTTATTTTAACATGATTGATTTTTCCTTTTAGAGATTATTGTAGTGCTATCTGTATTTTAGAGAAACTCTTGAAAGTCTATAGTGCCAGCAATTCTCATTATGAAAAATTTGGCTTGATCTGACATCAGCTATTGAGAATAGCCGCAATAGCTGCCCTTGAAAAGCCTATACCCTCGTTCAAAGTTTGATTGCTTAGGCAAATAAAAAAGTCATAATGAGAATTTCTGCTATAGGTCTGTTTATCTTTACTAATATTCATTAGTTTAATAAAATACTAAAGCTTGAATTAAAAATGTTGACTTCATACTATAATTACAAAGATCAGAGTTAGCTGATAATTATGTTTAAGTTATTTTTATGATCAAAGACATATAAATGCTTTGTGGGAAACGGTTAACTAAATTTTAATCGACGTATTTGCGGATTTTTTATCTGCATGAAGTGGTAGTGTCAGAACTCATCCCACATTGGCTGTCCAGTGCATGAACATGAATTTTTAAAAGCTAATGTAAGGAATTAAATTTGGCTCAATAGGTGTTTCGGGGAGGTGCTTTAGCTTAAATAGCTGAAATGCCTTATGTGCAATAGTTTTAGCATCGGAGGTATTTGATGTCTGAAACGCCTGTCATCAAAAGCATTGAGCCGTTTATCATGTTTGAACTCCCCGAAGCAGCTATAGAGCCTTAAATTTAAGGGGCTAGCCTTTGAATTTGCCATGATTGATTCGATTCTGGCTGAATATATAGAAAGCGATCGTGTAAGCGGTTAGTGCAGCCTTGCCAAAACTCAAAGCTATCGGGCACTACCCGATAGCCACCCCAAAAATCTGGTAGAGGTATCTCTCCATCTAAAAACTTGTTCTTAATCTGTTCAAATTGCATCAGAAGAAGCTGTCTTGAAGAAATCACCGAACTTTGTTGAGAAGTCCAAGCTCCTAACTGGCTGCCTCTAGGTCGCGAGGTAAAATATGCCAATGACTCGGCTGTAGAAACTTTTTCGGCAGTTCCTGTAATGTGGATTTGCCGTTGAAGTGGCAACCAAGTGAATAGAATCGAAACTCTGGGATTTGCATTGATCTGAGTTGCTTTACGACTCTCATAATTTGTAAAGAAAACAAATCCATTGGTGTCAAAATATTTCAGCAATACTGTCCGCATAAATGGCTGACCTTGTGCGGAAACTGTCGATAAGGTCATGGCATTTGGCTCTAGCAACTCAGCATTACAAGCTTGCTGAAACCATTTCTCAAATTGCTTAAAGGGATCGTCATGAAGATCCTTGCGCCTAAGCTCTCCTTGTTTGTAATCTTCTCTTAGTGCATGAATATCCATTTTTTTTGACTACTCAATATTGGTATTATAAAGAACTACGTTTTCTTGTTCGTTGGGATCGTTACGTGAAATGATCGCATGGACTGCCTCAGTATCGCTGAGATTATGCGGTTGATGTGGCACACCAGCAGGAATAAACAGGAAATCACCTGCTTCATTAATTACTTACTGTTTTAAACCTTTGCCATAGCGAGTTTCTACCCTTCCTTTGACCAAATAAATCGCGGTTTCATAGTCACGGTGGAAATGTGGCTCAGCGGAGCTTCCTGCGGGAATGATCGCCAAATTCATCGAAATACCCTTTGATCCCGCAGTAGATCCTGAAATACCGACAAAATAGGGCAGTTTTTGCAAGGTTGCGGTTTCACAATTAGGCCGTACAGTGATGATTTGGCTTGAGTTATCAAGAAATTGCTCGGAATCAGCATTAGTCATGGCAACTAGAATAAAGTTTTTTAATAACAGTACTTGCAGGAAAGTGATCGCTATACATCATTAATCATATTCTCAGCGAAAAAAGTTAAGATGGTAGACTCTAAGTATAGTTTTCGATAATTCTTGTAATAAATAAGGTCACGACATCAAGTTATGGATGCAGTTGCAGTAAAGCCCAGCGAAAGCAAACCTAGTGATATTAAGCCTAGTGATATCCTGCGGCAAGCCGATGCCGAAAAACTAGCGCGGATTCGCCACACTTGCTCTCATGTAATGGCAATGGCAGTCCAGAAGTTATATCCCGATGCTAAGGTGACTATCGGTCCTGCAACTGAAAATGGCTTTTATTACGACTTCGATCGCGCTGAGCATTTTACGCCCAGCGATCTCAAGGCGATCGCAAAGGAAATGAAACGGATCATTAAGTGGAATCAACCACTTGTACGTCAAGAATTGCCTCGTCCTGAGATGCTAGCCGAAATTGAAAAGCTAAATGAGCCTTACAAAATTGAGTTACTAGCCGCCATTCCTGAAGGACAAAATATTAGTCGCTATTTTATTTGCGATCCTGAAAAGTTTGAAAAACAACCTTGGTGGGACTTGTGCGCTGGCCCCCATCTAGATACTACTGGCGATATTCATCCTGATGCCTTTGCACTTGAAAGCATCGCAGGAGCCTATTGGCGGGGTGACGAAAAAAATCCCATGCTTCAGCGTATTTATGGCACGGCTTGGGAAAATCCTGAGCAACTTCTTGCCTATCACCAAATGCTTGAAGAAGCCAAACGTCGCGATCACCGTACCATCGGTAAAGATCTACAACTATTCAGCATTCAAGAAGAAGCTGGTGGAGGTTTAGTCTTTTGGCATCCTCGTGGCGCGATTATCCGCAATACGATCGAGACTTTCTGGAAAGATACTCACACGCAGAATGGCTATGAGGCAGTCACCACTCCCCACATGGCAAATTTAGATCTCTGGAAAATCTCTGGACATAATGACTTCTATCGCGAAAGTATGTTTCAGCCGATGGAAGTAGAGCATCAGGTTTATCAGCTTAAGCCGATGAACTGCCCATTCCATGTGTTGATTTACAAAGACACGCTGCATTCCTATAAGGAGTTCCCGATTCGCTATGCTGAGCTTGGCACGGTTTATCGTTACGAGCGCTCTGGAACCATGCATGGGCTGATGCGTGTGCGCGGCTTTACGCAAGATGACGCGCATATCTTCTGTACTGAAGCACAAATTGAGCAAGAAATTATCGGCGTTCTCAATCTTGCGGAATTGATACTCTCGACCTTTGGCTTTGAGAATTATGAAATCAATCTCTCCACCCGTCCTGAAAAATATGTCGGTTCTGATGAGATTTGGGAAAAGTCTACTGAAGCGCTGAAGCAAGCTCTCAATCATAAGGGCTGGGACTATGTTGTTGATGAAGGGGGTGGCGCTTTCTATGGACCAAAGATTGATATCAAGATTGAAGATGCGATCGGTCGCCGTTGGCAATGTTCGACGATTCAACTAGATTTCAATTTGCCCGATCGCTTCAAGATGGAATATGTCGGTGAAGATGGTGTGCGCCATCAACCAATCATGATTCACCGTGCGCTGTTTGGTTCGGTCGAGCGTTTCATCGGCGTACTAATTGAAAACTATGCTGGTGATTTTCCTCTTTGGTTAGCACCTGTGCAAGCTAAGTTAATTGCGGTTTCCGACAGTCAAATGGAATATGCTGAGCAAGTTGCCGCCAAAATGAAGGCAGCAGGTTTGCGCGTACAGCTAGACCATAGCGGCGATCGCATGGCGAAGCAAATCCGCAAAGCTGAGATGGAGAAAGTGCCTGTAATGGCAGTAATTGGGGCAAAAGAGGTCGAAGCTGGCACTCTAAGTATTCGCAGCCGCAAGCATGGCGAACTCGGTGCTATTTCCGTAGATGAAGCGATTAGTAAAATGCAAGCATCAATAAGCGATCGCACTTGGTTCTAAGAACAACAAGGTTAGTGCATACATCTGAATCTGCACTAAGGAATGATAATTTAATAAAAACCAAAATTGGTTCGGCGGGCGAAGCCCGCCGAACCAATTTTGGTTTTTATATGCACATGTAATTTAATTTTCATTCCTAACCTTGTTGTTTAGTTCAGTAATACCAATTCACAAAAGTTTGACGACACTTCTGTGAATTCAAACCCAGTAAGGGTTTGAATTCGTTTAGGGAAGTATTTGATTACGGTTTGACGAATTGTTGGCTTCCGAGGTTTTAGCTGCATATCACCCTGAAAATTGGTTTCATAATTATGATGATCGTGGGAGAGATTGATATTTTATTGCAGTTTGAAGAACGACACGGTTAAAATGGGTTTTTAACAGATCGTAATACTTAGATACCTCCATGCAATCGGCAGTACGAATTGAAAATCTTAGGAAAACATATGGCGAGACTGTTGCCGTAGATGGAATTTCTCTAAATGTTACACAAGGGCAAATCTATGGACTATTAGGTCCGAATGGGGCAGGTAAAACTACGACCATGCGTTGCCTTTGTACTTTGACTATTCCTGATTCAGGATTAATCGAAGTTTCAGGGGCGACAGATGCAAGAGCGATCCGCAATCGTCTGGGCTACGTTGCTCAAGAGGTGGCTCCAGATAAAGTTTTAACAGGAAGAGAGTTATTACGTTTTCAAGCTGCGCTATACCATATTCCTAAAGCCCAAATCAGTGATCGCATTGATAGCGTATTAGATCTGCTCCAACTTGAAGCCTATGCCGATAAACTGTCAGGAACTTATTCTGGTGGGCTTATGAAACGTCTTGACCTAGCTGCAGGTTTGCTACATCAGCCCTCTGTCTTGATCCTTGATGAGCCGACTGTGGGCTTAGACATTCAGAGTCGGTTCGCGATTTGGGAATTTTTACGAAAGCTTCGAGTTTCGGGTGTGACAGTATTAATTAGCAGTCATTATTTGGAAGAAATTGATGCCCTTGCCGATCGCGTGGCAATTATTGATAAGGGCAAAATTATTGCCGAAGGCACTACTGATGAACTAAAAACTAAAGTTGGAGGCGATCGCATTACGGTGAGGATTCGTGAGTTTGCTGATCTCCAAGATGCAGAACAGGCGAAAAAGATTTTGCAGCAGCTACCGATTGTCCAGAGCATTACAATTAATTCGGCTCAAGGCAATGCGGTTAACTTGTTTGTTACCCCTAGCGCTAATGCAATTAGCGAAATTCAAAATATGTTGGCTGCGGTTGATATTGAAGTATTTAGTCTCTCTCAGTCACGACCTAGTCTTGATGATGTATTTCTCGCGGCGACAGGGCAAACCATTCTTGATGCCGAAATCGCTCAGTCAGAGATATTGACTGCAAGTAAAGGCAAAAAGAAATCTAAAAAATAGAGATAGCACCTACATTCGGTAGGTATTTTTTAATACTCAGAATTTATCGAAACAACCATAAAATTCAAGCAATTTAGGGATAGTGAATTTTTGATTCTCATATTGAGAATACGATCTTTGAAACCCTTCTACTTTTGTAATAAGCGCATCCCTCCAACTTAGGTGTAATCATGTTGGTTACTAAACAACCTGTACTTAAGCGTTTCTGGTATCCTGTGATGCCGATCGCGCAACTCTCTGCTGACAAACCCCAGCCGTTTCAATTATTGGGACAAAAGATTGCCCTCTGGATCGATAAAGCTGGCAAACCTGCTGCTGTTGCTGACCAATGCTGTCATCGATCCGCCCAGCTGTCCAAAGGCGTTGTAATTGATGGTTGTATTCGCTGTCCTTATCATGGCTGGTCATACAATGCCGAGGGAGCCTGCGTGAAAGTGCCTCAACTAGAGAGTGAGAAGCTACCCAAAACTTATAAGGTGAACTCTTATCTATGCGTCGAGCGATATGGGTATGCTTGGGTTTGTTTAGATCGGCAGCCATTACAACCAATTCCTGAGATTGATGCAGTGACAGACCCTAATTTCCGCATGATTCATGAGTTTTATGAAACTTGGAAAGTTGGAAGTTTGAGGACGATCGAAAACTCATTTGATAGCGCTCATGGGCATTTTGTCCATGCTTCATCATGGGGCGATCAGAGTAACCCAGTGCCGCCACCTATCGACGAAACCGTAGAAACTGACACTGGCTTTGTGATGAAGCATTGGGTGGAAGTTCTGAATCCAGATCTCCAAAAGAAGAATTTAGGAATTGCTTCTGAAAAGACGATTCGTACTAACGAACGCACTTGGTATATGCCATTTGCCCGCACGCTGAAAATCCAATATCCCAATGGATTGATTCATCTGATTTTTACGGCTTATACCCCCATTGATGATCAGACGACTCAGTTAGTCCAGTTCTGTTTGCGGAATGATACTGAAGATGATGCAAAAGCGGCTGATATCATTGCCTTCGATCGTCAGGTGACACAGGAAGATCGCGATGTTTTGGAAACCACTGAATTTGATGCGCCATTGTCTTTAGCTGAGGAGCAGCATATGCCGTCCGATAAGCCAGGAATCATCATGCGTCATCGGCTGGCGGCTTTACTGAAAGAGCATGGTGAAGCGGAGCAACGTTTGAGTAAGCAGCATGAGGAATTATCTCAATGCTAGTTACTAAACAGCCAGTACTGAGGCGGTTCTGGTATCCAGTTATGCAGATCGCAAGTCTCGCTGCCAAAATGCCGCAGCCGTTTGAGTTGCTAGGACAAAAAATAGCACTCTGGCTAGATATTGAGGGGAAACCTGTAGCGGTGAGCGATCGCTGTTGTCATCGAACAACGCAACTTTCCAAAGGAGTTGTCATTGATGGGTGCGTTCGCTGTGCGTATCACGGTTGGCAATATGATGGTAAAGGAGTCTGCGTGAAGGTTCCGCAATTCAGCCCCGATCAAAAAATTCCTGCCAGTTATAAAGTTGACGCTTTCAACTGTGCTGAACGCTATGGATATGTATGGGTATGTCTAGATAAGGAACCATTGCTGCCGATTCCTTATATTCCTGAAGCTGAAGATCCTACCAATCGAATCATTCCTCAATGTTATGACCAGTGGCAATGTAGTGGCTTGCGGGTGATGGAGAACTCTTTTGATAATGCCCATTTCAGCTTTGTCCATGCTGGATCTTTTGGTAGTATCGAGCAACCAAAACCAGCTGCTTCTGAAATCACTACTCTCGAATTTGGTCTGGTGATTAAGTCAGAGGTTCCCGTGATTAATCCACCCGCACAACAGAAAAATCTCGGCATGACCGAAGCTTTTACCACTCGATTTGTGGAATCAACTTGGCATATGCCATTTAGCCGTACATTAAAAATTACTTATCCCAATGGATTAATGCATTCGATTTTTACGGCGGCAACTCCTGTAAGCGATCGCATTTCTCAGATTGTTCAGTTCTGTGTACGCAATGACACAGAAGCTGATGTTAGTGCCGATGATGTGATTGCCTTTGATCGCCAAGTCGTACTAGAAGATCGAGTAGTTTTGGAAACGACTAACTACGATACTCCTCTGGATGTAGCATTCGAGCAGCATATGCCATCTGACCAGCCAGGAATTGTGATGCGGCGGAAACTACTTGCACTATTTAAGCAGCATGGTGAGATAGAACAACATTCTTAAATGCTATAGATTTTTGCGGGAATGTTTTGCCCATACGTCTGTAGTGAGTTTAACTACGCACCAAGTTCTAAAACATCTGTAAATGGCAGATCTTTGGAAACTTCTATGACCGTAATTTTGCCATTTTCTACTACTGTATTACCCATAATTGTGTCGTGCATTGCCTCAAATTTCGATTCTGCATCAATGGTGCATTCAAAGTGAAGTGTTACATGGTAAAGCTTGCTAATTGCTTCTCCGTCAGGCGATTGCGCTACGGTTAGCATATCTATATTTTGCTGTTCTTCGGCTATCTGGCGATACTGCTCGGCTAGCTGTTCAAGGGCGATCGCGATCGCGTGTTCTTGGGTTTGACCGTAGCAATTAATAGGGTTTTGGGATGGATCTGGTAATGGGTTTGATAAGTGGCAAAGATAATAACCTTTATTTTCAAGGGTTACAGTGATGGAAAGGTTTTCACTAATCAGGTTCGGGTTAGCTTCAGGCATATAGTTTTTGCCTCTCTATTTTTTAAATTTACCAATTATATCGCCGATTTTGCTGAGTAAAGCATCGTAAAGGGTGAGTTGTTTCAGGACTGAAAGGATAACCTTTTCAAAGGATTTTCCTTCCATTTGTCCAGTAACTTTGAGTACAAAAACTACGCCAATAACTATCATTAAAATAATTGAGAACATCGCAATAACAAACTGCTCCAATTTAAGAATCCCTGCAAAAGTTAGAACCAAAAATGCAGTAGTTAAGACAATAAATACAAAAGACATAGAAGCGGTAATTACAGAAGGGATTTGAAAATCTGGGGATTTGGGCGTATTTTGGGGTTGGGGCTTTTCAGATTCAGTCATGATATTTGATTGTTGGTTGCTGTTGTTGATGATAAATGTTACAGGAGGATGTGGCGGCTGATCAATATATGTCTTTCTGTCTGAACTAATGTATCGCGATCGCCGTTCTTCAATTCCATCTAATAGCGATCGCACCTCATAGGATTGGCGTGTGCCGTAGGGAATAAAGCTTAGGATACCTTCACGTTCCAGATCGCATAAATGATCGTAAGGAACTGTCACTTTAGGATTATCTGGTAAGGGAACGCACTCATTGACTTCTAGTGCCGAGATGCTGTGATGGATCGATTCAAAGGTGTTGCGAATGGCGGCGAGGGAGGATCGGCGGGTGTTGGGATTGCCATCGATGCGGATGAAGATTTTCGCATCGGCGAGATCGGCTTTGATGTAGGCGCGATTGCCTTCGGGGAATGAGAGAATTACACCTGTGCGCCAGTAGGTGCGTTTGGAGATGCAGTGATGCATTTTGACGATAAAGCGGGAAATGACACTGCTAAATAGGATTTTGTAATGATATTCAAGGTTGAGAGTGTTTTCCCATGTGCCAGTGTCGGGTTCTTCTTCGTCAAGGAGTTCGGGAATTAGGTAAATGGGATTTTGAGAATTGCTGTCGAGGGAAAAACATAGCTCGAATTTTTTCATCATGTTTAGGATGAATTGCCGATCGCGGTTTTCTTGATAACAATCGCGATCGCCTTTATTTTTGGGTGTGAGGATGCGGGTGAGGTCTTGCCAGTTCAGCATTCCTTTGTGTTTGGTACTGAGTATATTGTCATTGAGAATGCGATATACGCCGCCTGTGACCCATTCGGGATTGAGAACGCTGGTGTCTTGCAGTCTGGTATCTTCGGCAAAGTTGAGAACGATGCCCAGCATGTGCAGAAGTCGAATTAGGTCGCGGCGTTCTTGACGATCGCTAATTTCTTGATTGTTGCAAATACGCTCATATTCGGTATAGCTGATGTGGTCGCGGTTGTCCAGCTCGATTAGTTCTTTGAGGCGAAACCATTGCTGGGGTAGTTCATTAAATACATGATCCATTGCGGCGATTTGTTGAGCGATCTCTTTGCGAAGATTGTCAATGCCTAGCCCTGTTTTACAGGAGGTTTCAAAGAAGCCTTGAATATTGGGATATTTCTCTTGCAGATGGCGGCGGTTGAGTTTGAGGGGATGTTCGTCACTTTTGTTGGCAATAATCAGGACGGGGGCATCTTTGCCGAAGCTCTCAATAATTTTTAGCCAATATTCGACATCGTTGTTGCCTTCGTCTTTGCGGGCATTGAGTACCAAGAGATAGAGGCTGCGCTCGGTCAAAAAGAACTGATGGGTGGCGTGCATGATCTCCTGTCCGCCAAAGTCCCAAACCCTGAGCTTGACTGTTTCTTCACGGGCGGTTATTTGCCAATGCCTGATATCAATGCCTTCGGTTTTGTTTTCATCGGGTTTGAAGTTGCGATCGATCAATTGTCTAACCAGTGAGGTTTTGCCGACTGCACCATGTCCGATTAAGATAACTTTCGCTTCATTTAGCGGTTTTCGTTCTCCCTGTTTCAATTTCTGCCAATAGCCAATAATCGCCGCAGGGTTTTGACTGTCATTGAGAATTTCTGGCGGAATTGGTAAAGGATTATCATTTAGATATAAAGATTTAAGATTGTTTAACTGATTGAGAGTATCGGGAATGATCTCAATTTGATTGCTAGTGAGCCAAAGCGTCTTAAGTTTTGTGAGTTTAGCGATCTCATCAGGAATCACGCGAATTTGATTCTTGTCAATCCAAAGATCTTCTATATTATTGAGCTTATCGATCCCATTAGGAATAACGCTGATTTGATTGGCAGTTAGAAGAAGTCTTTGGAGGCTAGAGAGTTGAAAAACTGCATCAGGGATAACGCTGATCTGATTGACATTTAGGTAAAGATTTTGAAGGTTGAAGAGTTTTTTGATTACATCGGGGATAACTCTGATCTGATTATCTCTGAGGTCAAGCGTAGTCAGATTTGCTAAGTTGGCGATCGCGTCTGGTATCACCGTGATTTTGTTGCC
Source organism: Pseudanabaena sp. (assembly GCA_003249035.1). Taxonomy (GTDB): domain Bacteria; phylum Cyanobacteriota; class Cyanobacteriia; order Pseudanabaenales; family Pseudanabaenaceae; genus Pseudanabaena. The sequence goes on from QBMK01000011.1 coordinate 26,493, forward strand.
AGAGAGGTTAAGCGAAGTCAGATTTGCTAAGTTGGCGATCGCGTCTGGTATCGCCTTGATTTTGTTGTCACAGAGGTCAAGCTTAGTCAGATTTGCTAAGTTGGCGATCGCGTCTGGTATCGCCGTGATTTGGTTGCTATCGAGGTTAAGCGAAGTCAGATTTGCTAAGTTGGCGATCGCCTCTAGTATCGCCATGATTTGGTTGCCATTGAGGTCAAGCTCTGTCAGATTTGCTAATTGGGCGATCGCCTCTGGTATCGCCGTGATTTGGTTGTATTCAATATGAAGTTCTTTGAGATTGGTTAACTGAAAAATCTCTTGGGGAATAGCAGTTAAACGATTTCCTTTTCTCCCTTCTTTATCATCCCACTTACCTAAAATCAACTTTTCCAGACTTTGCAACCGTCCAATTTCGCTCGGCAATCTTTCCAGATCGTTCCCCGACAGATCGAGTTCCGTCCAGCCCTCACGTTCTGCTTGTGCGATTATTGCCAATAACTCTGCATCAGTCATAAATTCAAGGGAAAAGTAGAAAGTAAAAAGGAAAAAAATTTGGTTTTGATGTTATTGACTAAATTTATAGTGATTGTTGTTCAAAAATACGAAAGGGCTATAAATACTCAATTTTTCCTTGCATTTCATCAGCTAATGCAACCTCATACAGCAAAATCAACAATCGGATAATTTGACCTGTAGATCTTGCCTCTTTACGACAATAGGTAATTCCATAATGCTCACAGCCACGATGCGCCAAAACTAACAAATCATCATCATGGGTAAGCAAAACCCTCTTCTCGGCATTCGCAAATACCAAATGCTCCATATCACTTTTGCCAATCAAACCTACTTCGCGTGGAATAGTTACATCAATCCCTGCACGTCTTAATCCTTGAGCGATCGCAAAGCTGACGTTTTCATCAAGATGGTAACGAATTCGTTCTGACATTCTTTAACACCTTAATTTTTTCTTGCAAAAGAGAAGGATAAAGCGGACGTAGCGAATCAGCAAAAGTCTCTGAAGCTTGAATGCTCTCATCGATCGCCGCTTTGTTATCATAATAAAATGACATCGCCGCATACACTTCCGACAAAGTGAGATCATACTCCGCCGCAACTTCTTCAAGCGATTGTCCTAATCGCAAATAAGCGATCGCCACATCAGCAACCGTAATACGTCTACCAGCAATGCGCGGCTTACCACCACGAATATCAGGCGTAATCTCAATATAGCGATCGAGTGTAACTTTCATTATGTTCTCTGATGCCGATTTTCTAGTATTTTACAAGATTTTTAGTCAGGCGATCGCATTGCAAAGGCAAAAGGAAAAGCTGGAAAGCTGTTATTCCCAATCCGCGATTTTTGACTTGATGTACCAACTTTACTGCAATTCCAATTGGGCGCTTGTGCCTAGCCACCCATTTCTGTAACCCATCAAGTCACTCAAGAATGGTACAAGATCTGAGTTAGTCTCAATGGAGAATCTCAATAGTTGTTCCTTTTTGTAATAAAGGATAAATCTCATCAACGTCCTTATTTTTCAAAGACACACAGCCTAAAGTCCAGTTGATTTTGCGATCGATTATCCAATCCTTGCCTTTCTCAACGCCATGGATGCCAACCTCGCCACCAATGCCATCATTATCAGCAATTTCTCCTCTTGATTTTGCTTCGTTATATTTGCGCCATGAGTCCTTTGTCGGATAGTCCAACCAAATAAATTTTGACCATTCAGAATGGTAGTAAAGATCTTTAACTTGAAATATTCCCTCCGGTGTGCGTTTATCCCCTTCGCGTAACTTGTCATCCTTAGGGTTCTCTCCAAAAACGATCGCATAGGATTTAACAGGTTTTTTTTGATAAAAAACAGTTAATTTATATTTGGATTTTTCCACAACGATCTCGATCGCTTTTTTGTCCAGCTTCTTGACATCAATCAAAGTAGATATTGGCTTGTCTTTATTCAGCAGCTCATTTGCCGCTCTTGCTTCACAGTTAGTAAAGCAGAAGAGATAGCTGAAAATATCAGGATTAGCGATCGCGTAGATTCCGCACAGACCAGTAAATACCGCTAGGTAAACTAAAAATCTCTGATATCGCCGATCGGTCAGCATTTTGTGTGCCATGTCAACTTCAATTCGCGTGATTAAAATTTTCGAGCAAGGCGCTAACTTTGTTGACTAGTTCCAATGTTGAGAAACCTTTAGTAAGATAATCGGTTGCCCCAAGACGGGATGTCTCGCGTGACCATTCTTCCGCAAGACGGGATGAAACCACAAGGATCGGCATATCTAAGCCTGCTTGACGGCAGTGATCGATCAGAGTAAATCCATCCATACGCGGCATCTCAATATCAGTAATTAGTAACGCAGGTTGGCTGTGGCGTTGCAGCCATTGCCAAGCCTCCATGCCATCCTCGCAAGTTGTAACTTCATATCCCTGCGGTGATAGGCTGCTCTCAATTCTTCGACGCATTAGCGCTGCATCATCGACCACTAAAATTTGACGATCGCTAGATACATCAAGGAACGCCTCGTTGGATTGGGATCTGGAAATTGTGAGGTTTTCATTCTCTGATGCGAAAAAGAATTCAGTAAAGGAAAGTGCATCAATCACGGGAATAAGTTTTCCATCTGGCATCAAACTCATCCCGATTAATCCGATTGGCGCAACTAGAGGCAGTGGAATCGGATTCACCAATAAATCACTCTGGCCAATTAGGGTGTCGGCAATTAACCAAATGCCGCGATCCCTGCCTGATTGTTTTGTCCGAACCGCGATCGATGTTGGTAAAAGCGATCGGGTTTCCGCTTGTCCTTGCCAGTATTGATTAAGATCGATCGCAGGGACTGTACCTTTATCTTCTTTCACTTCAATGGTGTAGTCAGAGCGTTCAGTCTTTTGCCAGAGCAAACTCTCAACTAACACAGTTGTATAAATCTCGGAAGTCGGCACTGCAAAAGTGTTATCGCCAGCTTGCAAGAGCATACAACGCACAAACAAATGCGGAACTGGAAACTGAATTGTAAATGCCGTGCCCTTGCCTATTTGGGACGCGAGGCTGAGCTTGCCATTCATTAGCGCAACTTGGCTAGCCACCACATCCATTCCCACACCACGACCTGAAATATCACTGACGACCTTCGTAGAAGTAAAGCCGGATTGACATAACACGCTGAGTAAGCGATCGGAGGTACTGGTGTCCGTAAGCGGCAATCCTTTAGATTTGGCAACTTGACTAAGGAGACTGGGGTCAATGCCTTTACCATCATCCCGAATGCTAAGGTCAAACATACTTCCGCGTCGCTTTAGAGACAGCTCAATTTTTCCTTGCTGAGGCTTGCCTAACTTCTCCCGTTCATCAGTATCTTCGATGCCATGATCGTAGGCATTACGCAATAAATGAAGTAATACTGGTTCTAAGCTGCGAAGAGTACCTGCATCTAGTTCTAATTGTTCGCCAACGATCGTGAACTCGACTACTTTACCAAATCGAGTCATCAGATCCCTTAAAATACCTTTCGATCTAAAAGCTAGAGTTGAAAATGGAACGAGGCGGCTTGCTTCGATGGTTTGTTGCAGATTTCGCAAACTGCGATCGAGGGCTTGGATACTATCCGCAGTACGTCTAGCTGATTCGCCTGTTTCTGCGCCTAGCTCAATCAACCGTAAACTAATTTCTAGTAATCGATTAATAGCGGTATAACCTTGACGGTAGCGCTCAATTTTTAGTCCATCTTGCTCTCCAGAAGAATCTAGTAATGCATAATCATCTTGGACTTCGCGCAGTTGGGTAATGTACTGCACGCTGTTCTGAGCAAGCGAGACTAATGGTAATAAATTTGCATAAACAGATTGGTAAAATCCCTGTGTAGCACGGGTAGCCATTAAGGTCTCAACGAGATATTGAGACGATCTCTCTAGTCGATCGAGTGGTACAGGGATTTGGATGCCCGCAGTAGAGAGAATTAAAGAATTAGTTGCAGATGGAACTTCAGCACCAGTGATTAATGGGGATTCAATATTTAGAGAAAGCGATATTGCTTCTTGCTCAATTTCAAAAATCCCACCCTGACGAGCACTTTTTTTGACCTTTTGGAGAAAAGGCATCCATTCTGCGTGCCATTTCTCACAATCTAGGTGATTGCATAGTTCACTGCCTGTTTGCAGAAAATCATGCCAAGTTTTCGCTAAATTAATTTCTGCACCAATTTCCTGCAACTGGGCAATGGTTTGCTTGGCAATCTCAATAGTCTCGGTCGGCACTTCACCAGTAGGGGGCAAAGTTTCGATCGCCATTTCTAGCTCAAGGATCACCAAATCAAAACCTTGATCGGCAAATTCTTGCTGAACTTGGCGCATTTCGTTCCATTCAGGCAAATACTCGCTTTGAATGCGATCGCGCAAAGTTTGAATATATTTAATTGCCGCATCTGGGTCGCTGAGTTCCCCCATTTGGACAGCACTAATCAGTAACTCGCCAGCTTCGATCAATGATTTAGTTAGCTCCCCATCTCCCAACGGCGGCGCAGTATCAAGATAGCGCAGATCAGAAAGTAAATCCTCTAATACAGTCGAGACTTGAAGTACTGCTTGAAATCCTACGGTTACTGAACCCCCTTTAATTGTATGTACACAGCGATAGAGTTGCTGAATATCTTCGCGCCAATTGGTAGCATTTAGATGACGTGCAGTCTCTATGTATAACTGCAAATATTTCTGCGTATCTAATTCAAATAGAGTACGCAGTTCATCTTGCAGTTGTAAATCATCAAATTCTGAATTTGGCATTATTTCGCTATTTGCTATCAATTTGTGATTATGAAGACAGTTGCTCAATCCTCAACTCATAACTTGAAACTTCTCAACTTCAATTGCATCCATTTCATCATTATCTGTTATCTGAGATTCCAGCATTGGCGGTAAGCGAAAAAACTGCACTCTTTCTAATAATTGACGAGCCAACATCCCCATTTTCCCTGATTGATTGCGAGTAAACTGCGCCTGAGAAGCAGAACGCTCGGCGATCGCCTCAATGTCTTGAATCGAGGCTAAGCTAAATTTTACAGCTTCAGCGATCAATCTCGAGGAATCGGTCACGGCTATGGCAATTTCCGCTAACTCTTCGGTTACAGTCGAGATATTGGTAAATGATTGCTCAGAACTATTCACACTATTGGTAAAGTCCGACACAAGACTGTTCACATCGCGTACGTCCTGATCGATCCCTGACACGACCACATCCACAAAGCCAGTCCTTTGTTGCAAAACCACCAGCCCCAGATTGGTTTGAGTTGCCAAGTTATTTACCTGCAAAGCGATCGCGTCAAATTCCCTTGCTACGGAGATAAATTGTTCAGGATCTCTTTCTTCTAACGCCCTTGCTGCAACCATGGAAGCATTGGTCGCCAAAACCTTAGTTAAAGAAGCAAGCCGTTTTTGATCTAACACAAATTGCTTTGCTAAAGCTACGAATTCCCCTAGATTTTTAATTCTTTGTACCATTTGTACAGTAGCAGCTTGCAAAGATTCAATCGAAGCCGTTAAGTAAATAATTTGTTCTTCCCCTTGTCGCACAGCAGATCTCACTCTCTGTACAGCTTTATTCGCGGCGATCGCTTGTTGAGAGGCTTCTTGAGCTAGCTGGTTGACATCTTCAATACCTAAACGAGCCTGCACCACTAAGGCTTCCTGCTGCTCTGCATTTTGCGATACAGCGATCGACAACTGTTCAAGGCGATCTGTACGAATAGTTACTTGTTTCGTGGTCAGTAACACTGCGGCTAGCACCTCTGAAAGTTGCTCTGACAAACGATTGAGTGTATCAGCGATTAAGCCTGTGGCATGTGGACTGACTTCTGCCTTAGCCGTTAAATCCCCCATTTCCAATTCCGAAACTACATCGAGTAAATGGGAAATCTCATCTTGGAAAATATCATTTTGAGCTTCGGCTTCGATCTGAGCAGTGGATTGATCTTGCTTAGTTTGAGTAAGGTTAAAAGTTATCAGGTTAAAAATCTCTGCCAACTTCCCAATCTCGTCCTTTGCTCCAATCTCTAAGGTTGTGACAAAATCCCCTGCGGCGTATCGCTTAGCGATTGCCTCTAGCAACCGAAGTCGCTTGCTAAGCGTACTTCCGATAAATAAACCGATGCTTGAACTAACCACAATCAAAATAGTCCCTAAGCCAAACACAAATAATGTGGCATCGGAAAGTTGCCTCTGATCGCTTTGGCTCACAAGTGGCGCAAGATAATAGTTCAGATAAAAAGCGGCGATCGTAAAGCAAATTAAAGATAGGAGGCTGGTTGAGCCGATTGCAAAAAGAACTTTGACACTGATCGGTAAATTATTTAACCAACTACTCTTGTTTGAAGCTTGTCTGGATATAGGGGCAGCAGCAGGAACAGCAGCCTTCCTCTTTCTTTTTGCATTCGCTTTTTTGCTTGAAAAGTGAGGTTTGTTTGGCATATATAAACATATTTAATAGTTTAGAAATGACAAAGATAGGTTAATTTACGACTTGCGTATCAGTAAACCGTAAATTAGCTTTTCTTTAAAGATATTAACAACATACAGCTTCGGGCTGTGAATCTTGAGTGCGTTTCGCCACAATGTCAAAAATAAAATTGAGGGATATGTCGCAACGCGACATATCCCTCAATTTTATTTAGGCTTTTGAACAGCGTCTCTTAGAGCCAAAAAACAAATGTCAGGATGCGTTATACGCAAGTTCCTGTATCCTTGACTATTAACTTTTTAATTTAATAAATTTATCAATCAAGCGATCGCCATGCATCAAGCGTATGTACTGGGACTGGGACAGTCTGGAATTTCTGCGGCAAAACTACTCAAAGCTGATGGCTGGCAAGTGACAGTTAGTGATAGTAATGCAAGTCCTAGCCTAGAGCAACGCAAGCAAGATTTAGAGGCGGAAGGAATTGCGGTTCAGCTTGGAGAGTTTCCTGACTTTGCTAAATTAATTGAAGCGGGGCAAAGCATTGATCTAGTGGTAGCTAGTCCAGGCGTGCCTTGGGATCGGGAGGAGGTTGAACAGGCTAGATCTCTTGGTATTGTCACTATCGGCGAGATCGAACTTGCTTGGCGATATCTAAAGCATATTCCTTGGGTGGGCATCACTGGGACTAACGGTAAGACTACCGTCACGTCATTGACAGCGGCAATTTTTCAAGCGGCTGGGTTGAAGGCGATCGCCTGTGGCAATATTGGCTTTCCTGCTTGCGAAATTGCTTTGCAGGTATTGCAGAAACATTTACATCCCGATTGGATTATTGCCGAACTAAGCAGTTATCAGATTGAATCTACCCAGACCGTAAAGCCAATGATTGGTATCTGGACGACCTTTACGCCCGATCACCTTAATCGCCACTATACGCTAGAGTCATATCGAGATATCAAGGCGAGATTGATCGATCAGTCCACCCATATAGTCATCAATGGGAATGATCCTTATTTGGAGAAATTTGGGGCAGCCATGTGGCCAAAAGCTCTCTGGACAGGCATTGATGAGCATGTGATAGAAGCGATCGCGGATGGAGCTTGTATTGAAAAAGGTTGGGTGAAGTTTCGTGGTGAGCCTATTCTCCCAATCTCCCATTGGCAGCTTTTAGGTAGGCATAATCTTCAAAATTTATTGATGTCGGTTGCGGCGGCAAAGCTAGCAGGGATTGACAATGAGCATATCGATCTTTCCATCTCCAATTTTCAAGGTGTCCCGCATCGTCTTGAACATATTTGTTTTTATGAAGGAATCGCCTTTATTAATGACAGCAAAGCAACAAATTATGATGCAGCGGAAGTGGGATTAAGAGCAGTGAAAACACCTGTCGTATTGATTGCTGGTGGTCAACCGAAGCAAGGCGATGCGAGTGCATGGCTAGAGCAAATCCATCAAAGAGCGATCAGTGTCTTATTGATTGGTGAAGCTGCCCCAATGTTTGCAGAAATGCTCAATAATGTGGGTTTTAAAGATTATCAAATCGTGAACACCCTTGAGAATGCAGTCAAACAAGCAGCCCATATTGCTCATAGCCGCTCTCATAATCACCCTAGTCAGCCTTTACCAACTGTGCTATTCTCGCCTGCATGTGCTAGCTTTGACCAGTTTGCTAACTTCGAGCTACGGGGCAATCGCTTTCGCCAGCTTTGCCAAGAGCTTTGCCAAGAATTTCGCTAAGAATTTTGCCAAAATTATAGTCATGCAACCATCGCTTCTGCCCAGACATATTGCTACTGCAAATCTATTTAAACGCCGAACTGTGCTGATCTGGATAATTTTGGCATTGTCGATGATTGGCTTAATTGTGCGCTTAGTTTATTTACAGGTTGTTACGTCGCCTGATTTGCTCGAAAAAGCACGACGACAGCAAATGTATACTTTGCGACCATTTATTCCCCGCCGCACGATTACCGATCGCAAAGGTAGTGTTTTAGCCATAGATCGTCCTGTTTACACATTATTTGCGCATCCCCATCTTTATAAAGAAAAACCTGAGGAGATCGCAGCAAAACTATCCCCAATCCTAAGACGACCAACTGAAAAATTACTCAACGTCCTCAATCGTGATACTACTTCAACTCAAGTAGAGTATTGGCTATCGGAGGAAAATGCCGATCTAATTTATAACCTGCGTATAGATGGTTTAGATCTAGTTCAACAACGCCACAGACTTTATCCGCAAGGGGATCTCGCTGCTGAAGTAATCGGCTATGTAAATGTCGATCATGAGGGGCAAGCTGGGATTGAATTTAGTCATGAGAATTTATTGGAGCGTGCCGATCAAACCCAATCAGTTGCTCAAGATGGCTCTGGCAAATTAATTCCTAATCGCATCCCTGCGGGAATGCTTCAAAGCGATCGCACTAGCTTGCAAATGACGATTGATTCGCGCATTCAAAGAACTGCCCGTCAAATCCTCAAGCAACAGATGGTCAAGTTTAGTGCTAAGCGTGGTTCAGTGATTGTCATGGATGTCAGAGATGGCGGGTTGCTCACCCTCGTGACTGAGCCAACCTATGACCCCAATCGCTACTATGAGTCCGATGTAAAACTCTTCAAAAATTGGGCGGTTTCCGATCTTTACGAACCTGGTTCTACGTTTAAACCAATTAATGTTGCGATCGCTATTGAAGCTGGAGCAATTCAGCCTGACACCGTATTTAATGATGAAGGTGCATTGACTATCGGCGGTTGGCCAGTTGCTAACTTTGACTACGAACAGGTAGGTGCAGTTGGGCCACTCAGTATTAGCCAAATTCTCGAGCGATCGAGTAATGTGGGTATGGTGCATATTATCCAGCGCATGAAGCCTTCAGTTTATTACGGTTGGCTAGAGCGTATTGGTTTAGGAGATATCTCTAATATCGATCTCCCTGCAGAAACTCCAAGTGCGCTTAAGCCGCAAGAACAGTTTCTTGAATATGTGATCGAGCCTGCGACTGCCGCTTTTGGGCAGGGATTTTCACTTACCCCGATTCAGATGGTGCAATTGCATGGCATTCTCGCTAGCGGTGGTAAGTTACTCACGCCCCATGTGGTGAAAGGTTTAATTAATGAAGAAGGCGAGGAATATTTTCAACCGAAATTGCCAACTCCTCGGCAGGTGATTTCGCCAGCCACGACTCAGAAAGTTTTAGAGATGATGACTAATGTTGTAGAGAAAGGTACGGGTTTACCTGCGCGTATTCCTGGTTATCGGATTGCGGGTAAAACTGGGACTGCCCAAAAAGCTTCAACTACTGGTGGCGGTTATATGAACGCTAAAATCACTAGCTTTGTCGGTATTTTTCCCTCAAAAGAGCCCCGTTATGTGATTTTGGCGGTGATTGATGAGCCTATTGGATCTGATGCATTTGGCTCTACTGTGGCGGCTCCTATTGTCAAGGCAGTAATCGAGGATATTATTGTCAGCGAGGGGATTCCGCCAAGCCATCCCGAAGAAGTGATCTCCAAGATACCGATTCTTCCCGATCCGACAGTATCTCCATCTCCACAAGATGTAAAGCCTACTCCAAATACCTCACCCAGTGCCGAACCTAAGCCAGCTCGCGATCGCACCTAAATTGCGTTCATTAGAGGCTCCTTGTTTGACTCTTTTGTAACGAAGTTTGCGACATCAATATTTATAGATTTCGCCAAATCCACTAGGACATAAAACCAAAAAATTGATTAGCGACGCTTTGCGTTGTCAATCAATTTTTTGGTTTTGATTTGTCCCAAGGCTAGTGATACCAATTCACAAAATTGTTGTCATACTTTTGTGAATTAAAAACCAAATCCAGCAAGGATTCTAAAAGCACAAAATGGCGTAGCCATTTTGCGTCTTGGTATGATTGTAGCTGTAGAGGTAGTTAAGATTTGTTAAAATGTAGTTTAGGTTAAAAAAGCTAGGAAATTGTTATGGCAAAGGTTGAGATTTATACATGGCGTATGTGCCCTTTCTGTATTAGGGCCAAGCATTTACTAGACAAGAAAAACGTTAAATATACGGAATACGTGATCGATGGGGACGATGCCGCGCGATCGGCTATGGTAGCTAGAGGTTCTGATGGAAAGCGTTCAGTTCCTCAGATTTTTATTAACGATCAGCATATTGGTGGCTGTGATGCCATTCACGCCCTCGACTCGAAGGGAAAGCTTGATGCATTGCTAGCCTAGCGCGATTTCAGCAACAGATATACTGAGCTTTGATCAGTATATCTGTTGCTGAGTTCCTTATAGATTAATCGCCCTGTTAGAATTTTTTTAGATTGTCGATATTATAGATTTTTCTTTTTTAAACAACCAACAACGATTTTGGCAAGAATCAGGCGAAGCGTAATTTACGTATGATTAAGATTTTAAGCGATCACTATTGAGATGGATGGAAATCGCTTGTTTGCGATCGCTTACTCCCAATTTATGCAAAATTGTATGAATATGTACCCGCACTGTCCCTGATGAGATGTAAAGCAGGTCGGCAATCTCTTGATTGGTTTTCTGCTCAGACATCAAAAGCAGAATTTCTTTTTCGCGTCGCGTCAAAGTATCAACTTTTGACCCAGATAAATTCTCAGGTGTAATTTCGGAAGATTGATTTTGAAAAATATTATGGATTTCGGCAGTAGCGGTGGCATCCCACCAAGATGCTCCTGCTATCACCGATCGCATGGCAAGAATTAAGGTTTCGGCAGCAACCCCTTTGAGGCAATAGCCCTGTGCGCCTGCGGTAACTAAACGTGAGACTAGCGATCGCTCATTGCGTGAAGTAAGTACTAAAATTGGTAAGTTCGGATGATTGAGCTTGAGTTGGCGACAGGTTTCTAGCCCGCCAAGCCCTGGCAAACCGATATCAAGCAGGACAAGATCAAAGGGTTGCTGTTTGGCAAGATCGAGCGCCGTTTCTCCATCGTTAGCCTCTGCTAAAACCGCGATTTTGGTTTCCTGTTGCAAACGCACTTGTAAACCAAGGCGAAATAGTTCATCGTCTTCAACTAACAGGATTTTAAGGTGATCTAAGGTCATTTTTTTGCAATAAACTTCGGTATGGCAGGATAGGCAGCGCTCTGCGCTGCCTATCCTGCCGTTTAGGTAATGTCATGCGATGAATAGGGCAAAGTGGGTAAACGAAAGCCGAATATTGCGCCATGAGGAATACGATTTTCTGCCCAAATTGTACCGCCATGAGCTTCGATAATTTGGCGGGTTAGATATAAACCTAGCCCAGAACCAGTAGCTAAGCGATCGCTTTGTCCTTGATAAAACCGATCAAATAAGTATGGCTTTTCATCAATCTTAATGCCTGAGCCAACATCTAATACTTGCACAACCTGATATGAAGATTGGATTTCTAGCACAACTTCTACTTTTGCGCCTCGCGGAGAATGATTAATCGCATTGGTCAGTAAATTTGTAAAAACTCGCCGCAATTGGAAAGCATCACCATTTACCCACAGGAATTTACGAAATTCCGACTCACCATAATGCAGATTCAGATAAACATTGCGGCTTGTAGATAGCCTCAAAAGTGAGGTTGCTACATCTTCCGCTAAGATGGCTAGATTAATTGGCTCTAATTGCAATTGCAAACCTTCCGTTTCATTGCGATAGACATCAAGGAGGGTTTCCACTAATCGCAAACTATTCTGATGACTACGGATCATCGTTGCAACTACAGTTTTTTGTTTAGCATGAATAGTCCCAAACTGCTCTCGATCAAAGGCTTGAAGTGTTTCGATCGCACCAAGTAACGGAGTTCGCAAATCATGGGTCAAAGTGGAAGCAAAGTCTTCGCGGACATTCATGATTTTTTCTTGGGATTGAAGTTGGGCCTGTTGCTGTACCAAAATTTGTTGTGTTTGCCGATCGCGATCGCTTAAGAAACTAGTTACGATTAATGCCAAAATCGTGACTAGCCGATTCACAATCATCGAAATTTGCACTTCTGCTTGTTTGGGAATCCATATATTTAATAGGGTTAGAATTACGGCTACTAAGGTGAGTTGGAAAGTGCTACGGCGACCCAATTGCGAATTGGCGATTAGGATTGGGCTGATGTAGAGATAACCCATGACGTATTCGGGAGGTGTGGAAAAGTCCAAAATAATTACTAACCCAAATAATCCCACAATTATCCAAAATAAATGCGATCGCCAAGATGGTTCGGATAATTGTTTTGACATTCCTCTAGCTTAGCCTCATGATTTCTATCAATAGTTACATCTCATGCGTTAACTAAACAGCGATCACCTATGCAAAAAATCAAACAAATAGCGATCGCCTAAACAATCGAATAGAGCTGCTAAGGCTATTCCTAACAAGCCATCTTGATAAGCAAGGTGATTCGATGGAGTTATACTGTATTTTATCAATCAAAATTTAGTGTTGTCTATGAGGCAATATGTCTGAGTCGATCGCTTTAGAACTTCCCGAATCTTTGGCAAAAAAAGTTAAGGAAATTGCTGCGCTCAATCGTCAAGGGATTGAAGAAATGCTGATTGAATGGATTGATCGCACTATTAATGAGATTCCCATAGATGCGTTGCCTGATGAACAGGTTCTGGCTCTTTGTAATTTGCAAATGGGCGAACAGCAGCAAAGGGTTTTTAGCGATTTACAAGCTCGAAATAGTGAAGGGTTGCTTAATGCACAGGAAGTTAAGAAGCTGAATGAGTTAATGCAGGTTTATCGTCATGGTTCGGTGCGAAAAGCTAAGGCAATGCAGGTTGCGGTGATGCGTGGATTAATCCCTGCTTTGAATGCTACCTCATGAGTCGTCCTTATATTTCAGTTGAGATTGATCGCAATGTTCGCAGTATGGCTAAGAACCGATGTGGCTATTGCCTTAGTCCTCAAAAGTTAGTCATGGCACGTCTAGAGATTGAGCATATCATTCCTGTTTCTAAGGGTGGCAGCAGTGAAAGTGAAGAGTCGAATCTTTGGTTAGCTTGTCCTATTTGCAATAGCCATAAAGCTGGCAAGATTGATGCGATCGATCCAGTTACGAATGAGGTTGTGGCGCTATTCAATCCGCGTACTCAAGTTTGGGTGGAGCATTTTGCTTGGGCTGAGGATGGTATTTGTCTTCTCGGTAAGACTCCAACGGGACGGGCAACGGTGAGGGCTTTGAGTCTGGATACTGATTTTGATGCTCTGGAGGTTCGGAGTTATTGGGTACAAGCGGGTTGGCATCCGCCGAAAGATTAAGCTATAGAGGATGCTCTTGAAAGTTTTAATTGTCTAATACCATTTTCATCATATAGTAAGCCTTCAACGTTAGTTTCATCTTTTTTAATTAATACAAAATATAAACACTTTTTAGACATGGAAGATGAACCTAGAAGTATCTTTTTTTCACCATATCGCCCTATAGAATATGTAATTGGCGTTTTTTTGTGATCAATTTCAAGTTTAACTGATAATTCAAGAATTGGCATTTGAACTTGGTTCTCATCTAAAATATAGGTTCCAATTGGAGGTGTATAAACTAGTACAAAATTGTGTTCATTAGTTTTGTTTACCTGAAGGTAAAGAAATTCTTTTACGAATGGTCCATTAAGAAAAGATTGAATCATGTTCTCAAAATTAGTCTGATTATCTTGGTCTGGCAAAAAAATAGTTGTATTTAGCGCAATTGGATTAAAAGCTTTGTTGATAGGCAAAGCAGCACACTCAACAGAACAGATGTAATGGAAAGTCGTGATTTCAAAAAAGCCATTAGATAGCATTCTAATAGCTAAGTCCCAGTCGGTTTCTAATGCCTCATCAAATGTAATGGCTTCAATACCATAAAATGCTGCTTTCTTTAGGGCAGGTTCATAAAAACCATGACGGGAAACTAAAACAAGTTTATTAGTAGAAAGTGTGCAATGTTTAGCATACATTTGCTCCACCCATTGAACATCTGCTTTACGCTTTCTATCAATCACCTCAACTGATATGTTCACTGCATAATCTGCAATTGAACTAGATAATACAATGTCTACCTCACGCTTCTCGCCAGTAGTATTATCAATTAGAAGTACTGATTCATTGACTTGCCCCGATTTTTGCAGACAAGCATTAATAAGTAGAACAAGTTTCTGAAAATCATTAGATCGTTTTGGCATAAAGCTTGCTTCAATAAATACAATTCATGTTCTTCAAATTATAGCTAATGCAGATTAGATAGCTTATTGCTAAGCTATCTAATCTGCGCTTAAACATGAGATGACAAGGCGATCGCTAATAAGTTTAACTTCGATATTCGCTATGTTAAACTATGCCAAACAGCAACGAAACCGACTGGAGGCAACAAATGACAATTAAAGAAAAAATGATCGAAGAAATCGCTCAAGCCTCCGAAGAATCCTTAATTCAACTAATGCAACTTTGGCAACAAGTCAAAAAAACATCCATATCAACTTCTATCTCTAAACATGGCTTTATGCGTTTTGCAGGTATCGCAAAGACAGAAAGCGACACCCTCCAACAAATTGAAAAAGACATTGAAATTAACCGCGAATTAGATTTACAAAGACTCATTCCATAATGCAAAAGGTTCTATTAGACTCCAACATGATTTCCTACTTCTAGCGTGGTGAGCCATCTGTAATCACGGAACTGGCAAAATACCAAGAATACTTCGAGCAAATAACATTCTCCATACTCACTTATTACGAAATTGTTAGCGGTCTACAGCAATACAGCATGATCTAGTTCTTGTCACCGCAAATACTAAGCATTTCCAAATCATGCAAAATCTCAAACATACAAACTGGATGAATCACTCATAGCCTATCGTTTAGCAGTTTCATACAAATTTTGATCAACAATATGAGTTAGCATAATACACATAGTCAATGTGTACCCATATATGTATCAACGCATTAACATCACATTACCCAACGAAACACTACAGCTACTCGATCGCATCGCACCAAAAGGCGATCAGTTATAAATTTACCTTCAATATTCATCGTGTTAAACTGTACTGAATAGCACTTAACCCGACTGGAGGCAACAAATGACAATTAAAGAAAAAATGATCGAAGAGATCGGTCAAGCCTCCGAAGAGTCCTTAATTCAACTAATGCAACTTTGGCAACAAGTCAAAAAAACACCCATATTACCTTCCATATCCAAACATGGTTTTATGCGCTTTGCAGGTATCGCAAAGACAGAAAGCCACATCCTACAACAAATTGAAAAAGACATTGAAATTAACCGCGAACTAGATTTACAAAGACTTGTTCCATGATGCAAAAGGTTCTATTAGATTCCAACATGATTTCCTACTTCTTGCGTGGTGAGCCATCCGTAATCACAGAACTGGCAAAATACCAAGGATACTTCGAGCAAATAACATTTTCCATACTCACTTATTACGAAATTGTTAGCGGTCTAAAGTATCGCGACAGCAGAAAGCTCCTAACCATCTTTGAGGAACTTGCATCTGAGAGTGAAATTATTGGATTCGATCAAGACACTGCCAAAATTACCAGTGAAATTTATTGCGATCTCAGACAGCGTGGGTTGCTTATACCGCCTATTGATATTTTTATTGGTGCTACAGCAATACAGCATGATCTAGTTCTCGTTACCGCAAATACTAGGCATTTCCAAATCATGCAAAATCTCAAACATACAAACTGGATGAATCACTCATAGCCTATCGTTTAGCAGTTTCATACAAATTTTGATCAACAATATGAGTTAGCATAATACACATAGTCAATGTGTACCCATATATGTATCAACGCATTAACATCACATTACCCAACGAAACACTACAGCTACTCGATCGCATCGCACCCAAGGGCGATCGCAGTCATTTCATTGACCAAGCCGTTAAGTACTACATCAACGCCGAAGCCAAGAAAAATCTACGGGAAAAGCTCAAACAGGGTGCATTACGTCGCGCAGATCGAGACTTAGGGATTACTCAAGACTGGTTTAATATCGATGAGGAATCATGGCAAAACGGAAAATAGAATTTCCCAAGAGAGGCGAAATCTATTTGGTTAACTTTGATCCTACAGTTGGCTCAGAAATTCAGAAAACTAGACCTGCTCTCATTCTCCAAATTGATATTTCCAATCAATACAGCCCCATTACTATCGTTGCTGCCATCACATCCCAATTCGACCCTGAGACATACCCACAGAAGTTTTAATCAATCCCCCCGAAGGCGGACTAACCGTGACATCCGTAGTGCTTCTCAATCAGATTCGTTCCATTGATAAACAACGCTTAGTCAAAAGAATGGGTATCGTCTCCGATCACCTCATGGGATATGTGGATAATGCAATTCAAATTAGCTTGGGATTGATTGAACTATAGAATTAGTTAGCGATCGCCTATGCCCTTAACCATAAGATGACAAGGCGAGCGCCCCATCAAAAAACTTATCTAATAAAGTCTTGAATAGTTTCTAACGAGGAATTAATTTGATTAAACTTCTTAAAGTAGAATTGACCGATTCTGAATTGGGAAAATATATTTTGACATCAGGATCGAGAATAATTAAATCATCTTGTGGAGGGAAATGTTCCACAGTAGATGTACCATCTTCATGATGAATAGTAACACTATGTCCTTTTCGATACTGTTGATAATATTTGCCGCGAACAGGATTTTTAAGCTCACTTAAATCATATTCTTCCCGTAAATCATCTTCTAATTCATATTGAATTTCATCGCTCATAATATCTTCTCTCCTTTGGTGTAAGCAATCTTGCACTAATTAAACGAATCTTATTATTGCGATCCGTATGAGATACAAACAGAAGTCTACTTTGATTTGATAAGCCTAATATAATATAGCGCTCTTCTCCTCTAGAATGCTCAGGATCATCAAAATTTAGAGATAATGGATCGTCAAATACAGTAGCAGCCTCTTCAAAAGAAACGCCATGTTTTATTTGATTTGCTTTATCTTTCCGCTCATCCCACTCAAACTCTAGTTCCAAACCATTTCAACTCCTTAAATTCGACTAATTTTGATCCTAACATATCGTTGAATCGTAATTTTAAACAGAAATAGTCTAGAAGCGATCGCCTATGCACTTAACCATGAAATGACGAAGCGATCGCTAACTAAACACCATCTAAACGCTATCTAAACAGCACAATCTTGAATGTGTTTACAACCTATGCTTGAGTATGCCAAAGGATTCTAAACAAAAAGATATACCTTGTCAGAGTAGAGAAATAGGTCGATGATTTGAATATCACAGCAATTGCTTGATACTTCATCGACTCAAAAGGAAGAAGAAATTTCCATGCTACAAGGATGGATTCAGATAGGAATAACGCTAGTGCTGATTGTAGCGATCGCACCGATCTTTGGTGGTTACATCGCACGAGTGTTTTTAGGGCAAAAGACATTGCTGGACAAGGCTTTAAACCCGATTGAAGGACTGATTTTTAAGTTCAGTGGTATTCAGTCTCAAACGCAAATGACCGTCTGGCAATATATTCGTGCAGTTCTATATAGCAACTTTGCGATGGCGATATTGCTATTTATGATGATCATCTTTCAGGGCGTATTGCCACTTAATCCAACGGGACTGAGCGCTCCCAGTTGGGATACGGCATTGCATACGACGATTTCGTTTATTACCAATACCAATCAGCAACATTATGCTGGTGAAACGACCCTCAGTTACTTTACACAGATGTTGGGTTTAGGATTTCTGTTTTTTACCTCGGCAGCGACAGGTATTGCGGTAGCGATCGCCTTTATTCGTGGTTTAACTGGGCGATCGCTGGGTAATTTCTATGGCGATTTAACACTTGTCATTACGAGGATTTTGTTACCAATTAGCATGATTGGCGCGATCGTCTTTATTGCCGCAGGTATACCTGAAACCTTGTCAGCGCCTGTGATTGTCCCGACCTTAGAAGATGGAAATATTAGTCAGGCGATCGCGATCGGTCCTGTGGCACATTTCGAGATCATTAAGCAACTTGGTGAAAATGGCGGTGGCTTTTTTAGTTCTAATTCAGCACATCCCTTTGAGAATCCCAATAGCTTCACAAATCTAATCCAGATTTTGACAATGATTTCTATTCCCACAGCATTAATTTTTACTTATGGAGAAATTGCGAATAGTCGTAAGCAAGCATGGCTAATATTTGGAATGGTGTTCATTCTTTATGTTGCCTTCATTATCATCGTAGGAATTGGTGAATATCAAGGTAACCCCCTTGTAAATGCATTGCTATATTCACAGAGTCCCAACCTAGAAGGTAAAGAAGTTCGATTTGGTTGGGCGCAATCGGCATTATTTGCCGTGACCACGACAGGAACAATGACTGGCGCGGTTAACTCGATGCACGATTCGCTGATGCCCAGTGGTGGCTTTATCACTTTGTCAAATATGTTCCTTCAAATCATTTGGGGTGGACAGGGAACGGGAACTGCATACTTGTTCTCCTATTCGATTTTGGCAGTATTTGTTACTGGTTTAATGGTCGGAAGAACTCCTGAGTTTCTGGGACGCAAGATCGAGAAGAATGAAGTGGTGTTGACTAGTTTCTTAATTTTATTAATTCATCCAATTTTTATTCTGATTCCCAGTGCGATTGCTTTAGCATTTCCCGATCAGTTAGCAGGAATTAGCAATCCAGGATTTCATGGACTCTCTCAAGTGGTTTATGAATATGCTTCGGCAGCTGCGAATAACGGTTCTGGCTTTGAAGGTTTAGCTGATACTCAGCCAGCTACAACGGCACTATGGTGGAATCTCAGCACTTCCGTTAGCTTGCTAGGTGGTCGGTATATTCCTTTAATCGCACTGTTACTGTTAGCCGATGGCATTTCCCGCAAGCAACCTGTGGCGATGACTACAGGCACATTACGAACTGATACTGTTCTATTTACTAGTGTTACCGCAGGTGTGATTTTGATTATGGGTGCATTGACTTTCTTCCCTGTGTTGGCTCTCGGCTCTGTTGCTGAAGCTTTTTTGATTGCTAGAGGTGGCTAAAACCATGAATAAAACTTCATCTCAAGTACCTAGCGGAACTCGCGAATCGCGAAGACATAAACCTAAAGCATCAATGGCAGGACTCTATCCCCGCGCCATTCGTGATGCTTTCCGTAAACTCAATCCCAAAATTGCTGTCCGCAATCCTGTCATGTTTATGGTCTGGGTCGGCACGATTGTCACTTTGCTGGTCACCATTGATCCAAATCTCTTTGGCAATGTCCAAGCCGATCCAAATCAACAGCGTATTCTTAATGGCTCGATTACCCTGATTCTCTTTTTGACAGTGGTATTTGCCAACTTTGCAGAGGCGATCGCAGAGGGACGTGGTAAAGCCCAAGCGGATTCATTACGAACTACGCGATCGGACACGATCGCAAACAAAGTATTGCCTGATGGCTCCATTCAACCAGTCAGTTCGACAGAATTGCGCCGTGGTGATTTAGTCAAGGTTAAGATTGGCGAAATGATTCCCGCTGATGGTGAAGTGATTGCAGGTTTAGCCTCAGTGGATGAATCAGCAATCACAGGCGAATCTGCTCCCGTCCTCAAACAGCCAGGCACAGATATCGCCAGTTCCGTCACAGGTGGTACTCGCGTGGTTTCCGATGAATTGACCATCAAAATCACGGCTGACCCTGGGCAAGGATTTATCGATCGCATGATTGCCCTTGTCGAAGGTGCAGAACGCACGAAAACTCCCAATGAAATTGCCTTGACGGTTCTGTTAACAGTACTTACACAGGTATTTCTAATTGTGGTCGCAACCATCACGCCGATCGCAAATTATGTGAATACACCCACGACGATCGCGATCTTAGTTTCTCTGCTGGTTGCGCTGATTCCCACCACGATAGGCGGTTTGCTGAGTGCGATCGGTATTGCAGGGATGGATCGCGTCGCGCAATTTAATGTAATTGCTACATCAGGTCGAGCAGTCGAAGCTTGCGGTGATATTAATACATTGGTACTTGATAAAACGGGAACAATTACGCTAGGCAACCGCTTAGCTGATGAATTTATCCCCGTCAATGGGCATTCGCTTTTAGAAGTGGCTACTGTAGCTCTCGTAGCAAGCATCTTTGACGAAACTCCAGAAGGTCGATCAATTGTTACACTAGCTGAACAATTAGGAGCGAGCACTGACTTTGATCGCACTCAAGCTAAGGGGCTTGATTTTTCAGCACGGACTCGCATGAGTGGTACTGATTTACCAAATGAGATCGAAGTTCGTAAAGGTGCAGTAGATGCGATTCGTGGATTTGTGCGATCGCGATCGGGTGAAGTACCTGAAGAATTTGAGGCAGCCTATGAGAAAGTCTCAAAACTCGGCGGCACTCCTTTGGGCATCTGTCAGGGCGGCGATCTCTACGGTGTAATTTATCTCAAAGATATCGTTAAGTCAGGACTGCGAGAAAGATTTGACCAATTGCGTCGAATGGGTGTGCGCACGATCATGCTCACAGGCGATAACCAAATCACTGCCTCAGTAATTGCCGAAGAAGCAGGAGTCGATGACTTCATCGCTGAAGCAACACCCGAAGACAAAATCGAAGTCATTCGGCGCGAACAATCTCAGGGCAAATTAGTCGCCATGACAGGAGATGGCACAAATGACGCGCCAGCTTTAGCCCAAGCAAATGTCGGTGTTGCCATGAACTCTGGTACACAAGCCGCCAAGGAAGCGGCAAATATGGTGGATTTGGATAGCGATCCGACTAAGTTGATTGATTTAGTTGCGATCGGTAAACAATTGCTAATCACTCGCGGAGCCTTAACCACCTTCTCGATCGCGAATGATATTGCTAAATACTTCGCGATTATCCCCACCATATTTGCCGCCGCAGGTATTGGTTCGCTAAATATTATGGGTCTCAAAAGTCCACAATCAGCAATTCTCTCAGCTCTAATCTATAACGCCCTAATTATTCCTGCCCTGATTCCGTTGGCACTCAAAGGTGTGAAATTTCGCCCCCTCACAGCCGATCAACTATTACAGCGCAATATTCTCCTGTACGGTCTAGGCGGCGTAATCGCTCCATTTATTGCCATTAAATTTATCGATATCCTATTACCCATTGCCTAACATTTCTAAATGACCATGAAAAAATATATTTCCCATCTTTCTCGTGACTTTCCTATAGAAGCGCTTACCGATCTATGGCAATTGTCAATTAAAAAGCAATATCCCAAATATTTGTTTTTTGCGCTCTGCCTAAATTTAATTGTTGCCCCTGCTGTCTATGCCGCCAATGTTGAAAGCTTCACTAAATTCCAAGCCTATGCTCTAGGACTTCTAGGAATTGTTACCTTTGCCTTCTCAATTTATCTATTTGTTGTCATGTTTCAACCTGAGAAATTTTAAATTAATTACGAATTACTCAAAATCTATGAACGAAATTATTAAAGCTATTCGCGTCACCGTTGTCCTTTGGGTGCTAGTTGCCGTGATTTATCCTGCGGGAATATTAGCGATCGCCCAATTACCCTTCCTCTCAAATCAAGCTAATGGCAGTCTAATCCGTAATGCTCAAGGACAAGTAGTCGGTTCGGCGCTGATCGGACAACCATTTACCAGCGACAAATATTTCAACAGCCGCCCCAGCACAACCAGTTACAGCACTGCCGATCCTAAAAAAGATGATGCTGGTATTCTCAAAACAGGCGTTTCAGGGGCAAGTAATTTAGCTCCTAGCAATCCTGATCTTTTAAGTCGAATCAAAGGCAAATCCGATCCCGATCCTAGTAAGGCGATCGCAGGAGATTTAACACGATTGCAAGCGGCAGGAATTAAACCCACCGCCGATTTAATTTACACCTCTGGCTCTAGTCTTGATCCTCACATCACGCCTGAAGCTGCGAAAGCTCAAATTCAAAAAGTGGCTCTAGCGCGTAAAATTGAACCTAGTAAGCTGGAAGCATTAATTCAACAAAATACTGATGCACGTTTTCTCGGTATCTTTGGCGAAGATGGCGTAAATGTGTTGAAGTTAAACTTAACGATCGATTCTTTATGATTAAATCTCATCGTCGAGGCAAACATAAAATATTTATCGGCATGAGTCCTGGGGTTGGGAAAACCTATCGAATGCTGGAAGAAGGACATCGACTGCGCTCCGAAGGAATTGATGTGGTCATAGGTTTACTAGAAACCCATAACCGTGCCGAAACTATCAACAAAGCGATCGGATTAGAACTAGTTCCCCGTCAACAGATCGATTGGGAGTCCGCAATCCTAACCGAAATGGATACCCAAGCCATTATTAATCGCCAGCCGCAACTCGCTCTAGTTGATGAATTAGCTCATACAAATGTACCTAACTCCGAACGAGAAAAACGCTATCAAGATGTAGAACTGTTACTCGAAGCAGGAATTGATGTCTATTCCACTGTAAATATTCAACATATCGAAAGCCTAAACGATACGGTGGCAAAGATTACGGGCATAATCGTGCGTGAACGTATTCCCGATCGCATTTTAGAAGTTGCTGATGAAGTGGTAGTGGTTGATGTCACCCCTGAAACCCTTCAAGAACGTTTGCGTGATGGCAAAATCTACGCCCCTGAAAAAATCGATCAATCTCTAAATAACTTCTTTCAACGCCGACATTTGATTGCATTGCGAGAGTTAGCCCTAAGAGAAATTGCCGACAATATCGAAGATGATCTAGAAGCCCACAATCATTCAGGTTCTTCCACAAATCTCATTTGTAATATTCACGAACGGGTTTTAGTCTGCGTTTCTACCTATCCTAATTCACTGCAATTGCTGAGAAGAGGTGCAAGAATATCAAACTACATGCACGCACAGCTTTATGTTCTATTTGTAGAAGATCCTGATCGCTTTTTGACCAAAGCCGAGAGCTTACATATCGAAACTTGCGAGCAGATTTGTAAAGACTTTGAGGGTACTTTCATTCGGGTGCGTAATAGTCGGGCTTTAGACGCGATCGTGGATACAGCAAAAAATTATCGAATTACACAAATTGTTATGGGTGAGAGCCAGAAGTCACGCTGGCAGATTTTGTTTAAAGGATCGCTCACGCAAAGGATTTTACGAGTACTCAAAAATGTCGATATTCATATTATCTCGACAAGTAAAATAGTCCTATAGCGCTTTACTTTGCGCTCTATCAAAATCTTGAGCAGTGATGTCTAGGGCACAAAAAAACATGTGATTTTTGACTCTAATGCCAATTTGATTCTTGATCGCCTCAGACTCAATTATGCAAATAAAGCAAGAATTCAAGTTTTTGGTTTATTTGGCAACTACGCGAATTACTTTTTCCGATCGCACTAGATCGCTTTCACCAGCAAAAATCGAACGTCCTTGACTATTGGGCAACTCCAAAGGAATTGCGCCCAGAGGCATTTGTACCGTTCTTAAACCAATATCATTTTCTTGCCCAATCAAGAAGGTCACAGGTAAATCCAGACGAGGATTTGCGATCGCAGTCATGCTCACTAATCTATCGGCTCGTGATTGGAACTTGAAGCATTGCGAACCGATCGCACCTCTGACCGCAGATCGAATATTTGCGGCTGCTATCCGTTTAGCAAAACCATCGGCAGTAATTAAAATCAGTTCTGAATTAGGATTAGCTTGCAAATCCAGAATCGATACGCCAATTTGAGTTTCCGAGCTACCCAGGCGCAAAGCAATATTTCCAGCGGCAGATCGCCCTACAGTAGGAATTTGAGCTTCATCAGCTTTGAGGCGCAAAATCCGACCTGCGGAGGTCGCGATCGCGAGGTCTTGCTCTAAACCAACGATATCTGCCCAGAAAAGTGAGTCATCATCTTTGAATTTAGCAGCAATTAATCCCCTTGCAGTCATGTCGGCAAATTCTGAAAGCGGCGATCGCTTGATTTTGCCTTGATTAGAAAGCAGGACTAAACCTTCTGTCGATTCAGAATTCTTTTCCCAGACAAACTGCGACACGATGCGATCAGTGCTTTCAGGCAATAATGTAATTAAAGGAGTAGCTCGTCCTTTACCTTTGACAATTGGTACATTCGCAAGGGATACAGGGAAGACTCTACCTGAGCTAGTCATGACGATCATTTCGCGATCGCTGCGGGTGTCATAGGAGGCGATCATGACATCATCTCCTAAATCCGCAGATTGTGAAGCTCTAGAATTACTCTCAAAGCCTTTGATATAGCCCTTATGAGTGATCTGAACGGTTATATCCTGCGGCTCTGCAATGGGAATGTTTAGCTCAGTCGTAAGTGATATGAGAGGAACTTCTACGAGTTGAGGTCGCTTATTCGTTGTTGCTTTAGTGGATTTGCGATCACTTGTCTTCTCAGTAATTTCCTCAGTTACGTTCCCAGTCTCAAGGGTTTGCTGAATCTGGAGATCGCCTTCAGTCTTTTTGGATTTAGATCTTTTCGAGGTTTCTTTTGGCGGTTCTGGATCTTCACTTGGCGAAACATTGATAGCTTGTTGAGTTTCCAGTAACTCCCATGCGAGACGAGTTCGTCGCTGATCGCTATGTCTTTTTTTATGATCGCGCAATTCTTTTTTGAGATATTTCATCAACTCGCGGCGATCGCCAAGCAGTCTCTCTAACCGAGCAATTTGTTGCTGCAAAGTTTCTAATTCTTCGCGGATCTTTTGTTGCTCAATGGCAGTGATCCGACGCAAAGGCATGGAGAGGATAGCTTCAGCTTGGGTTTCTGATAGCGCAAATTCTGTTTGCAGATCGGTTTTAGCAAGGGCACTATTATTCGCAAATCGTAAAATCCTGATTAGGCGATCGATATCTTGGAGAACGATTACTAGTCCTTCTAATAAATGCGATTTCTCTTCCGCTTTCTTAAGTTCATAACGGAAGCGCTTAGCAAGGGTTTCTTCCCGAAAAGATAGAAATTCTTGCAACAACTCACGCAAGCACATCTGCTTTGGTAGCGAACCTTTAAGTGCTAAAAGAATTACGCCAAAATTTGATTGCAGAGCAGTTTGACGATATAGCTGCTCGATAATTACTTCAGGTGAAACATCTTTTTTTAGCTCAATTACAACTCGCATTCCTGCGCGATCGCTCTCATCACGAATATCCGAAATTCCATCAATTTTGGCATTGTTTACCAACTCGGCAATTTTCTCGATCCATGCTGATTTATTTACTTGGTAAGGCAACTCAGTAACAATGATGGCAAGTTTTTGACGTTTGCCTGTCCCTTTACCACCAAATTGCTCAATCGCCGCCACACCGCGTATCGTAACACTACCACGTCCTGTTAGATATGCCTCGCGCACACCATCCTGATTCATAATGATTCCGCCTGTGGGGAAATCTGGTGCGGGGATTAAGCTCAATAACTGTTCGTCAGACAAATTAGGGTTATCGATTAGGGCGATCGCGCCATCGACCACTTCACTCAAATTATGCGGCGGAATATTGGTCGCCATGCCTACAGCGATCCCCGTTGAGCCATTGAGCAATAGCATTGGTAACTGAGCAGGTAAAACTGCTGGTTCCTGCTCTGAGCCATCAAAGTTATCGATAAAATCAACAACATCTTCTTCGATTTCGCTCAGCAAAGCCTCATTGCCGATCGCCGCCAAGCGACATTCGGTATAACGCATAGCAGCCGCAGGGTCATTATCCACGGAACCAAAGTTGCCATGTCCCGCCAGTAGTGGGTATCGACTGGAAAAGTCCTGCACCAAGCGCACTAGGGCATCGTAAACCGACTGATCGCCGTGAGGGTGATATTTGCCCAATACGTCCCCAACGACGCGGGCACACTTACGAAATGGTCGCTCAGGAACAAGTCCAAGCTCATGCATGGCATAAATAATCCTGCGATGCACAGGTTTAAGTCCATCACGGGCATCGGGCAAAGCACGACCAACGATGACGCTCATCGCATACTCTAGGTACGATCGCTGCATTTCTGTATGCAATGAGGTCGGTATGATATTTCTCCCGTTAGACTCCAACCCGAAATCTAGTTGTTGTTGCCCTTGCTTTGCCATAAAATCTTCGAATGCTGTACAAGATAATCACGATAACAAAAACAATGTAACAGCAAACTCAAGTCCTATAGTGAGTTTCCGCCTGACAAGAAGTGATTTTTTGTATTTGGCTAATTTCACTCCTTGCGGATCTCTAGCCCATTGATCATCCTGTAAACCTATAAAGAGTAAGGATTTTCGCCATTTTGTAAAAGTAAAGACAGATCTACGCGTCACCTTTACTTTTGGTTGGTGATATCCTAATTTTACTGACAACACCTATCTATAAAGATTTAACTAGAATGGCAACTTGGCAAGCAATATTGTCGTTGGTTACCTTTATCAGCGTGATCGCTCTACTGATTACTGAGTGGCTACATTTTACGATTGCCGCTTTTCTAGGTGCGCTCATTCTGATTGTAGCCAATGTAATGACCATGCCCGAAGCCATTGGATACATTGGCAAAAGCCATGGCACTTTAGGTCTTTTCTTCGGCGTAATGGTTATGGTTCGAGCCTTTCAACCAACTAGAGTCTTTGAGTTTCTTGCCACCCAGATGGTAATAATTGCCAAAGGAAGAGGCGATCGCTTGCTATTAGGGATAGTCGCTATTACCACTCCAATCTGCGCAGTGTTACCCAATGCAACCACTGTAATGTTATTAGCACCGCTCATTCCTCCTATGGCAGAGGAAATTGGAGTGGATTTTGTACCCTTGCTAATTTTGATGGTGTTTGTTGCAAATAGCTCAGGTTTACTAACTATCGTTGGCGATCCTGCAACTTATATTGTCGGTGATTCGATCAATATGAGCTTTGTAGATTATTTGCTAAAACTAAGTCTTGGTGGTGCGTTAGCTGTTGGTGTGATTGTGGCAATATTGCCATTCCTATTTCGCAAAATTTGGAACAAAAAATTAGAAAACCTTGAGCGCCTTCCTAGTCCTACTATCAATCATCCTCGAACCTTGATCGTTGGGGCAATCATCACAGCCTTTGTGCTGCTATTTTTCGTGATTGGTGAATCACTGCCGATTCCTGTATCCCCAGCAACTGTTGCTTTACTGGGAGCCGCACTAGCCCTGATGCTTTCGCACCACAGCAAAATTGACTCTGTGCAACATATTTTGCGAGATGTGGATTGGAGTACTTTGATTTTCTTTATGTGCATATTTGTCCTAATTGGAGGACTCGAAAAAACAGGTGTAATCATCAGTATGTCAGGAGTTCTTGCAGTGCTTTTAGGGAAAAATATTGCACTTGGTTCAATTCTTCTGATCTTTTTTGTAGGATTAATCTCCAGCGTTGTTCCAAATATCCCGCTTGTTGTTGCAATGGTTCCATTACTCAAGCAATATGTGGTTAATGTCGGTTTAGCTGGTTCTGAGATCCTCTCTCCTGATTTTACAGGACAGTTTCCTGCGATCGTATTACCTCTGTTTTACGCAATGATGTATGGCGCGACCCTTGGCGGTAACGGAACTCTAGTTGGAGCTTCGGCAAATATTGTCGCCGCAGGTGTTGCTGAACAGCATGGGCGGCGAATTTCATTTAAGACTTTTTTGCGTTATGGAATTCCTGTAATGATTTTGCAGCTTATTGTTTCTGCAATATATGTCACCTTTAGATTTTTGATTTTTTGACACGCACTTCCCGTTAATGTCATGACACTAACCGTAAATCAGTAAACTATCTAAAGTATTGCCCTAAATCAGCACATTTCATTTCTATGCATGACAACTTAAAGCAAATTCTGGAAACGGTAGCGAAAGGGGAACTCAGCCCAGAGAGAGCTTTAGAAGAATTAAAATATCTCCACTATGAGACAGTTGGAGATTTCGCCAAAATCGATCACCATCGCACTTTACGAACGGGATTTCCTGAAGTGATTTTTGGCTTGGGTAAAACCCCTGAACAAATTGTCCAAATCATGCGGGTGATGGAGTCTAAAAATCCCTTGGTAATGGCAACCAAGATTTCATCTTCTGTTTATGAACTAATTCAGCCATCTTTGCGCGGTTTGCGATATTACCCGATCGCCCAAATTTGCTGCCTCGGTGAATCAACTATGAAAAAGCAAGGCACAATGACAATCCTCACCGCCGGAAC
The DNA here is from genome assembly GCA_003249035.1 of Pseudanabaena sp. Taxonomy (GTDB): domain Bacteria; phylum Cyanobacteriota; class Cyanobacteriia; order Pseudanabaenales; family Pseudanabaenaceae; genus Pseudanabaena. The sequence continues at coordinate 55,037 of QBMK01000011.1, forward strand.
TGCCGATCTACCGATCGCAGAGGAAGCGGCTGTGACAGGTGAGCTATCTGGATTTACAGTCAAACGCCTTTGGGATGTGGGTGTAGCAGGAATCCACCGCTTGCTCAGTCATCGTGATGCGATCGCTGATGCTGATGTGATTATCGTGGTAGCTGGCATGGAGGGGGCGCTGGCAAGTGTGGTTGCAGGTTTGGCTGATTGCCCGATTGTTGCCGTGCCGACGAGTATTGGTTATGGTGCTAGTTTTAATGGGCTTGCACCTTTGTTGACGATGCTTAATTCCTGTGCGACGGGTGTGGGAGTGGTCAATATCGACAACGGCTTCGGAGCGGCGATGTTAGCAGGAAAGATTTTACGCTTAGCAAGCGATCGGCAAGATTTTTAAACCAGCAAAGCACAGGAATTATCTCCAAAGTGTTACGCAATTACTTAAAGCCATGACAGTTGCGTTAAACTAAAAAACTTAGTCTATATAAAATGTAGTTGCTTTACGATGGAGTCAATTTTTTCTACTCAAGGCATCATGGTTATGCTCCTCGGCGCATACGCTGTTGCCATGTGGATGTTTCTCACCAGCGCACCAAAAGTACATACGATCATGGTTTCCAACCTCGATCAAGCTCGATATTTCTATGAAGGCGAGTTGAAACTGCCGATCGCTGTTGTGCCGCTACATTATTACTATGGCTACGAATATGGCATGGGAGCACCTGCCGATCCAATTTATATTCCTGCCGAAGCTAGACGATCGCAATCGCAGCAATATTCGGCAGACATGGAAGGTGCATGGTATCTACTAAAGAAAAACGTGCAACTGCATATCGTACCGGGAGCAAATGTCACCGATCCAAACAGAGGAAGACATATTTGCTTCAATCGAGACTGCGTTGAGCAATTGTTATTGCAAATCCAAGTTCGCGGCATCAAGCACAAAGTTCGTAGTGAAAAACCATTAAACTTTTTGGTTAAAGACCCCGATGGTCAAGTTATTGAAATCGCTGAAGTTATCAGCTAAACATGGGCTTTATGTATTTTTAATAATTTAATAATTAACTTCGAGGGTTGGTACAACTGTTACTAGCCCTTCATTTTTTGGAGATTATCAGCGAAATGATTAAGTGATTCCGCTACAAGTCAACTTCAATATTTCACTCAAATCTTATCTCGTGTTGCGATTTCAACTACGGGAAGGGGATCTGCGAGTCCAAAAAGTGGAAATGTCAAAGTTAGTCTGGAGGTTACAGCGATATCTTTAGCCAATCGGAAAATATTGTTTCATCATCGACAGGCTCTATGGGTCTAGCTAGTGGGCGCTAATTTAGCCACCTGAATTAGCGCATTTTAAACCTATGACTTCGCCACATAATCTTGATGACAACAGACTAACTATTAGCAGATTTAGATATATCACTCAGAATTTCCTGAAATTCATTACGGAGATCGACAAGCTCACTAAAATAATGATTTGAGCTTTTGATTTCTACCTCTTCACGCTGACGAGCTTCTAAAATTTGTTTTTCAATATCGCCAAAAAATTGTGACTCAAACTCTCTGAGTTGCTCATTTGCTTGTTCTTCTAACTGTTTAGAAATAGAGACAAATTGACTTGTGACATTTAGGCGAGCATTAAGCAACTCTTGTTGCTGTTTCTGTTCTTCATCCATACCTTTTAATTCCATAAATACAGAGGCAATGCTGAGTGCTCCACCAATAAAAGGAATAGCATTGGCAACATTTTTCGCAATGTTAACAGCCCCCCAAGGTGCAAACTTAAAGCCAATGAATTTACCAACACTGTAAACAATTTGATGAGCGCTACTACCTGCCACTTGTGAGGCTGCTAAAAATCCGCTAGATCCTACAGCACCTGAATTTACTGCCAACCTTCTAATCTCGCCTCCCACATTTGTAGAAATCTTTTTAAGAACTTCAACCTGTCTTTGTAATTTGGCAGTATCAGAACTAGCAGTTACAGATTTTACAGAGATATTTTGGCTGGCTGATAATCGTGCCTCAAAAGCATTAAACAAATCACCTTGAAGTAGTTCCGTGACTGCTGTTCGAGTCGAATCTAGAGTAGCTTGAACTTCTCTTTGAATTTCTTCAGCCGCTTTTTCGCAATAGCTTTGTACTCTAACTTCTACCTGTTTTGCTTCTAATTCAAAATCTTTTTCACCGATTAAATCAGCTAGAGCCGCTCCTTCATTTACAACTGTGGCAGACAAGCGAAGCGTAATGCTTTTGACTTTAGTACGGAGACGTTCTCGATCTTGCTGGACTAGGCAGTTAAGTCGAGATAACAATTCAAAGAAAGCTGTATCTTTTACGGAATCACGCACCACGATGTTTTGAGCATCTTCTAATTGTCTCAAAACAATACGGATCGGGGTATCAAATTTTGTCAAAGAGGCTCTACGTTCTACAAAATTATTCAGCGCATCAGTGAAAGTTGGAAAACGACTAATTTCAGTTAAAAAACTATCTTCTTCGTCTATACCTTCACAATAATCTTTGGCATCTACAAAGCACAGAGGAAACTCATCAAGGCTATAGGGGGCGATCGCAGTTGCTAGACTCTGGCGATAATTGGCAATCTTTTGTTCTTCTTCACCTGCTTCGTCAGACATTTTGTTGACAACAAGCATCATTTTCCATCGATAGCCTTTTTCATAGGCTAAACGTTTAAAGTCTTTGGCTGTTACTTTATCAAACAGCATATAGGTAAGCGAAAAAACCAGTAAGTCGGCTTTATCAATTGCCTCATAGGTAATTTGATCGTGATCTTGGCGATCGGTGAAAAGCCCTGGGGTATCAATTATTTGGATGCCATTCCAATCATAGACAGAGGTGATATCAGTAGCAATGTCAGAGTCAATCCGAATGTCACGCCGTCCAGTGAGAGCAGAAATCATCGTAGATTTACCTGCGTTGTATTGACCTATAAAAGCAACTCTAATCGCTCCTTGTGCTTGGTAATCTTTTAGCTGATCGCGCAGTTTTGCACGAATAGCAGATAACTCGTCTTTTTTTGATTGGGTTAAGAGCTTGTCAAACTTGCTAAGCCCTCCTTTGATCTTGGCTCCGACTTCAGCAGCTTTAAAACCTGTATTTGCTTGAGACATAGTTCTTTACCTATTTTGATTGTGTGTTTACAGTTTGAATGGTGATATCTTCTTGCAAGATTCGTTTGAGATCATCCTGCAATTTCTTGGCTATTTTGATGTTTGACTTGGTTTGAATGTTTATTGACTGTCCAAACTGTCTTTCAACTTTGAAAATGGTTTGGCTTATGCATGTATCAGTCAGAGGATTATACTGTTTCAGGCAATAATCAATAATGCGCTTGGCATAAGCACGATTCAAATAGTTAGAAGTCCCTTGAATCTGCACTTGTGATGCCCTTAGTTCAGTAGTAATTGCTTCAACTCCCGCAATCAGTTCTTCAAAATATTGATCGATATCTCTTTCAGTTTGTCTACAAGACTTACGAAAATCATCTTTTGCCTTTTTTGTAAACTGTAGTTGTTGAGTTTCTAGTTGACTACGCAGTGAGCTTGTGATTTTAGCGGCAGCTTCTCTCCGTTTTTCGTCTTCTGACTTGAACCAACCACCAATATTACTAATAAGTGTCATTGCAGTACCAACTAATCCAACTGCAAGAGCAAAAGGGGCTAATGGAGTAAAAAACATAACACTTGATGCTATAGCTAACAGTATGCCACCTGTCCGCAGATACAGTTTTGTAGAGCCATCTGTATCATGTTTATCAAATTTGAAACTTCCACCCGACAAATCTGATACAAGCTGTAATTCTCTGCCTAATTCTTCAAGAATTTCAGAAACTTTCTTTTTAAACTCTTCACCCACTTTTTGATAGGCATTACCAATTCGCTCAGAAAAACGAATGTCTTTAAGCTTTTTCTCCCAATTTTTAATCATCGTAGGTTGGTCTGCTTTCCAATTGTCTCTAGCGAAAGATGTGACTGCATTGTTACTGACTTCCTGAAAAACTTCTCCAATTTGATTTTCTAAGTCAAGGAGAGAGTGTTGTTCTTCTGATTTGACTTTCCCCAATACAGTCCTTCGCTTTTCTCTTAGACTTTCAAGCTGCTCTTGGTATGTTTGGGATTCTTTGGCAAGCCATTTCTGAGGCTTTTCAACAGTTCCCACCGTTGAACCTAAAAGGGTTTGCGATCGCCTAATAGTGCCATATTCGACTAGAGATACTCGAATAGAATCTAGAAAATCCTTTATTCTACTAGCTTCAAATAGTTTGTCTTTAATTTTCTCGTTTTCTGGCTCACGAGACATTTGGGCAGCCAAAAGCATAGAAGGAATGACATCGAAGTAGTTGTTAGCGTAATGCTCTTGAGCGTAACGGCGAATCCTCTCAATGTGACCTTTAAGACTACTTTTCCCCTCTTGTGTGAATGGCTTGTTAGGATCGCTTAAAAAGTGTTGTAAACGCCTAGAATCTCGCAGATTATTTTTGACGTTTAGGAGAATAATCAAAGGTTTTGTCTTCTCTTTGAGGCTTTTTAGAAAACTAAATTCAGTTTCTTGAATGCTGTCATTAGTGACGACATAGCAAATAACATCAGATTCATCAATCACACTTTGAGCAACTTCTTCATCTGTTCTGCCTCCATCTTCAGGTGCGCCAATTCCAGGAGTGTCAATAATTCGGATGTTTTTCCATTCATAAACTCGATTGTAGCGAGTTGTGCGTTGTTTCCCTACGCCAATAGCTTCCCATCCGCCACCTGTAACAATAGCGTGAAGTGTACTTTTCCCCGCTTTTGTCTTCCCCATAAAAGCAATGCTAAAGTGATTAAGCGCACGCTGTTTAGCTTTTAGAGATTCTCTTAACAGTTCGATCTCTTTGATTATTTCAGTTGTCAACGCTTTTCTAGTTTCTTCCAGTAAAGCAAAGACCTCCTTAGCACTACTGGAAGTTCCCTTTCCACTTGATTGATTCCGCACAACTGAAAGACGTTTTTGAATATTGATCTTTAGCTTGTCTAGTGATTGTAAAGTTCTATTTAGAGACAGTTCCGAAAACTGATAATCTTCCCTAGCAATATCACCACATTGCTTGATAGCCGCATCATACTCTTCACCCGACAGCAAGATTTCTCGCTGCAATTTTTCAATTTTGCGTCCAATATTCTCAGGAGCAATTTGTCCCAACTTCTGAACAAGCGATTTTGATAAAACAGACTCAGCCCCTTTTAGAATGACTGCACCAAGAGAGAGTTTTGATGACTCATTCTCACTACCATCATCATTGACACAACTAGCCCTAAACTCTTCAGCAGCTTCGATAATGTCTTGTAGTTGTTGTGAACAGCCAAATATATCTGCAATTTTCTCCACCATCTCCCTTTCGAGTGGAGAGAAAAAGCCATCAACGTAAGCGATCGCTAAAACCTGTCTGATTGACTCAGATCTTTCATTGGGTTTGATTTTCTTAGCTGCATCTTCAACAGAGATAAGATGTTTATCTTGAGAAAATATTTTCTCTGTTTCGTCAATAGTTTGTTGATTGGCATTAACTTGCTCTGCCAATTCATGCAGAGCCTTTGCCTCGTCACTATGAATCTGTTGATCGGCACATATCATATGTGCGATTAATATAAGCTTGTAATTTATTGATTCATTCGATAACATAGTGGCAACTTGTCAATTTAAGGTATTTTACATAAAATGGTCGTAAAATATGACTTTTGTGATTATTTACTCGATAATTTATTAATTAAAACTACTTGACCAACTATTTTCAAGAACTAACTGAATTTAGGCAGCAGATGAACTTACCTATAGATGGTAGTAAAAGCGATCGCGCTATAGTGGCAAAATTAGAAATAGGAGTCTAGATATAACGATGCTACTTCCTGCTGACACCGCGATCGCCGAAGAAAAGCTCACCAAATATCTGTTGGTGCTTCTGCCCAAAGATGACAAAGCACAATTTCTTCAGAAAGCAGGATATACCCTAGAAAATTGGCAACAGTTAGAAGCTGATTTACGATCGCAAATTTTGCCTCAACCTGCCCAATTTTTAGAAAAAACGACCTATGGGGACAAATATAAAATTGAAGCAAAACTTAAAGGTATAAATGGCAGAGAGCTTGAAGTTACTACCATTTGGATGATAAAAAATCAACAAGCAAAATTTGTTACATTAGTTCCTAAACGTTCTAGCGATCGGGAGTAATTATTATGAAACCTAAATATCCTTTATTCTCCGAAGTCGTTTTATTACATGACATCCCAGCCCATAATTTGAAACGTGGTTCAGTTGCGATCGTTGTAGAACAATATGCTGTAACTGAGCAACAGCAATATGGTTACAGCCTTGAAGGATTTAATGTCCCAAATGTGACAGTTGAAGTCGATGAATCTCAAATTACTTCTTTAGAGCAATGGCAAAAAGAAATGGAGATATTAGAAAAGCTTCATCGATTAAGTGTTATAAAACTGGTTCATTTAAATGCTTATATTGAAAAATTATTAAATGAAGAACCTATCGATTTGCTAAAAGTGTCTTAGATAACGTTTAGAATGATCTCTAGTGTCCACAATAAGTATTTAAATATTGGACAGCAACGAACGAGTATTTGAAGATATGGCAACAAAGCAAGCAGCGATTTTGGTCTTGGCGGATGGTACTTGTTACCATGGTTATGCGTTTGGCGCATCTGGAACTGCAATCGGCGAAGTGGTATTTAATACTGGTATGACTGGCTATCAAGAGGTAATGACCGATCCCAGCTACCGAGGTCAAATTGTTACTTTTACCTGTCCTGAGCTTGGAAATACAGGCGTAACCCCCGAAGATAATGAGTCCGATCACCCACAAGTGCGCGGTGTGATCGCCAGAAATATTACAGCTGTACCTAGTAACTGGCGATCGCGTCAGTCTCTGCCCGATTACCTCAAAGCGCATAATGTCGTCGGCATTGCAGGGGTTGACACTCGCGCACTTACACGCAAATTGAGATCGCTAGGCGCAATGAATGGTGGGATATCTACGGAAATTCTCGATCCTGAAGTGTTATTAGCGAAAGTAAATGCGGCTCCTTCGATGCAAGGTCAAAACCTCGCTCAAGAAGCTTCCACCGATCGCATTTATGAATGGTCAGACAAAACCTTACCTGAATGGGAATTTATCGAACCATCTCAGTTATCAGGTGAAGCGATGACTGTTGTGGCGATCGATTTCGGTGTGAAGCGCAATATCTTACGACGTTTAGCTAGCTACGGTTGCCGCGTGATCGTCGTCCCTGCTGACACCCCAGCTGAAAAGATTCTCTCCTACAATCCAGATGGTATCTTCCTATCCAACGGGCCTGGAGATCCAGCCGCTGTTACTCAAGGCATTGAGACCGCCAAAGCTTTGCTAGCTTCTGATAAACCCATGTTTGGTATTTGCTTAGGACACCAGATTCTGGGTTTATCAATGGGTGGCGACACCTTCAAGCTCAAGTTTGGACATCGAGGCTTAAATCAACCAGCCCAAAACCAAGCCGAAAATGCCGATCGCCGTGTCGAAATCACTAGCCAAAATCATGGCTTTGCGCTCACCGGTGAATCTTTTGATGAATCTCCCGCGATGTTAACCCATATCAACCTCAACGATCGCACCGTTGCTGGTTTAGAACATAAAACCTTGCCAATCTTCTCCGTGCAATATCACCCAGAAGCTAGTCCAGGGCCACATGATGCCGATTATTTATTTGAGCGTTTTGTGAACTCGATGCGCGAACACAAAAAAGTTGCGGCCTAAGACAATAGCCCTGCACTCAAGTGCGAGCTAAAAGTTGAAACGGGTTGATTTTATTTAGTCATCTTTAGATGACTTAAGCTTTTAGCCAAGAACTTGAGTTCTTGGCTATTTGTGTGTCTGGGGAATCGAGCATCTAAGGTGAGATGATATAAATGTTATATGGCAGAGCAAAGTGATCGCTCTCATTTCTAATTTATTTCCAGATACAACTATGCCAACCCCAGTACCCACGCTTCCCACCGACTCTGAAGGACTTTTAAAACTCTTACGCCATAAAGAAGGAACTTGGGTGCAGTGGGGAATTGCTTGCCAAATGCTACAAAAAATGGGAGAGAATTCCCTTGCAATTTTTGAAAATACGGGTTTTGAGCCAGTTCAACAAAATCAGATTGTCGTTGCTTCACAGGTCTATGCTAGCCTTCAAGCAGGAAGCGCTACCGATATCGTCCTTGCCCATTTTGAACAAAAAGGAAGTGACATTCTCAATGAGTTGCGCGTACTTAATCAGTCCGAAAGAGTAACGATGGCGACCTTTGCTCTTGAGAAGAATCTTGATGTTTTGGAAGCCAAAGATGTAGTTAAAGCGATTAAAGAAGCTTCTTCTGTGGCAAATTTGCCTGAAGGATTTACCCGACACCCTGGAGATGCAGTTGTATTACAAGTGCTGAAAGCTGCCCAAGGCAAAATCGATCCGCAAGAACGGACAAGATTGATTGCACGAGGTTTGCGTTTTGCCCATAGCGAAAAAGCGAGATCGGCGATCGAACGTCTGCTCACTGACATGGCTAACCCCACCAAAAAGAAAGCTCCTAAGTTGCCTAACTTCCGTTACGATGCCGAGGATAGTATCCCTCGCATTTTGCCTGTCGTTGGAACTTTACCAATGTCAATTGATCAGTTCAAAGCAGTTCCCTTTGCTGAAGAAATTGCTCCTTTTGGGATTGTTCATTCTTCAGGCGAGTCAACATGGGCAACCCTCCCAGGATGGTTTGTAGTTCATGAAGCGGAAGATGGAGTAATCGTTTCATGTAATACAGATACTTTGCAGGCAGCGATCGCGCAAGAAGAAGTTGTTAGTACGATTCGCGATCGCGCTGAAGATGTTTTAGTACTAGTCGATCGCGCCCAACGAGATTGGGATGAGAATAGTTATTTTGCGATCGCCGATGAAAATGGAAATCTTAAGTTTGCATGGTTTGATTCCTCCCCAGATGTAAAACTCCTAGGTAAAATCACGTTAACCCTTCGTCCCAAGCGTTTCTTTGATGAAGCCGCCTCACAAGATCGTTGGCAGTTTGAAGAATAATTAGTGAGAGTGTCACATTTGTTAAATCAAGCCATATACAGCGCTTTGCGCTCAAACCCAAACCAATATAAATTCTAAAAGCGTTGCTTTGCAACGCTTTTAGAATTTATATTGTGGCTTTTTCGATCAGCAATTGCTGTAAAGAAAAATGAAAACTCAGATCAGAATTTTTTCTCTTGGCTAATGATTTTCATCGTTTAACAAATGTGAAACACAATCAGATTGCTAGGTCATACATGAGTCATTAAATATTGACCGTTTCCATTGTACTCACCTTCACAACTACCAATCGCTGTTCCTAATAGCAACAAGTAGAATCGCCAAATCCTTCGGAACTTTGCATAGTCCATGCCATAGTCAAGATGCTTGAACGTCTCTTGAGACTGGTCAAATCGCTGTAACCATGCTGCAAAAGTTTTTTGGTAGTTTGTACCATTTATGTACCAGCGATCGATAGTTTTTAGATCGCGGTTACAATTTGGAACTGCGTCATAATTCCAGTAGCGACCATGAGGAAAAATATACTTGTGCGTAAACCCAGAAGACACATTGTTAGGGGTACGCACAGTAAAAATATGAATGAATGCTTTGCCGTCACTTTTGAGAAAAGATGATAACTTTTGCAAAGCATTGGTTAGATTTCCCACATGACAGAAGAATCCAATTGAGATAATTTTGTCAAATTTTTCACCAAATTGAGCTTCATTAAAATCACCTTCATGGAGCGTGAAACGACCACCACTGAGAAAGCTCTGCGGATCATTCATCTTGCCGCGCATGTACTCACATTGTTGATGACTCAGATTTAGTCCTGTAAACCGAACTTTAGGGAACTTAGACATGATGTAATTGGCGACGCAGCCCCAGCCACAGCCAAAATCCAAAATATGATCACCATCAACGATCCCTAGTCTTTCAATTACCTGATCGATCATGTGCATTTGCGATTGTTCGAGATCGATCGCCCCATTCTCCCAAAGCCCCATACTGTACTTAGGGTAGATAACATCCCAATCGCCGAGCATGGAATTGAGCATAGTCTGGGGTAAGTCATACTGGAGCTTCATCAATTCTGGTGAAGATTCAGCAAGATGATCGGATTCGTTTAATACCCATTCGTAGGGAGCCATTAGGCTAGGGAAATGCTTAAACAAAGTAGACATGGAGCTATCCATGATCGCGCACAAAACTGAATCTGGTATTTCTAAACCATTAATATAGGCTTCAGCAAAAGCCATTTGCGTCAAATTTAGAGCTCCCGCAATTAACCGAGTTGCTCTGTAGGCAAATGGGCTTTTTAGGGTTATATCTCCCACAATAGGGACATGCTTGTGAATACCTGAAAATACACTTCTAGCAGTCATTTTGGTTTCTCTCAGCTTAAAGGATTGCTCGAGTAAAAATCAGAAAAAATATTGACTTAAGAATACTTTGGGATAAATAGTGGTCAAACTCATGTATTCATGAATTTTAAATTTAAAAACTAGTATAGCCAGTCAATCAATTTTAAATAGTTAAGAATTTTTGCTAAATTAATTTAAGGTTGCTTTAATCTACATATAATTAAGAAATTGAGAAAGCAAAATCTTTGACCTATCAAGCTTTTACTCATTTAGATTATTTGGAGATTCGGTTTTAAATTCTTCAGCATAAGTAATTGGTCTTTGGTATGTGAGGCTAGGAATAAGATCCTGATTGATTAAATATCTTGTGGCATTTTCAATGCAGAAATTGGGTGTGAATTTCTGCATTGTTTAGCAATCTAAAGGATCGCCAGACTAAATGACGTGGTAAGTCTATATAAGGGGGGTTTTTGCAACATCAGATCTCTATGCAAAAAAAATAGCTGGTTAAGCATGAATATTGTCGATCAAAAAAAATTAATAACTCAAGCAGAATATGCAAAAAAGCTGCGCCCATTCCTCCCACCTGAAGCATTTCTTGCTGACCCTAATAAAGTCTGGATTTTATTAATTAACGCGATGCTTTTAATCAGTGGTTGGGCGATCGCATCTTATTTAGATCGATGGAACTGGTATTGTCTCTGGCTATATTTACCAATATCTATCGTCATGGCAAATAGCATCATTGTTTTACTATTTAGTACCCACGATCTATTACATAGTTCAGCAATCAGTAATCCTTGGATACGACGTTTAGTTAGTCTGCTAGGATTGACGATGCTATGGATGCCTCCAACTCTCTGGAAAGCGGTTCATAATCGCGAACATCATAACAAAACAAATTCTGAACAAGATCCCGATCGCAACTATTTGTTTTCACAACCAAATAATTGGGGTAAATGGATTCAAAATGCTTTCGTTCCATCGTCAGAAGTAAATCCAATTCTATTAGCGATCGGTATGGGGCATGCATGGGGAGTTCACACATTTCGCAATCTTACTTCAGTTCTGTTTTTTAATAATCTCTCAGCTCAATATCCAGTATTTGCTTTTAGCGTTTCCAAAAAAGAAAGATATTCAATAGTTTTAGAATTATTAGCAATTATTGGCTTTCATATAACTATCTTATCAAGCCTAGAATTTTCTCCTGTCAAGATTTTTTTAAGTTACCTAGTGCCAATTTGGGTTGGTTATGCAGGTTTAATCTTTTATATCTACACTAACCATCTTCTATGCCGCATGACCGATGCGAATGATGTCTTACTAAATAGTCTTTCCATTCGAGTACCCAAAATACTGGATGCTCTGCATATAAACTTTTCCTATCATACCGAACATCATCTTTTCCCCGGTATGAACCCAGATTACTATCCTATGGTGCAAAAGTTACTATTAACATACTATCCAGAACAATTTAACCTGATGGACGCACATAAAGTATGGAAATTAATGCTGCAAACTCCAAGACATTACCTTAATGAAACTACTTTTACTGACTGGACTGGAACAAAAGCATTCCCTTGTCCTGAATTAGGTCTAGATGTCACCAAATAAAAGACAAAGCGGTACTTTCTAAATCGCCATTGCTCAAATTAAACGCAATCCAATAATTTTTTTAAAGCATTGCTTTGCACTACTTTTAAAAAATTATTGCGCTTTGATAAATTGCACCCTAAGCATGTAATTCTAGCTACTGTTACCTTCGCTACGGAAGTAATGTTGCTTTTGAAGTCAGATCAGAATTTGTAGAAAGCCTAAAGCTTTTCTAAATTTATCCGCCTATACACCCGCTTAAATACCCTATGTCTAGCTTACCGAGCACGATTTATCCCGTTGGCGCTTATAACCTTCATGGTTTAGTGTGGCAAACCGAAGTAAGTACTGATGTAAATAGTGGCAAACCCTATGCGCTTTGTGTTGATTCCTATCAAGGACATCTGCTCAAAATAGATCCCTCTTCTGAAGGCGCAACAGTACTAAATAATTACACCGCATCACAATTTCGGGATGCTACTGGTTTAGCGATCGCTGGGGAAATGCTTTGGATTACTAAGGACAATGGAATTTATTATTGCGATATGGTTGATTTTGATCTGCAACCATTTATGGAGCTACCCAATAAAATCGATGGCATCGCAGTATCCGAAGGCGGTGTGTACGTAAGTTCTCGTGAAGTTGGCAAAATTTTTGTGTTTGGACGCGCCACTCGTACCTTGCTACGAATTATGGATGCCCCTGGAGCCGGATTTGAAGCGCTAACTTTAGTCGGCGAAGAATTGTGGGTTAGCGATCGCACTGAGGAAACAGTTTACCGACTTAATGCTAAAACAGGTGAAGTTGCGCATCGAGGTTTGACTCCATTTCCTAATCCAACCGGATTAGGATTTTTGGGCAGCGATCTGTATGTGGTTTACTCAGGCGATGAAAACTACATTCGTGACAATCCTAACGATTTGGATCAGCCATTTTCAGTTTCTGAACGCGAAAAAACTTTTATCCATCGTCTCAAATTTAATCAATACCAAGATGAGAAGTTAAACTATACACTCACAAGTGGCTACAAGGTGGAGATGATCTATCTTGAAGAATTATCTGCGGAAGATCCTACCTCAGTCTATAACCTCACATGGCGAGTTGCTTATCCTAGCGATACCTATCGCCAAAAATTATTAGCGATCGAGCCAATAGGTATTCCCTTTGAGGAAGAAATTGTTGATGGTCAGCGTGTCGCCGCTTTCAAGCTAGGCAATCTGAAGCCAGAAGAAGCGAGAATGTTTGGCTGGAAAGCAACCCTAGAACTTCATGGAATCAAGTATGAACTTAAAGATAGTGAAGTAGAATTTGTTCCTGAGCTTTCTCCCCAAATGCAGAAGCTCTACCTAATTGATGATGATGGATTGAGCATGGATAATCCAATCATTCAAGCCGCAGCCAAAGAAGCAGTGGGAAATGAAACAAATATTCTACGGAAGATGCTGCTGATTCGTGATTACGTCTATGACAAGCTCTCTTACCGAGTTACACCCTACATTGCAGCGCCTGAGGAGGTTCTAGTTAGAGGTACAGGCTCTTGTGGTGAATATGTGGGTTTACTACTAGCTCTAGCTCGATTAAATGGAATCGCTTGTCGGACTGTTGGACGATATAAGTGTCCCCATGACGGTGAACTAATGATGAACATCCCTCTGCATCAATATTACAATCACGTTTGGATAGAATTCTATATTCCCAGTATTGGATGGTTGCCAATGGAATCTAATCCAGATGATACTGGCTTTCGTCCCTATCCCACACGCTGGTTTATGGGATTGCCTTGGTATCATGTAGAAATTGGCAAAGGAATCTTTTTTGAGACGATTCAACCTCAGCCCTATTCAATTGGTGAGCTTGCTCTCAATCATGTGCGATTCAAAGTTTTAGAAGAAATCTAAACCTCTTAAAAACATGCTCAGCCAGCAATCTTTATCTAGGAAAAGCGCAAAAAACGGTGAGTAGCGAAGTTTTGTTTATGCACTTTTCCTTTGTAGTTGATCCCAATTTACAAAAGCATGAAAAAACTTTTAAGAATTAAAAACTAAACTCAGTAAGAGCTTTAAAAGCAAAAAATGGCTATGCCATTTTTTGCTTTGGTATTATTTCTTTGCACAGCTTGCAGCAGCTATAACTGTAAACGATTACTAAGTTTGATTAATTTAGCTTAAGAAGAATTTTTTGATGTCTAGATACCTCTTAGGATTATGGAAATTATAAAATTTTATAGGTAATTAGACTTAGGAATACAAATTTATGACACATCTATCTTTTAACTTACTTGCCGCAGTTCCCGCTACTCCTATTTGGTCGCCAAGTGTTGCGTTGATCATGATAACTGCTAATGCATTTGCGTTAGTCGTTGCTCGTTATGGCATCCAAGTCAAAGGTGTTGGTCCTAGCTTACCTATTGAATTACCTGGTCTATTTTCAGGCTTTGGTTTGTCAGAATTGCTAGCCGTCACTAGCTTTGGTCATGTCCTTGGCGCGGGTTTGATTTTGGGTTTGGCGCAAGCAGGCTTACTATAAAAAAAAAGAGAGGGTGCTTCGCACCCTCTCTTTTTAGGTTTGCTATCGAGAGGCTATACAAACTGGGCAGCGTTTCCCCATTCACCTGTAAAGACAAAGCTGGACAAGGGATAACGAGTGCGCGGTGCGATTTCTCGTTCTTGTAAATCTGGGGGCAAATTGTTCGTTTCTCCTTCATAGCCGATCGCGATCGCCGCAATTGGACGAGCCGTTTCAGGAATACTGAAAGTAGCGATCGCCTTTGCTGGGTCAAATCCACCCATTTGGTGTGCGACCAGATTTAGTGCAGCAGCCTGCAATACCAGAGTCGCCGCCGCTTGGCCTGCATCGTATTCGCCCCAAGCATTTGGCTTGCCATTATGCTTAAAGTTCTTCTGGGCAATGATTAGACCCAATACCGGAGCAACTTGCGCCCACGAGACGTTGGCGGGAACTAGACAATCAAGTAGTTTTTGATAGTTCACCGTGTCATCTTTGGTTGCCACAATAAATGTCCAAGGTTGATCATTAAAGCAAGAAGAAGACCATCTTGCAGCTTCAAATAACTGAGCAAGTTTATCGGTTTCTACAGGTCTACTATCAAAAGCTCGGGGACTCCATCTTTGAGCGATCAAAGCATGGATTTTATGATCGTTAATTGCAGGATTATCCATATAAATATTTTGAGGAATTCACCATCATTTGGTCGGTCTAAAAAAGCAAAGCTATTCATTAATGTTGAATAAAAATTATCTTTATTGGCTTTACCCTCTGAGGCAAATGCTATAAAAACTTTTTTCTTTTTTAGTGCTAAGCATTATTCTAGCTATTTGGAAGACGTATCTAAAAAATTTCACTATTAAGAAAAGCAGACAAATAGAATTAGAAAGCATTTAAAAACCCAATAACAATGGTTTTAGGCGAAATATTTAAATCCATGATGGGCAAGGTTTTTAGGCGGCTTTACTGTTCTATTTTTAATTTTTTGTCATGTACTACTCCCTTCCCACCCAAAGAATAGGCGTTATAAAGTGAACAATTAGGCGTGCCCGGCTTC
>QBMK01000011.1:70639-110083 GCA_003249035.1 Pseudanabaena sp.
TCCCCCTCCCACGCCTAATTGTTCACTGGGAAGGGAGTAAGCGTTTCTGTAATCCTTGATTTCACACTTGCTGTAACTCAAGGAGAACTTTTTTATACTTCTCTAAACGCTGAAAGTCTTTTTCCGTAGGATTGGCAATTCGACTAATATCCATATTATGGGTAACATCAGCGATCTTTACTTGGCGAGAGATCGCATTAGATTTCACCCGCAAAATATAATCTTCATATTGCTCACCTTCGAGTTTGGTAATTGCCGCGATCGCATCAGTAATAAATTCTGGAAATCCTTGGCGAACCAAATCTGCGATCGTCAAATCAGAGTCCTCGATCGCATCATGCAATACTGCCACAATTTTACTTTCGGGAGTATTCATTTGTGCCATCACCGTTAGCGGATGAGAAATATAGGGCTTTCCCGCTTTATCCAGTTGTCCTGCATGGGCTTGATTGGCTAGCGTGATTGCCAATGCTAAAAGAGTTTCAAAATTCGACTCAAAGCTTAATTTAAGATTTTGCATAGTAACGAATACAAGTTAAAGCGATCGCCGCCTCATCAGCGCATTGTTGAATCATTTCAATATCACTAGGACTTAAAGCATTATCAATCTGCCAACGCATCGACAATATGCCTAAAACTTCTTCTCGAAAAGTAATGGAGAGTACCAATTTGGTTTTGTATGGGTCATCTAGAACATCTTGTTGATTTGACGACTGAGAAATTTGAGGTTTTTTTGAAGCGATCGCTGTTCTGACTAAAGCATCTGCTGCTAAGTCCCAAATATAATCACCACATGTAGCTTTAGTATCAATCAAAGCTCCTTGCTCAACTAACTGCAAGATCACTCCATCGGCACCAAAATTATCCTTAAACGCACTAGCTAAAGGGAGTACACAATCAGATAACTGGTTAGATGTCTTCGAGATAGCTACAATTACTGATAACAGAGCATTCTGAGCTTGCGATCGACTTATTGCTTCAGAACGTTGCTTAAGCGAATCATAGCAATGGGTTGCCTCTGACACAACCGACTTCAGTTGATCAGGCTCCCATGGCTTCGTAATATATTTATGAACCTGTCCGGAATTGATCGCATCGATCAGATCGGTAATATCTGTATATCCCGTCAGAACAATCCTCATCGTATCAGGAAAATCCGAAACAGTAAGTTTGAGAAACTCGGTTCCATTCATCTCAGGCATTCGCTGATCGGAAATAATTGCCGCCATCTCTCCTTCTTTTTCCAAGACCTTTAGAGCCTTGATACCACTGTCCGCTCTAAATACGGTAAATTCCCTACGAAAAGTTCGATATAGCAAATCAAGGTTATCTTGTTCATCATCGACCACCAAAAGTTTTGGTTTTTGGGATGTATTTACTCTATTTGGCTCTGCAACGAAAGATGGTGAAGAAGTCATGAGCAAAGTTTGGGTGGATACTGGCTGCAACTTTATACCAAAACACAAAATGGCGAAGCCATTTTGTGTTTTTAAAACCCTGACTGGGTTTGTTTTTTAATTCACAAAAGTGTGACGACACTTTTGTGAACTGGTATTTGAATCCTATCAAATAAATGCTAGTAAAAAACAATGGGCGCACTGCGCCCATTGTTTTATATTTTTATGTAAAAAAGCTTCGCTGGCGAGGCTTTTTAATGACTAAGCCTTAACAACTTCGCGGCTAACTTGCTTCAATTCGCCCTTAGCATATTTAGGAACAAAGTCATAAATGCTAACTTGCTTGATCTTGCCAGCCTGACCAGCAGCTTCAAACTGAGTATAGCGATCGGCACAAACTTTTTGCATGTACTTGATTGATGGCTTCAAGAAGTGGCGAGGATCAAACTCTTTAGGATTCTTGAACAAAGCTTCACGTACTGCAGCAGTGATAGCAAGACGACAGTCGGTGTCGATATTGACCTTACGTACTCCGCACTTGATGCCCTTTTGAATTTCTTCAACGGGTACACCATAGGTTTCAGGAATAGCGCCGCCAAATTCATTGATCATTGCAAGTAGATCTTCAGGAACTGAAGAAGAACCATGCATAACAAGGTGAGTATTAGGCAAGCGGTTATGAATTTCTTCGATACGGCTGATAGCTAAGATTTCGCCAGTAGGCTTGCGAGTAAACTTATAAGCACCATGGCTAGTTCCGATCGCTACTGCGAGAGCATCGACCTGAGTGCGCTCAACGAAATCAGCAGCTTCATCAGGATCGGTCAAAAGTTGTGAATGGTCTAAAGCACCCTCAAAACCATGTCCATCTTCAGCTTCACCCTTACCAGTTTCGAGAGAGCCTAAGCAGCCAAGTTCACCTTCAACGCTTGCGCCGAAAGCATGAGCAACTTTAACAACTTCAGAGGTAACAGCTACGTTGTACTCATAGCTAGCTGGGGTCTTGGCATCAGCTTCTAAGGAGCCGTCCATCATTACACTAGTAAATCCATTTTGGATTGCTGAGTAGCAAGTTGCTGGTGCATTACCGTGATCTTGGTGCATCACGATTGGCAAATGAGGATAAGTTTCGGCAGCAGCCAAAATTAAGTGGCGCAAGAAATTTTCGCCTGCATAATTGCGTGCGCCACGAGAAGCTTGTAGGATCACAGGGCTGTTTGTCTCATTAGCAGCCTGCATGATCGACTGGATTTGCTCCATGTTGTTAACGTTAAATGCAGGGATGCCGTATCCGTTTTCAGCTGCATGATCGAGCAGCAGGCGCATTGGTACTAAAGCCATATTTAAATTCTCTCCTAGACTAAATCGAGCTTGTTTCGATTATTAACAATCTTAAATCATTTTGAAGAATAATATCTAACTAAAAAAGGGCACGAACAGCAATTCCCATTTTAAAAATTGTTTTTTTGACAGCTACCTTTCGGCTGGCTTTCAAAAAACAATTTGGGGTTTTCCAGCGCCACAAGCGCTGGAAAACCCCAAATTGTTTCATCATTAGAATTTCTGAGGCGCTTCACGCGCATTTTTAATTAGATATTCTTTTCGCTAAGTTCTCGGCTCATATAGTCAAAAGGTGCTGCTAACCAGTCAGCATTTTCGCCCACTAAGTCCATAACAGCCTGTTTCATGATTTGAATGCCTTTAACAGTTGGACCAATTGGCACTCCTAGAGAGCTATAAGTGTCACGCAAGCCTTGCAATACTCTTTCATCAAGTACATCATTGTTGCCTGCAACTAGAGCATAGGAGGCATAGCGCAAATAATAGTCCATGTCACGCAAGCAAGCAGCAAAACGGCGGGTTGTATAGGCGTTCCCACCTGGGCGGATCAAGTCAGGGACTTCTTCAAATAATTGTGAGCCAGACTTACGCACAATCGAGGCGGCATTAGCGGTGATTGCCGAAGAAGCGGCTAAACGGGCGTTGCCAGTTGCAAAGAAGGATTTGAGGGTATCCATGGCATCGCGATCAAAGTATTTACCAGTTGCATCATAAGCACCGATCAGGCTGGTAATTGCATCCTGCATGTTGTTTTCTCCGTTAATTTGTCTTTTATAAATGTATCGGTAACGTATTTGTAAAGTTTGTAAACTATATATAACTTAAACTTGGCAACCTATCCCTTGGGCAGACACCAAAATTATTTTACTGTGGTTTCAGCGCCTTACCAAGTCTTGCTCTATAAAAATGCCATATTCAAACAGAATATTTTAAGCAACATCACAGATATAAAAAAATTCCCAATTTTTTTGATTACTTTGTTTTCACAGTTATACCAATTCACAAAAGTGTAACGACACTTTTGTGAATTAAAAACCGAACCCAGTAAGGGTTTTAAAAACACAAAATGGCGGAGCCATTTTGTGTTTTGGTATTATCTCCATAAGTTCCTCAGCATAATTAAAAATCCAAAAAATTCTTACATCCTTAAAAATTAGTGATTAGCATGCAAAAAACTGTAATGCTTAGAGCGTATAACTCCAAAATATGAGATTTAGCACTTCGCGCACATCTAATATTTTTGGGTTTATGTTTTAACTTGTGTAATGCTGCAAATCTAAAGAATTGGTTCCATAATGAGAATTGTTACCCAAGTGTAGAAAATGTCGGAATTGCGACTCTGAAGGGTAAGCTTAGATACTATGCTTAAATATCGAGCACAAAAAAAGCTCAGATACTAAAGTTCATATTTTGGGTTGATCTAAAACCCTTGCAAGAAATTTATATAGAAATGTCTGGAAGTAAATTTGGTATACGGCTTGGTCTATGAAGTGGGTTACTAGTCTTTCGACAAAAATATCTTTGGAAGCTGCGGTGCAAGACCTGTCACAGCAAATATTTGCTTTAATGGGGGATCGATCGCTTGATTTAGGTTTTCTGTTTGTTTCCACTGCTTTTGCAAGCGACTACCCACGCTTGTTACCATTGCTAGCCGACAAATTACCAATCCAAAAATTAATTGGCTGCTCTGGTGGGGGGATTGTTGGCAATGGACAAGAGTTTGAGGATAAACCTGCGATCGCATTATTAGTAGGTAACTTACCCAATGTGGAAGCAAAAGTATTTCATCTCGATGATAATCAGTTGCCAGATCTCGATAGTCCTCCAGATCGCTGGGAAAAGCTAACGGATGTTGACCCTGCAGTTTCGCCTAGTTTTGTATTGGTTGGCGATCCATTCTCGTTTCCGATTAATGACTTAATCCAAGGTCTGGATTTTGCCTATCCCAATGCAGTCAAAGTTGGCGGCTTGGCTAGCAGTGGCGGTATGGGTGCAAATGCACTGTTTAGCTTCCATGAAGAAGGAAAATATAAGCTTTATCGCACGGGTTTATTGGGCGTAGCAATTTGGGGAGATGTGACTATTGATCCTGTGGTCGCTCAGGGTTGCCGACCAATTGGCAAAATTTTGCAGGTTTCTGAATGTGAACGCAATTTAATTTTAGGATTGGAGGGCAAGCCACCTCTGAGCCTATTACAAGATACTGTGGGTGATTTAAATCAAAGCGATCGCGAACTTGCCCAGCATTCACTATTTATTGGGGTGGTGATGAATGAGTTTAAGGCAAATCCATCGCAGGGAGATTTCTTAATTCGGAATATTATTGGTGTCGATCCTAGATCTGGTGCGATCGCTGTTGGCGATCGGATGCGCCCTGGGCAGAGAATCCAACTGCATTTACGTGATAGCAAAGCTTCTGCCGAAGATTTAGAAGAAGCATTAATCAATTACTCCAATCAATTAAACTTAGAGGCTCCCAATGTCTCGGCAACTGCTGCTTTAATGTTTTCCTGCATGGGAAGAGGAGAGAGGCTATATGGCAAGCCAAACTTTGACTCTGAAATTCTCCAAAAACATCTTGGCTTAATTCCATTTGGCGGTTTTTTCTGCTCCGGTGAAATTGGACCTGTTGGCGGCACAACTTTTCTTCATGGCTACACCTCAGTATTTGGCATCGTTAGACCCAAAAATCCATAAGCAAAGAGCGCTTTGCACTCTTTGCTTATGGATTGAGATTAGTAACTGATGTTACGTGGAAGGAATTTCTGTAATGGCATAGGTTTGGGGCTGGCATGGGGTCACAGCCGTACTGAGACCTTTGATTTTTTGGAGTAGGGGCAATCCCCTCGTGGTTGCACTGCTTCGTTTATACCAAAACACAAAATGGCGTAGCCATTTTGTGTTTTTAAAATCATTGCTGGGTTGGCTTTTAATTCACAAAAGTGTGACAACACTTTTGTGAATTAGTATTACTGAATCTCGGATTTTATGGAATAGAGGCAACTAATCGATTGACTCTATTCATAGCATAAAATGACAGTATGGCAAAAAAGAAAAAAAGTGAATTAAAGGGACAGAGATCCCTCAAAAGGACTTTAAGCAAGTCTTTGTCAATATTGCGCTACGGACTCAAGGCTTTAGGACTGGTGTGGAAGACTAGCCGAAGTTTAACTATAGCGATCGCTATTTTTACACTTGTGAGCGGACTTCTACCTGCAGCGATCGCCTATGTGGGCAAGTTGATCGTTGATAGCGTTGTATTGGCTTCGCGAAGTGGATTATTGAGCGATCGCAATTTAGCACTCAGTTACGTGGGATTTGAAGCAATCATGATCGTGATTTTGGCGGCGGTTCAGAAAGGACTAACCGTATCTCAATCGTTGCTGCGAGTGCTACTTGGGCAAGGCGTAAACGTATTGATTTTAGAAAAAGCGCTTACCCTTGATCTTGCCCATTTCGAGGATTCGGAATTTTATGACAAGATGTCGCAGGCAAGGGCGCAAGCTTCTAGTCGTCCGCTATCACTGATCAGTCGCATCTTTGGATTAGGACAGTCAGCATTAACTCTATTGACCTTTAGCGGATTGTTATTGAATTTTTCCGTTTGGGCAGTAATTGTCTTGGTCTTAGCGGCGATTCCGTCTTTTATAGCAGAAACTAGATTCTCAGAACATGCTTTTAGACTTTTTCGGTGGCGATCGCCTGAAACCCGTCAGCAACATTATTTAGAGACTTTATTGGCAAGAGAGGACTACGCGAAGGAAGTACAGCTTTATCAATTAGGCGGAATGCTATTGCAGCGTTATCGTGATGTTTTTGATCGCCTTTACGAAGAAGATCGCAATCTCACAATTCAAAAAGGATTTTGGGGCTATTTACTGGGATTGCTCAGCACAGGCGCATTTTATGCAGCCTATGCATGGATCGTCATGGAGGCGATCGCAGGAAAAATTAGCCTTGGGGAAATGACAATGTATTTGATTGTGTTCCGCCAAGGTCAGTCTACTTTTGCTTCAGCATTAACTTCCATCGGTGGTATGTATGAAGACAATCTCTATCTCGCCAATCTCTACGAATTTTTAGAGCAGCCAGTTCCCCAATCTCACGGGCTGATTACTAAAGGAATCATCTCAGATGGAATTCGATTTGAGAATGTTTCTTTTTGCTATCCTGAAAGCCAAGAGCCAGTTTTAAATAATATTTCATTGCATCTCAATCATGGCGAGAAATTAGCGATCGTGGGCGAGAATGGCTCTGGCAAAACGACATTAATTAAACTTCTGACGCGGCTATATACACCTAGTAGTGGCAAGATTTTATTGGATGGAGTTGATTTGAACGATTGGGATATTGATACATTACGCAGAAGAATTGGCGTGATTTTTCAGAACTTTGTGCAGTATCAATTTACTGTAGGTGAGAATGTTGGTGTCGGCGATGTGGAACGCATCAATGACGCTCGAGAATGGGAAGTTGCGACTGAGAAGGGCATGGCTAGACCCTTTATTAACAATATGCCACAAAAATTTGGGACGCAGTTGGGCAAATGGTTTAAGGGTGGTCAAGAGTTGTCAGGTGGACAATGGCAAAAGATTGCGCTTTCTAGAGCATTTATGCGATCGCAAGCCGACATTCTCGTACTAGATGAACCCACGGCGGCAATGGATGCGGAAGCAGAGATGAGTATTTTCAATCATTTCCGTTCGCTCACCCAAGACCAGATGGTAGTTTTAATTTCCCATCGTTTTTCGACTGTGCGCATGGCGGACAAAATCATCGTGATGGCGGATGGCAGAATTATCGAGCAAGGTAGTCACGAGCAGTTATTGGCAGCAGATGGACGCTATGCCCATCTTTTTACTCTGCAAGCAGCAGGTTACAAATGATAAGTTTTATTGCTAAGTCAATCAATTCAATCGTTACAGCAAATTAAATCAATCATTGAAATGATTGAATAATTACAGAGAATTATAAAAAATCAAAAACTAAACAAACCCTAAGAACGTTTGCCCAATAGACTTTTTAGGATTTTTAGGATATTGCTTTACGCTTTTTACTGACTAAAAAGCTGTATGCAAGGAGTGAGATTGACACAAGATGTTTGATTTTACGCTCATTTATTTATTTTGGGAGAGTGATGATGACTGTAACAAATGAGAGAAATACTCTTAACCAAGATGCCATCAAATACACTTCTAGTTTTGATGGCATGGGACGGCCAAATAGTTATGCGATCGCACCAGCAATTCATGAAGTAACTGATAATGATCAAGCTGAGACAGAAAGCATATGCACTATTATAGCTATATTTTCTTCAAGACACGAAGCTAACGATGCAGTACTAGAAATGCAGCAACAGGGCTTGAGTTCACCTCAGATTGTCATCATTTCAAACCAATATCAAGAACATCAAAACTCAATGTACTGGGAATATATTGATTCAGATAATGGTTTGCCATCAGTGCTGACAGGGCTAGGAATTAATGTAAGTGATACCTTGCAATTTTTAGAAGCTGTTAATGATGGCAAGTTTTTAGTAATAGGGCTAGTCAGCGATCGCGATGCTAGTCAGGCTCAGTATCTCCTCAAGAACGTCGGACGTAAAGTAATCGCTGTTTATTGATTTGTCATGATAGTTTTGAATTTATCAAAGGTAAATTCAAAACTCGAAATCAAGTTTATATCTAAATAGAAAAAAGAATTTGGATAAAAATAATGAATAAGCAAAATGAAGAATCGATAGTTTTCTCTGAATACATCAATACAATTTCACACCAGAATACTTATATAAAAGACCAAGAAAAATCTCTAAATTATTTTACAACTGAATCAATCAAGGTCAAGGAATTAAATACTACATTTATGATTGATGAGGTCATATCTGATAGTATCTTGAGGTTGTCTAGAATTAAATCTTACAGAGGAATTCAGATTTTATTTGAAATGAATCATGATTCTATTGTGTATGCTCGACGAGATATGATCTGCTGCATGGTTAGGAATCTTATTACTAATATCGTAAAATTTGGTTCTAGTGGGGAGAAGATAAAAATCTCTTCTGATATTGTTCAGGATAAAGTCATGGTGTCAATCTCTATCGCTGGTGGAAGTATTAATAAAAATGATTTTTATCAATTTTTTCAAGAACACGAGAATATATCTAACTTCAATAAAACTGATGAGATAATTGAAAGAATTGAATTATTATTATGTCGCCAATTTGCAGGATGGAATAGCAGCAATTTGTCAGTTATATATCGAGAAAAACAGCAAGATATTTTGTTTACCTTCTTCCTGTTAAAAGGTGTAATGAGCATACATGACAATGGAGTTAAATCAAATATCCCATTTAATACATTAGTACATTGACATAGCAGATGAATATGAATGAACAAAACCAAAATCTTTATCGTCTGCTACAGAAGCGGTAAAGATTTTAGTTTTGTTCATTTGGGTTTTATGTCTTAAGCCAAACTTTAATTGCTATAAATGCTGTTTTTCATATCTTGGTTTGGCATAGATGTTGATGATATTTATTTTGGTTATGACATGTCATCACCAAAATAAATATCGCTAACTTACTTCGCTTCCATCCAATTTTTGCCCGTATGAATATCTACTTCTAGCTTTACCGAAAGCTTCACCGCAGTCTCCATTGCCGCTTTGATTTTTGGTTGTAGCTCGGCAACTTCATCAGGCGGAACCTCAAATACAAGTTCATCATGAACTTGCAATAGTAAACGCGCTTGATAGTCTTGTAAAAGCTCATCTACCCTCAACATCGCAATTTTAATAATATCAGCGCTAGTTCCTTGAATGGGCGCATTCACTGCCGATCGCAACAAAGCAGCCTTTTGGTAGCCACCAACCTGACTAAGCCCTCTAAAATAGCGCCTTCTACCTAATATTGTTTTCACATAGCCATCACGTTCCGCTTCAAACTCTACATCCTGCATGTAAGCAGAAATCCGCTCATAACGCTGATTGAACTTCTCAATAAATTGCTTGGCGACCTTCACTGGCACACCGATATCACGACTAAACTTTTGTGCGCCCATGCCATAAATTACACCGTAATTAATGATTTTCGCCAAGCGCCGCTCATCACTTGTTACTTCTTCTTTCTCTAAGAGCAGTTGTGCCGTGACAGTATGCACGTCTTCACCAGCATTAAAAGCTCTCATCAGCTCAGGCTCTTGACTCAAGTGCGCCAAAATCCGCAGTTCAATCTGGGAATAATCGGCAGATACCAAGATCCAATCCTCTTTTGGCAAAAATCCTGCTCTAATCCGCTTACTGAAAGAAGTGCGAATAGGAATATTTTGTAAGTTGGGATTAGAGCTGCTCAAACGCCCAGTTGAGGCAACAGTTTGATTGAAATCAGTATGTACTCGCCCAGTCTTTGGCTGAATCAGTGATGGCAAAGCATCAACATAAGTAGATTTGAGTTTAGCGAGGGTACGATTTTCTAGAATTGTGTCAATTAGGGGATGATCGCCTTCTAATTTATTGAGCACGGCAACGTCGGTGGAATAGCCTGTGGCACTTTTACGCGATTTTTTAATAAATTTTTCACCTAATAATTCTAAGAGGATTTCACTTAATTGCTTAGGCGAGTTGAGGTTAAACTCTTTGCCAGCTTGAGCATAAGCTGCGATCGCTAAAGCATCCAAATCCTTTTCTAATTCCAGAGAGAATGCACCTAGGTATTCTTTGTCAATTCTGATGCCGCGCCATTCCATTTCGGCAAGAATTGGCTCTAAGGGCATTTCCACATTTTGAAATAAATCCCAAAGTTCTGGAACTGCGGTCAATTGCGATCGCAAAATTGCCACAAGCTGATAGGTAATATAGGTATCCATACCGCAATATTGAGCAACCGAGGGAATGGCAACTTCCGAGATCGATTTGCGCTTGCCAACCAGGGTTTTGTAACTGACCGTGCGAATCTGGAGCAAGTCCATCGCCATATCATCAAGTTTGTGACTTGCCTCTGGATCGATAACATAGCTAGCGATCATCGTGTCAAATATCACGCCTGTTAGCTCAATTCCTGCGGCTTTGAACATCAAGCGATCGAACTTAGCATTTTGCAAATATTTAGGATAACTAGCATCTTCGAGAATTGGTCTGAGAATCTCCCTCACCTCTTCCCATTGCAGATTTTGTCCTTCGACATGGCTTAAAGGAATATAGGCAATCTCGTTAATTGAGGCTCCCCAGCAACAACCAACTCCTACTAATTCTGCTTCAAAGGGATTTAATGCCGAGGTCTCAGTATCCCATGCAGCTGGTTGTTTGCCGCTGAGAGTTTCACATAGTTTTTCTAGTTTTGAGATCGTGTCAATAATCTGCACATCTAATCTCAAAGAA
Source organism: Pseudanabaena sp. (assembly GCA_003249035.1). Classification (GTDB taxonomy): domain Bacteria; phylum Cyanobacteriota; class Cyanobacteriia; order Pseudanabaenales; family Pseudanabaenaceae; genus Pseudanabaena. The sequence continues at coordinate 81,751 of QBMK01000011.1, forward strand.
GCGGAAGCAGCGATCGCCTGATCTGCCTCCTGTTTTGCAAAGTCAAACCATAATTCCTCATCTTCTCCAGTATTTTGATTTTGGGGAGGATCAATCTTGCTCGCCTCGCTCTTTTGAAAAGAAGGTTTAACAGAGGGCTTTTCATAGTTTCCTGATAACTTTGACTGAATCTGATCAACCCGATTTACAAAAGCTTTAAGTTCAAGCTCTTCTAATAAAGGAATTAACTCTGCGGTATCAAAGCCAGTCAATTTGCAATCAGCGATCGCGATCGCAAGCGGCACATCAGTTTTGATCGTCGCCATAAATTGCGAATGTTTAGCAGCTTCAATCCCTTGCTCAAGTTTGGCTTTAATTGCTCCCTTCATCTTCGGTACAGCCGCTAACACATTCTCTAAATTGCCATATTCTTCGATTAATTTGATCGCTGTTTTCTCACCTATACCACGCACCCCAGGAATGTTGTCCGAAGCATCTCCACAGAGGGCTTTATAGTCTACAACCTGAGTAGGTAGCACTCCTAGTCGAGCTTTCACTTCATCAGAATGATATTCGACGATCTTATCTTTTTGTCCGATATTCAGTACTGAAATGCGCTTTTCAATATCAATCAACTGAAACAAATCGCGATCGCCGCTTAAGATTTTAACCCTGTAACCTTCATTGCTCGCCGCCTGCGAGAGAGTTCCTAACACATCATCCGCCTCAAACCCAGCCTGCGTAATCGCTGGCAGATTCATAGCCGCTAAAACTCTCTGTAGGTTCTTTATATCAGGAATAAAGCTCTCAGGTGTTTCCGAGCGATTGGCTTTGTAAGTTTCATCGATTTCATGGCGAAAAGTTGGTACAGCAAGGTCAAAGGCGATCGCCACAGCAGCAGGTTTTTCGCGATCGAGCATTTCGATTAATGCTTTTAAAAAGCCAAAACAAATACTGGTCGGGATTCCTGTCGATGTTCGTAAGCCGCCTTCTGGGTGTTTGCCGAAAGCATAAAAGGCTCTGAACGCGAGGGAATGTCCGTCAACGAGTAAAAATGTGGGGTGAGTTTGTTGGCTTGAATTCATGATGCTTATTTGAAATTCTTGAAAAATTTGGCGAACGCTAGTCTTAGGTTAACCGATTGCTGATTATAGTGCGATCGCGGCCAAGTTCTTCCATAGTCTCTCATGGAGTCCTGACAGTCGCTAGCATTTGTAGTGAATCAAGTTTATGCTTAAACTGAATATGTAGTTAAGCTAAACAGTCAGAAATCGCTGAAGCTAAACTGCTCTAACACGCTTTTACAAAAAAAGAAAAAAGTGTGATCGCACCTTTCTTTTTTATGATGGTAGTCATGCCAAGATTTCAAAGCCGACTTTTTAATTGGATCGATCGCTCGTTACCTGCCAGCTTAGGCCGTAATGTTAGGCGATCGCTCGATCAAAAATTCCAACAGCTTGCGGGACTCTCGCTCCAAGAGTTTCCACGTTTGCTGGCTTATCAAGCGGCAAAGGCAGTGCTTTATCCTGTATATCTAATTGCGTCAACGACCAAGCGTACTTTTCCATCTCTTAATCGTAGTAAAATCGAGGAAAGGGAAAAAATACGATCTCAAACTGATGTGACAGGTTTGTTATCCGAATCCGAAGTAGCTACTGCAAATGTTGAGAATGGGATTAGTCAAGAAGTTGCTTCAAAAAATGATTTTCCGAAGCCAGAAATTCCATTATTTTTTCGCCCGTTAGCTAGGTTTTTAGATTGGATTGATCGCACTAAAATTCGATTAGATCTAAGTATTGCGGCGATCGTTAAGCGTTCATCAGATAATCTCTCAAATCCAGACAAGCCTGAATTTGAACAAAAACTGATCGCCAATCGCCTCTTTGCAGAAATTTGGCAACAACAGATTGAGCGGGGTAAAGCTGAACAAACCTCTTTAAAAGAAAGTAATGGATTAGCTGAAAATGTAGCTCTGGGAAAAAATGCAAGACTAGAAAAGTTTCGCCGTTTGATTGAAGCTGCGATCGCCTATTTTTTTGGCAATCAAGTCCAGACTCAAGAGCAGAGCTTGGCGAGTGACGAAGCAGCCCCAGAGATATTAAGCACAAAATCTACTAATACAGAATCTTTACCTGATAGTCCCAAGTTAAGGCGGCGACGAGTCACAGGGGCAAAATCTGGAAAGCTTAAAGAAAACTTATCTCTAGCTGAAAGTAGCAATTTAGATCGATTAAGAGATCTAATTGCGGCGGCGATTGATTATTTCATTGGTAAACGATCGCTAGATAGCGACCCAGAGGCTAAGGCTGATGGGATGACAGGTAACAATTCCGAATCACTGTCAGAGCAGTTAATTGATAAGCTTCAGATCAGATCTGGAAGGTATCCCCAACGAGATCAAAATTTTGAAGCAGAATTTTCTGATGCTCTCAAAATTGATAATCAACTTGAACACTTACAAAAGATAATCGAAGAAGCGTTCGCCTATTTCTTTGGTAAAGAGCGATCGCAATCAACTCTAGATGAGATATCGGACATCACTCCCTCTGACGAAGCTTGGTTAACGATGGAGGATATATTTGGTGATGACAATGGGCCATGGCCGCTTTCATTGGAATATGAATCCATTGCATTTAGCAAATCGCCAGATCGGACAGCCATCAATTCGTCAGGAGAGTTACAAAATTTTGAAACCACAACTACGCAAATCTCCCAGACGCGACTGGAAGGCAGCTTAATTTTTGAGGAAGAGGCACTCATGTATGAACAACAACACTCTGATAATGAAAACGATCGTCCTCTCCGTGCATGGATTGAGGCAAAAGCAACTATTTTAGGCTATGCCTATAATCCCGTTATGACGCTAATTCTATGGATTGATGCGATCATTCTCAAGATCGAAAATTTGGTTATTAATCTTTTGAAAGGATTAATTAGTTTGCCAAAACGCTTAATTAAATTTATGCGTCATGGGAAAAAACGTTAAAGCACAGCGCTGCATAAATTTTGCCAATGCTTCCAAATAATTACCATTGCCATCGTGTCGAGACGACAATATTGATAAAGTAATTCTTTCCATTGCGATCGCATTGCTTGATTGTCTGCATGATCGCGATTCTCGCCATACATAAGATCTTGATAGGCGAGCATTGCGCCAGCTCCCTCATTTACCACTTGAATGCGATCGCCTATTTGCACTTGAGATAACACATCATAGGGACTCAGAATTTCACCGTCAACTTCCCGATAATATTCTTGAAAGCAAGGAATTTCATGCAAATAGGGATTAGTTTTCCAGACCGCAGGTAAAACGCATTTTAGAGAAGTCCTTCCTTTCATTAATGGATGAAAGTAATGATTGAGTGTGAGGGCATTCATATCAACCAAATTGGATTTCCCCTTAGTTCCTAGTTTGGCAGTATTTGACAACCAAGTTTGCAATTGAGGATTGACATAACCATAGACTTGCATTTGATAGTAAATATCGCGTAACACACTATTCTCATGGGTTGCCCATGTCAAAATTGTCCCGCGATTGCCTAGGCATTCCATTAGAGATTCTGCAAACTGGAAATTCGGGAAAGTATTTTCCAGATCGAGCCATTCAGTCTGAATTGGCGGCGCTTCTGGCTCTAAGATCGTATGACAACTCCACTGAAAAGCTACCTGCTCATAGGTTTGCATCCCTGCACGATAGGGGATTGCCATGCGTGAGGTTTCAAAATCAATAAAATGAATTGGATATTCAACCTGCCCGATAATTTTGGGGAGATGGTCAGAAATCCACTCTTTATTTTTTTGGGTGTATTCGATTTGAATCAGCTGACGATGACTATAAGTATCGTCATTGAGTTCTTCTAAAGGAACATCAAACATACTTGCTTTCTTTTGCTGAATCATTTCATTAACTAGAGGGGTCTCATGACCGCCAACTCTACCCATCTGGTAGAGTTCTAGTACATGATTTTCCACGTCAGCAAGATCGCCCCAGCATTGCTTGAATCCGTCACGAGAATCTCGCTCGTTAGCACGATACTCGCAGCTTTTACAGCCTTTATTGATTGGTGCAAAGATTTCAGGCGATTGCTCAATCAAGTAGCCTAAATATTTTTGGGCTGAAGCGAGCGTTGGCTCGATTAGTTCAGCAACTTCGGTTGAGATATTCACCTTGGTGAGAAATCGATCATTTTGGATGTCTTGAATATCTCCAGTAAAGTTGACTTTAACCCCGTTAAATTTAGAAAAAGAATTACGATGGGTAGCTAGGCGCTGAATCTGGAAATAGGAAGCAAGATGATCGATTTCAGTAGTTTTAGAGCGATCTGGAACGAGCAAGTAAGGGGAAATTTCGACTTTGAGATCGGGTAAATTCTGCACCAGCATCTCTTGCAAGATCCCAACTTGATAAGCAACATCTTCGATGATATATCTCCATTCACCGCCAACTTTACCAGTACGCTTATTCCGAAAAAGCGAAAGATTGCGATATTTGATTAGGTCTTCGTGAGCAGCACTATCAAAGCCTTTGGCTCTAATTTCGATAATCTCAATGCGATCGCCCTGTTTAACAAGAATATCAGCACGGGCTAGTTTACGATCTGCATAGAGAACTGGCTCAAAGAGAATTACATTCTCTTGTTGTAAATATGCGATCGTTTCTTGGGCAGCTTTTGCCATGCATTCATCAGATTTTAGATGCGCGGAAATATATATACCCTCAGGATAAAGAAGGTGCGCAATCTTACTGATGATGAAATTCCCATCGGCTAATATTCTGGTGTAAGGATCAACGCGATCGACAGTAGGATAGCCCAACTTCTTGTAATAAAGTTTGGTTGTGCAACTGCGCGCAGTCTTAAGATCGGATTTCGTCAGATAAATAGGATGAGACATACTGCCTAAAATACTTCGCTATATAAATTTAGCACGAACGCCTGTATTTACTTGTAATGGAAATCGTTGATGATGGTACTCGCTATCTTGATTGCTTGATTGTCAGGAGTAAACGAGCAGAATGTAATGCGATCGAGATTCCTGAATGTTGGACTTTCAGAGATTTTTTATGATGTCTTAGCTGATTGACAATTCTCATCATAAAAATTGGCTTTGATAAAAATTAGTATATGGCTGATTGTCCATGCTCCAGCTTTCAGCACAAAGCATTACAATGTGAGTAACTCTCCATCGTGATATTTCTTCTTATGACTATTGCCCCTCTAAGCTGGATAGAATTAGAATCCCTTACAGACTTCCAAATAGATACTGTCAATGGGCCCACTAACTCTCAAGCTCGTTTACGCTTGTTTGGTCATACCGAAGACGATGTGCGTGTAACACTGTACCGCGATCACCATGCATGGTGTCCCTACTGCCAAAAAATTTGGTTATGGCTGGAGGAAAAACAGATTCCCTATCGCGTCGAAAAAGTCACTATGTTTTGCTACGGCGAAAAAGAAAGGTGGTACAAGCAAATTGTCCCTTCGGGAATGTTACCAGCGATCGCATTGGATGGGCAGATCATTACTGAAAGCGATGATATTTTGATTGCCTTAGAGAAGGTTTTTGGTTTTCTCAGACATGGCATGAATGATGCTCAAGTAATCCCTATTAGAAGATTAGAAAGGACTTTATTTAGAGCTTGGTGTGAATGGCTCTGCCGTCCCGTCAGTTCTGCAAGAGAAGAGCAACGCCATCGTCAGCAATTTGTTGAAGTCATGCAAAAGGTAGAGGAGGCATTGGGTAGTAAGCCTAGTCCTTATTTTCTTGAAGATTTTGGCACTGCGGACATAATTTTTACGCCCTATGTCGAACGAATGAATGCTAGCCTCTTCTATTACAAAGGCTATTCGATGCGCGAAGCTAATCCACGTATGTCTGCTTGGTTTGATGCGATGGAAAGCCGCCCGACATACCGAGGCACTCAGAGCGATTTCCATACCCATGCCCATGATTTACCGCCGCAGATGGGAGGCTGCTATGAAAATGGTGAGCCGCAGATGCTAATTAATAAAGAAAGAGTAGATTATGGGGCTTGGTTTGGATTGCCAGATGTGACTTATCCAGAGCCAGCCAATTCTCGGCAGGAGGCGTTGCATCGAGTAATCAAGCATCGAGCAAATATTATTAAAGCCAATCCTGCGGATCGGCACTTATTTGATGAGGCTTTGCGCTGTGCTTTAACTAATATGATGACCGATCAAATCTGTACGCCGCCGCCTGATTCTGACATGGCTTTGCGATATCTACGCGATCGCATCAGTGTGCCTCGTGACATGTCGATTTATGCTGCTAAGCGTCTTAGAGAGTCTCTTGAGAAAACTGCGGCTATAGCAGGCGATCGTCAAAGTCCAGCAATTCCTTTTAGACACCGCCGCGATCAAGATCCAGCTAATTTTACTTCTCTCTCACCAGAACCCTCCGCAATTCATCGTTGAATTAGCACAAAGCAAAAGCGGCGCGAAGCGCCGCTTTTGCTTTGTGATTGACTTGCTTTGAGATCGCTACTTAACTTCCTGCAAATCTTGCACTTGCTCCACTGGTTGAACCTTGGGTAGAACCTTAGGTTGAATTATAGGAGGATTGGCTAGATAATCAGCAAGTTGCGCTTCGATCTGTTCGCGGACAATCAAGCGATATTCGAGAAAATGCTCAGCTTGAGAACAAACCGATAGATAACTAATGACCACATTAGGATAACGTTTCATCAAATCAAAGAGATTAATCCAGAATTGGAAGCGGGTTTTACGAACAAAACCTTGTCGCCACGCTAAAATCAACAGCGCACGAATCGCCGTCCATTCGGTTCTTTTCTTCTCATTAGTTTTTTCTCGCTTAAGGCTTTTGTAGGGTGATGCGCCCAAAATCAAGAAATGACGATAGGTACGATTGAGAAAAACCATCGGATCGTAGAGTGTCCAGAAGGCATGAACATATTCATTGGCAATGTCTTCGAGCGGACGTGTAGGGACAAAGTTCATCAAAGTGGTTTGATGTCCATTGCTATTTTGCTTAATCATCCTGCCTTCTTTGTTCAAGCGATGCCATAAGCCTGTATCAGGTAAAGCTTGCAGCATACTGAATAGCGCTGTGGGGACGGCGGTTTCTTCGACAAATTGGACAATGCGATCGCCTGCGCCTTTTTTCTCACCATCGAAGCCGATGATAAATCCAGCCATTACGCGGATACCTGCTTTGGCGATGTTAATCACTGATTCTGACAGAGGATCGCGATTGTTTTGGAACTTCTTGGTGAGCGCTAAACTGTCAGTGTCAGGGGTTTCGATACCGAGGAAGACAGAACCAAAGTTACACTCCACCATCATCTGCATCATTTCAGGATCTTGGGCAAGATCGACCGATGCTTCCGTGGCAAAGGAGAATGGGTAATTGCGTTCCTTCATCCAAGGTTTTAGCTCTTGGAGCATGACTTTTACGTTGCGCTTATTGCCAATGAAGTTGTCATCAACCATGAAGATACTACGTCGCCAGCCGAGATCGTAGAGATATTGCAATTCGGCAAGAATTTGTGCCGGGGTTTTTGTGCGCGGCTTGCGTCCATAGAGAACAATGATGTCGCAAAATTCACATTGGAAGGGGCATCCGCGAGAAAATTGTACCGACATTTCGGCATAGCGATTCATTTCGAGTAACTCGAAGCGGGGAATCGGCGTTTCCGTCACTGCAGGGCGTTCTCCGTTAGCTCTCAAAATACCGCTGCGATCGCCTCTTTCAATTGCTTCGACAAACATCGGCAAAGTAATTTCGCCTTCGTCCAGAATCAAGAAATCTGCACCAGAAACTTTTGCTTCCTCAGGTAGAGCTGTGGGGTAGGGCCCACCAACAGCAACCAATTTACCGCGTTTCTTAGCTTCTTGGATCTGAGCAAGAAAATCTGTCTTTTGGACGATCATCGCCGAGAGGATTACTACTTCTGCCCATTGCCACTCGGCTTCGGTGATATCACGAATATTGCGATCAACCAGCTTAAATTCCCATGTTTGTGGCAAGATCGCTGCAACCGTAACCATCCCAAGGGGAGGGAGTTGGGCTTTATAACCAACTAATTCCAGTGTTTTCTCAAATGACCAAAAGCTTTTCGGAAATAACGGATAGACGAGTAAAACACGCATTATATTTTTAGGTTAATTTACAGACTTAAAGAAGTTATGTTTTCTGATATGCATGAAACATAACTTCTTAGAAAAACAGAAAACCCTTTTTACTTCTTGTTAATAAGACTTGCTCATTAACAAGAATTAAAAAGGGTTTTCGTTACAAATCAAGATGTTTTATGAAACAAAATATCTTGATTTTATAGACTAGCTTGCTAGATCTAGTGCTCTTTCAGGAACGGATTGGAGAAGCTTCAATCGTTCTTCCTCCGCCCAATACTCGCTTAACTGCGATTCGATTTCGCTGCGAACGATGTCACGGTACTCCATGAAGTGTTCATTGTGAGCGCAGACAATTAGGTAATGTTCCCAAACTGCTGGATTTTTCTTGATCATGCTAAACAGATGATGCCAGAACTTCCAACGGGTGTCCCGCTTGATGCCTTGTCGCCACACGATAATCGCCAGAGCTTTGAGATCAGTCAGAGTAGGTAGTTTTGACTCTGCTTTGATTCTGGGAGCTCCGAGCTTTAAGAAATAGCTGTAAACGCGATCAAGATAAGCATGGGGTTCATACAACGCGCAAAATGCTTCTACATATTCTCGCGCAATTTCTTCAACGGGGCGCGTTGGTTCGAAATTCATCAAAGTAGTTTGGTTCAAGTTCCCATTTTGGGTTCGCAATCGTCCTTCTTTTTCGAGACGATGCCATAAAGCAGTGTGGGGTAGAGCTTGCAACATCGCAAAGGTAGTTGTGGGAATACCTGTTAGCTCGGCAAATCTGACAATGCGATCGCCCGCACCTTTTTTCTCGCCATCAAAGCCGATGATAAATCCTGCCATAACGCGAATACCAGTTTTAGTAATTGCTTCCACAGAATCAAGTAACGATGACCTTGTATTTTGAAACTTTTTGGTCATCTGTAAGCTATCTTCATCAGGGGTTTCAATACCGAGGAATACTGCATCGAAATAGCATTCCACCATTAGATCCATTAGTTCTTGATCTGCGGCTAAATCGATAGAAGCTTCAGTATTAAAACGGAAGGGATAGCCATGTTCTTTTTGCCATTCCTTTAGCTCTAACAAGAGCAGCCGCACATTGCGTTTATTACCAATGAAGTTGTCATCGACCATAAACACGCCACGTCGCCAGCCAAGACTATATAAATAATCTAGCTCGGCTAATAACTGCGCAGGGGTTTTGGTGCGTGGCTTGCGTCCATACAATACGATAATGTCGCAGAATTCGCATTGAAAGGGGCAGCCACGGGAAAATTGCACCGACATCGAGTCGTATGCATCAAATTCTAATAGGTCAAAGCGCGGTACTGGGGTACTAGTAACGTCTGGTTTTTCACTGGTTCGGAAAATGCCATTTGGTTCGCCTTTGGCGATCGCTTCCACAAACATTGGCAAAGTAATTTCACCCTCATCCAAAATCAGGTAATCAACACCTGCACCTTGAGGATCTTCAGGCATCGAAGTAGGATAAGGCCCACCGCAAGCAACTTTTTTACCACGCTGCTTAGCTTCTTTAATTAAAGACAAAAGGTCTTCTTTTTGGACGATCATCGCCGATAAAATTATCAGATCCGCCCATTGCCACTCCGCCTCAGTGATTGAGCGCACATTGCGATCGACTAACTTAAAGTTCCATTCTTGGGGCAAAATTGCGGCAACAGTAATTAAGCCTAGAGGAGGTAGTAGCACTTTACGATTTACTAGCTCTAGGATTTTTTCGTAAGACCAAAATGTTTTTGGAAAAAGTGGGTAAACCAGTAGAACGTTCATACCTTTTTTGGGGATTAAGTGGGCGGACATCAATAAAGATTACTGTGCTCGGCACAGTAATCTTTATTGATTAGACGGCAGGGAAACCAGTACGGATATCTTCGACAATGCCATCTCGGAGAACGATTTCTACACGCATTTGGGCAATCAAGTTATCGCCTTTAGCTGCGGGGAAGTAGCTGTCAAGCTGCCCTTGAGAAACTTCTTGCTCTAGTTCGAGATTTTGGACTTGGGTCAATTGGGTAAGCAATTGATTCTTTTGTTCTAGTAATTCTGCCTTGACCCGATTCATCTCGGCGCGAATACCTTCGATCGCATTGGAAACTTCGGCAGAAAATGGTTTGATGCTTTGGCGTTCAATTTCGTTAATCTGTCGTGAGCCTTGACCATCGACTTGCTGCACTTGACCATCAAGTTGAGCAATTTGTTGTTGAAGTTGCTGCTGCATTTCCTCTTTCCAGCGCTGTGTCACAATTACTTGAATATTGGCGGTGCGACGCAATAAAAGCTGATTAGAAAAATCGATCGAATTCACACTTATCTCCAGTTTGCTAAGTTGTTTTAGGCATACTCAACGCGAAGCGCTGGGTAGCATTAGTTGGTAAACATTTTGACAATAATATCTTGATAACGCTCAAATACGATGTTACGTCGGATCTTGAATGTTTGCGTTAGGAACCCATTATCGATGGTAAATGGTTCAGGTAAGAACTCAAAAACACCAATGCGATCGTTAATACTATAGCCTGGGCGGTTTTGGACTTCACGGTTGAGTTCTTCGCGATAGAGATTTCGAATTTTGGGATTATTCAACTCTGGCAAAATATTCGTCAAATTAGAATCAGTAGGAACTAAACCTGCGGCTTCTAGTGCCGATAGATTCGGAACAATCAAGACACCCAACTGCTTTTGGTCTTGCCCCACGAGAACTACCTGATCGATATAGGGACTACGTATACAAGCATCTTCGATGGGCTGCGGTTCGATATTTTCGCCATTGGTTAAGACGATCGTATCCTTAGAACGTCCAGTAATTACTAGGTCATCCCACTTGCTAATGTAGCCCAAATCACCTGTATCAAACCAGCCCTGTGGATCGATCGCTTTTGCCGTGGCTTCAGGATTTTTGTAATAGCCCTGCATTACTTGTGGGCCACGAATTAAAACTAGTCCTTGCTGACCGACTGGCACATCGGCTCTTGTAGACATATCGACAATGCGAGTTTCAGTATTGGGCAATGGCTGACCATCGCCACCACGAATATTGCGATCGGGACGACGTACATGGGTAATCGGCGAGGTTTCGGTCAAGCCATAGCCACCTAAAATCTCGATGCCAACAATTTCATAAAAGTCTTCGAGGTGCTCTGCAATCGAGCCACCGCCACTGACGATGTACTTGAAATTGCCTCCAGTTGCTTCGCGTACTTTTTGATAAACCAATTTATGACCAAGCTTATGAATTGCCCACAGTCCTAAAACTACCAAAGATGCTTTTAATTTGTCACCTAGAGAAGGATAGAGATTTTCGACATTTAAGCCTTGAACAACTCGTTTGGCAGCGATATATTTTTGGCTGGTTTTTAGAAAGAAATTTACTAAGCGCTGTTTACTCGCAGGTTGTTCTCGAAAGTTTTTCTGCACACCCTCATATATTGATTCCCATAGGCGCGGCACGGCAACCATATAGTCGGGCTTATGCTCTTTGAGATCCTTTTTGATGGTGCGGAGATTGGTGTAAATCTGGGTGCAACCTTGGGAAAAGATGAAATATTCAAAGGTGCGCTCGTAGGAATGCCATGTCGGCAAGATACTTAATACTTTTTCGCCAACCTTTAGTTGTAAAACTGACTGCGCCCCTTCCACTTCGTACAAGAAATTCCCGTGATTGAGCATTACCCCTTTGGGTCTAGCAGTTGTCCCTGAGGTATAGATCAGTGTCGCCAATGTGTCGCGCTTTATGTCTACATTACCTATGTCTTTGCTGCTGCCACTTGTTAGTAGTTGCTGAAAGTTCAACGTGCCTTCGGGTGGCGTTTCGTCTGAGAGCAAAATAATTTGCTTGACGGGTAATGTATGTAGTTCGGGTTCGAGTTTTTTGAGGGTGGCGAGATTCTCAACGACGATCGCGACGCTATCACTATGCTCGATGATGTATAGCAATTCGCTGCGTTCAGCTTGGGAGCTGCGGGTGGCATTAGCTGCGCCGATCGCTAAAATCCCTTGATCCGCTATCAACCAACGTGGTGAGTTATCGGCAATTAGGGCTACCTTTTCACCAAATTGGATACCCAGCGATCGCAAGCCAGCACCAAAGGCATTTATCTGCTCAAAGGTATCTTTGTAGGAAATTCTTACAGGAGGCTTAGCATGAGGATCGTGAAGTGCGATCGTATCGGGATGATTTTTTGCACCATGCTGCCAGAGTTGCCAAAGACTAGAGGCTTGCGAAGGAGGAAAGGATGTAGCCATAATTTAGGGATGGATCTCACTAACGTTTAATTATTTTTGATTGCCAGGACTTTTAGTTAAAAAATAAGCATTAACTTAAGAATTGGATGATGCCTACATCTATTGATTATTTTCAATGCATTTCATTTGATTTTTCATATATTTCTTTGAGCAAACCCTTTTGATTGCGACCGTTTTTTGTTTTGCCACCAATTACTAGCAGCCATAATTCTGTAAACTGCCATTTGTATATTGGCATAGGATGTGCTGTCAAGTTTCGCAATTTAGCAATTTGATCGATTTTACTAGCTGCCTTTTGGTTGCCTGAAAGCCAACTAGAAACTGGGTGATCCCACTGCCCTAAAAACTCATTTACTAATTGGCGATCGCTAGTAGATATTTTCTGATCGTTAACTTTGTGATAGTAAAGGCGATCGCGATCGGCAATAGATAAGCTCTCCCTATTTAGGATCTCGTCACTAAAAGTATCCCATTCCTTCGCAATCAGATAAGGTAAACTCCCGATTGTATATTTGCCTCTATTCCTGAGAATTACTCCACCGATCGCAAAATCTTTTTGCATCGGATTTTGCTTACAAAAAAAGTGATATAAACTCCTAAAAAAAGATTGCACAATTTCTCTTTCGACGACGCTAGCAATATATAAACATGAAGGTTTATAGTCTGAAAAATCCTCTGTAAAAATGTCAGACTCAACTAAATACTTATGTTTATATGCACTAAATAGATCGTTTTTGCTAGATATTTCCAGCTTTTGCCAAGCGCTAACTCCAATCCTTTTAATTAGTTTTGCTTCAGTCTCTTGTTCGTCATAATTAAAGATTGGAACGTTTTGCTGATCAGCTAAGGTTTTGATTTGATTTCTGAGTTGTAATATCTCACCTCTTTCTGTATCTGAAAGATTAGCTTTTTCCTTAAAAATGGCTATCTCCGCATTAAGCAAGCGAATTTCCTCGTCTTTATCCTTAAGGAGCTTATACTTTTCGGCAAGATCGAGAGCATTAACGGCAGCTTTGATGAGGTTGTAGTAATTGTTTTTTAAAATATCTACTTCCTGCGAAGTAGCCCGACTTTTGCCGCGCAAAGCTATTTTTTGACCTTGCCGTATAGCTAAAATTTCACCTTCGTGATTGCGGATGCGTAATTCCTTTTTCTCCCCCTGCTGATCTGGCAGCACCACAACCATGCATTCATACTTACGCTGACTGTAATAAAATTCTACTTTCATGATTTACTCGTTAATCAGGGTGGCGTAAAGCGCTGCCCTGATTAGATTTCAACTTGAGGTAATTCATCAGGACTAATCCCTTGCGGTCGCAAATAGTTGGCGAGCTTTTCCGCAATTTCATTGTTAATTATCATGTTGCTAAGGCTCACATAGCACGTGAGCCTTAGCAATCACACCTAAATTCGAAATGAAAATTCAATAAAACCTAAAATTGGTTCGGTGGGCAAAGCCCACCGAACCAATTTTGGGTTTTATATGCACATGTTATTTAATTTTCATTCCTTAACCTTTGATAAAGGCGATCGCTTGTTGCCAAATCACGATCTTATGTCCAGATGCATCCATGCAAATACATTGATCGTCAATCCACAGAATCCTGCCCCGTAGCTGGTCGCCTGTGGTTAATTTGACTTCAACTTCGTCTTTGTCGCGAATAATGGCATGAATACGGCGAATACTTGGCAAAGCGGTATTGAGTCCAATTTTGGTTGCTGTTGGTGCGCTCATCGTCTTACCTATGACAGTTTTACGAATATTATCATTTTAATTTGAGCGAAAGTAATCTTAGAAATCTTTCTCGCATATTGCTAAGTAGAGCTAATACCAATTCACGAAAGTGTGACAACACTTTTGTGAATTAAAAACCAAACCCAGTAAGGGTTTGCAAGACTAAAAATGGCTAAGCCATTTTTAGTCTTGGTATAAGGCATTAAACGCACTATCTCTGCTTCCTAAAAGAAAAGGCGGCACTTATGCCGCCTTTTCTTTCTTGTGTTGAGACATGATGGGAATAACACTTCCTAGAATCGATAGCCCAAACCAGTTTGCAAAGAGATTGCTGTTGCTCCGGGAGTATAACGATAAGCATTAAAGGCGAATATCGCATTACCAAATATGACAAGATTGCTATTTGGTACGGTGTAATCAATACCAGGTTGGAGAACAAAACTATTTTGATTACCGACTGGAGTGGCATTAACAGTGTTAGACAATGCTACACCAGCACCTAAATAAAGATCGGTATCAAAGTTTAGTGGCAAATCAAAAGAAACGGTTGGTACAACTGCGGTACTATTTCCAATCAAAATTTGAGTTCTTATCGAAACTGGGACTTCTAGAAACTTATAACGAGCTGCAATTAAACCAGAGGTAGCAGAGTTTTCACCCATACTAGTATTGCCACTAGTCAAGCCAAAACTTACACCTGCGCCGATATAGCTACCATAGGCTGGTTGAGCTTGGGCGGAAGGAACAGCCGCGATCGCTGACATGCATCCCAAAGCAGTCAATCCAATCAAAATTTTATTTAAGTTAGTTTGAGGTTTCATTGATATCACTTCCTTGTGTGAGAAACGATTTATTTGCTTAGTTTTTTACTTAGTTTTCGGAGTAACCCCGTCAGGGAGACAGACTATCACAAGTTGGTTAGTTTGGCGCAAAAAAATGACAAAAAAAGGTGGAGCGCAAAGCGCCCCACCTTTTTTTTAGGAAATTGTCATAATATCCAGCCAGTAATTCTAAATAAAAATCGTTTTTGATGAAAGTCCGCCGTCGGCGGACTTTCATCATGAGAATTGCTGATCTAAACAAATGGAGATAGCGGAAAAAACAATAAGGCTGTATTGTTAGAGATCAACTTGGTAACGTTTGTTACCAAACCATAAAACTTTCACAACAAATTTGTTTATTGTCCTATGGCGGAATTAGCAATCTGTTTTGTTTTGACCTTTGGGGTTCCTTACACATTCTGGAAAATTGTAAAACCTTTCACCGATGCTTAAGGAAAAGCGATGAACAAATATTCTTACCTGTTCTTTTTACTCAATTCTTAATCAACAAATTTTCTGGATTTTCTGTAAATTCACACTTCTGTAAGATTGGTTCTATCTCTTTTTAACAAAAATTAATCAAAAAAATAAGCAGCGCTTAGCACTGCTTATTTTTTTGATTAATTTTCTAGACTTGCTAAGCCTAGGTATGTAATTTTGGTTGGCTCGATCGCAAATCGACATGGTAATACTTTCACACCTTTAGCGATCGCCTCATTGAATAATCTGGCATATTCAGGATCGGCTTCCGCTCCTGCGGCAAAGCGATCGCAATCACCACGATTAACAAAGAAAATTAAAGCAGTAGATGTATCTTCTGTAATTACTGACATCAATTCACGTAAATGTTTTTGTCCCCGCGTTGTCACCGTATCAGGAAATAAAGCTAAGCTTCCTTTACACCAAGTCGTATTTTTAACTTCTACATAGGTTCTCTTAGCATTAGCACTATCAGTCAACAGGAAATCAATACGGCTCTTTTCGTTGCCATAGACAACTTCCGCCTTTATCTCGTTATAGGGTTCCAGTTCTGGAAGTAAATGGCGATCGAGCATATGTCCGACCACACGATTAGGAAGACTAGTGTTAATACCAATCCATTGATTATCGAGATAAATTGCTTCCCAACTATAGGCAAGTTTTCGCTTGGGATTGGAGTGATGAGAAACCAAAACAGGACTGCCAATTTTGCATACACCAGTCATCGGCCCAGTGTTAGCACAATGTGCAGTAATTACTTCACCATTCTCTAGTTCTATATCGGCAAAAAAACGTTTGTAACGACTAACAAGACGACCTGTAAGTAAATCAGAATAGGTGTGGACTAGTGACATTTAAGTTTAATTTGGGCGATGCAAAGCGCCGCTCATATTAACATGAAGGGAAAGATACTAGACAACACATTAGCAAGGCTATCCTTAAATATGAGAATCAAACGTAAGCTCGATCGCTCAATTATCAAACTGGAACAACGGGAAGGAGTACTTCAGATTGTCGGTGGAAATACTTGGTATTCCTATTTCCGCGATCCCTATCATCTAATGTTGACGATTCCTTGGCTCGGATTTGCAGCGATCGTGGCGATCCTCAATGTATTGATCAATGCCATTTTTGCTTGTCTCTATCTAATAGATGATAAGGCGATCGGGGGAATGAATAATATCGGATTTTTGGAATCATTTTTCTTTAGCGTTCAGACCCTAGCTTCCATTGGTTATGGAGTGATGCATCCAGATACGCTCTATGCCAATCTACTTGTTACCTTAGAATCGATCGCTAGTTTGATGTTATTTGCCGTAATCACGGGAATAGCCTTTACCAGATTCGCCAAATCCTCTTCCCGTGTGATGTTCAGTCGTGTTGCTACGATTCATAACTACAATGGTATTCCAACCTTGATGTTTCGTGCTGCCAACGAACGCCGTAACCACATTCTCGAAGCACACTTGAGTGTTTATCTGATGATCGATGAAGTTACGGAAGAGGGGCAAATGATGAGAAGACTACATGAACTAAAATTAGTGCGTGACCATTCTCCTGTCTTTTTACTGTCATGGACAGTGATGCATACCATCGATCAAAGGAGTCCTCTGCATGGCTTGACTTTAGAGACAATGGAACGATTACATGCTCAAATCCTCGTGTCTCTTACAGGTGTCGATGAAACAATCGAAGGTACGCTTCACGCTCGACATTTTTATGCTGCCCGCAATCTCATGTTCGATCGCCGTTTTGTCGATGTGATACACATGGGAAATGATGGACATCGATATCTTGATTACACTCATTTTCATGAGACAACTGCCATCCAATAATGCTAAAAGACAAAATAGCGAAGCCATTTTGTCTTTTAGCATTATTGGGAATTAAACTCCAAAAGAAGAGGCGAAGTTTTGCGTTGTCTCTTCTTTAATCAAAGCCAATTTTGCAGCAGTTCTCATTATAAAAACCAATTTTTTGAAAGTCCGCCTTAGGCGGACTTTCAAAAAATTGGTTTTGGTGTTTCCAGTACTAAAGGCGCTGGAAACACCAAAATTGGTCTCATAATGAGAATTGCTGGCAATTTTGTGCTTTTGCCTATAAATCGTGAACCTCTGCTAAGATGAAGACCTACAGTATCTGCTCCCAGTTATTGATACTGCTTACACATCATATATTTCTGTCTCTGATCCGTCTGACACCAATTTCAACAATGCATTGTCTCTGTTGAAGCTTTAAAATCCCTCTGGGTAAGGTTTTAGATTCTTAGGATGTTCTAAGAATTGGTACGACTATAAAATGGCATCTCTAACAGCGACAGACCGAATACAAAATTTGGAGTTCTATGTCTTTTTCTGCCCTTGGCTTATCCGATCAAATTGTCCGCGCCGTCACTGCACGCGGTTATACCCAACCCACACCTATTCAATCACAAGCGATCCCAGTTGTTCTCTCAGGTCGAGATTTATTAGCAGGCGCTCAAACAGGTACTGGCAAAACCGCAGGATTTACGCTGCCAATTTTGCACTTGCTATCTAATAAAGTTGTCAAGCGATCGCCTACAGGCAAAATCCCCATTCGCGCCCTGATCCTTACTCCCACACGTGAACTCGCTGCCCAAGTTGAGGAAAGTGTGCGCATGTATGGCAGACACTTGCCTCTGACCTCAATGGTGATCTATGGCGGCGTAAATATAAATCCCCAAATCAATCGCCTTAGGGGTGGTGTCGAAATCTTGGTGGCGACTCCTGGGCGGTTGTTAGACCATGTGCAGCAAGGCAGATTAGATTTATCTAAGGTGGAAGTATTGGTGTTAGATGAAGCCGATCGCATGTTAGATATGGGCTTTATTCGTGATATCAAGAGGATCTTGGCACTATTACCAAAGCAACGCCAAAATCTTTTGTTCTCAGCAACTTTCTCCAATGAGATTAAAGCCTTTGCTAGCACCTTGCTCAATCAGCCAGTAATGGTTGAAGTTGCCAGTCAGAATGCTACTGCCGATTTAGTAACCCAGCGAGTTTTTCCTGTCGATCGCGATCGCAAGCGAGAGTTGCTCACCCATTTGATCAAGACTAATAGCTGGTATCAGGTCTTAGTATTTACACGCACTAAACATGGAGCCGATCGCCTAGTCAAGCAATTACATCAAGATGACATCGTGGCAATGGCAATTCATGGGAATAAGAGCCAAGCTGCCCGTACTCGTGCGCTAGGGAAATTTAAAGATGGTAGTTTACAAGTCTTAGTTGCTACAGATATCGCGGCGCGGGGCTTAGATATTAGCGAACTGCCCCATGTGGTCAACTACGAGCTACCGAATGTCCCCGAAGACTATGTGCATCGCATCGGACGTACTGGACGCGCTGGCTCGTCGGGAGAGGCGATCTCGCTGGTATGTGTCGATGAACGCAAGTTTTTGTCAGATATCGAGAAATTAATCAAGCGATCGCTACCTCAAGAAATCATTGAAGGTTTCGATCCCGATCCCCATGCTAAGCCTGAGCCAATCCAGGTAGGAAGACAGTCTAAGCATCAGCCTAGACGTGGTGGACATAGCGATCGCAACGCAGTATCGAAGCCATCATCTGTGGCAGCACCGAGCAAATCGCCTAGCAAGCCTCAAAAGAAACAATCTGACAGAAGTATTACCTTACGCTAGATAATATAAAAGGCGGTGCTTTGCACCGCCTTTTATATTTTGTTTTTTGATTTGTCACAAAGTGCTGTAAGTTAATCTGTCTCTTCGTAAGAATCAGGAATTACCACAGTAGACTGACGCAGATCGTAAAGCCATTCCGCTACAGCAGGAGGAACCGCAGTAAAGCGAATCCAACAATGTGACATATCCTCTCTGTTAACTTCGACAACCTTGGCATAGATATAATCCATTTGCTTGTCGCTCTTGAAGTCAATAAATGCAATCTGCAAATTGGTTAAGGGTTCTAAATTGATAGCAACTCGTATTTCTGCATTATTGGACGAAAGTTTGAACAGATTACCTGTAAGTTCCTTTGATTTAACATGCTTTCCTTCTAGTATTCTCCATGTCAACGCAATAGGTTGCGATAATGTCACCATAGTTTCCTTATCTTCAGGCAGGGCTAGTTCATTTATCCCGCCTATACCAAACATGACGATCGCTTCTTTAAATCCCTTTGGCTTGACGCGCAATTGGGCGTCAATGCGAACGATTGACTTGACTGCATTGAGAATAGCTTCGGAGACAAGGACTTGTCCTCCTACTGTATAGGATTCGATTCTTGATGCTAGGTTGACAGTGCTACCCATAACTGTATATTTAGCTCTGCGCTGCGATCCGATGTTCCCAGCTAATACATTACCAGTATGTAGACCAATTCCCATGCCCAAAGCAGGAATCTGCATGACTGCCAGCTTTTCATTAACTTCAGTCATCGCCAATTGCATTGCGATCGCGCAGGTAACAGCTCTTTGGATATCATCATCGCGTTGAATTGGTGCGCCAAACATCACAAAGATGCCGTCACCAACAAACTCGTTAATTGTGCCTTTATACTTGGCGATAACTTCAGTCATGACATCAAGATAAAGCGAAATTGCCTTAACACCTTGTTCTGGAGTGACATGCTCAAACAACGCCGAAAATCCTCTCAGATCGGAAAACAGAAGTGTCACTTGCTTCTTCTCGCCTCCCAAATTTAAACCCTCTGGGGTTTCTAAAAGGTTGGCAACTACTTCTTCGGTGAGATAGCGTCCAAAGATCTGTCTAAGGCTATTAGCACTCCTTGCGATATAGCTAGTAACTGCGATCGCAGAGCCAAATAGCGCTAACAATGAAGGCACGACTGGAATCCACCATCCTCCTAAAAATGCTATATAGCTGCCAAAAGTTAGACCTACTGCCAATATGGCGATCGCCAGAGTTGCAAAAGGTAAGCGCTGAAGTAGAGTTCTCTTGGCAGAATTTTGTGTGCCTGCGTAACGTCTAGACCAGCATATCAGTCCGCTTATGAGCGCCCAAGTCGCAATCCAGAGGATTTCGATGGGCTTTGACCAAACTCTCAAGAGTGGTTGTCCATCAAGAGCATTCCCGATTATTTGACTGGCAATATTCGCATGGATCGTTACTCCACTTGTTGTCAAGAATGAATTCCCAAAGCTAGTTCCGTTATATGGAGTGATGAAATAATCGCTACTGCTCTCGGCTGTAACCCCAATCAGCACAATGCGATCGCGAAAGATGTCTTTAGGTATCCGCCCTTCTAACACTTCAGTCAGCGAAACTGTGCGAAATCCATCTTTGAAATTGCGAAAGTTCGATAATATTTGATAACCGCCCATATCTGCGCGAACGTAACCGCCATCGTTTGATTCAAAGGGAACAAATGTTGCTTTTCCTAACTTATATTTCTGCTTCTCAGCATCTAGCACTTCAAGTTCGATATTCTTTTCTTTGAGATATGCCAATGCTAGGGCTACGCTCAAACTTGCGATCGTTTTATCTTGACGATCTTTAACTGACAAGAGCACTCGGCGAATTTTCCCATCGCCATCAAGTGTCAAGTCGTTTGAGGCAATTTGATTGAGTTTTTCGAGGATAGGGGAAGCTGCGACACCATTTCCATTTTGATTGCCAACTACCTTCCGAATACCAATCAAATTAGGCGTAGATTCAAATATCGTAACTAGCTGTTTATGTCCTGGCTCGATTGGCAAATCGCGGTAAAGGTCTAATCCGATCGCTATGGGCTGCTGTTGCTTAATTAGTGTTAGAAGTTTGGCAAGAGTTTCATCGGTAATGGGCGAGTTGTATTTCTGGATGTCAGGTTCATCAATCGCGACGATCGCAATGCGATTGTCGGTTGGTTCTGATGGGCGCAATTGAAAAAATAAGTCGTAGGCAGCTAGTTCTAGGGGCTGGAGAATTCCCGCAAAGCGAAGTCCGAGTATAATACCCGTTGTGGCAGGGACGACAACGAAGACGCCACGCCATTTCCAAAATCGCTTTTTAAGGTTTTTCCACATCTGTAGATTTTACCCCAAGTTTTTGCAACTTTAATTTGCAACATTAAAATGGGTTGGCAACTAGCGAAAAATAAAACCCATTCTCTTGCCAAGTTTTCTTCTCGCCAGGATTTAGGCTAAGTGGAACTCCAAAATCTAAACGGGCTGAGAAGCGATCGCTAAGTTGAAAGCGCAGTCCCATTCCCACTGATGCCAATGTACTAGGGTCGGGATCGGCTCTGACACTATGGTTCCATGCTTTGCCAAAATCAAAGAACGGAGCAAATTGTAATAGTCCGTTAATTTCTGGAATCCGCACTAAGGGAATCCGCACTTCAGCAGAAAGCAGCAGTCCGTTATCGGTTTGAACGAGATCTTGACGATAGCCGCGCACGGTGTCTTGTCCGCCAAAGGTAATTTGTTCTTGGGACAAAAGCGGGCGATCGGCAAGTTGCAAATCGCCTCGAATGAACAGAAAAGTATCAGGAGCTAACAGCCGCACGTATTGGGATTGTCCGCGCCAAACAAAAAAGCGACCGTCGGGAGAAAATGCGTTGATGGTCGTACCGAGGGCTTCAATGCCTAAACTGAATTGAGAACGTGCGGTAAAAACTTCTTCGCTACTGCGTTGCACGTACTCCTGAAAGAAGCGAATGGCTGTGAGCGTTGTTTTGCCATCAACGTCAGAGCCGAGGGAAGGAAACGGAATTTCACCGCCTAGTAAGGAAGCTTGGCTTTGGCGGTGGTTGGCGGTCAAACCGATCGCAAAGTCTTGTGAGGTGTTTTGTAGCAGGGGCTGGCGGATTGATATCTCGTAGTTGCGATAGTTTGAGCGAATGTCGAGTACGTCAAAAGGGGCTTCGATGACGGTGCTAGCAGAGGTTGTAAAGCCAATACTAATCGTACCGTTATAGGGATTAAAAGGAATTGTGTAACTGACATCAAAGAGATTGCTGCCGTCGGTATTTATATAGGAGAGACCGAGGCGATCGCCTAGTCCGGTGAGGTTTGTCTGGACGAGTTGAATTTGGCGGCGATTGGTGCCGACGCTGGGGGTACTGTTGTTGTCGAAGGTAATCGGCAAGCTAAAGGTTTTTGCTTCGGTGGCGCTTACTTCTAAGATGTTGATACCGGGCTGAGATCCGGGGGATAAATTGGCGGAGATGCTCTCCAGTAGAGGATTGATTTGCAAAAGTTGCAGCGATTCTAGGAGGCGAGTGCGGTTAAGGGGTTTGCCTGTGGCGATCGCAATTCGCGATCGAATGTAATTTGGGTCTAGTCTAGTCAATCCTGTGATTTTGATTTCTTCTAGTCCGCCTTCGACGATCTGAATCTTTACGGTACCTGTGGTTAGGTTTTGTTCGGGGACAAAGGCTCCTGAGGTGATATATCCGCGTTCTAAATAAAGCTCTGTGATTTTAGTTCTGACTTGAAATAGCTCGTTAATCGAAATGGGCTTGTTAATGTATGGATCTGTAATTTTGGCAAGTTCTTCTTCACTGAAGACGGTGCTGCCGATAATCACAAATTTTTTGACTACGATGGTTTCGGTTGTGTTGTTTTTGGGAACTGGAGGAGTGGTCTGTGGTGCGATCGGCGCAAGCAAGCTATCGGGGGATGGAAGCTTAGATGGTTTCTTGGGGAGTATTGGTGTGTTTTTGGGGATGAGATCGGGGGTAATGGGTCTGATTCTGGGGATGCGATCGGGTGGGATGGGGGCAGTTTGGGCGGCGATTGGTTGGGCATAGGTGGCGATCGCCGCGATCGCTAGCATTGCCATATGTTTTTTCAGCCTATTCGAGACTGAGGCTGCATGGTTATCATCCTTATAGAGTTCATCCACCAAAATACTCCTCAATTTCGTGAAGCCATTAAATTAAGGTGTTATTGTAGCTGATCATCTAAAAATTACTACAAGAAATTTGAGAATTATTTCTTAACATTAAATCTTAAATTCTTTATTGCTGTATCCGCAATTTGTCTAGCATTCAGGAAAATATAATGACAGATTTTGTTGCTTATGAGAGGATGTTTTGAACGTTTTAAATAATGTCATTTGCAAAAGGTTGTATATAGCAACTAGAAGTAATTTTTGATGGGCTTTGATTTCACTATGCGATTCGGTTTATATAAACTGAGCGAGGTCGAAGATTTTTTGCAAATGCTAATTATTTAGGATCGCTATGGTAAGTTTTTTGATAAAGACTTGATTTGGGCTTTGTGTAAATCCCTAATCTGTTGAAAAGATTTCACTTGTAATAACTTGTAATATAGAGACAAGCAAATAATATGAAGCCCATCCATTGCTATTTGTCTGGAGTCGCTGCTTTTACCCTAAGCTATTTCACGGCTGCGCTTTCGGCGATGGCGCAGTTCGTTCCTGATGCGACTTTGCCTGCTAATTCTACGGTAACGACAAATGGGCAAGTCCATACGATTAATGGCGGTACGACGAGAGGCGTTAATCTCTATCACAGCTTTCAGGATTTCTCGGTTCCGACCAATAACACGGCGCATTTTAATAATGCTGCACAGATTCAGAATGTGTTGACGCGGGTGACGGGTAATTCTGTTTCGAATATTGATGGGTTGATTAAGGCGAATGGGAATGCGAATTTATATTTGCTCAATCCCAATGGGATTGCGTTTGGGGCTAATGCGAAGTTCGAGATTGGTGGGTCTTTTGTGGGGAGTACTGGTAGTAGTTTTAAGTTTGCTGATGGTAGCGAGTTTAGTGCGACTAATCCGCAGGCTCCGCCTTTGTTGACGTTGAGTGTTTCACCGGGGTTGCAGTATGGTGGAGCTAACCCTGCACCAATAAACAATGCGGGAAATTTGATGGTCGGGAAAGACCTGACTCTTTCGGGTGGGAGTGTCACGAGTACGGGAAATTTATATGTTCCCAATGGAAACTTGAATCTCGAAGCAGTGGCAGGAGATGTTAAGGCATCGCAGTTTCAGGCAGGTACGGCAACGCTTTCGGCGACGCAAGATATATTGCTGGAAAGTGGTAATTTCCAAACTTCGGGCGATTTGAATCTATTGGCTAAGAATGCGGTGGTGTTCCAAGATAGCGTGACACAACCGCTCAATTTGTTAGTGGGTGGAAATTTGTCAATCCAAGGAGATCGGGATGTAAATGTGAATGTGCTGGCAAATCCAAATAGCAGTTTATTTGCTGGTGGAAATGTGGTTTTGCGATCGGCTAATCCGATTAATATTGATGCTGATTGGAATGGCGGGGGGGATTTTCGTATAGAAAAGTTAGATGGATCTCTTGGCGATATATACAGCGCAAACGATCCTGTGTTTCAATTTGGCGGAGACGTAAATTTCGGGAATTACAATGGTGCATCTTTACAAATTCTTGCAGGCGGGAGCTTTACGGCTGGAACAATCCAGATTACTGGTGCTGGAAGTCCATTTAATGACAGTACGGTTACGCTTTCTGATGGCTCGTCTTTAATTGTTAATGGGTCAACGCGCCCATTACTGGATATTCGGGCAGGCGTGCTGCCGAGTGCATTCTTTCCTTCTCCTGCTGTAGTTAATGGTGTTCCAACAAGCGTAAATATCTCTATTGACTCTATTGCTTTTCGCAATACTGTCGCAGGGTCTAACGGTTTAGTTTTCCTGACAAATCAGTTTGCTCCAAATACTGCTCTCTTTGGTAGTATTTCTGTAGGAGCGATTAGTACTGCTAGTTCAGTTGGGAATGCTGGATCGATAGTAATAGACTCTAAGGGAGATATTGCGCTCACTAATCGACTCACTACCTTCTCTACTGCTAATATATCGAATGGTGGAGACGTAAAGCTTCTTGCAGATGGAAATGTGTTTGTTTCGGGGATCGATACAGCTTCAGATTTCTCGAATGCTGGTAACGTTACACTTCTGAGTCGCAATGGGAACATCGATACTAGGGCTGGGAGTATTAATGCTTATGCTTTTGGGCTAGATGGCGGGAAGGTGACGCTAACAGCAGGGCAGGATGTTCTAGCTGGAAACATTGATTCAACGGGTAGAGGCTTGGGCAGTGGGAATGATATATTGATCGGCGCTGCAAGGTCTGTTTTCATAGTTAACGGCTCTTCGTTAAATGTTTCTACTTTTGGGCAAGGGAATGCAGGTAACGTTACGATTACTGCTAAGGATTTAGTCTCATTTGATAATGGTTATGCACGTAGTAATGTTAACGCTGGAGCAGTCGGGAATGGTGGGAAAGTGAGCATTGATGCACGCTCTGTCTCTGTTACAAATGGTGCTCAGTTACAATCTAATACATTTGGGCAAGGAAATACAGGAAGTGTCACGATTACTGCTACGGATTCTGTATTATTCTCTGGCACAGGCAATGGATTTAAAAGCGGTTTATTCAGTGTTGTGGGAATTGGAGCAGTGGGAAATGGTGGGAAAGTGAGCATTGATGCACGCTCTGTCTCTGTTACAAATGGTGCTCAGTTACAATCTAATACATTTGGGCAAGGAAATACAGGAAGTGTCACGATTACTGCTACGGATTCTGTATTATTCTCTGGCACAGGCAATGGATTTAAAAGCGGTTTATTCAGTGTTGTGGGAATTGGAGCAGTGGGAAATGGTGGGAAAGTGAGCATTGATGCACGCTCTGTCTCTGTTACAAATGGTGCTCAGTTAGTATCCAGTACACTAGGGAAAGGAAATGCAGGAAATATCACGATTACTGCTATGGATATAGTCTCATTTGACAATGCACAAGCATTCAGTGTTGTGGAAAATAGAGCAGTAGGGAATGGCGGGAATGTGAGCATTGATGCCCGCTCTGTCTCTGTTACAAATGGTGCTGCGTTATTATCCGATACAAGAGGGCAAGGAAATGCAGGAAATGTCAAGATTACTGCTACAGATTCTGTATTATTCTCTGGCAGAAGAGAATTTGCTAGCGGTGCATTCAGTAATGTGTCAACTGGAGCGGTCGGGAATGGTGGGAATGTGAGCATTGATGCACGCTCTGTCTCTGTCACAAATGGTGCTCAGTTACAATCTACTACATTTGGGCAAGGAAATGCAGGAAGTGTCACGATTACTGCTACAGATTCTGTATTATTCTCTGGCTCTAGCAATGGAGTTGTTAGCCTTGCAGCCAGCACGGTGTTAGCTGGAGCAGTCGGGAATGGTGGGAATGTGAGCATTGATGCCCGCTCTGTCTCTGTTACAAATGGTGCTGCGTTATTATCCGATACAAGAGGGCAAGGAAATGCAGGAAATGTCAAGATTACGGCTACGGAGTTGGTCTTATTTGACAATGGTTATGCATACAGCAATGTGAACGCTGGATCGAAAGGTAATGGTGGGAATGTGAGCATTAATGCAGGCTCTGTCTTTGTTACAAATGGTGCTGCGTTATTATCCGATACAAGAGGGCAAGGAAATGCAGGAAATGTCAAGATTACTGCTACAGATTCTGTATTATTCTCTGGCAGAAGAGAATTTGCTAGCGGTGCATTCAGTAATGTGTCAACTGGAGCGGTCGGGAATGGTGGGAATGTGAGCATTGATGCACGCTCTGTCTCTGTTACAAATGGTGCTCAGTTACAATCCAATACATATGGGAAAGGAAATGCAGGAAATATCACAATTACTGCTACAGATTCTGTATTATTCTCTGGCTCTAGCAATGGAGTTATTAGCCTTGCAGCCAGCAGTGTGATAGCTGGAGCGGTAGGGAATGGTGGGAATGTTAGCATTGATGCACGCTCTGTCTCTGTTACAAATGGTGCTGTGTTAGCATCCAGTACACTAGGTCAAGGAAATGCAGGAAATATCACAATTACTGCTACAGATTCTGTATTATTCTCTGGCTCTAGCAATGGAGTTATTAGCCTTGCAGCCAGCAGTGTGATAGCTGGAGCGGTAGGGAATGGTGGGAATGTTAGCATTGATGCACGCTCTGTCTCTGTTACAAATGGTGCTGTGTTAGCATCCAGTACACTAGGTCAAGGAAATGCAGGAAATATCACAATTACTGCTACAGATTCTGTATTATTCTCTGGCTCTAGCAATGGAAATAGTGTTGCAGCCAGCACGGTGGAAGCTGGAGCAGTAGGGGATGGCGGGAATGTGAGCATTGATGCACGCTTTGTCTCTGTTACAAATGGTGCTGGGTTTTCATCCAGTACCTCTGGTCAAGGAAATGCAGGGAATATAACGATTAAGGCTACGGATTCTGTATTATTCTCTGGCTCTAGCAATGGGTTTAATAGCGCAGCATTCACTACTGTGAAAGCTGGAGCTGTAGGGAATGGTGGGAATGTGAGCATTGATGCGCGCTCTGTCTCTGCCATTAATGGGGCTGAGTTATCATCCAGTACATTTGGGCAAGGAAATGCAGGAAATGTCACGATTACTGCTAGGGATTCTGTATTCCTGTCAAACTCAAAAGTTTTATCAGAGACAGATTCAAATTTCGGCAATGGTGGGAAAGTCGAAGTCAATGCTCAAAGACTAGATATTTTGAACGGCAGTCAAATTTCGACATCAACATCTAGTAGTGGAAATGTAGGTGCTATCAAGATTCTTTTAGGTCAGGCTCTCATTGTCGATGGCGTTGGCTCGCTCATCACCGCCAGTACATTATCTGGCTCAACAGGAACAGGCGGCAGCATCTTTATCGATCCACCCCTTGTCACTATCGCTAACGGCGCGGGAATTTCTGTAAGTAGTCTTGGTGCTGGAGTCGGTGGAGACATTACGCTATTCGCCGATCGCCTCACCCTCCTCAACGGAGCATTCATTAAAGCCGAAACTGCCAGCAGCAATGGCGGCAACATCAACCTGAACATTCCCGCAATATTACTCCTTCGCTACGGTAGTCAAATCAGCACCACCGCAGGCACAGCCCTATCAGGCGGCAACGGGGGCAACATCAACATCAACGCAGGATTCATCGTCGGAGTCAAAGGCGAAAACAGCGATAT
>QBMK01000012.1 GCA_003249035.1 Pseudanabaena sp.
CTAAATTTCTTTGACATTTGGCTTTGCCTAACTCTTCTTCTTTTTTACCTCTTTTTGCGCGTTGCGTAAGTCCTAAAACTATTCCTGTTGGATTGGGTTAGTCATTTTCTAGCCCTTCCCAAAGTTGAGATAGTGGAATTGTTTGACCTGTCATTGCTTCGTGCCATGCTTGGCGAAAGTCAGATATTATTTCTTCTTTAGTGAAGTCTTCTTGTGATTCTGGAATCAGTACGATGATTTCTACTCGACTATTTTTGTTTTTCAGTAGTGGACTGTCTAGGGTTATTTGCCCTTGTTCGTTGATAGTTGCCATTGCTTTAAGTGCTTTCATGGTTTTATTCCTTAGTTAGAAGTTTTAGTAGATTGTGATTGTTGTGTATTCTGGTTCTGTTAGTTCAAATTCTGGATCAATGATTTTTACTTCGTCATAGGTGAGTTGATAGAATTTGTAAACTAAATTATTAATCGCCTTTTCTAATTCGCTCGTATCGGCATAAGTTCATCAAGTTTATCTCAGCAAGGCTATAAATCCTGCTTGTTCAAAATGTTTGTCATAGGCGATCGCTTCTAATATATTTTGTTGCTGCATGATTTGAAATGATGTGCAATCTGTATGACTCCAAGCTTGATCGAGACGTTGATCGTATAGCTCAAGAGCATTTTGAAATAGTGCGTCAGTCTGCAAAAACACTTCGATTTCAGGATTTGTAAAGGCGTGTTTGATAAATCTAACGGCTTTTTGTCGATAGGATTTACCTTTGCTAGAGAAGGCGTTGAGTAGTTCAGTAAATACCATTTCACTGGTAACTATGGGCGTTGAGATTAAGGTGACAGATATTTGTCGAGCTTTTTGATGTAGGTCATCGTCGGGGTTGAGTAGGGCGATCCAATAGCCTGTATCTGCAAATACTTTTTTCATGCTTGTTCTTTGGGTGTGCCGTATAGATAATGATCTAGATTTTTGGCAAGGTCTTTGGGAATATTTGTTTCTGTTGGTGTTTCAGAATTGACTTGATCGATAAAACTCAAAAAATCTGGAATATTAGATTCTTTAGTTTTTTGAATGGATTCTTGTTTGGGAATTTCATTGGTTCGGGTTTTGATGAATAAAAAGAAATTCAAGACTTCGCGCACCAGAAAATCGGGCGCTTGATCGAGTTCACGGATTAGTTGTTCTTTGTCAGACATGGTATTTACTCTTATTATCTTTATTGTTTATCGAACTTTTGATTTTATTTGTATTACAGGCCATACTCAATTGTAATTGCTGTGTATTCTTGTTCTGTTAGTTCAAATTCTGTATTGATCGCTTTTACTTCGTCCTAGGTGAGTTGATAGAGTTTGTAAACTAAGTGATCGCACTCCTTTTCTAATTCACTCGTATCAGCAAGGCGATCGCTAATAGACTTCATTGTGAGTAACGATATCAAGTAAAACTAGCTCTCTCATTAGTCTTCTGCCAAAGTTGCTTGTAGTTCAGAAATGATTTCTTCTATGGGTTGAGGTTTTAGCTCTCCACGATGAAAGGTAGCGATCGCTTCTTTGGCATCTTGAGCAATTTCCTCTCGACGGGCTTCAATCATTTGATTCTTAACGATTTCTAAGAGCATTTCTCTTTGCTCAATTGAAAGTTGATTAACTGTTAAAATTGCTTCTTCAAATGTAACCATTTTAGATCTCCTAATAAGTTTAAATGTCTTGATTATAGTCAAATCTCAAGAGTTCTGTTCTTTTTCCTTTTGCCTTTCTACTTTTACTTGTCACCTCTCTTCTTCCACTATTTTAATCTCTTCTTCAGTCAACCCATAAAGTTGATAAACTAAAGTGTCGATCGCATTTTCTAATTTGCTAGTATCAGCATGGCGATCGCATTTTTTAGCATCAAGGCATTTCTGCACAAGTTTTTCTATCTCTGTACATTGAGGATTGGGCGCATTAGGAATAGGAATTTGTTTCATATAATCACTAAATGCTCTTAAATATCCTCCTCGAATAGAGTTTGTTATCATTGCGTAAAACCACTCAATTAATTGAGAGTTTAAAGGCCCACAAAGCCATGTTTCATCTATTGGAATGAAATAACAAGTATTTCCTGAATAAAAGCCCAGAGTATCAATTGCAAAACTTTGATGTTCGTAAATATCTGGATAAATAATTTTAGGTTGTTCAAATTCTTGATAAATACCTTCTTGTGGTTGTTGCAATTCATACCAAGGATGTGAGTTGATAGTGGCACGAGATGAAAGTGCAATACGATATTGTTCTAAGTACTTTCGTATTGCTGGATACCTATCAATCGAGAATCCACGCTTTGCAAATATAATATATTGTTCTGCGAAATCTACACTCCATCGTTTTACATCTTTACCTCTTAAAAATGGTTTGATTACTTCTACAGATGCAGGATCTTCAGCGATAAAATCATCTCGTTGCTTTTTGCTTATAACAAAAACCTCATTCAATCCAGTTTTAACACCCATGTATATTTTATTATTTACATATTCTCCCAATGGCGTGCCAGCACTGCGTAATTTCGCGAGTAAGTCTAAAACTTCCGCCGACTCTAACCGCCAGCCATCCGCCTGTAATTCACTTTGGGAAATTGTCAAACCATTAGATTCTAATACCGTTGCAAACTGGTCAATATCTTGTTTTTTCGTTGAATCCCATGACAAAGCATGTACTTGATTATTTTTAGATTTGGCTTTACTTAAAGTGATGATACTTGGATAGGCTATAGCTTCCTCAAAAACAGGATAATCACCAAAATCAATTAAGTTATGAATAATAGACCTGTTGGGTAATAAGCTCTAAAAACCCCAAAAGTTAGTCTGGGTAAGGGCTCCAAGGATTTTAGGATAAAATCCTTGGAGCCCTCTCTAGGCAACGGTTTTAGCGATTTTAATTTTTATTACCCAACAGGTCTAATGCTTCTCTTGGCTGTAGCTGGTTTCCCGACATGAAAATTTACTTACAAGGATAGACCTAAGATTTATAGAATAGCTGATAAAGTCATTTTAATACCGCCAGCAGGGGCAAGTGTCACTCCTCGGCGTTGTGGCTTAACTGGTTTGCGATCGCTTAACTCCAAATCATAATTCAAGAGAATTGTTGCCAAAACGATCTTCATCTCAAATTGGGCCAATGCCTCACCCACACAGCGCCGCACACCGCCGCCAAATGGCATAAACTCATAGGGAGAAAATTGGCGATCGAGAAACCGCTCAGGCTTGAATTGCTCGGCATCAGGATACAATTCTTCCCGATGATGTAAGAGATAGATGCAACCAACCACAATTGTATTTGACTCTAGTTTGTACCCCAATAGTTCTACAGGCTCTACTACAACTCTAGGAAAAGTCAGCATCGCCACAGGATGAATCCGCAAAGTTTCATTACAAACTGCGGTTAGATATGGCAATCGAAAGATGCCCATCCAATCCATTTGATCGGCTACACTTTTTAACTCTTTGAGAAGTTTCTCTTTAACTTCTGGCAAACTGTGAATCCAATACAAAGCCCAAGACATCGCTGTTGCAGTAGTTTCATGTCCAGCAATCAACAAAGCAAGAAGTTCATCATGGACTTCAACATCCGTCATTCCATTCCCTTCCTCATCGATCGCCGACAATAGCATCGTGAGAATATCAGTACGACTTGGATCGTGGGTGGTGCGTCGTTCAGTTATTTCCGCATAGATTAATTGATCTATTTGTTGCTTCTGACGGACAAAATTGCCCCAAGGACTCCAAGCGCCCAGATCTTTTTGCAGCGAGGGGAAAAATAGGGCTGCCGAGGTGAATGGGGAATTAAAGAGTTCCGTCATTTTGCTCATCAGCATTTTAAGTTGCTGACACCGATCGCCTTCATATAGACCAAATACTGCTTGCAAGATAATTTGTAGCGAAATATCCTGCATGGCATCGCGGACGAGAAAGCTGCTATTTATGGTTTTATTGGCATATAGATTTTTGAAGGCTTTGGTGGTTAATTCAAAAATCAACTGCCCATAATTTTGCATTCGTGAGCCATGAAAGGCAGGCATTACCAGTTGTCGCCGTTTTTTGTGCTGATCGCCATCTAGCATCATCACCGATGCATCGCCCAATATGGGCTTTAAAATCCCATTCAATTCCCCAGGTGCACTAAATTGCTTACGATCGTTAGTCAATATCTGCTGAATAGCTTGAGGTTCGTTCACAAAGACTAAATCGTTGCCAAAGCCAATTATCTTGGCTGTAAAAATATCTGGATATTTTCGCGCCGCCGTCTCCATATACCCCACAGGATCGGCGACCCATTGAATTTGTTGTAATAACGACATGGTCTCGATTTGGTTAATTGCTGTGTGCATTTACATTCGCTGTATTTCAGTTTGTTTCTATTTTATAGTAACCATCGGCTTTGTTGCTTGAATAAAAAGAGGACAAAGGATTGAGGATATTCGGATAGATAATTAACGAACAATTGAGCAGGAGAGGAGCGTATGCCACTTTTGTAAAAAGCGAGTAAAAGGATGGGAAACAGAATAATTGAGAGACCAGTAAAAGCATGACACTATCCTAGTAGAGTTCATATTTCATTAATTGACATGGTAATGTGCCATTTAATACAGCAGTTCGTTCCGCACATTTCAAACCAATCGTTTGAGATAGTTGCTTATTGCCACTAAGGACAAAAGCTGTCCATCCCTTAAATCTCTGTTTGAGAACATTCCCTAATTGTTTATAGAAAGCGCCTAAGTCGCTATCTCTACCTAATCTTTCTCCATAGGGAGGATTGCAGAAGAGAACTCCACTGTCAGCAGGTGCGACAACTTCTGCAAGATCTAATGCCGAGAAATAGACATGATTGGATAGACCGCAGTTTTTCGCGTTGATAATTGCTTGACCTACGACTTCAGGATTGCGATCGCTACCCCATATTGGTGCAGGTAAAGCATCTAAGCGGTTATCATCCGCTTCTTGAATTAGTCGAGCTAAAAGCTCTTGATCGAAATCTAGCCAAGTCTCAAATCCAAAACTATCGCGAAACATTCCTGGCGCAATATTCAGCGCTTTTAAACTTGCTTCTAATGGCAAAGTTCCCGAACCACAGAGGGGATCGTAAAACATTTGGTCTGGTTGCCAACCTGACATTTGGATTAGAGCCGCAGCGAGAGATTCTTTTAGAGGTGCAGCGCCTACGGCGGGGCGATAGCCTCGACGGTGCAAACTATTGCCAGAACTATCTAAACTAACGGTACAGCCGTTATCATCAATATGCACCCCAATTCTCACATCAGCTTCCTGCACATCCACATCCGATCGCTCACCAAATTTTTCCTTTTGCTGATCGACGATCGCATTTTTGACTTGCAAGGCGGAGAAATGAGTATGATTGAGATGATCGTTTTTGCCAGTGGCATTAACGGCTAAGGTCATTTCAGGGGTGAGAAATTCTGACCAGTCGATCGCTTTAATTCCTTTATAAAGATCGTCAGCATCGAGGCAATCAAACTGATCAATGTGCATTAAGATCCGAAATGGCAATCGCGCCCAAAGATTAACTCGATAGAGCAAAGTGCGATCGCCTTCAAAGCTAACTCCACAAAATCCTGCTTCAACAGAATGTGCGCCGAGCTGTTCTAATTCTTGTGCAGCGAGTGCTTCTAAGCCTCTCGCCACAGTTGCAAAATATTGATTCATTTTTAAAACCTAAAATAGAGTTGCGGCGCAAAGCGCCGCAACTCTATTTCTAAAAACAGGCTAGGATGGACTCTAACCATCGACCGATCGCTTAGAAGGCGATTGCTCTATACAACTGAGCTACTAGCCCAAACAATTTCACGGTTTATTATACTACAACAAAAGTTATGGTTTTAGCAATTTGTTGTGAATTGCCGATCTCAGGCTTTTATTGTAAGCAGCCCAAAAAGAGAGGTTCGCTTAGCGAACCTCTCTTTTTGAGGCGTTTGTTAAAAATTACTTTTTAAACTGCCTAAACAAATTGCTGAGATGTAATGATGTAAAAGCTCTATTAATAAAATTAATTAAAGTTTAGTAAATACCTATGGATAGTACATTAGCGATCGCATACCTTGGGGCCTTAGTTGTGCTACTAGCTGGGGTTAGCTGGTTAGTTATCCGCCAGATTTTGAAAGCACGTAGTTTAGAAAACGTAATTTCTGACCTACAGCCTAAGCTCCAAAAGGAAAAAGGCACACCTGAGGACTATTACCAACTTGGTAGTGTCTATTTGCGAAAAAAGCTCTACGCCCAAGCAATTACCCTGTTTAATAAGGCGCTGAAAGAAGGCGGAGAAAATAATGCCGAAGTTTACAATGCACTAGGATTTTCCTATTTCTCCCAAGAGCAATTTGATTTGGCGATCAAACATTATAAAGAGGCGATCGCTTTACAAGATGGCTATGTGACTGCCATTAATAATCTTGGTCATGCCTACGAAAAGAAAAAGTTGCTACCTCAAGCAATCGAGATGTATGAGCAAGTGCAAAAGCTGGATGAAAAAAATGAAACCGCCAAGCGCCGCTTAACTTCTTTGAGAAAACAAGTAGTACCAACAGCATAAAAAACGCATAAAAAACGCATAAAAAAGGGACGCTAAGCGTCCCTTTTTTATTGCTTGGATTCGATTAGTCCGCCGCCAAGTAACAAGTCATCGCGATAAAAAACCGCCGCTTGACCAGGGGCGATACTAAATTGTGGCTCATCAAAAACAATCCTTGCGCGATCGCCTTCGAGGGGAATTATGGTCGCAGGAGCTGGCACAGTTCGATAGCGCACTTGCACTTCAGCTTGAAATGGCATGTCAGTAGGAGCAAGTGACACCCAGTTAACTTGATTGATTGTACATTCATTGTCGTGGGCTTCCGAGCGATCGCCAAGGACGACTTCATTCTTGATGGGATCAAGAGCAACTACATACAGAGGAGTTGCCGCCGCTACGCCCAAACCTTTGCGTTGACCGATAGTGTAGTGATAAGTGCCATCATGCTCACCCAAGACATTGCCCTGCGTATCCACAATTTTGCCTTGAATAGGCGCTAGATATTTATCCAGAAAGGCTTTCATAGAGCCATTGGCTTCGACTAGACATAAATCCATGCTTTCAGGCTTTTCGGCGGTGGCTAAGCCAAACTCGGCGGCGATTTTGCGAGTTTCGACTTTAGTTGTATTTCCCAACGGAAAAATGCAGCAGCTTAATTCTTCTTGCCCGACTTCATAGAGAAAATAGGACTGATCCTTTGTATCATCAACGGCGCGACGCAACTCATAGCGTCCCGAGTCAGGATTAAAGTTGAGCTTGGCATAATGCCCCGTCGCAATTTTATTGATCCCCAACTTTTCACGGGCATAGGTCATCATTGGTGCAAACTTTACAGCTTTATTGCAGCGCGAACAGGGCAGAGGGGTATAGCCTGCTGCATAGCCTGTGACCAGATAGTTGATAATGCTTTGCTCAAAGACATCACGACTATCAACAATTTCGTGATGAAGCCCTAATTCCTCGCATAGTCGCACGGCATCGACCATTCCCTCAGAGCAGCATTGTCCCTTGCCACGCATTAACCACAGCGTCAAACCCGTGACATCGTAACCTGCCCAATGCAGTAGGGCAGCCGCCACGGAGCTATCTACTCCGCCTGACAAGCCGACAACGACTTTTTCTGCTATTGCAGGCTTAGTATCTAGTTTTCTTTCGATGATTTCTACGTTTGACATTTGCTGCGATCGAACCAATCAAATTAAATTGTATCGTAAAACCTCAAAGATGAAAGGCGGCGCGAAGCGCCGCCTTTCATCAGAACTTGTTTGAGAAGTGATCGCAATTTGCGAGAAATCTTTCTAATAGGTTCGTTTGCGCCCCAAAGTGCAGATGAGTATAAGCGGCATGAACTTGATAACGTTGCCAGCCTTCGGAGTCATATTGCAAATGTGAGTCATAGCCTTGCAGAGAATACAAGGGTCGATCGCAGATTTCGGTTAAAGATGAACGATGAAACTCATGTCCCCAAATCCGATCGCCTTTTTTCAT
This sequence comes from Pseudanabaena sp., assembly GCA_003249035.1. GTDB lineage: Bacteria > Cyanobacteriota > Cyanobacteriia > Pseudanabaenales > Pseudanabaenaceae > Pseudanabaena. The sequence continues at coordinate 8,038 of QBMK01000012.1, forward strand.
GAGCGGACTATCTTGCAACGCGATCGCTTGACGATATCCGAGAGTTAGGCGCTTTCCCATTTTTGCAGCCGTCGGGAAAATATTCGCCATTGGGAAAGATTGATCCTGAAAATCAACAATGCGATCGCATAGATACATCAAGCCGCCACATTCAGCATAGGTAGGAATTCCTGATTTGATGGCATTGTGCACAGATTCTTTAGCGGTTTTATTTTCGGATAATTCATGGGCGAATACTTCGGGAAAGCCACCGCCAAAATATAAACCTTGGATATTTTCAGGTAAAGCGCGATCGCTAATTGGACTCCAAGGAATTAACTCCGCGCCCATTTCTCGAAATAAATCGAGATTGTCGGCATAGTAAAAACTGAAGGCACGATCTTGAGCGATCGCAACGCGAAGCCCCTCACCCGCAGCCACTCTCACTGAGGGTGAGGTAGCTGGAGGGGGAGGGCTTTCCATTAGTGGTAATAACTTCTCCCAATCAAAACAAGTCTCGCCTAAATGTGCCAATCGCTGAATAATTCCATCAAGATCGGACATTTCCGCAGTGGGGACTAGTCCTAAATGACGATCAGGAATGGAGATGTTATCTTGGCGGCGGAGAACTCCTACAATTGGTAAATTCAATGGCTCTAGAGCTTGGGTTAATAACTCTAAATGGCGATCGCTACCAACGCGATTAAGCACAACTCCCGCAATATGAATACGAGGATCAAAGGTGCGATATCCATGGGCGATCGCCGCAATGGATCGGGAAGTACTCGCACAATTGAGAATCAAGATTACGGGAATGTTTAACAATCGGGCAATGTGAGCGGTGCTAGCTGTGTCGTCTTTGCCTGTTGCTCCGTCGAATAGCCCCATTACCCCCTCAATAAGAGCATATTCAGCATTCTGACTATGTTTTGCAAAGCATGACTTCACATAGGATTCGGAAGTTAAGACAGGATCGAGATTGCGACAAGGTAGCCCTGTGATGTAGGAATGGAACATCGGATCGATGTAGTCAGGCCCAACTTTAAAAGATTGCACTGGAGATTTAGTAGATAGCGATCGCGCTTTCATTGCGGCTAGTAGTGCCAAAGTTACTGTGGTTTTGCCTACGCCACTCCGTTCACCCGCGATGATAATTGCCATTGTTATAGATAAGTAAGAAGGTTTAATTATTTGTAGCGGATAGGTATAGCTAATTTGGTGTATTAGAAATCTTTTTAAACAAGCCAAACATGGTTCTTGGAAAATTCACTATTGTGCCAATTATGTTACCCAGAACAAAGATGATGAATCTCTTACTGGTAGAGAATCAGGGCAACCACGGGGGGATGTCCTAATATCTGAGAAATTCATGTTCTATAGAGGCTGTGCCCCTGTGCCAGCCCCAAACCTCAGCTATCGTAGGAATTCTATCTTAAAGCATTTCCAACCCATTATGGGGATTCACTTTACGGTATTTTTTGCGGCGCGGTTGACAAATAATCGCTGTAAGAGTTTTGCTAAGCTCTTAAAAGTATTGCTAAGGTTGCGGTTGGGTTGACCTAGCATTTTTCTCCATGCTTCCATATAGGTATAAAACACAGGCGTTAGATAAAGAGTCAAAATTTGTGAAAAAACCAAGCCACCAACGATCGCAATACCGAGAGGACGACGCGCCTCGGATCCAACACCACCACCTAATGCGATCGGCAATGTCCCGATTAGGGCTGCCATAGTCGTCATCATGATCGGACGAAAACGCACGATACAGGCGGCGTAAATTGCATCTAGTGGACTCTTGTTTTCTCGTCGCTGTGCTTCGATCGCAAAGTCAACTAGCATGATCCCGTTCTTTTTGACAATTCCTACTAACAGAATAATCCCAATAAAAGAATAGAGGTTTAGCTCAACTTGAAACACCCATAGGTTTAGCAATGCGCCAAAACCTGCGGAAGGAAGTCCAGACAGAATTGTGATCGGATGAATAAAATCTTCATAGAGAATTCCTAGAATTAAATAAATCACCACAATTGAGACTAGCAACAACCAACCTAAGTCGTTAAAGGATTGGCTGAAAACCTGCGCCGATCCTTGAAAACTTGTGGTTACAGTGTCTGGCAATACTTCCTTAGCAACTTTTTTAATCGCATCGGTAGCGTCACTGAGCGATGTTCCTAACTGTGTATCAAAGGAAATTGTTGCGGAAGGAAGTTGGGCAAGGTGGTTAACGGTGAGAGGACCTACATTCTGCACAATTGTAGCGATCGCACTTAAGGGAATCGATTTCCCACTGTTAGATTTGACATAAATCATCGATAGTGCGGTCGGATCGCGTTGGAATTCTGGTTTGAGTTCTAAAATGACGTAAAATTGGTTGTCTGGAGTATAAATTGTCGAAACTTGACTAGAACCATAGGCATTACCTAGAGTCTTTTCTATTTGTGAAGCTGTAATTCCTAAAAGAGCAGCTTTATCATGATTGATTTGGATTTCTATTTGTGGGGTTCTGAGTTGAAGATCGCTATCAACGCCGCGCAGTCCAGATAAAGCTTTGACCTTATCCAATAGCTTTGGTACAGAATCACGTAGATCCTGTAAATTTAGGCTCTGAAGGGTAAATTGATAGGTGGAATTGGTTTGCTGTCCACCAATGGGAATCGCCGCAGGAGCGCGTAAAAATGTTTGAATACCGATAACGCGACGAAGTTTGGGTGTAAGTTCCTGTATGATTTCATCGGCGCTGAGTTGTCTCTGGTCACGAGGTTTTAAACGGATCGTAATCCGTCCATTATTTATGGAAGCATTAGGTCCCGATGCGCCAACTGTTGAGTTAAGTGCGGCAATATTTGGATCTTGGCGAATAATATCTACTACTTCTTGCTGATGCTTTAACATATCGTCAAAGGAAATATCTTGGGCAGCCTTTGTGCTTGCTGAAAGTTGTCCAGTATCTTCTGTGGGGATAAAACCTTTGGGAACGAGGGTAAATAGATAAAAGGTGAGAAATAGCAAAATAAGAGAACTAATCATCGTGATGCGGCGATGTTTTAAGACTGGCTTCAATGTCCATTCATAGCCCTTGAGTAAATTATCGAAAGCGCCCTCTAGAAGATTCGCCAAACGGTTTGGTCGATGATGCGATCGCTCACTAGATTTTAAAAATCGGCTACAAAGCATTGGCGTGAGACTAAGAGAAACAAAACCTGATACGAGAATGGCAATGCTAATCGTAATCGCAAATTCATGGAACAGTTTCCCAATTAACCCACTCATAAAGATAATGGGAATGAATACTGCGACTAAGGAGAGGGTCATCGATAAAATTGTGAAGCTGACTTCTTGCGAACCCTTTAGCGCCGCCGCCATTGGGGACTCTCCCATCTCGCGATGACGGACAATATTTTCCAACACGACGATCGCATCATCAACCACAAATCCGACTGAGAGCGTCAAAGCCATCAGCGATAAATTATCTAGGGAATATCCCAATACATACATGGCGGCAAAAGTACCAATGATGGCGATCGGTAGCGCCATACTGGGAATCATCGTGGCGGGAAGATCTCGTAGAAACAAGAAAATCACTAAAATCACAAGGGCAATTGAGAGGATTAAGGTGAATTGCACATCTTGAATAGAAGCGCGGATCGAGATGGAGCGATCGTAGAGAATTCCCATCACAATCGATTGAGGAATTTGTGCCTGTAAGGTCGGGAGCATTGCTTTAACCGCATCGACAATTTTTACAGTGTTCGCCCCTGGTTGTGGCTGCACGGCGAGAACGATGGAGGGTTGATTGGAAACTTTGCGATCGCTAAATAAATTCGATATTTTATTGTTTTGGATACTATCAATCACATTGCCTAAGTCTTTTAGTTTTACTGGTGCGCCATTTTGATAACTAACTATTAACTCTCCATAGGCGGCGGCATCATTTAGCTGTCCATTTGCTTGAATCAGATAGCTCTTATCTTTGCCAGACAAGCTACCAGTGGGTAGGGTGGCATTCCCCTGCTGAATTGCCGTCTTAATTTGATCGAGTCCAATACCTTTAGCTGCAACCGATCGCGGATCGAGTTGGACTCGGACTGCATATTGCTTTTGACCATAGACCTGTACTTGAGCAACTCCATTAATTGCGGAGATGGGCTGAGCGATCGCAATCTCTGCATTTTCATCGACTTCGGAAATCGGTAGGGTTTCCGAATAGAGATAGAGATAGAGGACTGGGGAAACCGATGGATTGACTTTGCGATAGGTTGGTGGTTTGGGCATATCCGCAGGTAATTGCCCTGCCGCCGCCGAGATTGCGGCTTGCACATCCTTGGCGGCGGAAGCAACATTGCGGCTAAAGTCAAACTGTAAGGAGATACTAGTACTACCAGCGGAACTGGTGGAATTAAACGAGTTTAGTCCTGCAATTTCCGTAAATTGGCGTTCGAGAGGTGCAGCGACGGCTGAAGCCATAGTTTCGGGTGTGCCGCCTGGGAGGCTTGCCGAGACGCTGATAAAAGGATATTCAACGTTGGGGAGAGCGCTGATTGGCAATAAGGTATAGCTCAGAATTCCAAAGACGAGGATACCAATCATGACTAAGGTTGTCATGACTGGACGGGTGATAAATAGTTTAGAAAGATTCATATTCTTACGCCCGTTCCAAGAAAAGATTTTTGAAATTAAATCCTTTAAGTTTTTTACGCCACGCTTCCATATAGATATAGAAGACAGGCGTTAAGTAAAGCGTCAGGATTTGGGAAAAGATTAGTCCGCCTACAACGGCAATACCTAAAGGGCGGCGCGATTCTGAACCTGCACCAAAACCGATCGCGATCGGCAAAGTTCCCATCAGCGCCGCCATTGTCGTCATCATGATTGGGCGAAATCTGACTAAACAGGCTTGATAGATTGCGGTTGCGGGCTTTAGCGATTCAGTGCGCTGGATCTCGATCGCAAAGTCCACCATCATAATTCCATTTTTCTTGACAATACCGACGAGTAAAATAATGCCAATAAAGGAATAAACATTAAGTTCCACATGAAATATCATCAAGGTTAGTAATGCGCCAAAGCCTGCGGATGGCAAACCTGAGAGAATGGTAATCGGATGAATAAAATCCTCGTAGAGAATTCCCAGAATCAAATAAATCACGAGAATTGCTACGGCTAATAAAAATATTAAACTAGGCAAAGAACTCTGGAATACCTGACTAGCTCCCGTAAAGCTCGTGGCAATATTTTCAGGGATCGTCTCGCGGATTAACTGCTCGATTTGCTGATTGGCATTTCCTAAAGCCACATTGGGCGCTAAGTTATAGGAAATTGTTGCCGAATTCATTCTCCCTGCATGATTGACCATTAGCGGCGCAATTGCTTGGGAAACTGTCGCGAAGGTATTGAGTGGTACGACTTGACCAGAAGTAGAAGTGATATAGAGAGATAGCAAAGCTTTGATATCTTGCTGATATTCTGGCTCCAATTCGAGAATTACCTGATACTCATTAGTAGAACCATAAATCGTTGAGACTTGATAGGCTGCATAAGCGCTTCTGAGGGCATTCTCGATCTGTTGGGCGGTGATCCCACGGGTAGATGCTTTACTGCGATCGATGTCAATTTTGACTTGAGATGTCATCTGCAAATCGCTATTCACATCTTGCAATAGTGGCAATGCTTTCAGTTTTTCTACCAGTTGCGGCACATATTCTTGTAAAGGCTGCACATCAGTATTTTGAAGCTCTAGTTGATATAGTCCAGTAGTTTGCTGAGTGCCAATGGGAATCGCAGGTGGATTTTGTAAAAATACTTGGATGCCTATGACATCAGCAAGTTTCTTGCGTAATTCTTGAATAACTTCATCGGCGCTTGCCTCGCGTTGCGATCGCGGTTTCAGACGGATAAATAAACTGCCCGAATTGCTAGCACCTGCAGCACTTCCAGCATTTGCACCAATATTCGAGTTCACTGCATACACATTAGGATCTTTGCTGATCAGTTCAGCAACCTCTTGTTGACGAGTCACCAGAGCTTCAAAAGATGTATCTTGAGCTGCTTGAGTCGTGCCGATGATCTGCCCAGTATCTTCACTGGGAATGAATCCCTTCGGCACGGCGAGAAATAGCCCAATCGTGGCAAATAGCAGCACAAAGGATAAAATCATCGTGGTGCGATGGTACTTCATCACTGTTTTGAGACTGCGATCGTATTGACCGAGAACGCGATCAAATATTGCCTCTGTGGCGCGATAAAAAAGGCTTTGGCTTGCATGGTTGACGGGGCGCAAAAAGCGACTGCATAACATCGGCGTTAAGCTCAGGGACACAAATCCTGAAACTAGAATCGAAACTGCGATCGTTACCGCAAATTCATGGAATAAGCGCCCTAAAAGTTCGCTCATAAATAACATGGGAATGAATACAGCGACTAATGAGAGCGTCATCGACAGGATCGTAAAACCGATTTCCCTAGAGCCATTGAGCGCCGCTTGCATAGGGCGTTCGCCCATTTCCATATGTCGCACGATATTTTCCAACATGACGATCGCATCATCCACAACAAAGCCCACCGATAGGGTGAGCGCCATCAGAGATAGGTTATCCAGCGAAAAATTTAGCTGGTGCATCACCGCAAATGTACCGATCAGCGATACGGGCAGAGCCAAACTGGGAATTACAGTTGCTGAGAGGTTTCGCAGAAACACGAAGATCACTAAAACCACTAAGGCGATCGTTAAAACTAGCGTAAATCGCACATCATCAACAGAATCGCGAATTGATTGGGAAGCGTCGTATAGCACCCCAATTTGCACAGAACTGGGAACCTGTTCGCGCAGTTTGGGCAGTAATTTCTGAATCGTATCGACAACTTCTACCGTGTTTGTCCCTGGTTGACGTTGAATTGTGAGAATAATGGCGCGAGTATTGTTATACCAGCTTGCAACCTTATCATTCTCAACGCTATCAATTACTCGTCCAAGTTGTTCTAGATAAAGTGGTGCGCCATTTTTATAGGCAATAATCAGTTTGCGATAGGCGGCGGCATCTTGAAGCTGTCCGTTGGTCTGGACGGTAAAGTTTTTATGATCGCCCGAAAGACTTCCTGTCGGTAAGTTGACATTGCCCAGCTGGATCGCCGTCTGCACTTGATCGATGCCAACACCTTGACTAGCAAGCTTTTGCGGATCGAGTTGGATTCTTGCCGCATACTTTTGGGAACCGTAAACGCTCACTTGCGCTACCCCCGAAATTGTCGAGAGCTTTTGGGCTAGGTAAGTTTCTGGGTAATTATCGACTTGCGAGAGTGGTAGCGTCGGTGAATAGAGATAAAGATAGAGAATCGGTTGATCGGCAGGATTAACCTTGCTAAAGGTGGGAGGATTGGGCAAATCATTCGCCACTTGTCCTGAAGCTGCTGCGATCGCAGCCTGTACATCTTGAGCAGCATCGTCGATACTACGGCTGAGGTTAAATTGCAGCGCGATTTGGGTTTTTCCTAATGTGGTGGTGGAGTTGAGCGAATCTAATCCTGCAATACTAGAAAACTGCGCTTCTAGGGGACGTGTTACCGAAGCTGCCATCGTTTCGGGACTAGCCCCTGGTCTTGATGCAGTTACCTGAATCGTGGGATAGTCCACGCTCGGTAAATAGCTGATCGGTAAAGACTGATAGCTCATCCATCCAAAGATGAGGATTCCCGCCATTACCAAAGTGGTCATGATCGGGCGACGAATGAAAATTTCTGAGAGGTTCATTAATTTGTGCCCTCTGTTTTTGCTGGTGGATTTTTGTCAGTCTTGGGTGAGCTATTCGGCGCTCCATTTGTAGAGCCATCTGTAGAACCAGATCGGTGACCTTTTCCTGATTTCTTGCGATCGCTTGCAGGCTTAGTAGGATCATCACTCGTTTTAGTCTTAGCGCCGCTAGAGTCATTACTACTATCAGCCGCTTTCACCTTGATCTTGCTACCATTGACCAAGTTCGCTTGCCCATCAATAACAACGCGATCACCTGATTTTAATCCCTTCTGAATTACATCTAGCCCGTCAATGCTGCTACTCGCAACTACAGGAACATTGGTTACAGTCGGATTATCCTTATCTTCGTCATTGACCACAAATACAAACTGTCCATTTGGTCCATTTTGTACCGCTTGAGCAGGAACCACGATCGCATTTGGTTGTTCATTCAGGGTCAGCGTTGTGTTTACAAACTGTCCTGGGAATAACTTCCCATTGGCATTATTAAAGTCCCCAATCAGTTGAATTGTACCTGTCGTATTATCAACCGTATTGTTAATGAAGGTCAAAGTCCCCGAAATCGGCGTATCACTACCCGCAAAGGTGACAACCACATTCAGTTTGCCATTCTTCATCCGCTTTTGGATTTCGGGAAGATTCACTTCAGGAATCGCAAAGGATACTTGAATCGGATTGATTTGCGCGATCGTGACTAGAGGATTAGCGCTATTCGCTTGCACCACATTACCTTCAGTGACAAGAATATTACCAGCGCGTCCATCAATTGGTGCATAAATTTCTGTATAGGAAGCTAGTACTTGCACATTTTGGTAGGCTGCTTCATCGGTGGCAAGCACCGCTTCGGCATTGGCGATCGCAGCCTTATCACCTTCAACAACCGCCATCGCATAGGTAATAGCTTCGCGATCGCCTTGCAATGTTGCCTCAGATATATTGTTGCTAGTACTGTATTGCTGAGCTTGATCCTGACTGATCGCTCCTTCTTTGTACAAAGCGTTATAGCGATTGCTTTGGGATTTGGCAAATTGAGCCTGTGCCTCATCTTTTGCTAAATTTGCTTCCGCCGATCGCACTAGTCCCAAATCTCTATCTAAGGTAGCCCTAGCCTGTTGCACTTGAGCAAGATCCCTTGCTAAAATTCCTTGTGCTTGTTGAATTGCCGCAGTTTGCGATCGGTTGTCAATCGTGAATAAGAGATCGCCTTTATGCACCTCCTGTCCTTTTTTGAAATGTACGCCTGTAATCATGCCTCCTGCTTGCGGTGTTACGGAAACCGTCGAACTAGCCTGAACATTACCGATCGCCTGTAATTGAATTGGTACAGTCTTTTGCGTAACTACCGTCACGGCTACTGGCACAACCTGCCCTTGTTTAGCAGTTTGTTTATTAGCACCATCATTCTGTTTAGGCGCTGTTAGAGCCTTAAAACTAAAGAAACCCACAGTTCCCAGCAATAATAAACCTGCGATCGCTAGACCAACCTTTTTTTTACTTAACCTTCCCGATTGCGGTTTTAAGAGATTGCGATCGCTATCAATATCGTCAGCAAGTCGATCAGAAGAATGATTAATCCCTTCCTCGTAATTTAATGGAATCTCTAATTGCTGTTCATTCATGGTAATTGGTGGAAATAAAGAAGGCTATTATGGTGATATATCGTTTGAAGGATTAGGTGTCTGCTCGTAGGATTTCTCGAAAACGATCTGAATTTTTGCTTTCTGCTCCACCATCAGATCGAGACTATCAATTCTATTTTGACCATATGAACGTTTAATAGTGTTAGGAATAAGACTCAATCAATTTAGAAAAGGCTTAGGACTGTCTAAATATTCCTAAGCCTAAGATGTGAGGAGTCTTAACGACTTCAACAATCTTATCGGGTGCAAGGAATTTGCACATGACCATGAAGTAACGACTAGACTAGTCGAAAAGTAATGAAGTACTAGTGACTTTTTTCCTATTGCTTATTTAAAAATCAGGCTTAATTTCTCTAGCACAATCAACAAAAGAATTGTTATATAGATAGTACTTAAACAAAAAGACCTCAAAACCTTTGAAAACACTTTTTGTATATAGCAAGTGAAAAGAAAAGATATTATGCAACTTGGAGAAATCTTAATTCGTAAAAAGCTGATATCCCAAACTCAGTTAGAGCAAACTTTAGCTCTTATAGAATCTACTGATAAGCAGCTTGGTGAATTGCTGTTAGACAATGGAGAAATTTTTGGCACACAGCTCAAAGAAGCTCTGAACGAACTGTATTGGCGAAATAATGGATTTTAGATCATTGACTAAGCGTAGTAATCAAGTATAAGCCTCGTTAATTACCATGTAAGCCCCTATGAATCTCTCATCCTATAGCTCATTTCGTCTTTTACTGCAACTGGAGTGGCTGCTAATTGCTACAGCAATATTAATGGAAACGTTATTACCATTCCATTGGTCTTGGCTATTACTTATACAAATAATGACAATTCTATCGTTAGGGGTGATGAGTTTATGGCTGCCGTCCACAAGTCTAAAGAAAAAGGTGTTTTATACATTTCTAGAATTTGGATTGATTATGCTACCAGCCACACAGGGAATTTTAGCCACACGCCCAGTTTTCTTGTTGTGTCTAGTTCTCTTAATGCGAAGTTGTTTAATCTTTAAAAGAGCTGGACAAATTGTAGTTCTTGTTTTATCACTTCTATCCTATAGCGCCCTACTTTTAACAAAACCGATTGAGCTTGCCAAGCCTCAATTAGCTGAAATTGTCTGGGATTCTCGCATCAGTAATATTCTACTATTCAGTTTAACGCTTATATTCGCATTACTTCTAATTAATGCTTTACTTTCCGAACGGCAGAGTCGAGAAAAATTGGAGAAAGTATATCAAGAATTAGAAATGACGCATCAACAATTACATCAATACGCTCTTCGCATTGAAGATCAAGCTACTCTTCAAGAACGTAATAGAATTGCCCGCGAAATTCATGATGGATTAGGACATACTTTAACTGCTCAAACAATTCAAATTAATAACGCTCTAATTTTTTGGCACGCTAAAAGCGAACAATCATTAGCCTCTCTAAAGCAAGCGAAACAATTAGGGGCAGAAGCATTATTAGAAGTACGAAAATCAGTTTCGGTACTACGCTCAAATCCCTTACAAGGGAAATTACTAGAATCAGCCATTGACAAACTCTTACAAGACTTTAAGCAAAATACTGGAATTGAATTATCGACAAATATTTATCTACAACAATCCTTACCTTCAGACGTTAATACCACCCTCTATCGTATTATTCAGGAATCACTGACTAACATCTACAAGCACGCCCAAGCAAAGATGGTAAATATTGAATTGTCACAGCAATTAGGATCTATTCGCCTTATGATTGAAGACAATGGCAAGGGATTTGATCCAACTCAAAATACCACTGGATTTGGTTTGCAGGGCATGAAAGAACGGACATCAGCACTTTGCGGTCAATTTATGCTTGATAGTCAACTTGAAAAAGGCTGTCGGCTAGTTATTTCGCTCCCAATTACTAACTTCAACTATGCAGAATAAGTATCTCGACGCAATTAAATATAAAACTCCAAAAGCTGTAGCGACCGCTTTGCGGTCGCTACAGCTTTTGACTCTGGTTTTTAATTATGCCCAGCTACTTCCCATCTCAATTCCTATTAAATAACCCTATGATTCAGATTTTGTTAGTAGATGATCAGTATATTATTCGTCAAGGATTGAAGGTGATGCTTGAGTCTAATCCTGATATGCAGGTCATTGGCGAAGCAGAAAATGGCCAAAGAGCGCTTGACCAGATCCCCTTGTTGCAGCCTGACATTGTGCTGATGGATATCCGAATGCCAATTATGGATGGAGTGGCGGCAACAGGTGCGATCTCACAATTATATCCAGATCTCAAAATCCTGATTCTGACCACCTTCGACGATGACGAATATGTATCCAAAGCAATGCGATTGGGTGCAAAAGGTTATTTACTCAAGGATACTGAGCCTGATGAACTAGCTATGGCAATTCGTGCTGTCATTAAGGGACATACTCAGTTAGGTCCTGGCTTGTTTGAAAAAGCGATCGCATCTAATGCAACCGTTTCTTCAATTTCATCTCCTTCTGAATTAGCGCAACTCACTCCCAGAGAATTAGAAGTACTCAAGTTAATTGCATCTGGTTCTAACAATCGTGAAATTGCGGAAGTATTGTTTTTATCTGAAAACACCGTTAAAAATTATGTCACCAATATTTTGAGTCGATTAAATTTACGAGATCGCACGCAAGCCGCATTGTTTGCCCACTCTCTTTTTCTATCTGCGTAACATGAGTTATACCAATTCACAAAAGTGTGACGACAATTTTGTGAATTAAAAAACAAACCCAGTAAGGGTTTTAAAAACACAAAATGGCGGAGCCATTTTGTGTTTTGGTATTACTTAGTGTTTTTGGTAGTGAGACAACTCTAAAGATGGAAAGCACTTCGTGATGTCCATCTTTAGAGTTATGGAATAAACTGTCTTAAGAATTTACGCAGTCTTAATAGATCAATTACTTCGCGTATCTTTGGAGAGACTAAAGCTTCGGGAGGAATGCCATCTAGCGATCGCAATTTTTCCATGAGTTCAGCATATTCGGCGGCAGTGAGTTGTTTGCCATCAATGGGAGATCGTGCATCGGTATAGATTTCAACACGTAAGACTTCTTCAGGTACATCTTCCTGAAAAGCTGACATAGATTGAGTTTCCGCAGAACTATTCATCGGCACTATTGCCAGTGCAGATATCTGTAAACCCAAAAAAGAAGCGATCGCCAAATTCAGATTTTTGCGCCGAATTCCACTTTTTGATAAGAGTTCACTATGCAAATCATTAACAAATTTAGCGCCCCAATCTGTTTGGTACATCCTCGCAGCCTCCAGGAATAGTTTTACGAGATTTCTTGCCACACCATGCACAGAGATATTGGCGCGTTTCTTCAGATAGATCGATTGCCTTGCTAAAGTCAGCATCTTCTACAACTGCACCCGTATATTCGCCAGTATCGAAATTAGGAAGATTTTGGCGATCGCGAGGAGAAGCAGTTTCTAGCTTGCCATAAAATAGCTTTACACGGCTAAGATCGGTGCCTCGTAAGTTTGCTTTCGCCAATATTGAGCCAACAAGGTTTGCTCCCGTGAGATCGCAATTAGCAAAGTTTGCCTTAATCAAATTTGCGCCACTCAAATCAGCATTTCGCAAATCTGTATTGCAAATATCACGATTGGCTAACATCATTCCTAAATTAACCACTCTCACTCCATTAGCAAGATCGACCACATAACCACCTGTTCCATCAAGAATTGGCCGCCCAAGCAACCCATCACGTTTCAGTGGTGTCAAAAGATTAGCGCTGGACAAGAATCGGATGATTTTGGCGCGTCCATCGGCATCACAGCCACCAAGTAATGCTGCGGTTCTAGCTTGGGCGATCGCTCTTTCTAATGGCCAATCTTCCAATTGTCCTTGTGGATCGAGTACTAAGTCAGAAATACCTTGAAAATAAGAATCGATCGTTTGCTGTTGGGTAATCACATTTTGCTGACCCGTCAAACTTTCTGAAATTTGATTTTGTCGCCATGCTACCCATACCGCCAAAATCGCAATCAATATTTGTCCTACTGCACCTAATGCGTCCCACTTTAGACTGTCAAACCATCTTGCAAAGGCTAGGTCAAACTCTGTAACATGGGCAGCCATGAATACGGCAACGCTGCCTAAAATAATAGATAGCGTAATGTCCCATTGCTTGCCTAGGGGAGAATTGGCGATCGCGCTAATAAATGGCGGTATGAGAATTGGCAAAATGATTGAAGAAATCACAGCGAGACTTATATAAACCAGCTCGTCTCGCTCTAAATACATTGCGGTAAGTGCCACGATCGAAAAGATCGTTGCTACAACTAAGAAAAATGCTTTGATTCGAGAATTTGGTAGAGTCAATCTAGTTAATTCTGTTGGATTTACTGACAATCGGGATAAGGGCTATATTTGCCTCAACAATCTTAACAATATTTCTACAATTTAGTGGCGTAACAACTTCTACGATCGCCTATTTAAAATATCTTTCGCCATTTTTAAGAAATAATCTGGACTAGCGGCAACTTCATCAATTTTGCTGCGCGAACCAACCCCGTTAGCGTCATTAGTCTTTTGCGCAATATCGAGATCCGAAAGAACCACAGGTGTTATGTCTAATGTATTGGGAGGTAGAACTTCGGACTGAACAGGAGACAATGCTTTGGGAGAATATAGCAAATATAAAATGCGATCGCCTTTTTCCCATAACATATCCGCAGATACAATTTGTAATTGATCTTTGCGCTCAAACAGCAACGGCAATAATATGCCTGCATTAAACATTGTATTAAAACTATTTAACTGCTCTTCAAGTTCTTCTTCAATAAGCAAAAATTCGCCGACTCGCACTTCTCGTTGCAAAATATATTGATTCCAAGTTTTAATCGGAACACGGGAGCTAAAAGCCTGCTGGACTTCATGCTCTCCATTGTGATCGTCTTCAGCCTCTTTGATGTAAACAGCAAATACTTTAGGCGGATTGAACTCCTTCGCTGCAATTTGTGCAATTACAATATTCACATCGGTATTAATAGTCAATGCCACAAAAGTTCCTACCGAGTCCAATCCAGCTTCAGCCAGAGATTTGGCATCCAAGCCATTACTCACAAAAGCAGGAATATCGTATTGGACAGCTTGCTTGCAAAGTTCAGCACTGGTATCGATAAGAGCCACGCGCTGACCATTTGCTTGAAAGAGTCGTGCTACCAAAATTCCGATCGGATTACTTCCCACAATCACCAATCCCGAAATGTCGGGTTGATTTAGTCCGAGGAGCTTCGCTACTAACTTAGCTGATAACCCCTGCAAAAAGACAGTCATTGCGATCGTGAGGAAGACCAAAGCCTTAATCGATTCTCCACCATTGACTCCCCGTTCTGTTAATAAAATTGAAAAGAGCGAAGCTACCGAAGCTGCCACAATTCCCCTGGGTGCACACCATGACAGAAATGCTTTTTGTCGCCAAGTGAAGCTGCTATTCCATGTGCTGACAATCACATTGATCGGTCGGACAATAAACATCAGAAATAGAACTGTCTGCACACCGCCCCAACCAAGGGCAAAGATACTGGGAATGGAAAGATTTGCTGAAAGTAAAACAAATAGAACTGAAACTATAAGAGCCACAAGTTGACTCTTGAACTTGAGCAAAGCGCGGCTATTAGGGATATCAGAAGCGCGTAAAACTATTCCCATTAGTACAACCGCCGTCAGTCCAGATTCGCTTTGGATCTCTTGCGCAATACCGAATAGCCCTAATACTGCCGCAACTACCACCGCACTTTTGGTATCTTCGGCGAGAAATGATGCACGCTGCAAAAATTTGCCCAATAACCAACCCGCGATCGCACCTAGCACACCACCCACACCTAGCCTCAATCCCAGATCGCTGACGACAGCAAAAGCGCTAGAAGTTGGTTTTAAAGCGACATCAAGGACAACAACGGCAAGCACTGAGCCGATCGCATCAATTAATACACCTTCCCCTTCGAGTATCGTGGCAAGACGGCGATCGAGTCCGACCTCTTCGATAATTGGATTAATGACCGTTGGGCCTGTCACCACCACTAAAGCTGCATATAAAAAAGCGATCGTCCAAGGAAATTCACTCAACCAATAGGCAGCAATTCCGCCGCCTATCAAGGTGATCAGTGTTCCAATGGTAATTAAATTGCGTAAACTTGCCGAAACTTTGCCAAGCTCTTTTAGTTGCAGATTCAGTCCGCCATCAAACAAAATCAGGGCAACAGATATCGAAACGATCGCCTCTAACCCATCTCCCAGTAGACGAGGCTGAACTAAATTTAACCCATTTCCTCCTAAAGCTACCCCAAAAATTAACAGGAAAACAATGCTCGGTACACGAAAAAAGTTGGCAATGACACGGGCAAAAATACCTGCGACGATCGCAATAATAATGATTACAGAGAGAGAGCCTTCCATAAGATAAATCTCAGTAGATAGGGTTGGCGCGAAGCCTAACCCTATCTACTCTAAAGATACTGACAGCGTAACGTTAAACTGAGCCTCAAAGGGTTGTTTCTTATAATCAAGACTCCAAAGCTCTAAGGTGCAGGGATCGTTGGGTTGTCTAGGTGCAAGTTGTAACGCACAAGCACGAGTACGAGGGTTACAAACTACGCGAATAGAGGCGATTGCGCCAATCTGACGACGATCGAGGGCTGTAGCTATTCGCAGAAATGTACTACCTTGTCGCACAAATACCTTCAGCCGCTCACTATCTAAACGCTGGAAATTATCATGTTTTTTCTTCGGCTCGCTCTTGCGATGATAGCGGGCAAGATTGGCGATCGCCTCAATCTCTGACTCGGTATAGCCCAATAACTCACCATTACGAATTAAATAGTAGGAATGCTTGTGGTGCGCGTCGTGGCTGACGTGATGCCCCGCATTATGTAGCATAGCTGCTGCCCATAGCAAATGTCTTTCATCATCGCCCCATTCATGGAAGATGCCCTTAGTCTGGTCAAAGAGACTCAGAGCGTGGTCAGCAACATGCTGAGCATACTTTGTGTCAATGCCGTATTTATCAGCAAGCTTGAGAATGCTGCGATCGCGAACCGTACTTTGATAGCGCCAACCATCCTCGATATAGCCATGGCGGATCATCCAGTCAACCACCAAGCCTTCGCGTAAGGCTCGCTGACATAGCATAATTTTGGGAATTCCCAATAAGCGCATGGTTTCTAAGAGAACTATTGCCCCAGCCAAGATAATCTCGGCTCGCTTTTGGCGCACCATCGCCGTACGTTCTTCTAAATTCGAGCGCCGTAAGCGCCAAACAATATTCTCTAAATCAGCAAAGGGAAGCTCATAGCCTTGTAGTGGATTAGGAACAAGACCTAATTTTTCTTTGGCATGGAGAGACATTAAAGTCTCAATCGTCCCTGATGTGCCGATCGCCTTTAATGGCTTGCCCTCAAGTTCGTCCTTAAGCAAATATTTTAAGTCATCGGTAGGGCGCTCAATTGAACCAAGAACGTAACCCAATAAGCGATCGTATTCTGGTTGCGAAATCGGATCGGTATTAACAAATAAATCAGTTAAGCGGACTGCGCCGATTTTAGTGCTACTGAGATGTAAAGGATCGCGACCATCTCCCAAGATCATCTCTGTCGAACCGCCGCCAATATCAATCAGCAGATGCGGCTCATCTTTGAGTTCCATCGCCGAAATCACACCTAGATATATGCGTCTGGCTTCTTCTTGTCCTGAGATAACTTCAACATGCAAGCCTAATTCTTCATAAATGCGGCGGATAAAATCATGCCCATTAGGTGCTTCACGGGTCGCACTCGTCGCCACAGCCACAATCTCTTCAACTTTAAATGTACGGCAGATTTCCTGACACCGCTTCAGAGCTTCCAGCGATCGCTTCATCGCATCTTCAGTCAAATTTCCTGTTTGAGCACAACGCTCTCCTAGCCTCACGGTTGCCTTTTCTGACTCAATTACGCTAAAACTAGGGATCGATGTCTGAATTTGCACAATTACCATATGAATGGAATTTGTACCAACATCGATCGCTGCTAGGATTTTGACATCTGAAGACATGGGCTGTTTCCGCGAAATTAATTACAAACCCAAACTTGTAAGGTTGCGCCTCGCAGAGGTGCAGACTTACAAGTTTGGATAAATTATTCTGTACAAGTACTTAAGTCATGGTAAATGAAAACCTGTAAGAATAGAAGCCACATTCGTTAACCTTTTCTATTTATGAGGCACTCCTAGCTTGCATATAAAAAGTATGGGAAATAAACAAGTAGTTTTAGTCGTAGATGATGAGCCGGCAAATTTAGATGTTATCGAAATTTTGCTGTTTAAGGAGGGGTATGAGCTTCATCATCAAGACAACGGGGCGGATGCGATCGCCTCTCTTGCCTCAATTAATCCAGACCTCATTTTGCTAGATGTAATGATGCCAGACATAGACGGTATTGAGCTATGTCAACAGTTAAAGAATGACCGCCAATGGCAACATATCCCGATTATTATCATTACCGCCCTATCAGAAAAAGAAGATCTTGCCCGTTGTCTGGAGGCTGGCGCAGATGATTTCCTCAGTAAGCCAATTAATAGCACTGAACTACGCGCCCGCGTGCGATCGATGTTGCGGATCAAGGCGCAATACGATCGCATTCAAGAAACAATGATGTTGCGCGAAGAAATGCTGCAAACAATTGTCCACGATCTTCGCAATCCTTTAATTGGTATCTTGTTGGGCTGTGATTCTCTCAAAGCAATAGATCTGCCAGAGCGATCCAAGAAGAGAATCACCCAGATTGGTCAAGCAATTGAGCAAATGCGTCTGCTCATCGATGATATTTTGACCATCGGTAGGATCGAAGCCAATAAACTGATTCTCAATCGTACTAATTTCGATATAACTGAATTGGCAAAATCAGCGATCGCTGATTTTGAACTATATGCTACCAATAAACAAATCCAATTATTAGGTGAACTTCCCACAGAGCCAGCTTATATTTCTGGCGATATGCATCTAATTCGCCGTGTATTAGACAATTTAATTGATAATGCGATCAAGTTTTCCCCACAGCAAAGTTCTATTATTCTCAGGATTGAAGGGTTGCCCAAAAATCCCGATCGCCAAGATTTGATCAAAATAGAAGTCATTGATTGCGGTATTGGCGTTAGTCCCGAACAAAAACAAACGATCTTTGAAAAGTATGAAGTTGGCAACATCGTGATGGGAGTCTCGCAAATTGGCTTAGGGCTATCTTTTTGTAAAATGATGATTCAAGCCCATCAAGGCTCAATCTCAGTAACCCAAAATCAACCGAAAGGCACAATTTTTACAATTCTGCTAGATCGTGTGAAAAATCCCTCCCAAATTTGAAATTAGTGAATTGGAGAATTACCCTACTTCACCAATTTTGGATATTTCTAATCCAAAAGAGAGTCATAGCCTAAGAATCAGTGTCGTCACACTTTTGTGAATTGGTATTAGAACTTCACTAAGGTGGCGATCGCGATAATATCCACTTAGATGATCGCTCATAATGTTAAATGGGTAATATCTCAACAAAAACAAACAGAATGTATGACATGCATATTAGTCATCGAAGATGAAGACTTAATTCGAGAGTCTTTAGAAGACTTGCTTTCCTTAGAGGGGTATGAGGTAATTACTGCTGAGAATGGGGGAATAGGAGTGAATCTGGCAAGGCAAAGACATCCAGATTTGATTCTTTGTGACGTAAAGATGCCTATCCTCAATGGCTATGAAGTCCTCGAGCAAGTGCGTCAAGATAAAAACCTAAGTACTGTCCCTTTTCTGTTTTTGACTTCGATAGCGGATCGACGCAGTACTCGTAGGAGCATGGCTTTGGGTGCTGATGATTATCTAGAGAAGCCCTGCACAAAAGATGAATTACTAGAAGCGATCGCTGTGCGTTTGTGTAGACAACAGACCATAGAACATCGTGTTCAAGAAAAAATGGAAGCGTTACGGACTAGCATTACCTTATCTCTGCCACATGAGTTACAAACTCCTCTTTCAGGGATTATGGGACTATCAGAATTGATGACGATGCAAAGCGAAGAACTACTTCCTTCTGAAGTTCATGAATATGCTGAAGGTATTCATCAATCGGCCGATCGACTCCACCGATTGATCCAAAACTATTTGCTATACAGCAGATTAATAGTCATGAAATCTCAAGGACAAACTAGATTTTCCTCGACATATCCCTGCAATAGCCAAATGATTATCAGCAAGCTAGTCGATCGCAAGGCAAAATTATGCGATCGACTAGAGGACTTAGAGCTAGATCTTGCAGAATTCGATCTTGCAATTTCATCAGAAGACTTAACTAAAATCGCTGAAGAATTGATTGATAATGCTTTCAAATATTCCCGAAAAGGGAGCAAGGTAGGTCTCAGCAGCCAGGTTACTGACAATGCATGGATATTTAAAATCCAAGATTATGGACGGGGCATGACTGATAATCAAATCGCTGATATTGGTGCATTTATACAATTTGAACGCCAATTGTATGAACAGCAAGGTTTAGGTTTAGGATTATCGCTAGCAGAGACTTTAGTTAAGTTTTATGGCGGTAATATCGACATCCAAAGCCAAAAAAATTTAGGTACAAATGTTTGTATTTCAATTCCGCTCTAAATATCAAAGCCGAAGAGGTGGCACAAAGTGCCACCTCTTCGGCTTTGATATTTGGGGCGCTTTGCGCCCTAGTATCAGTTCGCCAATAGCCCAAAAAAGTTATGATCTAGCTAGATCCATCTAGTCAGAAATAGCAAAATGTCGGTTGTCCCATCCCATCGCAAGGCAAAAGCTCTTGGAGATGTCCAGCGTCGCCCTGCCAAAGAACTGTGCAGCGAATGCGGTCTCTGTGATACCTACTATATTCATTACGTCAAAGAAGCTTGCGCGTTTATCACGCAACATATTGATGAACTCGAAACGCAGTCTCACGGGCGATCACGCGATCTCGATAACGAACAAGAATTATATTTCGGTGTGCATCAAGAAATGATCGCCGCCCGCAAAACTGAACCCATCGAGGGAGCGCAATGGACAGGAATTGTGTCTAGTTTGGCGATCGAGATGCTAGAGAGTGGATTAGTTGAAGGCGTGGTCTGCGTGCAATCTAGTAAAGACGATCGCTTCAAGCCCCAACCAATTATCGCCCGCACCCGTGAAGAAATCTTGGCAGCAAGGGTCAATAAACCCACGCTTTCGCCGAACCTTTCAGTATTAGAGCAAATCGAGCAGTCGGGCATCAAAAGATTATTAGCGATCGGGGTTGGTTGCCAGATTCAAGCATTGCGCACGGTCGAGAAAGAACTCGGTCTTGAGAAGCTCTATGTATTGGGTACGCCTTGCACGGACAATGTGACGCGATCGGGCTTACAGAAATTTCTCGACACTACTAGCCGATCGCCTGAAACTGTCGTGCATTATGAATTCATGCAGGATTTTAATGTGCATTTCAGGCATTCCGATGGCTCCACCGAGCAAGTACCTTTCTTTGGACTAAATACTAAAGAACTCAAGGATGTATTTGCACCTTCTTGCATGACCTGCTTTGACTACACTAATGCTCTCGCTGATATCGTCGTTGGCTATATGGGCGCAACCTTTGGCTGGCAATGGATTGTCGTGCGTAATGAGACAGGCAAAGAAATGCTGGAACTAATCAAGGATCAATTGCAAACTCAACCTGTGATTTCTAGTGGAGATCGCCGTGCAGCTGTGCAGCAGGGTATCTCGGCATATGACAATGCGATGACGATTCCAATTTGGCTAGCTTGGATCATTAGTTTTGTTGTCAATAAAGTCGGCCCCAAGGGTTTGGAATATGGCAGATTTTCCATCGATTCGCACTTTGTCCGAAATTTCCTATATGTGCGGCGTAACTACCCTAAAAAGCTAGAAGCCCATGTCCCCGAATTCGCCAAGCGAATCATTGCTCAGTACCAATTACCAAAAGTTTAATAATTGTAACAAGGGGTTTAAGCCTGCCCTTTGTTGCTTGCAAATGCTTTCTTCAAAAATTGGTTTGCTAAGTGCTGTTATTGCACTACTTAATCCCTGATTAGACTGTGTAAGTTTTGCCAAGCCAATTCCTCTGAATTTCAATAGATAAATATATGGATAAAATACGAATACGCAACTAAAAGGTAAATATCAATCTTTTTAAATGAATATGCTACGTTGATTAATATCAAAACAATGAATTTAAGCCCATTGTTCGGCATTTATATCGGCATTTATACAGGAGTAAGTAATGGTCGAAGTACAACTAGAAACTCCCTCTACACAGAACGAAATAAGCGATCGCAGTCTTATTCCAACTAATTTGTACGATCTAGATTTTTATGCTTGGACACAATCGCAATCAGAACTATTGCGTTTAGGTAATTGGCAAGAGTTGGATATTGAGAATTTGGTCGAGGAGATCACATCTTTGGGTAAGCAACAAAAACAAGAACTACGAAATCGCCTAGGTATATTAATCGGACATTTGCTGAAGTGGGATTATCAACCTGAATTGCGAGGAAAAAGTTGGAAAGCCACAATCCGCGAACAACGTAAACAGATCCAATTGCATATCCAAGAAAATCCTAGTTTAAAGTCTTATCTCGTTCAGGCAGTTATTGAAGCCTATGAGCTTGCCCTAGCGCTAGTTGTGCGGGAGACCCCACTTGATTATCAGGATTTACCGTTGGAATGTCCCTACGCGATCGCCCAAATTCTCGATCCACAATTTCCGAGCAATATGGACTAAACAATAAAATACAGTACTCTACTTTTAGTTAACACCTAACAAGTTGCTAGGTGTTAGCTATTTTCTATATTTAAAAATCCCTAACAGCTTGCAAGGTGACCGATCGCACCTGTAACAACTAATCTAACTACATCAAACAAGTAGCTTTTTTAAATGACTTGATTAATGGGCTTGATTAGTTCAGAGCAAAACTATGACTACCGCAACCTTCGCCGTCAAATCCAATATTTCTGATCACTCTAGCAACGCCTATACTCACAAAGTACGAGAGTTTTCGGCAGTAGACAAAACTACTACCCTCGAACTACTCAAGCAATATCGCAAAGCACCATCAACATATCTACGCGATCGCCTTGTACGTTTAAATATTGGGCTAGTCAAAAAAGAAGTTCATTTTTGGGCAGATCGTCACTCTGAGCTATATGACGATTTATTGCAAGTGGGGGCACTTGGTCTAATCGGAGCCGTTGATCGCTTTGAGTTAAATCGTGGTTATGCATTTAGTTCTTTCGCTGTCCGCTATATTCGCGGTGAGATTCAACATTATTTACGGGACAAAAGTTCGTCAGTCCGTATCCCTCGACGTTGGATGGATTTGCAACAGCAATCAATGCGGGTGATGCAAAAGTTGCGCAATACTTTGCAAAGAGAACCTTCGGCACAGGAAGTTGCCAATGCTCTTGGAGTTACACTTATCGAATGGCAAGAAGCGAAACTCGCCTGTCAGAACCGCGCTCCTTTAAGTCTTGACGCACCCATTCGTTCTGAAGAAGAAGATTCTTCCTCCATTGGCGATCTTGTTGCCGATCCCAGAAGCAACATGCAACTACAGCAAGATGAGAAGTTCCGTTTACAGCAGGCTCTATCACTCCTAGAGCAACGCACTAGAGAAATTGTCGAGTTTGTATTCATTGAAGATCTTCCTCAAAGAGAAGTCGCTAAAATGTTGGGGGTGAGTGCAGTTACTATCTCGCGACAACTCAAAAAAGGTCTATCAACTTTGCGCTGTGTATTAGAAGCTGAAGCTTGCTAAATTTTATTTTTTCTGATAATTCGTTGATGCAGAAAGGGGGGGGCTAAGAGAAATTGATAGGAAGTGGTTTGCAATTTATTGTATTAAAGACAGAAAGTAACAATTTACCCAGTTTAAAAACTACTGTAAGTTCAATTCCTTCGCCTACTTATAAGTAACTTCAAAAAGCGTCAGACGCTATCATAGCAATGTAAATCAAAACCCAAAAGATGAGTGGCGGCGCTTTGCGCCGCCACTCATCTTTTGGGTTTTGATTTGTCCTATCTATCTCTTACGTTGCTATAGTAAACATTTATTTTGTTATCGGAACTTCTGTAAAGAAACAACTTCTCGCTCCAGTGTGACAGGCAATATCGCCAACCTGCTCGATTTTGACCAAAATAACATCGCGATCGCAATCATAATAGAGCTTTTTTAACTTTTGGATATGTCCTGAAGTTGCGCCCTTATGCCATAGCTCCTGACGCGATCGGCTCCAATAATGGACTTCACCAGTCGAAACCGTTAATTCCAAGGCATGACGATTCATCCATGCCATCATCAAAATTGTGCCATCTTGGTGATCTTGCGCGATCGCAGGAATCAATCCTTGAGCATCATATTTGAGCGTCTCAATCCAATTGTCAGGCATTTTTAAGATAATACGTTGTTCAAATAAATTATATAGCAATGAAAGAGATAGCTAGGACATAAACCCCAAATAAATGAAGGCGGCGCTTCGCGCCGCCTTCATTTATTTGGGGTTTATGTCCTATTGATTGTCAAATCTTTTAGTGGTTAGACTGACTAAATCAACAATTAGATCATTCAGTGGTTAGTTTTGCGATCGCTCTTCATTGATTTTGCTCTAAGGCGTTTTCAACTGAAATGGAGTGTACTTGCCGCCCAATCCTTCGACAATTGTGCGGGTATTTACAATTAACATCCCTGCAAAGGTTTCAGCTTCACTACCTTTTGCGCCCAGACCATCGGCATAGAGTTCTCTTTCAGAAACTTTGACATTAGCTTCCTTCGCAACGGTCGTAATCAATTTCGGATTGATTGATACTTCCGCAAAAATGGTGGGAACCTTGCTAGCTGTAATCACCTCAACAAGTTCCTTAACTCTGGTTGGTGTCGGTTGCTCCTCTGTGCTAATTCCATTTAAAGCACCTTCAACGGGAATGCCATAGGCTTGAGCATAGTAACCAAGGGCATCATGAGTCGTGACCAACTTACGTGAAGCTTCAGGAATTGTGGCAATTTGAGCTTTAATCCAAACATCAATTTGCTCGAGTTCGCTGATGATTTTGGCTGTGTTTTTTGCATAAGTTTCCGCCTGATCGGGACGGAGCATACTCAAGCTTTTACTGATTGATTGAGTAATTTTGATGCCATTCTGAGCATTGTTCCAAACATGGGGATCGACTTCTTTTGCATCTTTTTTATCAGACTTTTCAGATTTAGCGTCTTTTTTTTCTGCTTTTTCATGAGAATGGTCATGGCTATGACCATCTTCAGACATCAAGGGACTTGGCACTGCGACCTCATTAACCGCAATTTTGGGCGCTGAATTAGAACTAGCTTGAATTAATTTGATCAGACCTGGCTCAAAGTCATAACCACCATAGAGAACTAACTTTGCAGAGTCGATCGCTTTACGATCATCGGGCTTTGGCTGATAAAGATGGGGATCCGTACCTGCTTCGATCAGGCATTTCAGATCAATCGTATAGCCTGCAATTTGCTTAGCCAATGCACATGCTACAGAGTTTGTTGCCACGACTAAAGGCAAGCTTTCAGTTTTTGCGGGAGTTGTGGCTGCGGTTGTAGTAGCTACTGTGGTCGTAGTCGCGGTGGGTTTGGTAACAGTAACAGTACAAGCAGTAATACTGCTTGCGATCGCGATTACTGCCGCTACCGAATAAACTTTAAATCCTTTAATCGAAAGTCTCTTGGAGATTTCTTTTACAGATGATTCTCTAGGTGAATGTAAGAGCATATTTTTTACTTTGTCAAAAATAATGATAATCATTATCATAGAGCTTTTAATCAAATTTTTGCTATAAGTTGTGCATCTAGTATTTTTTTGCTAAGAGGTGTCAAGGTGGGGGAGGATGTAGGTTTTGCGATGGCTTCAACGCAAATGAAGGCAGATAGCTTCTAATTTTGAAACCAATTCTGGTGTTTCCACCGCCTCAGGCGGTGGAAACACCAGAATTGGTTTTGAGGAAATTCCGACGAAGACGAACTTTCCTCAAAACCAATTTTTATAATGAGAATTGTTTGAAGGCAGAGATTAAGCTATACGAAATCTATCGATTTACGCTTGTATGAGAACCTTTATGATTCAGTACTAGGCAAAGAGGAAAAATTTGGAAAAAGCAACTTGCTTTCTCTATCCCAATTGCGATACATCCAAATGACGGTGTACCAATTCATGTAAATCCGAAAGATCTCCATCGCAACCTCAGATCTACCCCGATCGCATAACCAAGTTAGCAACGGCTTGAGTGTGCGATCGTTGAGCGTGCCGCCAAGAGTGAGAACACCCCAAAGAAATAGATGTAGCCAAGTTTTTTGGATCATTAACTTTACTTCCCATGTCGGATGTTTTTGATAAAAGATAATGCTCATTCTGCCGCGTTGCTCTTCAAGATTTAGCAGCCGTGGCATTTTGTCGATAGAAAACTTAGCGTGGTAATGAAATGCGATCGCACCCGCACAGGTCAAACGTTTTAAGCCTAATTTCTTAATCCGCATTCCTAATTCAAAATCTTCCCAACCATATTGGAAGAATCCAGTATCAAATTTTCCTGCTTCCAATAACCATTTACGGGCGATCGCTAAATTACAAGTATCAAAAATAGCAGCGGTAAAATATGGCACCGCGGAGACAGGCTCTGAGTCAGGTGCTTCCAGATTACTAGTATCTACGATCCGTCCGTAGCTATAAACTTTTTCCCCTTGGGCAAGGGTTTCCGAATGAGCTTGGAGATATTCAGGATTAACAGTGATATCACTATCGACAAAAGCAATATATTTACCTTCAGCAGAGTCAATGCCATAGTTACGTGCAGTAGCAGCAGCAGCATGATCTTGAGTTAATAGTCGCAGGTGCGGATAGCGATCGCTATTAGCTGTTAAAAACTCCACCGTGCCATCGGATGACCCATCATCAATAACCAAAATTTCGTATGGCTGGGTTAGGGTCTGTTTTTCCAATGCCGCAAGACATTTCTGCAAAATTGGCAGACGATTATATGTTGGTACAACCACTGACCACAACATTTCCGACAAAGTATTTCTCCTAAGCGATCGCAAAAGAATTATAACCTTAAGTGCCTTGGGGCTTGGTGCTGAAAATTGGTGATTTTAAGACATGATTTTTTGGGTAATGTCACGCAATATTTTCAGGCACTGGTCAGCTAAAACGCGATTGACGGATTTGAGTCTTTTTCGCATGCATGAAATGTGCATTTCAGCATCCATCCCTCATTAACTGACCAGTGACCCAGTTACTAGCAAAGGGGATATATCGAGATACTCTCTAGGTGAGAAATGCCAGATTTTGACAAGAATTACTAAGCGATCGCTTTGCCAAATCTACATAATAATGAGTAACTTCAATCTTAATCTCAGGGTAATCTTTATCTATGTAGGATAATTATCATAGTCTTTTGCGCCTCCTAGAAGTAATGAGTTCTAAAATTACAATTATTAGTCCTAAGGGCAAATCTCTAATCTATAGCATTCGGGAATTTTGGGAATATCGTGATCTGCTATACATGCTGACTCTACGTCATATTAGCGTCCGATACAAACAAACTGTGATTGGTGTAGCTTGGGTGCTGATTCAACCTTTAGTATCTATGACTATTTTTACAATTATTTTTGGCAATCTAGTTAAAGTTCCGACTGACGGAATTCCTTACCCAATTTTCGTTTATTCTGCTCTAGTTTTATGGGGGTTGTTTTCTGAAAGCATTAGTCGATCTGGCGCGAGCCTAATTAATGAAGCACAGCTAATTACGAAAGTCTATTTCCCGCGATTGATAATTCCTTTAGCTGCAGTTGGTTCAGCTTGGATAGACTTTGTGATTTCTTTATTTTTACTCATACCGTTAACTTTTATCTATGGTATGCGTCCCACTTGGCCATTGCTATTAATTCCGTTTGTAATGGTTGTAACTATGGTCTTTTCCGCAGGTATCGGTGTAATATTGGCAGCCTTGAATGCTCGCTATCGCGATTTTCAGTATGTTATTCCCTTTTTAATTCAAATTTGGCTCTTTTCTTCTCCAGTGGTATATTCAGTGCAAATTGTCCCTAAACATCTATTATTTTGGTACTACCTAAATCCAATGGCAGGACTTTTAGATACATTTCGTTTTGCTGTGACTGGACAAACTGCTCTTAGTAGAATTGGGTTAAGCTGGTCAATATTTTGTGCGATCGCTATCTTTAGTATAGGTACGTCGGTATTTCGGTCAGTGGAAAGCAATTTTGCAGATTATATTTAGCTATGACGCAACCAGTAATTCAAGTTAGAGATTTAAGTAAGTCTTACCAAATTCGGAAAACTACTAAAAAGCCTTATCACAGCCTCCGTGACGACTTGATGGACGGCTTCAAGAATCTGATGAAAGGACAATGGCAGCTACAGGGAACCGAAACATTTTGGGCATTAAAAGATATTAACTTTGATATAAATCAAGGTGATGTAGTCGGGATTATTGGGCGTAATGGAGCAGGTAAGAGCACTTTACTGAAAATTTTGTCCCAGATTATCCAGCCCACTACAGGTGAAATCACGATTAGGGGTAGAGTTGGTTCGCTTTTAGAAGTTGGTACGGGCTTTCATCCCGAATTAACAGGGCGGGAGAATATTTTTATGAATGGGGCAGTTTTGGGAATGAAGCGATCTGAAATTGTTCGCAAGTTTGATGAAATCGTGGCATTTGCTGAAGTGGAAAAGTTTTTAGATACACCCGTGAAGTTCTATTCATCTGGGATGTATGTCCGCCTTGCTTTTGCTGTAGCTGCTCACTTAGAACCAGAAGTCTTAATTGTCGATGAAGTCTTGGCAGTTGGTGACGCTCAATTTCAGAAGAAGTGCCTAGGCAAAATGGAAGATGTGAGTAAAGAAGGTAGAACCGTAATATTTGTGAGCCATAGTATGGCATCCATTTCTGCTCTTTGTTCGAAAGCACTTGTGCTTAAAAATGGACTTATTCAATTTTGTACAGACAATGTAAAGGATGCAATTAGTGAGTATTTACTATTGGTCGATCATGCTGTTAGCATAAGGCTAGAACATCGTAAGGATAGACAGGGCGAAGGAAAAATCATGCTTACCAATTTTGCCGTCTACGATCACCTAGGCAACGAACTTGAATTTTTAGCTTGCGGGCAACAAGTGGAAATGCGTATTCACTTTAAATGCGATCGCCATAATATCGCTAAAAACATCTCTTTTGGAATTGGTATATATAATACTTTAGGAAATTTTCTCACAGAACTTAGTAATGAAATTGCTACAAATATATTCGATACAGTTAGCGATCACGGTTTTACATCTTGTCTAATTGATAAGCTCCCGATCGCCCCCGGCAAATATCTGATTAACCTAATTGTTCGCCAAAATGACATAATTCAAGACTGGATTACAGATGCAGCAGTCTTGACAATCGAGAGTGGAGACTTCTATGGAACTGGGAGATTATCGGCAGACACTCATAGGGGCATGTTGATCGAGCAAAAGTGGACTGTGGAGAATAAAGAAAACTAATGAACGCGATTAAAAAATTGGCAAAAAAAGCCCTCGCAATGTTTGGAATTGGGATCTATAGACTAGAATCGAGCCAACCATTAACCGCAGTGGCGCAAGGATTTATAATCACTTCACCGATTGAAGCTAATACCGAAGAGAGTGATGATAAATATTACTCAGACCCTGAGATAGTCAAAGCTTACTTAGAACCTGAACGGCTCGAATTTTATGAGTATGTAGTGAATTTCTTACATGAAAATGGCGTAGATTTTAATGGTAAAACTGTTGCAGATCTAGGTTGTGGTACAGGGCATTTACTACTAAATATCCATAAAAAATTCACCCCTAAGTCTCTAACAGGAATGGATCACTCTAAATTTGGATTAGATGTAGGGCGATCAATTTTACCTAACGCAACATTTCAATATTTTGACATCTATCAAAAGTATGATTTTCAATTTGAAGTGATTTTTTGTACCGAAGTTTTAGAACATTTACTATATCCAGAACAAGCATTAAAAAATATGATTACCATCATTTCTACTTGCGGAGTAATGCTACTGACTGTTCCAAATGGTAGAACCGACACTTTTCTCGGTCACATAAATTTTTGGAGTCCTGAAAGCTGGGATGTTTTTGTGAAATCTGTTTGCAACGATCTAGATATAGAACTTGAAATTAATACTGGTCTAACTACTAAAAACTCCAATTTTGCCATCTTAAAGAGAAATAACTAATTTATATCAGATATCAAAATGAATCCTGAATCTCAAATCACATCTCAAATTATAGTTTCCCAAATCGGTTGTGGATACTGGGGACCAAACTTGCTACGTAATTTTGCCACTCAATCTGGATGTCATGTGAAGTGGGTTGCCGATAGCAGTCCCCAGAGATTGGCATACGTGCTTAAAAATTATCCCGCCACCCAAACAACCCAAAATTGGCAAGATATCATCGCCGACCCCGCAGTTGATGCCGTAATTATTGCCACACCTGCTTCTTCTCATTATGAATTAGCAAAAGCTGCACTCAATGCAGGTAAGCATGTTTTAGTAGAGAAACCACTAGCGATGAACCTAAAAGAAGCTGATGAATTAATTGCGATCGCCGCAGCTACAAATAATATCCTTATGGCAGGTCATACTTTTTTATACAATCCTGCGGTTCAGTATATGAAAGAATTGATAACTAGACAAGAATTAGGTCAAATTTATTATATTTATGGTCAGAGACTTAATTTAGGACAAGTACGTTCTGATGTAAATGCTTGGTGGAATCTTGCTCCTCACGACATTAGTATTCTGCTCTACTTGTTTTCGGGAGAATTACCAACTTCTATTGCTGCACATGGCACAGCATATCTTCAGCCCGAAATTGAGGATGTAGTCTTTGCAACTATGACCTGGGCAAATCAGGTAACCGCACACATACAGGTAAGTTGGCTAGATCCAGGCAAGATTAGAAAAATGACATTGGTAGGAAGTCGGAAAATGATTGTATATGATGACATCAGCGATTCAAAAATCATGGTTTTAGATAAAGGAGTAGAATGGATACCCAAAGCTGGAGAGGTAATGGATTTTGATCGCCTCGATAATTACAACCCTTCCTATCGCTCTGGCGATATTTGGTTGCCAAAAATTGATAATAAAGAACCATTGGGAATAGAAGCAAGCCATTTTCTGGAATGTATTCGCAAAGGAGAAGTCCCAATATCTGATGGTAAACATGCAAGAGATGTAGTTGCCGTACTCGAAGCAGGTCAAATAGCTCTAAAATCTGGACAAAAGGTATCTCTTTAAGCAAGCATGGAAGTCTTATTAAAAAAGATTAACCCGCAAGAGTGGGAGAATGTTTTAACCCAATTGAATTCTAAGAATTTATTGTTTCAATCATTATCTTGGCATCAAGTTTTGATTGAGGCTTATGGATTTGAGATTGATTATTATGCCGCAATAGATGTTAACGAGACGAATGGGAATGTTATTGGCGCGATCGCAATCTGCCAGATTATCTCTCCTCAAGGCATCAAATATGTTTCACTCCCATTCAGTGATTATGCTGGAATTATCGGAATTAATTCTGAATCAATTTTGACTACGGTGATCGCTTTACAGAATTTAGTAAATGGCGAGAAATTAATAGTACGTGCCTCTGGCGAACAGATTTCTAGTTTAGAATCTCAAGCAGAAGTAATTAGAGAAGGATATCTGCACTATATCGATCTCACTCAGACTGAAGAAGCTCTATTATCTCAATTATCAAAAGGATTTTGTGGCGCCGTCCGTCAGGCGGAAAAATTTGGAGTTATAGTTAAGTTTGATGATTCAGAGGCAGCATTTCAACGGTTTTGGTCGATTCATGCTCAGTTGAGACGACACAAATTTAATGAAATCCCTCAATCTCGGCACTTTTTTGATTGTCTGTTTACCGAATTTGCGCTCAAAGGTAAAGGCGGAATCGTCGAAGCTTGGCATGGCGATCGCTGTATTGCCGGCATTCTTTATTTAATTGTCGGCGATCGCGTTTATTACAAATTTGCGGCTTCATTAGCTGATGCCTTAGAAATCCGCCCAAATAACCTGTTACTTTGGCAGAGCATACTTGAATTTCGGCGGCAGGGATTCTTACGATACGAGCTAGGTCTTACAGGTGGCTCTGATGCCTATGCGGGGTTACGTTTCTACAAGTTAAGTAGTGGCGCGGTCGAAATACCACTCAAGTTTTTGGCTTTTAACCATAGCAGCGATAGCCTTGAAGCACAGAGTTGGCAAAAGTTTATGCAAAATCTCACCAATGCGATCGCCCAAGATCCAGAAATCACCGAAAATAGTCTCAATAATCTGAGTCGGGCAATTTATCAGTGGCTTGCATAGATCTAACAGACTTAAGGGAACAATATCAATTAATATAATACAGACTGTACTCGGATAGATTTCGCACACAGGCAGCAAATAAAACTCCAAATATGCAAAGCGATTTAGACCAAATAGCGCAAAAATACTCTACCTATACAGACTATGATTACTGGCTAAACCGTGCTGCTTGTAAAATTTTAATTCCTAGACTGGAGGGCTTGAAAGTTCTACAAATGGGCTGCGCCAGCGGTGTAATTACTGAACAATTGATTAAAATTGTCGGAGAATTGCACGTTGTTGAAGGCAGTAGTCTTTACGTACAGGAAATGCGAGATCGCTTTGGTAGCCAAGTTCAGATCGAAGTATCTTATTTTGAAGAATTTAGCCCCGATCAGACCTACGATGCGATCGTGTTAGAGGGAGCATTACATATTCTTAAAAACCCCGCTCAAATTTTACAAAAGGCTCAAAATTGGCTTACTGAAAGCGGAGTATTACATATTACTGTTCCCCATAGCTTATCTTTCCATCGCCGTCTTGGAGTCAAAATGGGAATCTTACAAGATCCAGTCACAAACTCGGAGAGAGGCGAATTTTTTGCACAACAATCTCATTTTACTCAAGCAAATCTAACTTCTTTATTGGTAGATAATGGATGGGAAATTAAAGAAATATTTAGCTATTTGATCAAACCATTTAGCAATCAGCAAATGCAAAAACTTGAGCTACCTGAAACCGCGATCGATGCTCTATTTGAATTGGGAAGAGAATTTCCCGAACTTGCCAATCAGATTTATGTAGCTGTAACTAGGAGTTTTGCCCCATGATTCCACTTGTAGACCTCAAGGCTCAATATGATTCCATTCAGACTGAAATCGATCGAGTAATTCACAGAGTAATTAATCGCACTGCTTTTATTGGTGGTGAAGAAGTGGAGCAATTTGAAGCGGAATTTGCCACCTATTGCGAAACAAAAGCTTGTGTTGGCGTTGGTAATGGTACAGATGCACTTTATTTAACCTTACGAGCGATGGGAATTGGTAAAGGAGATGAAGTGATTACGGTAGCTCACACATTTATTGCCACTGCCGAAGCCATCTCCCTCGTGGGAGCCAAACCAGTTTTTGTAGATATTCTTGAAAGCACAATGCTGATCGATCCCGACACCATAGAAGCAGCAATTACACCAAACACTCGCGCAATTATCGCCGTACATCTATACGGTCAGCCCTGTGAAATGGATCGAATATCAGCGATCGCTCATAAATATAATTTAAAAGTCATTGAAGATGCTGCACAAGCTCATGGCGCTTTCTATCAAGGTCGGCGAGTCGGCTCTTTAGGTGATGCTGCCTGCTTTAGCTTTTATCCGGGCAAGAATTTAGGAGCTTACGGCGATGGCGGTGCTGTAGTGAGCCAAAATGAGAATTTAATTGACAAAATTCGTATGTTAGCAAATCATGGCAGAGTCGAAAAATATACCCATCAGATTGAAGGCACAAATAGTCGACTTGACAGCTTACAAGCAGCAGTTTTGCGAGTGAAATTAAAGCACCTAGATAATTGGAATGCCCGCCGCAGCCACCACGCCGACTACTATCTCACATATCTCAATAGCCAAGTTGTCACCCTGCCTGCAGTTCACCCAGAGACCAAATCAGTATGGCATTTATTTGTAGTGCGATCGCTGGATCGAGACCAATTCCAAAAACAGCTTAAAGGGAAAGGCATAAGTACAGGCATTCATTATCCCATTCCACTTCACCTCCAACCAGCCTATGCTCATTTAGGCATCCCTAAAGGTAGCTTAGAAATTACCGAGAAGGTTGCTTCTCAAATTACTAGCCTTCCCATGTATGCTGAACTTACGGAGCAACAACTCAGTTTTATTGTGGAAACCATTAATTTTTTATGAGAGTCCTATTACTATGGCAATACTATGACAGATACCTCCACTATTTCTATCAGCGTTATCCTGATGTAGAATTACTGCCCTATGAGCAACATCAGAATAAGTTGATTTCTGATAATTTTATTTGGACATTTGCCCTAATACTTAGGCTTAGAGAATCTGGATATGAGGTCGAGATAGCAATTGTAAATGATGAGAACTTACAAAGAAAATGGGCAGTAGAAAAAGGTAAAGATTTTAATCGGGACTGGCAATTTAGCATACCCTATCAGCAGATTCAAAATTTTCACCCGGATATTATTTGGTCTGGATGTCCATTCAATTATTACGGGAGATTCTTTCGAGAAATTAAACCATTTTGCAAACTACTTTTCACTTGGATATCCTGTCCTTGGTCAAATCAGCTAGACTTTTCAGGGATCGATTGTGTTTTAACCTCTGATATTGCGCTTCAAGCAGCATTCGAAAAACTAGGCGTTAGTTCTCAAGTCCTCTTACCCGCCTTCGAGCCACGCATACTAAAACAGTTAGAAAATCATAGTCTAATACGAGATATTCCGTTAAGTTTTGTCGGAGGACTTTCGTCAGGTCATAGGAGTCGAAAAGAAATGTTAAATAAATTAGCCAAACTATACCAAATTCAGATCTGGGGATATAGATTTAAACAACCTGTAAGCGGATTACGATCGCTGCTAAATCGCATCAAGGGAGAGATCGAAGACTATAGACTTGATACTCACCATAATGGTGAAGTTTGGGGGATGGAGATGTATCGAATACTGCAACGCTCATTTTTGACCATAGATATCGTAATTGATATGGATATTGGCATGGCAGGTAGTATGCGGATGTTTGAAGCTACAGGATTAGGAACCTTACTACTCACCTATGATGCACCTAATATGCCAGACTTATTTGCAAGCGATTGCGAAGTAGCTACTTACCGCACAGGTAATGAGTTGATCGACAAAATAAAATACTACTTAGAACATAAAGAAGAAGGAGAGAAGATTGCATCTGCTGGACAAAAACGAACATTAACTGAACACAACACCCTAAAACGTAGTAGAGAGTTAATGAATATCTTTGAATCTTTTTAAACTAAAATATTCACAATTCTGCAATCCAAGTTAACTATTCATTTTTTTTACAAATAAAATGCCCACATCAAACTGGTTAAAGCAAGAGTTTCATTATGGTTATGATAGCGGCAACATTTTGACTCCAATCCCGAATCTGACGAGGTGGCGAGAAGAGCGGCGAATTGGAGGTTCCTACCGTAATGTTTTTCTCAAAGCCATTAAACCATATTTACAGGAAAATTCTAGAGTATTAGAACTAGGCGCAGGCTTAGGAGCTTGGTCAAGGACAATTCTTCAATATATACCTCAAGGAAGTCTGCATACAATTGATTATCAAGATGTCTCTGAATGGTTAAAGCCAAATCAATATGAAGGAAGACTAATTTGTCATCAAGTAAATGATAATTCCGCTTCGTGTTTACCTGAGAATTATTTCGACTTCTTTTGGTCTATGGGTGTTTTATGTCACAACAATGTAGGAGATATTGAAGAAATACTTAAAAATATTTTATCAAAAATGAAGGTTGGTGGTTTTGCCGTCCATCAATATTCTGATTGGGAAAAACTAGAAAAGTATGGATGGAAGAGAGGTGGAGTCCCCTTGGAATTTAAGCAGAAACCAGATGATGAAATTTGGTGGGTTAGAAATAATCAATCCACAATGTCTGCTCTAGCCGAGAGTTTGGGATGGGAAGTAATTTCTCCAGATTTAAACTTAGTTAAAAGAGATTCAATTATCGTACTCAAGAGAGGAGAATAAATAAGGTGAAAAGTGTAATCAAGAGATACCTTGAAAAGTTCAATATCATCAAGCCCCAGAGTAATCCACAGACAAATATTGATAACTTTCCTGAAATCGATCTAGATGCCAGAAATATTATTTCTAAGGTTCAGAATTACACTATGACCAGTGTAGAAAGAAGATTTGCTCTAATTAATACTATTCGATATATCTCAACTAATCAGATTGCGGGAGATATCGTAGAATGTGGTGTATGGAAAGGTGGAAGCATGATGGCAGTTGCCTATACTCTAATCCAAATGGAGGATTTAGGCAGAGATTTGCACTTATTTGATACATTTTCAGGCATGGCAGAGCCTAGTGAAAAAGATATATCTATTTCTGGTACTCTGGCTACTCATGAATTGAACAATACTAAGAAAGAAGACGAGAAGTCGGTTTGGTGCTATGCCGATTTGGAAACTGTGAGAACTGCGTTATATTCTACAGATTATCCTAAAGAGAAGATTCATTTTATTCAAGGTAAAGTCGAAGATACGATTCCCGATCGCGCGCCCGATCAAATTGCACTTCTGCGGTTAGATACGGATTGGTATGAATCTACTCGTCATGAGCTAGAGCATTTATTCCCTCGGATAGTTGAAGGAGGGGTAATTATCATAGATGACTATGGGCATTGGCAGGGAGCAAAGCAAGCAGTGGATGAATATATTCAGAAGTATAAAATTAGGATTCTCCTAAATAGAATTGATTACACAGGTAGAATTGCAATTGTTAACCACTCCTAACCATACAATGAATTTCCTCAATATTGGCTGTGGTTCTGTTTTTGATCAAGATTGGATTAACCTAGATGTTGATCCTTACTCAAAAGATGTAAAGACTTGGGATGTTCGGAAAGGTTTACCATTTGCTGATAATTCTCTTGATGCTTGTTATAGCTCTCATGTAGTTGAGCATTTAACCTCAATTGAAGCACAAAAGTTGCTAGGTGAATGTTTTAGAGTTCTTAAACGGGGTGGGGTGATTCGGCTTGTAGTACCCGATTTAGAAGCGATCGCCCGTCTATACTTAAATACCTTAACCCAAATAGATATGAGAAAAAGTGAAGCAGAACTTAACTATGATTGGATGATGCTAGAGCTATACGATCAATATGATTGGATGATGCTAGAGCTATACGATCAAACTGTACGCTCTTATAGTGGAGGCGAAATGGGAAAATATTTATTAGCAAAAAAGAATCAAGAATTTGTGCGATCGCGTATAGGGATGGAAGCAGAAAACTATTGGAATCCGATAGAAGCTCTTAAGCCTAAAATTATCAGCAAGCTCAGTTCTAAATTTTCTAATCAAGCTTTGCAAAAACTCCGAATATCTATCTCCAGTTTTTTAGTTCGGATACTTAATGGTAAAGAAGTAGAAACAGCATTTAGAGAAGCAATTTTTCGGAACTCAGGTGAGATACATAAATGGATGTACGATCGCTTCTCATTGTCGAGATTGTTAGAAGAATGCGGATTTGTGAATATTAAAATATGTCAAGCTCACGAAAGCAGTATTACTGATTTTAATAGCTATAGCTTAGATATAATCGATGGTAAGGTACGGAAACCAGACTCACTTTTTATAGAAGCTCTTAAGCCATGACAAAAACTTTGTATGAACTAGACTTTGGACTTTGGGCTGAGCAGATGGCAGATCTGATTGCGGCAGGACGTTTTGCGGAATTGGATATCGAAAATTTAGTCGAAGAGGTACGGGACTTGTCTAAACGGGAGCGAGATCGCCTATTGAGTAGCCTACGGTTGATTGTGCATCATTTGTTAAAGTGGGACTATCAACCACAGCGCAGATCAAGGAGTTGCCAAATCACAATCCAACGGGAACGATTGAATATTAAAAAATATTTGGTAGATAGTCCAAGTCTCAAGCGTTATTTAACGGATGAATATATATATATCAAGTTTATGAAACTGGTCGTTTAGATGCGATCGGAGAGACAGACTTGGAAATGCCGATCAAATGCCCCTTCATGATTGGGGATGTGTTGGAACGAGATATTAGCTTAAATTAGCCATGAAAGTTTTGTTGTGCAGTAGCTTTGACATTGGTGGTGGCGCGGCGCGTTCAGCTTATCGATTGCACCAAGGTTTTCAGAGCTTACAAGACTTGCATGTTGAAAGTCAAATATTAGTGCAAACTAAACTAAGTGATGACTTTAGAGTGCTTTCAGGAAGGAATAAATTATCAAATGGAATACCTAAACTCAGGCTAACTCTAGATCAATTACCTTTGTATTCATACCCAAAACGGGACCGCACTATATTTTCTCCGCAATGGTTGCCTAACTCCCTAGATTCCCTAATAAGGGAAGCTGCGCCCGAAATAATTAACTTACATTGGATTTGCCATGGATTTATACCAATTAAGACTCTTCGCCAATTTAAACAGCCTCTAGTCTGGACTTTGCATGATATGTGGGCTTTTACGGGGGGGTGTCACTATAGCTATGACTGCGATCGGTATCAACACTCCTGCGGCATTTGTCCACAACTTCATAGCCATCGAGAATATGACCTATCGCGTCAAATTTGGCAACAAAAGTCTAAATATTGGCAAAATCTTGATTTGCGGATCGTTACTCCTAGCAATTGGTTAGCTAAATGTGCAGCATCTAGCACTCTATTTAAAGACTTAGAGATCAAAGTAATTCCCAATGGATTAGATATAGAAATCTATAAGCCGATTAATCGTCAGTTAGCAAGGCAAATTTTGAACTTGCCACTAAACTCGAAACTAATTCTATTTGGGGCGATAGATGCGACTGGCGATCGCCGCAAGGGATTACATTTGCTCCAGCCTGCCCTCCAAAAACTACAGAGATCGCTTGATATTACAGAAATCCCCACAGAAATATTAATTATGGGAGCCTCTCGTCCTAAATCACCGCTAGACTTTGGACTAGCCACCCATTATCTCGGCAAACTCAATGATGATGTTACCCTTGCTTTGGTTTACAGTGCTGTCGATGTATTCGTTGCCCCATCATTGCAAGACAACCTTGCGAATACTGTCCTTGAGGCGATTGCCTGTGGATTGCCTGTGGTTGCTTTTGATATAGGAGGGATGTCTGACATGATTACCCATCAACAGAATGGCTATTTGGCAAAACCCTTTGATACGGATGAGTTTGCTCACGGGATTAGCTGGATTTTGGAAGATGGCGCTCTCCGCCAATACTTATCGAATCATGCAAGGGAAAAAGCTGAGAGAGAATTTTCTCAAGAATTGCAAGCAAAGCGTTATGCGCAACTATTTGAAGAAATTATTGCTAGTCATAAGACTTTATCGACAATAAGTGGAGACCTCTCCACATAAAGCATTGATGTCATTTTAGCCGTTCTATATCCGATAAAGTTTATACTCTAAACTAATGAATAAGTCAGCAGATATTATTATTCCAGTTCATCTGGAGCAAAATCCTCCATCTGCTTATTTCTTTGAACGTCGAAATGCGGATGAGTTAGCTGAATTGCTGGCAAAGGCTATTGCCAGCCTAGAGCCAGGTCCTCATAATCAATCAGAAGATTTAGCAAGACAGGAAAATCAAGAAAGAGTTATAACTTATGGCCGAGGATTCTTAGAAACGATCAATAGTATTAAGTGAAAAATGACGGGAAATATATATGAAATCAATAATAAAGTCTATTAAACATATCATCAAAAATCTTCTCCACTATATAAAAGAGAAGCTCAGAAGTGAAGGCTTTAAAATAGATAACTATTCATTAGAAGCCGCTTTATCAAGATCTAAATGGCGAAATACCGATATTAGAACAGTGATTGATGTTGGAGCATCTGATGGCAGATGGTCTTTAGTAGCTAAAAAATACTTCCCCCAAGCATTTTACTTTTTAATTGAAGCAAGGCAAGAACATGAAACTGCGCTTCGACAAGTAAAATTCAATTATCAAAATCTAGATTATTTGATTTCTGCTGCGGGTGACAAAGTTGGGCAATGTTACTTTGATGCTTCCGATCTATTTGGAGGGCTAGCTTCCCATAATCCGTTCGATCAAAATTGTATTACTGTGCCAATCACGACTATTGATATCGAAGTTCAAGCACGAACATTAGTCCCACCTTTTTTAATTAAGTTAGATACACATGGCTTTGAAGTGCCAATCCTAGAAGGGGCAATCCAGACGTTAAAGCATTCAGAGCTAGTAATTATTGAAGCCTACAACTTTCAACTCACAAATGATAGTCTGAAGTTTTATGAGTTGTGTGCATATATGGAGACACAAGGATTTAGATGTGTTGATTTTTCTGAGCCTGTGCATAGACAAAAAGACAAGGCTTTTTGGCAAGTTGATCTATTCTTTATTCCTACCAATAATATTGTTTTTGATTCAAATAGTTATCAATAATTTTTTTCTCTTGCACAAAAAAACTATGAAAAAAATATCGATTATTACGCCATGTTTTAATTCAGAAA
The DNA here is from genome assembly GCA_003249035.1 of Pseudanabaena sp. Classification (GTDB taxonomy): domain Bacteria; phylum Cyanobacteriota; class Cyanobacteriia; order Pseudanabaenales; family Pseudanabaenaceae; genus Pseudanabaena. Next base: position 48,061 of record QBMK01000012.1, read on the forward strand.
AATATATCGAGGAAACGGTTGAATCAATTCTTAAGCAAACTGCTCTATTATCACAAAGAGCAGAGTTAGAATACATTATCTGTGATGGTAATTCATCAGATCGAACGTTATCAATTGTTGAGTCTGCAATTCAAGTTGTAGAATCTAATTATATAAAACATATCAACATAAAACTGATCTCAGAAAGTGATTCAGGTATGTATTCGGCTTTAGCAAAAGGGCTAAAATTAGTCACTGGTGACATTATTGCTTACTTAAATGCGGGAGATTATTATCATAAATGTGCATTTGATGTCGTTTTAGATATTTTTGAAACCAAAGATGTAAATTGGCTGACTGGATATAAAGTTGCCTATAATCAACAATCACATTTTGTCGGGGCTGTATTGCCTTACAAATATCGCAAACGCTTTTTTGATTGTGGTTTCTATATCAAGCAGCTTCCATGCGTGCAGCAAGAATCAACTTTTTGGAATTCTAAATTAAATGCTGTACTTGATTATGAGGCTTTGGCTAAATTTAAGTATGCTGGTGATTACTATCTATGGTCACAATTTGCAAAAGCCGAAAACCTATATATTATTGAAGCTTACTTGGGTGGATTTAAACATCAAGCAGGACAAATATCAGAGGATTTAGAATCATACTATGCAGAGGTTAAAAATATATGTTCAACTCCAAGAATTGATGATTGGATATTAGCGTATATAGATAAATTGATTTGGCATACTTCTAGTAGGATAAAAAAAGTTTGCAATCCACAGAACTTATTTCGCTTTAATCACAAGCTACAAATGTGGATGTAATCAAATCTTGCTTCTGGACAAATTTTTGTATAGATAGCCCCAAATCTGCACAATCTAAAGATTAAAGATGAGCAATAAAAGTATCTGTATTATTATCCCAGTTCATAATCGTAAATCGTTAACTTTAGCTTGTCTCGAAAATTTAAAAACTAACGGCGATTTACAGAAGTATCAAGTAATCCTTGTTGATGATGGCTCTAGCGATCGCACTGCCGAAGAAGTTACAGAAAACTATCCTGAAGTTAAGATTCTTAAGGGTGATGGAAATTTGTGGTGGACAGGCGCGATCGCATTAGGGATGAAATACGCCTATGAACATGGTGCAGAGTACTTGATTTGGCTAAACGATGACTGCCAACTTAGCGATCGTACAATTGAGAACTTAGTGGATTTTGCATCTGAACATCAAAATGCGATCATTGGCTGTCAAGGTGTAGAGAAGGAGAATCCTGACACAATTGTATTTGGTGGCAAACTCAAGACTTGGAGGGGATATAGATTTATTCAGCCTTCTGTGAATACTGTTGCTAGTTGTGATTTGTTAAGTGGAAATATTGTTTGCATTCCGCGCTCTGTAGTCGATCAAATCGGCTATCCTGATTCAAGCTTTACGCCCCATTATGGAGGTGATGCGCTTTATTTGATCCTTGCCAAAAAAGCAGGATTTTCAATTTATGTAGATACGAGAAGTATGGTGTATAGCCTACATGGAGAATCAAAACTTTATCCGCAGAAATGGTTGTTAGGGGCAGGCAAACCCTTAGATATTCTTAAATTAGTATTTGTGCCGCAATCAGGACTAAGTTGGCGAGTGTGGCTAAAGCTAAATTGGGAAGCCTATGGAGTTTGGGGGATGGTAATGTTTTTTAAGAAATATTTATCAATTCTATTTATTACAGGTTTAAGATTTTTACCACTCAAACTCAGGTGCAAATTATTTGGTAGAGGAAATCATCATGAGTAATATTAGTGTGATTATTACTTGCTATCGCGAAGGCAATTTAATCTTCGAGGCCGTCAACAGTATCTTGGCTCAAACATTACTTCCTTTAGAGATTTTGTTGGTCAATGATGCCTCTAGCGATCGCTGCACAATTGAAGTCTGTCAAGAACTAGAGCAAAATCCCCTTGTTCGAGTGATTTGGCGTGCTACTAATGGAGGCCCTTCAGTTGCCAGAGATGCTGGATTTCTAGAAGCTCATGGTGAGATTTTAGTGCCATTAGATGCTGATGACATATTACCGAATAATGCATTATTTCTGATTTGGGAAACTTTTCAAAAATATCCTGATGCTGGTTTCGTTTATGGTAATTACTTGAGACAAAAGCAAGCTAATTCCATTAGCGAGATTATTAATCCACAGGATATTTCGCTGCAATCTATGCTCAAAGCTAAGAATTTCTCGCTCAGCTCAAACTGGAGATTAATTGGGACAACTCCGCTTAGGCGATCGCTATGGCAAGCTATTGGCGGTTATGATCCAAATTTTGGTGAAGAAGATTTACATGATGTCGAGTTTTGGATACGTGCGATCGCATCAGGATGTAATTATCAATATATTCCCGAGGTTATCTATATTTGGCGTAAATACTTAGGGAGCAATAGTCGGAAAGTTACACCATTGTCGTGGTATCGTATCGCCCAAAAGTATTTATTGATTTATCAAGATTTAGGATTAGCATACCGCGCTTATGAACTATTACTTTTAGGTAGTAAATGGCTAAACGATCAAAAAGAAATTCAACATTATTCGCAAGAAATTAAGCGTTGTATCTGTCAGGGAAAATTCCAAATTTCCACATTGATCGCATTAGGAATTCCGACAGCTGTTCTGCAATCTTTATCTATGCGATTGAGCCAAAGACGATAGACAAGTTACTCATAGGAAATGCCAAACGATCGCTTTTTGCTTGCGACTCCCTCAACTGAGCATCAGCCAACTCAGCACAATTCTTGTAAAGGAAAGCGAGTAGTGATACCAAAACACAAAATGGCTACGCCATTTTGTGTTTCTAAAACCCTTACTGGGTTTGGTCTTTAATTCATAAAAGTGTCGGCACACTTTTGTGAATTGGTATGAGTTAAAATTATTGAGATTGTGCAGACTAAATGCGTAAATTTATGCGAAGGGACAAACATGACTTTCACATTAGATCCATCAACCGATCCTGTTACACTTCCCGACCATACGCAACTTCCCGAATCTGATGGTACGTTTGTGAAAAATTTTCAAGAGCACCCGCAAAGTATCTTGCTCACAGATTCGATTGAGCCGATTTTGCAAAAATACCATCCCGATGGACAATATGTGATCGGGCAGGATTCGGGCATATATTGGCGGATGACGGAACCTCCTGAAAAGGGTGCAGAAGCCCCTGATTGGTTCTATGTGCCGAATGTTCCGCCGACATTAGATGGTCAGTCTCGACGTTCATATGTGCTTTGGCAAGAATTTATTGCACCGCTGATCATTTTAGAATTTGTGTCTGGCACTGGCAAAGAGGAACGCGATCGCACGCCTTGGACGGGTAAATTTTTTATCTATGAGCAGGTGATTCGTCCTGCTTTTTATGGCATTTATGAGGTTCAGAAATCAAGTATCGAGCTATATCGCCATGTCACAAATCATTTTGAATTAGTCGCTGCAAATGAAAGAGGTCATTTCCCAATCGAAGAGTTAGGCGTGGAGCTTGGCATTTGGCAGGGAGTTTACCAAAATTCGGAACTGCCTTGGCTGCGCTGGTGGGATGCTAATGGCAATCTGCTGTTAACAGGCTGGGAAAACTCTGAACAAGAAAAGTTAATTGCTCAACACGAAAGGTTAATTGCCGAGCAGGAGCGTCATCGGGCGGAGCAGGAGCGTCAAAAAAATGAGATCTTGATCGCCCAACTACTCGCTGCGGGGATTGAACCTCAGTTATAACTGGGCTTCGATCGCACTCAACAATTTCTCTTGCGTCCAATTTTGATATAAATGCGCCGCGATCGCTGCTCCACCTGCGCCAACACCTTCTTTGACAAAACCTTGCTCATAGGCTCGCAACTGCGGAAACTTAGACTTAGCAAAACTTAGCTGTGTGGCTAGTAAAGGCACATCTTGCACAGCTAGGGCTAGATCGACAGTCTTACCTGTGGGATCTTCGGCAACCCATCGGGTTGTGCCTGCAATAATCGCATTAGGATTCCATGTGAGATTTTGGTGGACTGCGATCGCTCTTGCTAATGCGTATACCGCTAACATTTGAGTGCCACCCGCGAGTAATACCCCTGCATGACGACTGGCGGCGATCGCCATTCCAGCCACCGCAATTTGCATGGGATCGCCCACGGCAGCCACAATTTCAAATGGAGTGGCTGTTTGCTCTAGGTGTTGTAATCCTGCTTGCACGATTTCCCACTTTTGAGCATGGTTACAAGTGGAATGAGAGCTATTTACTTTATCTTTGGCATCAATTCCTAATGCTGTCAGCACCGCTAAAGCGGTAGTTGTCCCACCGACTACGCATTCACTCAAGATTACATAAGCGCCTGATTGGGATAGTTTTTCGCCCCATACTAATCCTTGGACAAATAATTGCAACACAGTTTCAATAGGCAAAGCTTTGCCTGTACTTAGACACTTTGCTGGTAATCCAGAGAGGGAGATCGCTTGAATAGTCGGTGCGATCGCTAAACCAGCATCAAAAATAAACAGCGGCAATTCTTGGGCGGCGACAACAGCACGGGAAATTAAGACTGGTGAGGCTCCTGCAACTAGGGGGGGCAAAGGGAAACTGGTGTTAATTCCCGTTGCAAGAAATTCAGCATCAGCGATCGCTGTATATTTGCGGTCTTCAGGAGTAGCCCCTGCTGCGGAAATATTGGGGATTAATCCTGTCTCCGTAAATCCCAGCACACAAGCAAATACTGGACGTTTCCCACGATAGTTTTTGAGCCAAGACTTGGCTTTTTTGCGTTGTGTGTAGGTCTTGATCATTTAGACTTGTTTGCAAAAGTTATTGAAAGTAAATATTTCTACGGTACTTTCGTTAAGACAGTTAAAGATTATCTGAAGAAGTAGCCAAAAGGGCACATGTAGGTTCTTACAATGAAGCTAACACATATAGCAATCCTAAAGAAATTGCTGTGAGTAAGGGCAACTCATGAATTGTCTTTACTTACAGCAATTTATGCTCGAGAGAGCCGCAATAAAATTTCTATAAGTGTTACTTTGCAACGCTTATAGAAATTTTATTAGTTCGGTTTTAATTGCAAAGTGATGTATCTGGGTTGCCCGATCATACATTTCGGTAAGTGAAGATAATTGAATAAGGTGCATGAATGAAGATAGGCGTAATCAAAGAAATAGAATTTGGAGAGCGTAGAGTCGCTCTAATTCCTGAAGTGGTGAGTCGCTTGGTCAAAAATGGTTTGGAAGTCTTGATTGAGAGTCATGCTGGTGAATCATCTTTTTTTGCGGATGCAGCTTATGAAGAAGTTGGAGCCAAGATTATTTCTGACAAGACTGTTCTGATTAATGAATCAGATATTTTACTAAAGGTAGGTGCACCTCGCGAAGAAGAAGTGAGCATGTTCAAATCTGGACAAATCGCGATTGGTTTTTTAAATCCTTTAGGAAGACCTGAACTGATTCGCCGCCTAGCGCAACAGGGGGTAACAGCCATGAGCATGGAGATGATCCCCCGTAGTAGTCGAGCACAAAGTATGGATGCTCTCTCCTCACAGGCTTCGATCGCGGGCTATAAAGCTGTGCTGATCGCAGCAGCAGCTTTGCCAAAATATCTGCCAATGCTGACCACCGCCGCAGGTACGATCCCACCTGCCAAAGTGGTGGTTTTGGGTGCAGGTGTGGCAGGGCTTCAGGCGATCGCAACCGCGCGTCGTCTCGGCGCTCAGGTCGAAGCCTATGATATTCGTCCTGCGGTGCGCGAAGAAGTGCAGAGCCTTGGTGCAAAATTTATCGATGTCACCTTGGATGAGGATACGACTGCCGATGGTGGCTATGCCAAAGAAATTTCTGAAGCTGCAAAACAACATGCTCAGGTCATTCTCGCGAAGCATATTAAGGAAGCGGATATTGTGATTACCACCGCCCAAGTACCTGGACGTAAAGCACCCGTGATGGTGACTGATGCGATGATCGCCCACATGAAGCGTGGCTCGATCATTGTCGATATGGCTGGCGAACAAGGGGGCAATTGTGAAGGGACGATCGCGGGCAAAGATGTCATGTGTCATGGCGCAATGATTATTTCGCCGATCAATCTTCCTTCTTCAATGCCGATCCATGCTTCGCAAAAATACGCGAAGAATCTGCTCAACCTTCTCAATCACTTGATCAAGAAAGGCGAACTGGATCTTGATTTTGATGATGACATTATCAGCAGTACCTGTATTACTCACGCTGGCGAAATTCGCAATCAGCGCGTTAAAGATGCTCTATCTCAACTAGCAGTCGCCGTCTAATATCAAACAAAATGGCGTAGCCATTTTGTTTTTTGAAAACCCCTACTGGGTTTAAGTTTTAATTCACATTCAATTGATTTGAACTTGTTGGCACTGAAGTCAACAAGTTCGTTAAACAACTATGAACGAATCATTAATTAGTGCTCTATTTGTCTTTGTGCTTGCTTCCTTTGCAGGATTTGAAGTAATTAACAAGGTTCCACCAACATTACATACCCCATTGATGTCAGGGTCTAACGCCATTTCAGGTATCTCCGTCATTGGTGCTTTGATTGTGGCGGGTAGCGATGTGAATCCCAATCTCTCTGTGATTTTAGGACTTGTCTCAGTTGTCTGCGCCACGATCAATGTTGTCGGTGGATTTCTGGTTACCGATCGCATGTTGCAAATGTTCAAAAAGAAAGAGGCGTAAAGCACCATGCTAGAAAATATTTTGGATTATGTCCCGACAGGGATTCAGCTTACCTATTTGGTGGCGGCTTCCCTATTTATGGTTGGTCTCAAACAGATGGGATCGCCTGCTACAGCTCGTCAGGGGAATTTGCTAGGCGCGATCGCTATGTTGTTAGCGGTTGTGGCAACGTTGCTCGATAAGCAGGTATTGAGCTACAGCTTGATTTTGGTAGCGATCGCGATCGGCTCAGCGATCGGTTCTCTGATTGCTTACAAAGTTGCGATGACCGATATGCCTCAGATGGTTGGCTTGCTCAATGGTTTGGGCGGTTTGGCTTCATCTCTAGTGGCTGTTGGCGAATATTGGCGGGTAGTCAGTCATGGGTTGACCTTGCCATTGGTCGATAATCTTTCGATTACCGCGAGTGTTCTCATCGGCAATATTACCTTTACGGGTAGCATGATTGCCTTTGCGAAATTGCAAGGAATCATGAGGGGTGCACCGATTCGCTTTGCCTATCAGCAAACCATCAATATTTTGCTGCTAGCCACTTTTGTCTTTGGTGCAGCCATGCTGATTGTCAATCCTGCCGATCTGGTCGCATTCATTGGTATTAATATCATTTCGCTCCTAGTCGGTGTATTGTTTGTGATCCCCATCGGCGGCGGTGATATGCCCGTGGTCATCTCGCTGCTGAATTCTCTGTCAGGGGTTGCTGCTAGTGCCGCAGGCTTTGTGGTGATGAATAATGTTTTGATTATTTCAGGTGCATTGGTCGGCGCTTCAGGCTTGATCCTTACCCAGATTATGTGTAAGGCAATGAACCGTACTCTTCCCAATGTGCTATTTAGCGGCTTTGGCACAACCTTAGTCACAGATGGTGACGCAGGCGACAGCAGCAACAAAACCGTGAAAACTATTGACCCTGAAGAATGCGCGATGATGTTGGGCTATGCGCGATCGGTGGTGATTGTGCCTGGCTATGGCATGGCAGTCGCTCAAGCGCAGCACGCTGTACGAGAGTTGTCGGACATGCTCGAACGTAAAGGCGTAGAAGTAAAGTTTGCCATCCATCCAGTTGCGGGGCGGATGCCAGGGCATATGAACGTGCTTCTCGCAGAGGCTAATGTGCCTTACTCGCAACTCTATGACATGGACGATATCAATACGCAGTTTGAGAATACCGATGTGGTGTTGATTATCGGTGCAAATGATGTGGTCAATCCTGCGGCAAGGACTAATCAAGCTAGCCCGATATTTGGAATGCCGATTTTAGATGTGGATAAAGCTAAGAATGCGATCGTGATTAAGCGAGGCATGAGTGCTGGTTTTGCGGGAGTCGAGAATGACTTGTTCTATCAACAAAAAACGATGATGTTGTTTGGTGGTGCTAAGGACATGGTTGGCAAGCTTGCCAATGAACTAAAACAAATTTAACGAAGAAAGAGACTCGCTTAGCGAGTCTCTTTTTTTTGATAACTAAATTTTATTAGTGTCATGATTTATTCGCGCCCTCAAATCCCTATAAGACAAGTTGTCCCTGCGTTGCGAGTTTAGGGCAAAGCATTCCCAATTTAAAAGGATCTGAAAACTTATAGATTTCTGTGGGAATGCTTTGCCACTACGAGAAGATCGTCTGAAGAGCAAATAATCCATGACACTATCTAAATTTGAATAGGAGCGAATTTATTAGCTATGAGTTTTCAACGAATTTTTGCATTACTTCTTATCGTCTTTGGCACAGCGTCATTGATATTTGCGATGACCAACATTCCTTATAGTCCCTTTGCTGCCATGATGTTTGGAGTTAGTGGCGTGGTAATGATAGCGATCGCAGTTTTGAGTTATCGTGCAACTAGCATGCTCGACGGAACTCGTGCTGTAGTCTCGTGGATGCTGATCTTGGCAGGTATACCGTCGAGTGCCTTTAGTCTGTTTGTAATGTTGATGGGTGGGGATATCTATATGATTATTATGTTGTATGGGTTGCCAGGATTAGCTGCTGGTACTTTGGGCTGGACATTGCTTAAGCCAAAGTTCCCTATTGTTATGGCGAAAAAGATTATCAGTGGAATTTGCATTACAACTGGTGCTGGGGCTGTTCTTTTCCCTATTGTGATTTTGTCTATCCTCGGCACTACAATTGGTTTTGTTTCCATTGCGCCTATTTATGTCATGTCTGGTATAGGACTTGTCGCGATCGGTAGCCAATTAAGAAGACCTACCAAAGCAAAGCAAAAATAGCTGTATAGCTCTTCCGTAAGTCCCAACTTTAGAAACGTTGAATCTTATCTTTACTTTATCGACTCTGAGTATGAAGAAATCGCTCAAAGTCTTCAAGCGGCATCGCTCTAGCAAATAGCCACCCCTGTCCGTAACTGACTCCTCTATCCTTTAGATACTGATATTGCGCTTCAGTTTCTATGCCTTCGGCAACTATTGTTAACCCTAAACGATCGCCAAAATCAATCAAGCTATCCACAATCAGCGAAATCTTGCTGCCATTTTCTAGTCCCTTGATGAATAGTTGATCTAGTTTCAGTTGATCGATGTCAAGTTTCTGTAGATAAGCAATATTAGAATATCCAGTACCGAAATCATCAATCGCGAAACTAACTCCCCATTTTTTGATCCGAGCGATCGCATCTGAGACAACTTGAGCCTGTTGCTCGACTAAGCGATTTTCGGTGATTTCAAATGTGATTTTGGATTGAGCGCGATCGCGTTCTTGCAAAATTTTAATTAGACGCTCTATATCCCCATTATTTAGGTGAGAGGGTGAGAGATTTATGGAAGTGTAAAGGTCTTGAAACTCTGTTCCTAAAATATTTCGATCTTGAATTACTTTTTCTAGAAGCCATTCAGTTATTTGAATGATCAGCCCTGTCTCCTCAGCAATGGGAATAAAAAGCCCTGGATAGAGTAGCCCTCTTTGAGGATGTCTCCATCTCAACAAGGCTTCTGAGCCCACACATTGCCTTGTTTGCAAATCTACAATCGGCTGGTAATAAACCTCAAACTCATTTCGAGAAAGTCCGCATTTTAATTCATAATCTAGGGTGTTGAACTTTCTCACTTGACGGACAAAGAGATAACTTAAAATACCGCTAATCAATAAGGTTAGAGGAACGCCGATGATAAATTCTTGCATCCAATAGCGAAGTGCCCACTGACGATCAATCTCTCCTACAATGATCATTTTCCCAACTTTTGTCGAGCCTGTGACCTGAATTGTATTGAAAGATAGATTCTTGATGTTAGAATTCATGTCTGGCGGCGGAGTCCCAATCGCTACGAGAATGCGCCGATCGCTTGCCATATATGCAATGTAACCGTTAACTCCTAAATCCAGATCGGGTATAGCTTCTAGAAAGCTTGTGAGAATTATGGGATCGACGAGTAGATACATGAAGCCTATTTTCCCCGATCCTTTAAGCATCAGAACAATGGATTTCTCTTGCATAAGCTGAGTTCTGCCTATGCCTAAGATTTGGAGGTTGCGATCTCTTGGGTCAAAGCGATACTTTGAGGGAGATATAGATATTGGTGGGTTTGACACTCCTAAATTAGATAGAGTCAAAAAGCCTTCTGTATTAACAATGCCGAATTCTCTAAAGCGAAAATCATTGTAAATCTGACGTTGCAGAATATTGATAGCGGTTTGAGTATCCGCATTTTGAAGGTCTAGGTTGCTGCGGCGCATCATGTCCTCCGCATTCTCTAATAGCAGGTTAGTTTTCTGCGTGGCTACTTTGATGATGCCTTCCAAATTCGCTTTGGTGTATGCGATCGCTTGAAAGTAGGAAATAACTAATAGAACAATAGTTGGCAATATGCTAACGACAATAACCCAAAGGGTTGGGTTGCGAAAAATTCCAAGCGAACGATGACCTATTGGATACTTGCGATGAGTAGAAATACGGCGAGGCATAAACCAAAAGTGTATTTAAGTATTTAATTGGAGAAAATCTTGTGAATACCATACCATTGATGATACTGACTCTTGGTGATACTGAAATCACCTTTCTAGCGATTTGCAATCTTATCTGAATTCCATTTTCTTCCGTCTTTCCTTAATCCCAAACCACATGAAGTTTTCCCTATCGTTGTAAGCTACCGAGTGGTATCTCCCGAATCGACGTATATGAACTTTCAGGGGTAATACCAAAACTAAAAATGGCGTAGCCATTTTTAGTTTTTAAAACCCTTCCTGAGTTTGGTTTTTAATTCGCAAAAGTGTTGTCACACTTTCGTGAATTGGTATAATGTCACATCTGGATAAGGAATAATGACATCTACTTATCTAGAGTTCCCTACATATGGATATGGGGATTTTGCAGTTTCCTCTCTTTACATCTTTACAAAGGATGTGGGTGTAGCGTTTGTAAACAACCCTACTCGTACCTCTCTAATGTTGATTGTAGGAAGAGTTGAAGCCTAAGTTTGTACTGCTTCCAACATCGCTGAAGTAATAGCAGTAAAGGTTTGCAACCAAACTCGTAAGCCCTACTAATTCTTAAGAAACTATTGAATAATATAAAAAAACAGAAAAGTAGTATGTATATTTTAGTGATTTAAACAAGTAAGGATGAATTATAGTGGTCAATAAAGAGCCACATAGCACCAATGTGATTTTCTAGTTTTTTAGAGAAAGAGAGATTTTTGCGAACCAATCGAGAGACACGTTGACGCATCGTACAGTTAAAACGCTCAACATAATTTGTTTGACCAGTTTCCTTCCCAACTATCTTGTGACGTTGTTCAGGAAACACAAGAGCGTAAGCACTCCAAAAATTCGTGTAAGCTACCGCACACAGTCGGTAGACATCTGGCAATGAATCCCAAAGTTCTATGGCTCCTTGTTCAGAGCGATCGCCGATATGAACCCCGACAATTTCGCGGGTTTCGACATCAAGAGCAAGCCAAATCCACTGTTTGTTACCTTTATTCCCAACAAACGACCACATTTCATCACATTGAATCGTTAGTCTTCTTTTTTTAGACGATACATTCACTTGTCGGGGCATCGACTCGTATTTGCGATTGACATAATCCTGCAACCTAGTTTCAGAAACATCGCAAACCATCGCAATACTATCAAGAGGAATCTTTTCGAAATAGTTTATCAATCAGGGCTTTGGACTCTTCAGAGATTATTTTCTGCAGTGGTGCTTCAACAAACTGGCGACCACAGGTTTTACATTTGTAGTTTTGGTTCCCGTTATGGATAAAACCATTTTTGACAACATCTTTATGATTCACAGTTTGGACAATTTGGCATTTCTAATCAGACTAAAAGTTTCCTTATAATTTTATCCTTACATTTGGAGGACTACCTTTGTGCTTTGGTATTATTTCCGCTAAGTGGGAATAAAATCTTTTGATATTTGGTATTAATTCCGTCGATCAATTATTCATTCTCCATATTTATGTTTTTGTTTAAGCGCTTGCGTCGTCTAATAATTCGATTTGTGCTAATCAGTCTGTTAGCGATCGCATTAGTAATCAGTTGGAGTGAACTTGCTCATAGCCAACTTCCTTCATTGCCTACCTTAGACTCCGCCAATTCGCATAAGCCACCGAGTGGTGTCACCCGCATCGGTGTATATGAAGTTGCAAGGGTGATTTCACAGGTGGATAAGAAGCTGTTGTTTGAGATTGTCTCACCCACTATTTTTAATCGAGACCGACCGAAAGAAAATACCCTTCCAGTGGAAGTGCGTGCCGAAGAAATAATGGAGCGGTTAAATCGATTGACTATTCGAGTCATGAATTCTAAACAAACGCCAAAAGTTACTATTGGCAAGCTCAACGATCGCCCAATTCTTCAGCTTGAAGACGATCAATCGTCGCGACCATTAAGACTGGTGACAATAACTGAACCTGATGCTGACTATCTAGGCAAAACTAAAGAAGAAGTGACGAACGAATGGCAGAAAATACTACAAACAGAAGTGAACCGCATTGACGAACTGTTTTCTCCAGAAGTATTGTCTCAAAGATCTTGGAATGCCACCCAAATAATTATTGGATTGGTGTTTATCAGCCTATTGATATGGCTTTTGAGGCGAATGTTGATTACTAAACAGAAAGCATTACAGACTCGCAATTTAGAGACCCAAGCCGCCGCATCAAAGACTGCTGCTATGGAGACATCTCTCGACTTAGAGATCAGTCAAGAAGAATTAGAGGTCGAAGTAATATCAAAAAAGCGATCGCGATTTTTAAAATTACTTCAGTATCAATTTACACTCGATCGCCAACTAGAAATCTATGGCTTTCTGCACTGGTTTTTGTTTTGGTTATTTATCTTTTTGTGGTATGTCGGCATTTCATTCATTGTTTCTCACGTTCCTTTTCTGATGCGATGGTCATTAGAAATGCTCTCTGACCCTCTCATACTGATAGTTTTTTGGTTTTTGCTTAGTCTTGCAATTCGATTAGTTCATAGCTTAACCGATCGTCTCATCCATGCATGGACAAAACATCTAGATCTTCCAGTAAATGAAACTCAGCGTCTCTCTCTGCGAGCCATTACCGTTTCTAGAGCATTAAAAGGGTTCACCACCTTTACCTTTATTACGCTCGGTATCGTTTGGACATTGAATTTATTTAACGTACCCACTGGCTCAATTTTGGCAGGGGGAGCGCTGATTGGTATCGCAATTTCTCTGGGTTCCCAAAGTTTGATCAAAGATCTTGTAAATGGCTGCTTGATTTTGATAGAAGATCAATTTGCGGTGGGCGATATTATTCAGATTGGCGACAAAAGCGGGCTAGTGGAAAAACTCAACTTACGGGTGACTCAACTGCGAGATAGTCAAGGTAAGCTCATCACTATTCGTAATAGCAACATTACCGAAGTCAGTAACTTAACTCGACTTTGGGCTCGGGTAGATTTTTCGATTGTTGTAGATTATGACAACGATCCTAAGGAGGTTCTTGATGTTTTGAACCAGGTATCACAGCAGCTTTACAACGAGACAGAATGGCGCGATCGCATACTCAATCCACCAGAAGTTTTGGGCATTGATGAATTGTCGCATAATGGAATGCTGATGCGCGTCTGGATTCAGACAATGCCCATGCAGCAATGGATCGTCGGTCGAGAATTTCATCTGCGCGTGCGGCAAGCATTTCAATCAAAAAATATCCAAATTGGCAGACCGCAATTAGTCAACTACAACAATGATATTAGCGCTATGAGCAAATCCCAAGAATAGTTAATACCAAAACACAAAATGGCGTAGCCATTTTGTGTTTTGGTATTAGAACAAAAAGATTATGATTAGCTTAACTACAGCCCTATAGGAACAATATGGCTGTAAAATCGTTCAAAATCGCAATGTCTACAAAACAACAATTTTCACAAATCAGTGATTTAAATAATAAGTACCTGTGCAGAATAAGTTACCCAAACCCATAAAGTTGCGCCCCGCAGGGGCGCAACTTTATGGGTTTGGATGTGTAATTAATTAAGCGCATCTACTTAAATCTAGTTTTGGAAGCGATTAGTTGTTTGATGGATGCGAAACACAATTAGGAGAATATCATTGTTTAAATTTGCTGCTTTCGCTCTATCAGGATTATTAGGGCTGGGTGCGATCTCTCAATCTAATTCTGTGATGGCTCAACAAGGTTATTTATCACAAAAAGTTCCACAAACCAACGATATGAGAAAGCCAATCTCTCAAATCGACCCCAATAAACCGCTCCAAATTCGAGTTGTCAATAAGTCTAGCGTTAATATCAAGGCTCTAATTAAAGGTGTAACTACCGAACGTATGGCTACACGTGAAAGTTCAGTTACTTTTGGCAGACTGCATACTAGCTATCTAACACTACCAATTAGTCTGATTGTGTACACAGATGCCGAAAATACAAACTTGATGCCTGAAATCACTGTTATCAACAATGAACTAATTGTCACCTTCACATCAAAAACTGATTTTGCAGGTATAACTACCTCAGTTTACGTGAATGAAAAGGGTGAAGTTCTACTTTTCTAAATCTAATAATAAAAAAGGCGGTGCTTAGCGCCGCCTTTTTTATTAATTGCTTATAGCAGGTTGCTTATTAAAAGAAAATTGCTTGAGAATGCGATCGCAGATTTGACCACTGGACAGACCAAGGGAATTAAATGACTGCTCAGGTGAAGCATGTTCCACTAGAATGTCTGGAACCCCAATTCGATAGGCAGGAACGAGGATATTTTCATCGCTCAACGCTTCAAGAACAGCGCTTCCAAATCCACCCATCAAACAGCCTTCTTCTACAGTGACCACCTTACCAATTTTTTTCGCAAGCGGTACGATTAGTTCCGTATCCAAAGGTTTAGCAAATCGAGCATTAACAACTGTGGCACTGACCCCATGTTCATTCAGCAGTTCTGCAACTTGCATCGAAGGATAAACCATTGAGCCATAGGCAAGCAGCAAGACATCTTTACCCTCGCGTAGGACTTCCGCTTTACCGATTGGTAATGGTTCGATATCTTCGTCTTGCAACGGCACGCCCATTCCATTGCCGCGAGGATAGCGCATAGCGATCGGTCCATTGTGGGTAATGCCAGTGACGATCATGTTCTGCATTTCTGCTTCATCCTTAGGCGCCATCAGCACGATATTGGGAATGCAACGTAGGTAGGCAATGTCATACATTCCCTGGTGTGTGGGTCCATCTGCGCCGACGATACCTGCACGATCTAAACAGAGGAATACGGGTAAATTTTGAATGCAGACATCATGGATGATCTGGTCAAAGGCTCTTTGTAAGAAGGTGGAATAAATCGCCGCAACTGGACGCATTCCCTCGCAAGCTAAACCTGCTGCAACTGTAAGCGCATGTTGTTCAGCAATACCGACATCGACAAACTGATTTGGTAGTTGAGCCTGAAACTTGTCTAATCCAGTGCCAGTGGACATCGCGGCTGTAATCGCCACGATCCTCTTATCATGCTCAGCAAGTTTGATCAGCGTGTCGGCAAATACTTTGGAATAGCTGGGAGGCTTTGGCTTAGTTGAAGTTGAGGCTTTAGCCTTGCCGGTGGAAAGATCGAAGGAATTTTGAGCATGATAGCCAACGCGATCGGCTTCAGCATAGCTGTAACCTTTCCCCTTAGTTGTAGCAACATGAACCATTACTGGGCCAGTTAGGGTATGCGCCATTTTAAAGGTGTCGATTAATTCGCGGATATTGTGACCATCGACGGGACCGATGTAAGTGAAGCCTAGCTCCTCGAATACTGCTCCCAGCTTATTTTGTACCATTGTCAAAATTTTGACATTATCCTTGATGCGCTCGATTTCAGGACTGATTTGCTCACCAACAAAGGGAATATTGCGAATCTGCTCCTCAAGGTTATTGGTGAGAAATTTCATTGGTGGGCTGAGGCGCATCTTATTGAGGTAGCGAGGAATTGCGCCCACGTTTGCCGAAATAGACATTTCATTGTCATTGAGGACAACTAATAAATTAGTTTTGGGAAGATGTCCAGCGTGGTTAATTGCTTCGAGCGCCATACCGCCGGTCAATGCGCCATCGCCGATGATTGCCACGGTCTTAAAATTGTCGCCTTGTAAATCGCGGGCGATCGCCATGCCAAGAGCCGCCGAAATACTAGTGGATGCGTGCCCCGCGCCAAAATGATCAAATTCACTTTCGCGACGATTTAGATAACCGGCAATACCGTCTTTTTGGCGCAAAGTATGAAAGCGGTTGTAGCGTCCTGTGATCAGCTTATGTGGATATGCTTGATGCCCTACGTCCCAAACAACTTTATCGCGATCTAAGTCTAGGGTTTGATATAAACCTAAGGTTAGTTCAACTACGCCTAACCCTGGACCAAGGTGTCCTCCAGTGGCGGCAATGGTTTCTAGATGTTTTTGCCGAATTTCACGAGCTATAGACTCCAATTGGGCGATCGTTAGACCATGCAATTGGTTGGGATGCGTAACTTCACTCAAGCGCATATTGGCTTATTTCCATTAAGATGACTCCCTTTATCTTAACTGAGCACACCCCACAAAGGTTCAATGCGATCGCAGTTCTTAAACCCAAAAAGCATAAATAGCACTTCATGCTATTTATGCTTTTTTTAGGCAAAATGTCCGAAAAGTGAGCTTTTAACTATTTTGTCAAAAGGCTCATAACTGCTTGACGACATCCCATACAATCACAGCCCAGTTTGCTAATCGCCAAATCTCCAACGCGATCGCTGGTTAAGATATTGGTGCGATCGTCAAGAGATTGGCTGTTAGAATTGGTAGTCTGGTTTGTTTTTGTAATTACAACCGATGACATATAAAGATTGTCATCTTGATTAGTGATATTACTCTGGATGGTATCGGCTTGAGCGGGATAGACTGACAGCAAAAAAGATGCCAATAATGCAGGGCTGCTCAGAAGCGCTAATGATGATTTTTTCATAAGTAACGAGAATGTCGGATCGCATTCATTAATTACTGAAGATATTAGCATCAACTCATTGGAGAGTTATACTGAGATTTACATAGTGCAAAGCACTATGTAAATCTCAGTAGTTATTTTCTCATGCTTACCGCCAGCCCCGACTTAGTAGCCCTAGCCAGATCGCAAATTATATTACTGACCCAAAGTTTGGGTGCAGTCGCTAGCGCTATCTATATCACCGAAAATGTTGCTGATGGGATGCCTCCAAATCTGATTGAGGTAGCAGTGTTTCCTGAAGATGGTTTGATAGCATTGCCAGAAGCTTTTTCTGAGGCTCTACCAATGTTGTCTATGGGAAGTAGTGGACTGGTAAGACAACGCCGCTTTGTGCTGCCCTTAATGTATGAAGAAGCTATTTTAGGTTTTTTAATGACAGGGAGGGACGATCGCGACTGGCAGGAATATGAACAATTGCAAATTCAACAAATTGCCAATACTTTAGCGATCGCCTGCGCCCTCGATCGCCGCAATCAATGGTTAGTAGCGAACCAACAGCGCAACTATGAAGAGCAAAGCAATTTTTTTGCTTCACTATTACATCAACTGCGCAACCCGCTTACCGCAATTCGTACCTTCGCTCAACTGCTATCAAGACGAATCGTTGAGTCAGATCCTAATCAAAAATTTGTCACAGGAATTTTGCGCGAAACTCAGCATATTCAAGATCTCCTCAGCGAGGCCGATCGACCTGAGCCACTTCTATTGCCACAAGCAGAACATGAAAAAGCTTTATTACCTGCGGCAACTTTAGATCTAGCACCTGTCGATCTCAGCAGAATTTTGGAAGCGATCGCTAATTTTGCCAGTGCGATCGCGCAAGATCGCAATATTCAGTTTTTGTCTAATATTCCTTCTCATCTGCCTACAGTTTTGGGCAACGAATCAGCACTAAGAGAAGCGATCGGTAATTTGGCGGAGAATGCGCTTAAGTACACACCTGAACGTGGATATGTTCTATTAGGTGCAGATGTGAAGCCTGACACGGTTTACATTTATGTTCAAGATACTGGTGTGGGAATTCCTGATGACGATCTGCCGCGCTTATTTGAACGCAATTTTCGTGGTAGACAAGCAGATGGTGATATTTCAGGTACGGGACTGGGACTTGCGATCGCTAATGAATTGGTTCAGAAGATGGAAGGCAGCATTCATGTGATTAGCCAAGTCGGAAAGGGAAGTACTTTTGCCGTGACGCTCAAGCGATTTGCGCCAATTCAACGATGAAATGTCATTAGTTCTAGAGATCAAAATGTTTGTGTCAAAAACAACGATGTATTTCACTATTTTTCGTGGACTACTAAATCAATAAATTCTTCTCTTTCTTCTTCTGACATCTTTTCCCAGTCACATCCTCTCTCTTTTGCCGCAAGTTTGACTTTGTCCGAGCCATAGCTAGATAAATCCTGCCATTGCTGCCATTGAGATAGCAGTAGGACTCTAAAAACTTCTATTTTTTGTTCTTGTGGTAGTTGTTTAACAAGTTCTACAACTTGCTCGTTGCTTAGTGTTAGGCTTGGCATTTTTGTATTCTCCAGATATTAATTCTAAGAAATAATGTTGCTTGGTTTGATTGCAAGGCGTTAAGGCTCGATCGCCTAACAAATCAAAATCATCCCGTTTAAAGTATGGCTTTAGCTGCGTCATAGTCATCATCAATACTCATTGATCCTTTGAAGCGAAGGTAATGTTTGTCGGGATCAACTAGATTGATCGCATTTTCTCCAGTAACAATCCCACAAGCTTCTATTAAATCACCATCTTTGACTTCTGCCCTTGGAGATTGCCTTCTCTTCCCTCCAATTATATTGAGAATCAACTCACCATAATTTGCGGCTGTAATTTTAATCACACCATCGCCACAATGAGCCATCGCGTTAAGATTTATCTGTAGAACTGTTCCTACAACTACGATTTCTTCATTTATAGTAAGTGAGTTCATATCTTTTATTCATTTCGAGACTGTTTTGGCTTATTGATACATTATCGCCTATTCTCTGATTTGCCATGCGATTGCCCAATAAATCAAAATACTCAACCAATCCATATCAACCTGTTTAAAGGCTGACTAAATCTTGGATTAGGCTGTAAAATGTAGTAATCAAACTAAGCAATAGTAAATCTATGCAAATTAAAGCAGTTATTTGGCAAGAAGATGGCGTTTGGTGTGGTTCTGTTCCTGCGCTGAAAGGTTGCCATACTTGGGGAGACAGCTACGAACATCTATTGGAAATGTTGCAAGATGCCGTGCAGGCATGGTTAGAGGTTGCTAGCGAGAATCAAACTTTAGAAACAAATAAACAACTCGTTCAGCTATCTCTATGAAATCAGTCTCAGGCAAAGCTCTTTGTAAGGTTGTTGAGCGCAAAGGATGGGAACTGAAGAGGGTAACGGGTAGCCATCACATATAAACAAAGCAAGGCTTTGAAGCAATTATTTCTATTCCAGTTCATGGGAATCGCGAGCTTCCAACTGGGACTCTTAAGAGCATCATGAAAGATGCAGGATTGAGCGAGAATGATCTGTAAGTTGTATTTAACCGATCGCCTATTCTCTGATTTGCAATGCGATCGCCTAATAAATCAAAATATCACCCCGTTTCGAGTTTGGCTTTGGCTGCCTCATAGTCATCATAAATGAGCGATCGCTAAGGAACACAATTCACACCCAAACCACGCATTTGCCGAATATGCTCATCTAGCGCTACTACAGTAGGTACATTTAAGCGCTGAGACATCACCAACAGCGAGCAATCTGTATAACTCCAAGCCTTGTCATCATAACGACAAAATGCTTCCCATGTGGCGATATCATCCGCTTCTGATAAAGCGACATAACGATGTTCTTGGCGTAATAGTCGCCCAACAGCAATAGAATCTCGAATTGAAATCTTGACTCGGAGCCAAGTGACCGTCTCATCAAAAACTGTTGAGAGAATTACCCATTTTGAATCAGGATTGGATAAGAAATAGTTTTTTACGGATAAGTGGTGCTTTTCGGAGCCAACAAAAAAAGCAATCAGTGCTGATGTATCAACTAGAACTTCTGCCATTACAGATTGCCATAAAGAACATCATCAATACTCTCAGCATAGTTAGTAACCACATCTAGATCGGTATGAATCGGTGTATCCAGATTATTCTTAACTTGTAATCCGCCGCAAAGTTGCCAAGTTTGGGTATGAACTAATGAAACTTCCTGATGTATATATTTTTGAATTGCTTGCATGACAAATTCCTGTACAGAAAAACCTGTTCGATTTGCCTGTAGTGCAACTTCATCGGATACTTCAATAGTAACTTGCATTGCTTATGAACATTAACTATAGATTGAAAAGCTTATATGCTCTGATTTTATCTTAAAAAATGCGATCGCCTAATAAATCGAAATATCTCCCCGTCTAAAGTTTGGCTTTGGCTGCGTCCTTTAGCTGCGTCATAGTCATCATGAATGGGTGATCGCTGGTGATAAATGGGCATCAATCCAGATGGTCATGCAACTAATACGGGATGATTGAGTTTACGTGATGCATAGCCTAGTGCTGCTTTTAGGTCATCTCTTTCGAGATCGGGCATTTCTTCTAAAATCTCTTCGGCACTGAGTCCAGCTACAAATAAGTCGAGAATATCTGAGACGTGAATTCTCATGCCCCGAATGCATGGACGACCGCCGCATTGTCTAGGGTTGATTGTGATTCTTTTCAGTAATTCTGGCATTTGATTTAGTTCCCTAATACTTTGTTCTAGTATTAATGAGTTGTATGGTATTGCATCAGGTCGATGAGCTATTCAAAAAGTAGAGATAAATTTACGTTTACTTTAGTTGTCTGCATAGTAGTAAGGCATTTATCGACATATAAATTCCTGAGGTCGGGCTATCAACTTAAAGGTTATTTCCCTTATAGCTAGGCAGCGTCATTAGCATTTACACATTTCACGTCCAATGGAATGATGATTTATGAGCATATTTGTCTTAAGTATTCTAAAGCGAATAGTGGCGAATTGGGTCTGCTAAGAAATGATGACATGTGAAAAGACTCTACATTTGGGGTGTCCTGTATATAACCTCGAAGCTCACGCATTATTGGCAACCAGTATGGATTTCTTTCCATAACGAGAGCTGAATACTGTGTAGGCATTCTCCTTCCAGTAGTTCCAAGATACTTTATATCTTTTTGAAATTTTGCAACCCAGTAAAGCTCTTGATTGGGAACAAAATGAAGATATTCTATATCTGACATTAACGAGTCTGTAAAGGGAATTAACCCACCAGTCATAAAACGACTCTCAACATTAGGATAAAACATTATTTCCCTGAGGATACCTATATCCCTTTTGATATCATTAATCATGGTTTCTATCTCATGACCATATCGGAAAATATTTACAGATGGATTGTTTTTTAGAACAGCCGCTTTGCAATATGCTTCAAGACAATGACCTACTATAAATAGTGTTGGGATAGGCATATTTGAAATAGTACATGCGTAAGAAATAAGCCATTGATCGCCTAAATCCCTAAATTCATGATGCGTTGCCATTGAATCTCCGAATTAATTTAATTGTTATTTATCTTTTTCTACAGTTCGTTGGAACCTACTAATTGCTTGCATAGCTTTATATTTGCTGCTTTTGCATACATTCTAAACTAAGTCTAACAATCTAGCTCCGCCAGAGTAATTTAGCCGATCGCCTTATCTACTGAGTTTTGCTAAACTAGAAACAACTTAAGCGTGAGTAAAGACACAATGACCACCTTAGAAATCGCGATCGCCAAAATCAAAAGTTTACCTGCCGAACAGCACAACGAAGTAATTAGATTTATTGAATTCTTAGAATTCAAAGTCAGCAAACCTAATGATAGCCAAGAAAAGATAAAAACTGAAGAGAAAGAGATTTCTTTTGCTGAAGCTGCTAAAGACTATATCGGTTGTTTAGATAGCAATCTAGAAGACTTATCTTATAACCCTTAATATATGGAAGGATTTGGCAGATAATGCAAAAAAACGTCATTCTCGATACAGGGGTTTTAGTAGCATTTCTGATGCCTAGCGATAAACACCATCATTGGGCTGTGTCGTCATTGCAAGCGGCTAAATATCCTGTCTTAACCTGTGAGGCAGTTGTAACTGAAGCCTGTTTTTTATTACAAAGAATCCCATCAGGGCGAGAAAAAGTTTTGCAATTGGTCAAGCAAGGATACATTCAAATCCTTTTTTGTCTGAGTGATGAAATTGAACAAATCGAAACCCTAATGCAGCGTTATCAATCAGTACCAATTTCTCTAGCAGATGCTTGCCTAGTCAGGATGTCAGAAACTTATAACCAGACTTCGATTTTGACGTTGGACAGTGATTTTAGAATTTACAGAAAGAATCGCAATCAAGAAATTCCCGTAATCATGTCTGAATTGGATAGATAATTGAGCGATCGCCTTGCCAAATCGTGATGATAGACATAGGCGATCGCATACAATCTATGGCTTCTGTTCAGGGAACATACACTTATCAGAATCACAACCCGCAGGGCCCGCCTCCATCAACTCACCCGAATCATAACGCAGCAAACTCGCGTAAAAATCATCAGACTTGCGACGTACTAGCACCTCAGCACTGAGCTTCTCATAGGTAGCCTTATCGATTGGCTCAAAAGGCAACCGAGGGAAAGTTTGCAGGTCATCAAAACGCGCCAACAGCGCCGCCGAGATATAACCCTCATCATCACGAATCGCTTCGTAAATCTTCTTCCCTAAAGGCTCGATTTCATGCTCTCGTAACTCCAACGTTGCCGAAGTATTATGACGGGTGTAATGCTTCTGCACCTGCATATAGAAATCAAACTGCGCCATCACATCGAACTTACTGATGTCTACCTTGTCCGCACCGTCAAGGTCAGCCCAAGACACGCTCACAGGAATCTCCACCAACCATTCCGTACATCTTGGATCGAAAGGATCATTCAACAATTGTCCATTCTCATCCTTATCCGATTGCGAAGGAATGATGCTATAGCCATAGTCCATGCAAGCCCGTGCCACAGGATCTTCCTTACGGAAAGTAATCCGACGGATAAAGCGCTGTGCCTTCGGTGGATGCCAGCCTGGGGAAGCACCAGTGAGTAAGGATTTTGTCCCCGCAGGTTGTGTTGTCGTGCAACGATTCGGGCGGCGTAAACCATGTGAATCGCAATATTTCCAAACCGTCTGATGCACGATTTCACGCCAGCGATTGAGATAATTGGCTTCCTTCTCTTTGAAGTCTAGCCCCTGCACAGTGTCAGGACGACCCGCCTCAAACCAGCGCAACCATTCCACACCAAAGGCATGAACGAAGAAGTCAAATAGTCCTGTGAAGGATACACCGACAATCGGATCGATATCACGGCTAAATTGATAGCGCTTCTCGATGAATTGATGATTAAGAAGTGACGCAACTGATAAAGCACCTGCTTTAAATGCTGCTTCCTGTTCTTTTTCATCTTTAGGATTAATCAGATTAAGATGCACTTCAGAGAGATTGCAATGGAAATCTGCTCCCAAAATTTCACCGCAGGGATTCAGAGCATAGCGCTGTAACCTATGCTCTAGCTCATGTTCAGAGACTTCAGGCTGCTGCGATCGCAACCATTCTTTTCCTTCTCCTTTCACATAAGCTGCAAGGAAATCACGCTTGAGTTCGGGAGTTGTGATCAAGTCCGCATTAGAACGTGCGATCGCCTCACCCGCCCATTGAATTGCACCTTCACCCGAATAATATTGTTTGCGAACAGCATCAACACATTCCTGCTCGGTCGGTTTGCGATGGAATACACGAGTATGATTTGCCATTCTCAACGCATCACGCTCAGGATCGATTCGCCAGTTACCCGCTTCATCCTGCTGCCAGAGATTATCCTTAGCGACAGAGCCGAGAGCATCTTCTGAAGAGAATTGTCTCATACCCGCGCTGCGACGGATGTTCCCAGCCACGATACAAACTGCAGCTTCATCGATGAGGATACAGCACTCGACCGAAGTGAGTTGACGACCGATCGCCTTGTTTAAAACATTGGCGCAGCGATCGTAAAGCGTAGGCAACTTAACAGGATTTGCCATGCCACCAAAACCTTTGAGGGCTTCACCACTGGGGCGCACATCGCTGATATCAACAGTGACTTGGACAGGCTTAGCTGCGTCAAACTGCTCATTGCTGCATAGTTCAAGTAGCGATTGATAGGACTTGACCCAACCTTGACGACTATCACCAACGAAGAACTTGACAGCATTGTTGGCATAGTCAAATTCGACTTCGGTATTGTGGCGGCGATCGCTAACAGGTGTTGCACCGATCGCACCGATCACATTTACTTGCAACTGGTTACGGACTAAAGGCAATTGGCTAATGTAATGCGGCTCCAATACGCCACCAGTACCAGATCCTTGCATGGCGAGATCCATCATCAAGCCAAAAGAGCGCCAGTCAATCACATTGGTGCTAGTGCAGTTATAAGAGCCAGAGAAATTTTCGGGACGATCGACCCATTCCGTACCACCAACCCACAGCCAACGCCCAGAGGTGAGTGCTTTAAGCTGTTTCTGCATTTTGTCGATCAGGTCAGCTTGTTCTTTGGTCAGCTTACCTAGCGTCTTTAAACCAGTAAGTGTGCGATCGCATACTTCAGCCCAGCTTTCGCGCTTGTTATTATATTTGCGGCTATATGTCCTGAAAAAGACAGGGTAAGCAGCAGGAGCGCTTTCGGGGAATCTAACCTCTTTGGAGAGGAGTATAAGTTCTTGCACCATAAAAATGCTTTTGTTTTAACGTTGAGTCAGGATAATACCTTAACTCACATTTAGTGTCAAAAGTTAAACGGAAATTATTTTTTACACTATTAGTAGATTTCCTGTTTCTTTTTGAGACTTTGTCAAACCAGTATTAGCAGGTAGCCTATCGGAGCGTAGCTATCTATTAACTACCTCTTTGTATAGGTAACGCCAATGATCCAAGCATACCTTTAGCTAGATTAATATTTTGAAATACTTTGTTATATTTCTTTACATAAGGAATTCACACACAGGACAAAGCAATGAGTAACAGCTATAGAGTTGATGATCGCGGTGTATTAAACAATTTCGCAGTTGAACCAAAGATGTATGTGGAAGAAACCCAAAAGGCTGGTTTTACTCCTTATGCTGAATTGTTGAACGGCAGATTGGCGATGATTGGTTTTGTATCTTTGCTAATACTTGAATTTTCTTCAGGGCATGGTTTGATTTGGTGGCTTGCTAACGTATAAGCCCTAGCCGTTTCCAATCAAAATGTTTGAGACAAAATGTAAAATGATTATTTGACCCTACCAAAAGGTAGGGTTTTTTATTGGGAACTGATATGGCATGAGCTACGAAGAATATTGTCGCCACTATCTTTTGGCTGCGATCGCTGCGACTAATAAGCGATCGCAGATTTGCTGTAAAGTTCTCGCCTCATCATCTGATATATGCGTAGCAAAATATTCTGCAATCCCATCAGAATAGACTAACCACATTTTTTGCTGCATCGATAAACCTGATTCAGTCAAGACTGCATAAGTTCCTCGCCGATCGCTAGGACAAGATTTGCGATAGAGTAAATCTGCTTTTTCTAGGCGATCGACTAAGCGGGTCAGATTGCTGCGACTCAATAGAACTCTTTCGGCTAACTCACTCAATCGTAAGGAGTAATCAGGAGCTTCTTTGAGCGTGAGCAAAACGTCGTACCACTCTAAAGGCGGCAGATCGGCTTGGGTCAGTTTGTGAGCAATGAGATCGAGCAGTCTGGTATGGACGGTCAAAAGCGATCGCCAAGCTGTATTTCGCAATGGGTCTAGAGCAGCATTATTTGACATGTTAACAGTATGAGCATAATTGATTGCAATTGCAATCAATTATGCTAAATTGAATATAGTTGTAATTGCAATGAATGTAAATGCAACTATATTCAATCATTAAATAACACCATGCGAGTTGCCATGCTGCCTAAACTCAAACTAATTAGCCATATTCTTTGTCCCTATGTACAGAGATCGCTAATCACTGTCATTGAAAAGCAAATACCTTGCGATCGCGAATATATTGACCTTGCCAATAAACCAGACTGGTTTTTGAAAATTTCGCCACTAGGAAAAGTTCCACTTCTGCTAGTGGATGGCGAAGTTCTCTTTGAATCAGCAGTGATTTGTGAATATCTCGATGAAATTACGCCTGATTCTCTACATCCATTAGATCCTCTGGAAAAGGCGAAACATCGCTCTTGGATTGAGTTTGGCTCAAATTTACTTGCTAAAATTGCCGGGTTCTATGCCGCTAAAGATGAAGAGTCTTTTGAAGCAAAACGTTTGGATTTAATCGCAAACCTACAAATCCTTGAATCTCAATTAGATGCATCCCCATATTTTGCTGGAGAAAAATTTTCACTGATAGATGCCGTCTATGCGCCCATCTTTCGATATTTTGTTGCCTTCAATCGATATCAAGATTTTGGCTTTAGCGATCGCACTCCCAAAGTTAATGCTTGGAGTGAAGCTCTATTGCAAAGACCATCAGTTCAGAAAGCAGTAGCCGAAAATTATTACGATTTACTGGATGAGTTTCTCAAAAAGAGAAATAGTTTTTTAAGCGAGTTGATAAAATAGGTTTCATTACTTTTGTGTTTACTTTAACCAGCAATAAAAGGGGCGATGTTAAGCGACGCCTCTTTTATTGCTGGTTAGTTTAAGTGCAAGTTTGTTTGGCTCAAAACTTATCTTTCCGAGTGAGTTTCTTTGGCTGGTTAGGACAGATTCAATGTGTTCAATCTCTTGGCTAAGAGAGCGTTCGCTTTAAAACATCTAATCATCAATATCGACTTGGCTTGTCTGAGTTAAAATGATTGCTGAATAGCCCATCTTATTACTAACAATTCTTCTAGGATTGCCCATGTTACGTTATTACTTTTTATCTGGCGCGATCGCAATACCCCTCTCCCTGACAATTGCTCAACCCGCGATCGCCGATCCTGTTGGGCAACTGTTGGAAACTAGAGCTTGTCCAGAATGCGAGTTGGGCGGAGCTAACCTTGCTGAGGCGAAACTTAATGGCGCAAATCTGAGCTTGGCAAAAATGCGGGGTGCTAACCTACAGAATGCAAGCTTGATTGGTGCAAACCTGATAGGCGCTTATTTACAAGATGCCAATTTCCAAGGAGCAAATTTGCGCTGGGCAAACTTTACGAATGCAGCATTAGTGAATGTTGATTTTAGAGAAGCGGACTTGAGGGGTGCAAAGTTTAACGCAGCATTATTCAAGAATGTTGATTCTCAAAAAAGTATTTTTTGTCGCACGATCATGACCGACGGCAAGCTAAATAATCGCGATTGCCGATTGTCTGGCGATTAACCGTAAATGGTGGTACGGCATTGCATCGCCACCATTTACGGTTAGCGTAATCGCATGATTTCATTGACCCAACGTAAGCGTTCGGCATGGGTGAGGTTCAGAATATCTTCCCTTGACCAATGGAAGTAAAAAGCAATGAAGGCTACCTCTTCATACAACCTCTCCGAGGGGTAGCCTATGATTCCCCCGATGCAGTCACGTTTTGCGGTTGCAGTTGACTAAACAGCTCTTGGAAATAGACAAAGTCTGGCAAAAATAGCTGCTCTAGTTGTTGCGCGGTGACTTGATGTAAGTTACCTAATTTTGCGATCGCCTGAGCCAGTAAGAGAAATACTATATCAATGTTGGGATCTCGGCTAGACAATTCCTGCACGATCAGTTCATCATTTGCAGTCAATAGTCTCATTTTGCCTTGAGCGTGCAGTTCCCTATTAGCATCAATTAATCCTTTTGGTAATTGAAAATTAAATTCTTCTATCATCATAATCAATTAGCTTCTCTAATTTTTTTTTGCAAAGCAAGAAACAAAGAAGAAATTTTTGTCATCTCGGCGAAGCCGAGATGACAAAAATTTCTTCTTTATCTTTGGGTCGGTGGAACCTCTGATGGAGTGAGTCCACCTGATCGCTGATTTGGAGATGCGTTGGGAATTAACGGAGAGTCAATCTCTGGAACTTCAGGAGGCAATGCGATCGGTGGGGTCTGTTCGGATTTAGGTGCGGGTGGAGGCGCGATCGTCTGGACGATGAAAGAACGCATGATTATCTGTCCATCAGGGTTAGTGACCCTCAGGGTATAGGTTACTTCTGCTGTTTTCGGGCTTAAGGGCAAAGCTAATTGCCCAACGGCAGCAATACTTCCTGGGGCTGGCAGCAGCTCTATTTTGGCAGTTGCCGAAGCTTCGACCTTCCAAGACAGAGTGAGAATCATGGGAATATCAGGATTGAGATTGAAAGAATATTGCGGTAATGCGTCCTGTCCATTTACCTTCAGTTCCAGAATTTTGGCAGGAAAAGGTGCGATTCTGACGATCTCAGTTTTTCTACTAGCGGGAGCCGCTTTCGGATCGGCAAGAGGCTTTCTAGGTACGATCGCTAGCTCAAAAATGTAATTGCCAGAGGCTTTAGCCTCAGTCGGTACATTTTTACAAATCATTTGATCGTTAGACAGCGTGCAATAGGGGCGCAGCGATCGCGGTAGCCCTTCTGTGAGAGTAAATCGCAAGGGCGGACTCTTGATTTCACCTTCAGGCGATCGACCAATGAGGTTTAACTCCTTAACTTGGCTAGTGTTGGATATGCGCCAGTTTAACCTTACTTCATTGCCAAGATCTGGCTTAGGCTTGATTATTCTTGGCTTTACACCGCCTTTGGCAATCCCAATGGCAGTAAAAAACATCTGTCTTTCCAAAGCATTCGCGATCGAACTTGGCTCAGTAAAATTTGGGGCTGAAGCGACATTGGCACGTTCAGATGGTTGTGGCGTAGGCGAGACAGGTGCATTTTCTGCTGGCTTAGCTTGAGCTGCTTGTACAACAGGTAAAAGCGTTGGCAAAACTGGTCTGGACTCATTATAGAGAGGCTTAGTCGAGGCAAACTCCAAAATCTCAGCTTGGGGAATTGGCTCGACTAAAATCTTCGTAGTTTTCACCAATGGAAGAGTTGCCGTTTTAGGGTTTCTCGACGATAGGCTCATTTGAAAAATATACTGACCAGAGCGCCGCGCATCAGTCGGCACATTTTGGCACAGCAACTCACGTTCAATCACGCAATATTCTTTTAGTTCGGGCGGAATACCCTTGCTAAAGTTATAAACCACGGGCTGACTGAGGATTTTGTCATCGGGCGATAGTCCTTCCACCCTGACTTCACGCAATAATTCAGGATAAGTAATACGCCACCTTAAACGAATTGCCTCATTAGCAGCTTCTTGAAAGGTGGATGATTCAGACGTGAACTCAACTACCTGTGGCACATCTGGTGGTCGAAAGAAAAACCACCAAATCAAAAAGATAATTGTGCCAACAGTGCCCAAAATACCAATGATCAATAAAACAAATTGCCACCAAGGACGAGCAGGCAATAACAAATTACCTAGAAATCGATCGTTGGGCAACATTGCTGACTGTTTGTCTTCAACTTCGATAGTGAAGTTGAGATAGCGATCGCTTAAAAAACGGGGCTTACATTTTTTTGTCGGTTCAACTTCGATGTTGACCCTTGCCGTTCCAAAGGGTGAAATTTTAACTTCTTCCTGACTCAAGTCGTAGAATAACAATCCCTCTTGCTCTGCACTACTGGCTCTGAGGATTAACTCACGGGCAATATTTCCATTACTTTTAAAGCGCATCTCATACAACGATGGCTCACGAACAACCCGCGTCCGCAAAGTCACCAGTTGAATATCAAGTTGATAGGTGGGCAGAATCTCAAAATAGACAATATCAATTAATGATAGATCTGGTTTGTTATCGGAATGCACACGAATTGTCGGCGCATAAATCCCAGCCCAAACATCTAAAGGTGGCTTAAAAATTACGTTAATCAGCCCTTGGGTGTCTGGGTTGAGCGGCAAACCATCGGCAGCTTCGACAATTCCTGCTAGCGCTAAGCCTTCAGGATAGTAAATAGAGACCCATTTGGGATCTAGGTCGGGGACAGTAACACGAAAGCGATCGACTCGATCTGAGCGATTGGACACAGAAACAATAACTTGCCAGATTTCACCCACGCGCATCGGATGGGGATCGTCAGATGAGCTACGCGGCAATGTGACAAAGGTGGGGTCATTGACTCTGACCACTTCTTGAATCGCGGGAAGAACGATTACGCGACCTTTATACTGAATCGGCGTATGCTCTGGATAATGCTTGGGCGCATCAATAATTAAGGTGTAGTTGTATTCATCTGGGGGCGTAGTTGGAGGTACCTGAATTAAAAATACAACTTCGCAGCTTTGACCCACGCTCAAAGCCAAGCTTTCTGACGGCAAAGCACACCAAGGATAAATTGAGCTAGAGTCTTTGTCGAGTGCTACACTAATCACCGCACTGCGATCGCCATGGTTGGTTATCGTGACGCAAAGCTCAAAACTTTCCCCAGTGCTAATAGAGACCGTCCCTGATGGGTTAAGAATGATCGATAACGGTCGGACTGCGACTGTTGCCGAGGACATCGCTGCTAAGCTTTCGGGGCTTTGTTGCCGACGAAAGTCAATCTCGTAATAGGTAATCCCCTGTGCTTGACGCTCTTCGATAAATCCTTGACTGATTAAATCGGCAATCTCATTACTTGTCTCTTCTATCTCAGCTTCGATATAGGCTGCGATCGCCTCCAACGTAGATTGCCGTTGACGCATAATCCAATTAATTATCTGCTGTTGCCGCGTGGATAGAGGCAAGATATCCGCCATACTCATGCCTGCATTTTGAGCATTTTCGCTGTTATCGGCATTTGAGGGAAAGATGGTTGATTCGCTCCTCATATTGTGCAGGATCTTTGATGAATTAGGATAAAGTCTGTACTAACAATACAACCCAATGTATTCTGAAAAGTCTAAGTAGTTATAAAATATCGAAGCATATTACGACGAACAGACATTAATGATACTTAGATCTACAGTTAAATTAAACCATTATTTGTCTTAAGATGTGATGTCAAAAAACAGTGATAACCATGAATGAAGATGAACTTAGCCAACGCCTGAATCTGGAAATGGAAACAATGAGTGTCAACAAACTCACAGAAATTGGCAACCTCGCTGTATCAATGGGTTTAATCGCTGGACATGGATTTCACGGCGGGAAATATGAGATCTTAAGAAAAGGAGAAATAATCTTGCTCCAAGTTAACGAAGCGGAAACCTATTTGGAGCAATTAATCAAAACAGTAACCGACTAAAGCATGACAGTATCTCTACATACTTTGACAAATACTATGAGCAGTAATGCCGATTGGCTAAGGCACAGTCAAAGCGATCTATTTGCCGCGATCGCTAGCATTCAATTTGTTTTAGAGCAAAGAATTGCAGTCAAAAAAGGTGAGCCGCTAGAAGAGAAAGTTAAATCTACTGCTCAGAAACAGCAAATTGATAGCTATTTAACCAGACTATGCCAAAGCCTTAGTCTTTCTGAATTTGAAAGAGATATTCTGCTTTTATGTGTAGGTCTAGAATTAATCCCAAGCTGGGGAGATCTTTGTGCGGAAATTGCCAACAATCCCAAGCAAAACTATGTCACCTTTAGTCTAGCGATGTCAGTTCTAGACAATAACGACTGGGCTGCCTTCTCACCAGC
The DNA here is from genome assembly GCA_003249035.1 of Pseudanabaena sp. Classification (GTDB taxonomy): domain Bacteria; phylum Cyanobacteriota; class Cyanobacteriia; order Pseudanabaenales; family Pseudanabaenaceae; genus Pseudanabaena. The sequence goes on from QBMK01000012.1 coordinate 79,878, forward strand.
CGCAAATATGCGTAAATGGCGTTTAGTAGAGATCGGTATAGGGAATGCGCTTACTGCTAGCCCCCTGCGAATTGATGAGCGGGTTTTGCATTATTTAATGGGAGATGAGCATCTTGATGAACGCTTACTCCGCCTTTTAGAGCCAATAATTGCTAATTCTGTCCAGATTGACTCCCATCAACAGATTGCCAACCAAGCGATCTCCACTTGGTCAAGTGCTAACAACGATAATCATATAGAAAATTTACCTGTTTTGCAGTTTTGCGGTGACGATGTTGCTAGCAAAATGGCGATCGCATCTGATGTCTGCAAAAATCTAGGCTTAACGCTTTATAAAATACCTGCTAACCTTCTGCCCCATGATTTAGTCAATCTCCAGCTAATTGCTCAGCTATGCGATCGCGAATATGCATTGGATGATATAGCGCTATTGCTAGACTGCGATCGCGATGAAGCGCCTAATCCACATCAAGATATGGCGATCGGCTATCTGATTGAGATCCTCCAATGTCCGCTGATCGTTAGTAGTCAAACTCGCCGCCTTCAGCATCAGCGCACAATCCTTACCTTTGACGTGCGATCGCCCTCGGTTCATGAACAACAAACATTATGGGAAGAATCTCTTAAAGATCTTGATAGTGATATCAAAGAATCACTCAATGGTTCCATTCACGAACTGGTCTCTTATTTTAATCTCTCACCTACACATATCTACAATGCCTCTCTCAAAGCCAAAAGCATCCACCTCCAATCCTCAAATATCACCTTCCATCAATCACTATGGAATGCCTGTCGCGCTCAATCACGTCCCCGCCTAGATGAACTTGCCCAAAGCGTAGAAACAACAGCAACTTGGGAAGATCTGATTTTACCTTCTAAAGAAAAATTTGTGCTGCATGACATTGCTGCCCATGTCCGCCAACGATTAACTGTCTATGAGAAATGGGGATTTGCTGGCCGAAGTCGTCGGGGATTAGGGATTAGCGCATTGTTTGCTGGCACAAGCGGCACAGGGAAAACAATGGCTGCAGAAGTATTGGGCAATGAGTTACAGCTTGATGTTTATCGGGTAGACCTTAGTTCCGTAATAGATAAATATATTGGTGAAACTGAGAAAAATCTCAAACGCATTTTTGATGCTGCGGAAGGTGGTGGCGTGATTTTGCTCTTTGATGAAGCTGATGCACTCTTCGGTAAGCGAACTGAAGTTAAAGACAGCCACGATCGCCATGCCAATGTCGGTGTTAGCTATTTACTACAAAGAATGGAGGCATATCGCGGATTAGCCGTACTAACTACCAATCTCAAAAATTCTCTCGATCAAGCTTTTTTAAGAAGGTTACGTTTTGTGATTCAGTTTCCTTTCCCTGATGCAGAGCAACGCGCTGAGATCTGGCGCAGGGCTTTTCCTAAGAAAACACCAACTCTGGAACTAGACTACCTAAAACTTGGTAAACTCAGTGTTGCAGGTGGTAATATTCGCAATATTGCTTTAAATTCAGCTTTTATTGCGGCGGATCATAATGAACCTGTACAAATGAAACATATCTTGCAAGCTGCAAAAATTGAGTATATTAAACTCGAAAAACCAATGATGGATGCGGAGATAAAAGGATGGGTATAGACAAAACTGTGATCGCAATTTCTACGCTCATCGCCGTAACCACAGCAACATCAGTCATTGCTGCCAATCAGAGCCAAGTCGAGCAACTGATTAAAACAAAAGAATGTTCAGAATGTGATTTGCCTGATGCAAGGCTAGCAGGCGCAGAATTGATCGGCGCAAATGTCCGAGATGCGGATCTTCGCAAAGCTGATATGCGTGGGGCGAAGTTAGATGGCGCAAAATTTATGCGATCGAATATGCTCGGAGCCGATCTCCGTTTTGCATTACTCTCTGGGGCGGATTTTTTGAATGCAAATTTGTTGGAAGCCAAACTCGAAGGCGCTAATTTATTTCGAGCAAATCTCAAATATGCCAACCTTGAACGGGCTATTCTCAATCAAGCTTCTTTCAGAAATGCTGATTTGCAGTTCGCTAAACTAATCGGTGCAAAAATTGATGGTGCTAATCTTGAAAGAGCCAATCTATCGCTAGCCGATCTCGAAAAAGCAGACCTTTCCAATTCGCGCCTAAAACGAACTAATCTTCGTAGAGCCAATTTTAGCGAAGCGAATCTAACAAGGGCAAATATGGAAGGAGCTAGTCTAGAGGGGACAAACTTTGCGGGAGCGAATTTATTTCATACAGATCTGCGATCGAGCAAAATCGATAGCGACACTTTTTTTGATCCTAAGTGGTTTCTCGTCTGGAAAATCGTCAACCAGCGAGTCGAGGGACAAACCCTAGTCGCAGCAGATTTGTCGGGAGGGAACTTCGAGAAAGCCAATCTTGCGGGCGTGAACTTAGAAGATACAAACTTCACGGAAGCTTATCTGTTTATCACCAATCTAAGGCGGAGCAATCTTGCGCGCGTCAAGTTTAATGCTGCTAATTTGCGCTATGCCGACCTCACAAAAGCAAATCTCACTGAAGCAGATTTTGCTGGAGCGCAACTCTCCGATGCGAATCTAGAAGGAGCGAATCTTAGCTTTGCCAATCTGAGAGAGAGCATCATCAATGAAGAGACAATTCTCGATCGCAAGTGGCGTGTAGTTTGGGGAATCGTCAATCGTGGTGGGGAAGAGAGTAACTTCACTGGTTTTGACCTTTCATCTGCAAACCTTCGCTTGGCTCGTTTACGAGGTGCAAGGCTAGTGGATGCAGATCTCACGAAATCAGACCTACGCGGTGCGGATTTTGTCGGTGCAAATTTACAACGCGCTAATTTTTCGGGAGCAAATCTCACTGGTGCAAATTTGCGCGGTGCAGTTTTACAAGGAGCAAATTTTTGTGGTGCAACGCTCCCAGATGGCACGACTGGTAAGTGCAAGTAATTCCAAATCACAAAAGTATGCCGACACTTCGAAACCCAAAAGATGAGTTGCGGCGCTTCGCGCCGCAACTCATCTTTTGGGTTTTATGTCCTAAGTAAAACTTAACATTGCTATGATTATCGAAGTGAAGCAATTACCGAAGCACAAGGCAAGGCACAAATTTTAATTAGTGATATCATCTGCCAAGCAAATAATAAGCAGTATTTTTTAGTTTGATATAGCCTACGGATTACATAACCATGCGTTTGATATTTGCATTTTTTCTTACCTTATTTTTACTTTTTCACCCCACGACAACCACTCCTGTTCAAGCGCAAATCAATATTACCGAAGCAGAATCTAATCAACTGGATGCCTTAGTCAAAAAAGCTTTTGCTGCCACAGATGCCGGAGAATTTACAGCCGCAGAAGGCTATTGGTCTGATTTAATCAAGCTCTATCCTGAAAATGCCGCAGGTTGGAGCAATCGCGGCAACTCGAAAATGAGTCAAAACCATCCCCAAGAAGCGCTTGAGGACTACAACAAATCGGTGGAACTTGCACCTAATTTTCCCGATCCTTATCTCAATCGGGGCGCAGCATTAGAAAGTTTGGGCAAATGGGAAGAAGCGATCGCTGATTACGATCGTGTTTTAGCAATTGATTCTAAAGATGCCGCCGCTTACAACAATCGCGGTAATGCGAAAGCAGGTCTAGGCAAATGGGACGAGGCGATCGCTGATTATCAAACAGCAATGAATGTCAATTCGCGCTTTAGTACTGCCTTTGGGAATAATGCGATCACTTTATATGAGGTTGGTAAAAGTGACGAAGCGATTAAGGCAATGAAAAATATATTACGCAAATATCCGAATTTTACGGATGTGCGTGCAGCTCTGACTGCTGCGCTTTGGGCAGATAAAAAGCAAGGCGAAGCTGAAAGTAACTGGGTTTCTGTTGAAAATCTCGATCCGCGCTATCGGGATATTAATTGGGTAAAAAATATTCGCCGTTGGCCCCCGTCTCTGGTTACCGCTCTAGAAAAGTTTTTAACTTTTAAATAAAGCAATAAAAAATAAGCGGCGCTCTTCGCCGCTTATTTTTTATTGCTTTATTGCTGGTGCAACTTGAATGTTGAGGCGTTGTTGACTTTTAAAACTGGAAACAGCCTCGTCAATTGACTCAGCCTGACTTTCGCGAACCTGTTCAGCGGATTTGCCACCTGCAAGGTTGATTTGATTGAGTAATTGTAATAAGTTGACGTTACTGCCACCGATATTAAGCCCTCCTCCACCTTGTTGTTGATTATCGCGTAAGGTTTGCTCAGATAACGTTGGCGCAGGATTAATTTGAGCGATCGCTCCTGTCACAGCAAACATGGTTACCGATACGAGACTAGTCACGCCTATAGAAATATTTTTGAAAATCATAGTTTTTGCTCCTTGATAACATCTAGCCACTAGTCTATACCAAATTTTCTGGGACTTGTTGTGATCGTCAGTAATGCCAATTCACAAAAACGTGACAACGCTTTTGTGAATTGAAAAGCAAACCCAGTAAGGGTTTTAAAACCACAAAATGACTATGCCATTTTGTGGTTTGGGATAAAGTCCAGAGCCAATACTTATGATGGCGTGCTCAAATGACGGTATCAAAAAATTGACTATGGAACGATGACCAAAATGAAATAGTCCTGACTTTGAAATATTGCCGTAAAAAACTATTTTACCTGAGTCAATCTATAAACTCTTCCTCCCTTAAGCTCTATCTTTTCAGCTCTGAACAATGCGGTATCAGACATATATAAACTAAAGCGATCGACGTATGATCCCTCAAAGTTAACCTGACCATTAACAGCACCTTCTATATTTGTTGATTCTTTTTCTCGATGCACTATCTTGCCGTCTTTAGTGAAAACCATTAGCCTAGTAAACTCAACAAAATCAGGGTATTTTATCCCAATAGCTTTGTCTATATCCTCATTCCTAGCCCCACTCGTAAACACGAACATTTTATCCCATTGAAAATCTGTTAATTCTTTGATGTTAATAATGCAAGCTTCTGTCGGTTTACATGTATTAACGCGATCGCCTATCCTCTGTTCGACAACCCCTGACTTGGAGCAACTAATCATTATTGGTAAAACAAACGCGAAGCTGAGAAATTGTTTTACTAACATACAGAACCTCAAAGCACCATATAAACTTATTTTCCCAGTTATTTCCACATAGCGATCGATCGTGGGTTCGCTAACATATCCTTGTAAGTAAAACAGCGATCTCTAAATTTATCACCAAAAATTATGATCTCGTTGATAAATGCTAGAAATATCCGAAAGTTTCAGTGGTTATCATAAACGATTGCGATCGCAATTTTTTCGCTACTTGTTAAGAGGAGAAAAAATTGCCGAAAGTTAAGTTAGGGCAGTCTTTCGCCAATTTGGGTGAGGTTGACAGCATATCCACCTGTGACTAGATAAACTACATCTGCGATCGCACCAATTTTGCGGCTCAGACCACCGAGGCGATCGCGAAATATTCTTCCCAATTTGTACTCTGGTACAAGTCCCCAGCCCACCTCTTCCGCAACAAGAGTGATATCGACTGTACAGGATTGAATTGCTTGTACGAGTTCAGCTTCTATTTTGCCCCAAGCCAGTTCATCCTCTTCTAAAAGATTCGCTAACCAAGTACCAAGGGAATCTATAAGAATATAAGAATCAACTTTTATTTCTAAAATACTTTTTGCTAAAGCAATGGGAACTTCTAATGTTTGCCAATTCTCAGGACGGCGATCGCTATGTTTTTGAAGCCTTGCTTCCCATTCCGCGTCATCAGGATAACGAGTTGCTGTGGCTATATAGATGACTGGTTTTTGCGATCGCGTTGCTAGAAGTTCCGCCCATTCACTCTTACCTGAGCGAGTTGCGCCCGTTACTAAACTAATCATGATCCCTCTAATCCGTGATTCAGATGACTTGCTATACTATTACCTTATTGCTCCTCTTGGGAATATCATCATGACTCAAGCGATCATTACAACACCCGAAACCTCGATCACTACCATTGCTAATGAAGAGCTAATCTCCAAACCAGAAGCTCAAATTTTGTGGACAAGTGCCGACCTAGATTTACTACCCCAAAATAGCAAGCGTTACGAAATTATTGATGGAGAACTTTACGTGACCAGAGCGCCTCACAATAAACACCAAGATACTTGTGGCAATTTTCATTATGAGCTGAAAGCTTGGTCAAAAGTATCTGGATTAGGATATTCGGTAATTGGTGCTGGCTTAATTTTTGGTGATAATGATGATGTTATTCCCGACGCGATCTGGATGAGCAAAGAGAAATATGCAGCTTTAATTGATGATACAGGGCATTTTCATGGTGCGCCAGACCTTGTAATCGAAGTGTTATCTGCGGGAACTGAAAATGAAAAGCGCGATCGCGAAGTTAAGTTAAAGCTCTATTCAAATCAGGGCGTATTGGAATATTGGATTGCGGATTGGCGAGCAAAGCAAATTCAAGTTTACCGTCGTGAAAATGGCATTCTCAAACTAGCAATGACTCTATTTGAATCTGATACTCTCACATCGCCACTTTTACCAGAGTTTTCCTGTCTAATATCTCAGATCTTTGAATAATGAGCTAGATTATGAAAATTATGCAACGAGTTTTTTACAGCATGGCTGCGATCACTGCGGTAACTATTGCTCAGCCAGTACAATCCATCGAAGAAGGATTATATTGGGGTGGAGGTTCACGGTATATCACTGTTTCCCGCAGAGTTACGAAGGAATTTGGCACTCGCGTTTGTTATAGCGGCTTTTCACAAAATGGGAGCATGATCGCTTCACTTAGTCTGAAGATTCCCCGTGAGCAAACAGGTATTGATTATGAAGTTTATACCTTAGATGGAGTGGAAAATAATTTAGCAGTTCAGCAATATGCTTTCAAAAGAGATCAGATTACTTTCGGAAAATTAGTTGGTCGTTTTGTGAGTGGAGGGCTTGTCTATAAACGTGAGGGTGATACTCAAGCAAAGCGATCGCCAGAACTGCAAGAATGTCTCAACTCTAACAAGCAATACTTTAAACAAATTTCATCAGGACGCGATCGGCGTTAAATCATTATGGTTACTCAACTCGCCAAGAAGACTTTCACCGTTGAAGAATATCTAGAGCTAGAGCTAGCTTCGGAAACTCGCAGTGAATATCGTAATGGAGAAATTATTCCGATGACTGGTGGAACCCCAAACCATAATGAAATTTCTGGGAATGCCTACATACTATTGAAGGCACTCTTAAGAACAAAAGAATATCGTGTGTTTCATGTCGATCAACGGCTCTGGATTCCATCTTTAAAACAATACGCATATCCTGATGTGATGGTTGCGCCCAAGCCGCTGGAAATGCAAACTGGACGCAAAGATACAATTACTAATCCCTGTTTTATTGCGGAGATTTTATCTAGATCTACCCAAAACTATGATCGCAGTGAAAAATTTGCAAATTATCGCACTATCAATACTTTTCAGGAATATCTCTTGATAGATCAATATCGTATTCATGTTGAGCATTATGTTAAAACCACAGTCAATCAATGGTTATTCTCAGAATACGATGATCCAAACATTACGATTTCTTTGCAATTCTTGGATGTGTCAATCCAAATAGCCGATCTTTACGACAATATTGAGTTTATTTAAGTCAAAACCCCAAAGATAAATGGCGGCGCGAAGCGCCGCCATTTATCTTTGGGGTTTTGTGTCCTAAAAAAATTTGCATTGCTAATAGGTAGTTAGGCATAAGTAAACTTAAAACCCAAAATACTGTGCCGCACGCTAGCGTGCGGCACAGTATTTTGGGTTTGGTTTATAGCTATGCTGAGCTACTTATACGATCCTAAATCGTTAATTTTTATAGTCCAGCTTATCTCTATCTATAAGGACTATCTTTAACAATGCTATGATCTCAACACGCTAGGAGTGTCTAGGAATAACTAGACTGAGAGCAGATCCTTAGAACCTGAACCGATTGACATCGGCGTAGGAAAGCACATTATTTGAGGAAACTTACATGACAGTTGGTTTGAAACTCCCCTCTGCACCTACAAGGCGCGGAGAATATCGCGGCACGCAAATGCATTGTGCTCGTCAAGGCATCATCACCGAAGAGATGCAGTATGTAGCATGGCGTGAAAATCTACCCGTCGAGCTGGTACGCGCTGAAGTCGCCAGAGGTCGGGCGATCATTCCCGCCAATAAGAATCACACAAACCTTGAACCAATGGGTATTGGCATCGCCTTCCGATGCAAGGTCAACGCCAACATTGGTGCATCACCTAACTCTTCTAATATTGACGAAGAGGTTGAGAAGTTACATTTATCAGTCAAATATGGCGCTGATACTGTTATGGACTTGTCAACTGGTGGCGGCGATCTCGATGTGATTCGGACTGCGATTATCAAAGCTTCACCTGTTCCCATCGGCACAGTTCCCATTTACCAAGCACTCGAAAGCGTGCATGGCACAATGCAAAACCTCACACCGGATGACTTCTTGCACATTATTGAGAAGCACGCTGAGCAAGGTGTAGACTATCAAACCATCCATGCAGGGATTTTGATTGAGCATCTGCCGCTTGTCAAAAATCGTCTTACAGGGATTGTTTCCCGTGGTGGTGGGATTTTGGCGCGTTGGATGTTGCATCATCACAAGCAAAATCCTCTCTATACCCATTTCAATGACATCATCGAAATCTTTAAGAAACATGATGTGTCCTTCAGCCTTGGGGACTCACTGCGTCCAGGATGCTTGCATGATGCCTCCGATGAAGCTCAGCTTGCAGAACTAAAGACTCTTGGACAGCTAACTCGTCGTGCTTGGGAACATGATATTCAAGTCATGGTCGAAGGTCCTGGGCATGTGCCAATGGATCAGATAGAGTTCAATGTTCGCAAGCAAATGGAAGAATGCTCTGAAGCTCCCTTCTATGTGCTTGGTCCTTTGGTGACAGATATAGCCCCAGGATATGACCACATCACTTCTGCGATCGGTGCAGCGATGGCTGGTTGGTATGGTACTGCCATGCTTTGCTATGTCACACCGAAGGAACACCTTGGCTTGCCAAATGCTGAAGATGTGCGTAATGGCTTGATTGCTTACAAGATCGCCGCCCATGCTGCAGATATTGCACGTCATCGTCCTAATGCACGCGATCGCGATGATGAGCTATCCACTGCGCGTTACAACTTTGATTGGAACAAGCAGTTTGAGTTGTCTCTCGATCCAGAACGTGCTAAGGAATATCACGATGAGACTTTGCCTGCGGATATCTATAAAACCGCAGAATTCTGCTCAATGTGTGGACCGAAGTTCTGTCCGATGCAAGAGAAGGTCGATGCTGAAGCAATTTCCGAGCTTGAGAAGTTTCTCGCCAAAGAGCCTGTAACTTCGGCTTAATCAAAAAATCTAAAAAAAGGAGGTGCGCCGCACCTCCTTTTTTTTGTATGAAACAAAAGCAACTTGCTGCTAGTCTAGTTAGACATGTTTGCTAGATATCTTGTTGGTGTCTGAATATGAATAAGTTTCCCTGTCCTCGTCTTATTAATGTAGTTTTTCTCTTGTCCCTTGCTGTGCCCTCTACTGCTTGGGCGCAGGCTGCTCAACAAAAGATTGTCTATGTATCTCCCCAAGGTAATGATACACAGACATATCGCACAATCACTGCTGCGATCGCAGCCAATCCCCAAGAAGGAACAATTTTCCAATTAGGTAATGGTACATATAGCCAAGCCTCTGGTGAAACTTTCCCACTTCTTCTGCCTAAAGGTGCTGTTTTACGCGGTAATCCTAGCTCTAATGGAACTAGTGTGGTGATTAGTGGTGGTGGTCGTTTTATCAGTCCTACCTTTGCTGGCCAAAATATTACGATCGCAGCAGCAACTAACTCACGCATCGAAGGAGTTACAGTCACCAATAGCAACCCACGCGGTTATGGGCTATGGTTGGAATCCAGCCGTAATGTTGTTATTGCTAATAATAGTTTTGTTCTCAGTACCCATGATGGCATTTTCCTCACAGGTAGCGCTAATGCTTATATTGGCAATAATCTATTTGCGAATAACAAGGGCAGTGGCATTTCAGCTGTTGGCTCAAGTACTGGGGAAATCCGTAATAACAAGTTTGAGAATACTGGTTTTGGACTATCGATTGGACAACGATCTCAGGTTGTATTAGCTGATAATAATATCTCTCGGAATGTGGATGGAGTTATCATTTCTAATACAGCCCAGCCAACGTTGAGAGGAAATGCGATCGCTGATAATCAGCGCAATGGTTTAGTGGTTCTTAGTAGTGCTAATGGTTCTCCCCGCCCCGATCTTGGGACAACGATTTCATTGGGCAATAATACTTTCAGAAATAATCGCGAATTCGACATTAATAATGCTACGACCACTCCTTTGGTGGCTGTAGGCAATCAAATTAATCCATCGCGGGTGAAGGGTTTGTTGGATTTGAGAGCCTCGAACTCTCCAATTACTAATACGATCTCCCCTGAAATTAAGCCTGCACCATTACCATTAGTTCCTGTAGCACCTACCAATACAGGAACTGCTATTCCCATTCAATCTAGTCCTCGTCCCACACCAACCACAGTATTTGTACCAGCCAAGCCACCTAGTGCTAGCCAAGCATTACCCAGTCCTGTGGTTTCCACTAATTCAGGCGCTAATAATTCACCAACGACAATCATCATCGAACGTGACTATAGTGCCCCTGCAACGCGTCCCAGAGTTGCGGCTTTGCCTCCAGCTAACCTCGATCCCTCTACAGGCAAGCCCTTCCAATATCGGGTGATCGTCCCAGTCACTTCCATCACCGTAACTCAACGAGTAAAAACGGTGGTTCCCGATGCATTTAGGTTGTCGCGTAGTGGTAGAACTGTGATGCAAGTGGGAGCCTATAGCGATAATGCTACTGCCGGTCAACTAGTGCAGAAGCTTGCCCAATCCGGTTTAAAAGCGGAAATCATTCCCTTCCAATAGAAAAACAAGGGACTTAATTAAGTCCCTTGTTTTTCGTTCATTTAGAGCGATCACCTCTTACCCGCTTCCTCTGCTCGCATTTCTCCTTCTAAGGTTCAACAGGACTGGTTCCGAATTATTTCCCAGTTGGGTTCTCCTGCTGTTTCTCTCTAAACCCGTGGTTATGCCTCTGGTCGGAAACTTGGACAAACTCCGTCCCTTCGTCTTCGTCTTGCTGCCATTAAAAAGCGCAAATCTTCTGCTTCTGGAGCTAAAATTCCTACCTGATTTCTTGTGATTTCTGTAAATACTACTTCACCCGACCAATATTTACTTCTTCCTTAATAGTGCGGTTAACCATTTTTTGCTTCAAATTTTTCCAAAGTCCAAGACAATGTTTCTCTTTCTATGCGGGAATCCTTTCTTTATTAAGGCTACTACTTCTCAGCTTAGAGCTTTGGAGCTTTTATTCCCGAACATCAGATTCTTAATGAAAGACAACCGCCAATCCTAGCAATGCTCCAATCACCCCAAAGATTGTTAGCGCAAAGTGAAATAGAGATGTGCTACCTTTCTTCACCATATTTCGCATCGCTAGTTTAACAAAACTATCTTGCTGTTTCGGGGTATTTATATTTGCAGCTTGATTATTAGCATCACCGCTATTATTTGAGCTGGACTTGGATGAAGTGTTTAGATCGCTATTCATAATTTTTTAGGTGTTTATTTTGCGTCACTTTAGCTTTGAATAGGCAGAACGCCTATTCAAAGCTAAAGTGACGCAGTTGGAAATATTGGTAACAAGAATTTAAAGGTTTATTCTGGTGTTAACTACTTTAGTAGAAAAGTCTTATAACCTAGCTCTATATTAGCATTGGAGAAAGAATGCATTTATATTCATTTAAAGATCTCAATATATTGGTTTAGAGAAATACTAAAAGTTGAATCGCTTATAGAAGATGAATATCTTCCTGATTTTAGAATTATTTATTAGGTTTCTGAGAGTAGCTTATGAGTCTGTCTGACACGATCGCGGCAATTGCAACAGCTATATCACCACAACAGGGCAGTGTGGGTATTGTGCGATTATCTGGCGATCGCGCGGTAGCGATCTCTCAGCAAATTTTTCATGCTGGTGGTAAACAAGTATGGGAAAGTCATCGTATTCTCTACGGCTACGTGAAGCATCCATTGACGAAAACCATTGTCGATGAAAGTTTATTGCTATTGATGAAAGCACCGCGTTCATTTACTCGTGAAGATGTCGTGGAATTTCATTGTCATGGGGGGATTATGGCAGTGCAGCAGGTGTTAAATCTTTGCCTAGAGCAGGGCGCAAGATTAGCAGAGGCAGGAGAATTTAGTTTGAGGGCTTTTCTTAATGGTCGTATCGATCTCACCCAAGCCGAGAGTATTAACGATCTAGTTGGAGCTAAGTCTGCACAAGCGGCTCAAGCAGCGATCGCATCTCTCCGTGGCAAACTTGCGCAGTCTTTAAAATATTTGCGTGGTAAATGCTTAAATGTCCTAACTGAAATCGAAGCTCGAATTGATTTTGAAGATGATTTACCTCCGCTTGATGTGAAATGGGTCAAGGCGGAAGTTACGATGGTTTCTCAAGAATCACAACAGATATTAGCAACCGCCGATCGCGGCGAACTATTGCGAACGGGTTTAAAAGTGGCGATTGTCGGTCGTCCAAATGTTGGTAAATCCAGTTTATTAAATGCATGGAGCCGTAGCGATCGGGCGATTGTCACGGATTTACCTGGGACAACTCGCGATGTGGTTGATTCACAACTGGTGGTGGGTGGAATTCCCATCCAAGTTCTTGATACAGCAGGGATTAGAGATACAGAAGATGTTGTGGAGAAGATCGGGGTAGAGCGATCGCGCCAAGCTGCCCAATCCGCAGATTTAGTATTGATGGTAATTGATGCTAGTGTCGGTTGGATTGAGAAAGACGCGGAAATCTATGCAACTGTGCGCGATCACCCCGTAATTTTGGTAATTAATAAGATCGATCTCACTTCCCATCAGCTTCTCCAAATTCCAAAGAATGCTATCAGTCCCTTTGGGATTGATAGCATTCCTATTGTTAAAACCGCAGCTTCTCAGCAACAAGGGATCGAGGATCTAGAAGCTGCAATTTTGCAATGTATCCACCAAGAATCGATCGCGGCGGCAAATCTTGAAGTTGCTATTAATCAGCGGCAGAAAGCCTGTTTATTGCGTGTTGTACAATCATTAGCTAATGTCCAAATAGCGATCGCGGATCAGTTACCACTTGATTTCTGGACAATTGATTTACGAGATGCAATTAGTGCGATCGGTGAAATCACAGGTGAAGAAGTTACCGAATCTGTCTTAGATCAAATTTTTAGTAGATTTTGTATTGGCAAATAAACAGCCTGCGATCGGGTTATTCTTTCTAGGATGAGCAGCACTTCGTGCTGCTCGTCTTGCACAAATCAATCTGAAATCATGCAAATCCGACTATTCCAAAAACAAGACAGCGATCAGATCGCGCAGTTATTCCATAACACGATTCGTGAAGTGAATATTCGCGACTACTCACCTACTCAGGTTCAAGCTTGGGCTCCTGATGATTTATATTTCACTGACTGGATAAAGCATTGTATTAGCAAATTTACCTACGTTGCTGAAGAAGAAGACAAAATTATTGGTTTTGCTCAACTAGAATCTAACGGTCATATTGATTGTTTCTATTGCCATAAGGACTATCAGCGCTGCGGCGTTGGTACAAGGCTGTACCGTGCGATCGAGGCTAAGGCTCTAGAATTAAAAATAGAACATTTATTTGTGGAAGTAAGTATTACCGCGAGGGCATTCTTTAAAAGTCGTGGATTTACTGTGGTCAAAGAGCAACAAGTAACTTGTTGTGGTGAAAAGTTAACTAATTTTGTAATGGAAAAGTCTCTTGCAAAGTATTTAGAAAAATCTGATCCTTTTGTTGTCGCTACGTTCTATCATTTTGCCGATTTAGCTGATTACAAATCTATGCGTCCTACAATTACAGATTTTTGTAATAGACTCGAGCTTAAAGGTGTGATTTTATTAGCGCAGGAAGGTATTAACTCAACGATCGCAGGTAGTCGCGAAGGTATTGATGCTCTTTTAAGTTATTTGAAATCTGATCTACGTTTTCAGGATTTGGAACATAAAGAAACTACTTCTGCTGTCATACCCTACAACAAGCTGAGAGTGAGGCTCAAAAAAGAACTTGTGAAGTTTGGGATTTCTGATATTGATCCTAGTAAAGAAGTGGGAACCTATATAGATCCTCAAGATTGGAATCAGTTAATTAGTGATCCTGATGTGTTAGTCATTGATACGCGCAATATTTATGAAGTCGAGTTTGGAACTTTTGACGGTGCGGTTAATCCTAATTTAGATTTCTTTTATGAATTCCCTAAATATGTAGAAGAAAATCTCAGTAACAATAAGCAACAAAAAATTGCCATGTTCTGTACAGGCGGTATCCGTTGCGAAAAGGCGAGTGCCTATATGCTAGCTCAAGGTTTTGATGAAGTTTATCATCTTAAAGGCGGCATTCTCAAATATTTAGCAGAAGTCCCTCCCGAAGAAAGTCTCTGGCAAGGTGAATGCTTTGTATTTGACGATCGCATAGCCCTATAAATAACTATTGTGATTAAGGAATGATAATTTAATAAAACCCAAAATTGGTTCGGCGGGCGAAGCCCGCCAAACCAATTTTGGGTTTTATATGCACATGTTATTTAATTTTCATCCCTAAGCAATTAGCCAACATGTAAGTGCCGCTGCGATCGCATCAGCAGCATCATCAGGACGTGGAATCGCATCAAGACTGAGTTCACGTTTTACCGCTTCTTGCACATCACTTTTATCTGCATTGCCATGCCCCGTCAACGCTTGCTTGATTTGCGGAGGTGAAAACTCAATCGGTTCGATATTATGTTGGTTGAGAACTAATACAATCACTCCCCTAGCCTGAGCTACATTAACTAGGTTTCCCATCCGATAGAAGAATAACTTTTCCATTCCCACCACTTGTGGTTGGAACTGCTCGATCAACGTATGCACATCCTCATAAATAATCTTCAAGCGATCGCCGATGGGTGTTTGCTTGGGCGTGACGATTGTGCCAAATTCTAATAGTTTTGGTGAAGCAGGTTTTTCGACCTCAATTAAGCCAAATCCAACTATTGCTAGTCCTGGGTCAATTCCTAAAATTTTCATGTAAGCAATCCTATCAGAATCTTTGCCCAGAATATATAAATGCCGTGACGACATTTATATATTCTGGGCAAAGGTACTAAACCTAAAGAGGATTAGGCTAATCAAAGCTCCGCATTAATCCTCTTTAGGTTTAATGCACTAAATAATGGCAGGCGAAAGCCAGAGCTAAAAACTAAATGCAAAGTAAATCGAAGCATATAATTTTTAGATCCGAGAATCTTGATATTTTTATTGACTGTATGAGTCATGCAAAAACTGAATCTAAGATGGTTTTGACATATCTGTAAGGCTTTTAAGCTATAATGGCAGAGTGTTTTTGAGTCTTTATTAATTAGACATCCTAAAACACCTTACAAAAGCGCATCTAAAATCATTTTTTAGAGCAGGTTTATCAAAGAGACATAATTTCTGGAGTTGTTTACCTTCATGCCTGAGACCATTACAGAAACTTACAATGCCAATCAGATCCAAGTACTTGAGGGTCTAGAAGCAGTTCGTAAACGACCTGGGATGTATATCGGCACAACAGGGCCAAAAGGATTACATCACCTCGTTTTTGAAGTCGTTGACAACAGCGTAGACGAAGCTCTTGCAGGACATTGCGATCGCATACTCGTTGAGCTTATGCCCGATGGCTCTGTCCAAGTTTCCGATAATGGGCGTGGTATCCCCATTGATATTCACCCCAAGACTGGTAAATCTGCCCTTGAGACTGTACTCACCGTTCTTCATGCTGGTGGTAAATTTGGCGATGGTGGCTACAAAGTATCAGGAGGCTTGCATGGTGTCGGTATTTCCGTAGTTAACGCTTTATCAGAATGGGTAGAGGTATCAGTATGGAGATTGGATACAGTCTATACCCAAAGATATGAGCGAGGTTTTCCTGTTAGTGAGCTAATGCCTAGTAAGAGTCAGGAAGTAAGGCGCGGCACACAGGTACGGTTCAAGCCAGACGCCCAAATCTTTACAACCCAAACTGAATTTGAATACGACATTCTTGCGAGCAGACTTAAAGAGCTTGCCTACCTCAATGCTGGCGTAAAAATCGAATATTGCGATCGCCGTGGTCCAGAACTTCGTACCGACATCTATTGCTATGAAGGCGGTATTCGTGAATACGTCGCTTACATGACTCGCGATAAAGAACCAATTCACCCTGACATTATTTATGTAAACGGCGAACGCGATAACGTCGTGGTGGAAGTTGCCCTGCAATGGTGCATTGATTCATACAACGACAATGTTCTCGGCTTTGCCAATAACATTCGCACCATCGATGGTGGTACTCACCTAGAGGGTTTAAAAACAGTTCTGACGCGCACAATGAACGCTACCGCGCGAAGACTGAAGAAGATCAAAGAGGGTGAATCGAATCTTGCTGGGGAAAACGTCCGTGAAGGTCTAACAGCAGTAATTTCAGTTAAGGTTACCGATCCTGAATTTGAAGGGCAAACCAAAACTAAGCTTGGAAATACTGAAGTACGCGGTATTGTTGATTCCTTTGTTGGCGAAGTTCTCAATGAATATCTAGAGTTTCATCCTGCGGTAGCCACTTCGATTATTGATAAAGCACTGCAAGCCTTTAATGCCGCCGAAGCTGCTCGTCGCGCCCGTGAGCTAGTCCGCCGTAAATCGGCGCTAGAGTCTTCGACTTTGCCAGGTAAACTCGCTGATTGTAGTTCTCGCGATCCTAAAGAATCAGAGATTTTCATCGTTGAGGGAGATTCTGCGGGCGGAAGTGCCAAACAAGGACGAGATCGCCATTATCAAGCCATCCTCCCATTGCGTGGTAAAGTTCTCAATATTGAGAGAGCCGATGATAGCAAGATTTATAAAAACAATGAAATCCAAGCGCTAATTACAGGCTGTGGTTTGGGTATTAAAGGCGAAGACTTTAATGAGTCACAACTGCGCTATCACAAAATCATTTTGCTGGCTGATGCTGACGTAGATGGGGCGCATATTCGCACATTGCTGCTGACCTTCTTCTATCGTTATCAACGAGAACTACTCGATCGCGGATTTATCTATATCGGTTGCCCTCCACTATATAAATTGGAGCGTGGTAAAACCGCTCAGTACTGCTACACCGATAACGACTTGCAAGCGGCGATCGCTACTTTCCCTCCTAATGCGAACTACAACATTCAGCGCTTTAAAGGGCTAGGCGAAATGATGCCGCAGCAGTTATGGGAAACTACGATGAATCCTGCTACGCGATCTCTAAAGCGTCTGACCATCGAAGATGCTGCCGAAGCTGAGCACATCTTCACAATTTTGATGGGTGATAAGGTTGCGCCACGGCGAGAATTTATCGAGACATATGGCTCAAAAGTAGGACTTGCAGATTTAGATATCTAATCCCAAAGCACAAAATGGCTACGCCATTTTGTGCTTTTGAAACCTTTACAGAGTTTGGCTTTTAATTCATAGAAGTGTCGTCATATTTTTGTGGATTTATATCGCATACACAATTCAATGATAGCGATCGCAGTTTGCTTTTTGAAAATCAGGATTTTGGCGATCACTTAATTTTTAGATGACCTTGGCATACGAGTTTTTAAAGCTGTCTAAAGTATTGGTATAAATCATGACCTAAAGAGTGATGACAACTTGGCGAATTGTCATGAGATTCTGGTATGTTTGAGGTTCGCCGTTAGCTGACAATCCATGACCGTTAGAGAAACTTTTCGTCGCACAAAAATTGTTGCTACTATTGGACCCGCGACCAGTAGCCCAGATATGATTCGCCAGCTTATTGAAGCAGGCGCAAGTACTTTTCGCCTTAACTTTTCCCACGGCACTCATGCTGACCATCACCGCAGCATTTGCAATATTCGCCAAGTATCAAGTGAACTCAATCAGCCCGTGGGTATTTTGCAGGACTTGCAGGGTCCAAAAATTCGTCTTGGGGTATTCAAAGAAGGCCCAATCACCCTGAATAAAGGTGATAAATTTACCCTCACTAGCCGTCAAGTTGATGGTAATTCTGAAATTAGTTGCATTACCTATGACACCCTTGCCGAAGAAGTGCCTATCGGTGCAGTGATTATGCTTGATGATGGCAAAGTAGAGATGGTTGTCGAAGATGTAAACGTGAAATTAGGCGATCTTTATTGTCGCGTGGTCATTGGCGGCACACTTTCTAATAATAAAGGGGTCAATTTCCCAAATGTTCACTTATTGGTCAGTGCGATGACCGATAAGGATCGTGAAGACTTACGTTTTGGCTTGTCTGAGGGCGTAGATTGGGTAGCACTTAGCTTTGTCTGTAATCCTGAAGATGTGCTGGAGGTAAAAGACTTGATTGCCGCCTCAGGTCGGAAGGCTAGCGTCATTGCCAAAATCGAGAAGCACGAGGCGATCTCTAACATGGAAGCGATTCTCTCGGTTTGTGATGGGGTGATGGTAGCAAGGGGAGATCTTGGCGTAGAAATTCCTGCTGAAGATGTACCGATCGCCCAAAAGCAATTGATTAAAACAGCCAATCGTCTTGGCATTCCTGTCATTACAGCAACACAAATGCTCGATAGCATGGTCAGCAGTCCTCGCGCAACCCGCGCCGAAATCTCTGACGTTGCAAATGCGATCATCGATGGTACTGATGCCGTAATGCTCTCTAATGAAACTGCTGTAGGGAAATATCCGATCTTAGCAGTGGAAACAATGGCAAGAATTGCCGTTCGCATCGAAAGAGAACAAGATCTCAATATGCAACCACTTGAGAGCATGGGTCGTGCTGTACCCAATGCGATCAGTCAAGCCGTGGGTAGAATTGCGATCCAACTGAATGCCGCTGCGATCGTTACGCTGACAAAAACAGGCTCGACCGCAAGGAATGTCAGTAAATTCCGTCCACCAATTCCGATTTTGGCGATTACACCCAACGTCCAAGTAGCTCGACGCTTGCAGATGGTTTGGGGGGTGCAGCCGATGGTATTAATCTCCTTGCCATCAGCAAGGCAAAACTTTGAAGCAGCCCTAAATCTTGCACAAGAAATGAAATTTCTCACTGCAGGCGATTTAGTGGTTATGTCCGCAGGGACTTTGCAAGATGTGGCAGGCTCTACCGATTTAATCAAGGTGGAGTTTGTTTCATCGGTAGTTGGCAAAGGCTTAAGTATTGGCTCTGGCATTGTTCATGGACGCGCCAGAGTTGCTTTCCATCACCTTGATGTCCGCGACTTTAACGAAGGCGAAATCCTAGTGATTGATCGCACTGATGCCGACTATATCGAAGTAATTCGCAAAGCATCTGCCGTAATTACTGAAGACTCAAGCCTTGATTCCCACGCAGTGGTGATTGGTCGAAGGTTGGGTATACCAGTTTTGATCGGGGTTCATAATGCTACAGGCTTCATTCGAGATGGAGAACCATTGAGTGTTAACTTCAGCAAAGGCATGATCTATTCTGGTTCGCGATCGGACGATCTTGCATTTTAGTTATATTTAAAGCTGATGCAAAGCATCAGCTTTAATATTTTTTGAGTTAGTTATGGAAAATTTTGCTTTTTACAATCCAGTCAAGATTCTATTTGGCAAAGGTCAAATTGCGAATATTGATGCAGAAATCCCTTCTGACGCCAAAATCCTTGTCATTTATGGTGGCGGGAGCATCAAAACCAATGGGGTCTACGAGCAGGTCAAAGCAGCCTTAGCAAGTCGCAAATTTCTCGAATTTGGCGGAATTGAAGCAAATCCACATTTGGAAACATTGCTCAAAGCGGTTGAACTGATTCGAGCTGAAGGAATTGATTTTTTGCTGTCAGTGGGCGGCGGCTCTGTCCTTGATGGCACAAAATTTATTGCCGCTGCTGTTCCCTTTGAAGGCGATCCTTGGGATATTTGTTCAAAACAAGCCCCTGTAAAAGCGGCGATTCCCTTTGGTGCAGTATTAACTTTGCCTGCAACTGGTTCCGAGATGAATACAAACTCAGTGGTTACCAAATGGGAAACCCAAGAAAAGTTGTTTTTCTCTAGCCCGTTTGTATTTCCCAAATTCTCAGTACTAGATCCTGAAACGACTTATTCTTTGCCTACTCGTCAGGTTAGTAATGGAATTGTTGATGCCTATGTTCATGTTATGGAACAGTATTTGACATATCCTGCCAATGCGCCATTACAGGATCGGATGGCTGAGTCTATTCTCAAAACCTTGATCGAAGAAGGTCCCAAGGTCTTAGTGGATCTCCATAACTACGAAGCTCGGGCAAATGTAATGTGGTGTGCCACGATGGCTCTAAATGGATTGATTGGTGTGGGTGTGCCTCAAGATTGGGCAACGCACATGATCGGACATGAGCTAACGGCGCTACATGGCATCGACCATGCTCAAACCTTAGCGATTGTGCTGCCTAACACGCTGACGATTAGACGCGATCGCAAACGGCAAAAGCTCTTGCAATACGCCGATCGTGTTTGGGGTCTTGTCGATGGCACAGAGGATGAACGCATTGATCGGGCGATCGCAAAAACTCGCGACTTTTTTGAGGCTGTCGGCGTTCCTACTCATCTTTCCGACTATGGCGTGGGACTAGATGTGATTCCCAAAATTATTGATCGCTTCGAGAAGCGTGGCTTTGTCGCTTTAGGCGAAAATCAAGATGTTACTCCTAAAGTAGTTGAACAAATTTTAGCGCTCTGCGCTTAACTTTTCTCTGCAAAGGTGCTGTAACAGCACCTTTGTGTGGTTTCTGGAATATAAATATGACTAAAAAACTTCTATTTGTTTGCCTCGGAAATATCTGCCGATCGCCTGCGGCAGAAAATATTATGAATCATTTAGTTGAGAAGCAAGGATTAGGCGATCGCTATATATGCGATTCGGCTGGCACTGGTGGCTGGCATGTGGGCGCACTACCAGATCGGCGTATGCGAGCCGCTGCCAAAGAACGCGGCTTAGATTTTGTTGGCTCGGCTAGACAATTTCAGGCGATGGATTTGCGTGAATTTGATTTGATTCTGGCGATGGACAAAGATAACTATCGCAATATTATCGCTCTCGATCCGCAAGGGAAATTTACCGACAAGGTGAAGATGATCTGTGACTACTGCGAAACCTACACTGACAAAGAAGTTCCTGACCCTTACTATGGCGGCGCAGATGGATTTAACTATGTCATTGATCTGCTATTTGATGCCTGTGGTGGTCTTCTTAAATCTTTTCCCAAAAATTGAAGAGAGGGCGCTTTGCGCCCTCTCTTCAATTTAATCAACGTAAAAAAGGCGATCGCTTTGAGTATTAGCTAAAAAAGATTCTAAGTCTTCCCATTGTTTGTTCTCAATTAAACCAATCACTTCTTGCAGAGATTGCTGATAGTTTTGCAGCGATCGCAATACTGCTGATTGATTATATTCCGCCATTAGTCGCCCCAGTTCAGGATTGCCGCCACCAACGCGACTAGTATCACGAAAGCCAGAACTCGCTAAATTTTGCGCTAATTTTAAAACCGTCTGATCACTTTCCCCCTGACAAGCCGCAATCAAACTGGCGCTAATCATTACAGGTGCATGGCTAATCATAGCTACGGCGTGATCGTGTTCTTCAGGACTACATTCATAGACATTCATGCCCACTGACTGCCAGAAAGATCGCACCTTCTCCACCGCAGCAATATCATTACTGGGCGTAACTACACAGGGACGATTTTGAAAGAGATTCTTTTCTGCGGCTAAAATCCCTTGAAATGCAGTCCCCGCCATCGGATGACTACCCACAAATCGCTGATTAAATTGCTGGCAAATTTTTGCTGCTGGCTCGACGATCGCTGATTTGACCGAGCCAACATCCGTAAAAATTACGTTGGAAACTAGCTTGGGCGCGATCGCCGAAATCGTTGGCAAAATTGAGGCGATGGGCGTACAGATGACGACAATATCAGTTTCGGCAAGAATGCGATCGGGGATATCCGCAATATTTACGCTGGCGATATTTACGGCAGCGATCGCTTCTGCTTGTTTGCAGGTTTCAGGATTGCGACTGATGCCCCAAGCATGGTTATGACCTTGCGATGAAGCGAGCAGATCTAATCCTAGCGAGCCACCAATTAACCCTAAACCAACAATACCAATATTCATAAATGCTCCAAAATAATCAAAGGGGTGCAATGCACCCCCTTTGATTATTTTAGAATTTGCGAAGGTCAATACCTGCTTCTTTAGCAAATGCGGAGAGTCCTTTCTTTTGTAAAGTCTTGATAGCTTTGGTGGAAATTTGTAATTTTACAAAACGCTTTCCTTCTTCCCACCAAATTCTTTTGTCTTGTAAGTTTACGTGTTGTAAGTGCTTATGACGCTTGTGTGAGAAAGAAATCGATACGGAATTATTGGCTTTTTTGCCTGTTAGTTGGCATACGCGACTCATAGTACTAATCTCCTATTTTTTTAGTCCAGCTAATCATACTACAACCTTAAAGCATACTTTTGCAATCCTAAAATTATTTTTGCAGCAATTCTCATTATAAAAATCGGCTTCATATTTGTTTGATTAACGGCCTGCGGCTTCATTGCTTTTTTACCTCTCTTAGAGTTCAATTCCAAACCAGAATTTTTTTAAAAGTGTTGCTTTGCAACACTTTTAAAAAAATTCTGTGGTTATTTTGATTGGAAATTGCTGCAATTTTTGGCGTTGCACAAATGAAAGATGAATCAAGAAAAGTTGGGAATCGATTTGTACTTGAGATAATGAATTAACAGACGAATTGAATGTCTCGACATTTGTTCAGATTTTGAATAACATAAAGTTTTTCGATGCAATCGGGCAAGATAATGTCTCAGTCTAGTATTTTCACTCTCAACTGTAGTCATGTAGGTTTTGCTAAAAATTTGATCTTCCGAGTTGATAAACATTTTGTAGACACAGTAGCCATCGGTAACCCAGAAATAACATTATCTAACCTTAATCAAAGTCCATAGAGGTTCAAGTGACATATATACTGATGCATTTTATCCAATTACCCAAAATTACCTAAATACCTAGCGTGTATTTAGCGATCCACTTATTTCTTATCATTAAAGAAATTGCAATCCAACTAATTGTAAAACTCGCTATAGATATAGTCATCATCGAAAGTACTGAGACTTCATTAGATAGACTAGGTAATATATTCGGTAAAAAACTCTTCACTCCTAACATTGCGAATGGATGAATTAGATAAATGCCAAAGGAGCAAACCCCAACACTTTGAAAAATCCAACCCTTTTGGATATAGCCAGATATTAGAATTGAAAGCAAAAGTAGGGAATAGGCTTGCAAAACATTCTTCAAAACCTCTGGAATGCCAATAGATATTGCTACTGCACCAGAAAACAAAAATATAATTCCACATGAAATAATAGCTGTTAATCGATATGAAGAATTCCACTTCTTAATTTGATTACATAGCGGGAATAGTAGAATTCCAATAAAAAGGTAAGGGAAGCACTTAATTAACCATGCAATTTGGACTAGCAAAAAACGCAATAGTGGCAAACTGCTGATTTCCCAGCCAGCAGTTTGGATTAAATTCTGAAACGCGGTGTTTGGATTCAACTGAAAGCCTTTACCAGACTTTATTAGCCATTCATCAATGATTATGCTAAAGATTGCAAAAATGCCGATAAATATATAACTAATGTGAATCTTTTGCATGTATTTGGCAATAACTGCCAAAAAAGTGCCAGTAAATAGCAATGGTAAAAAGTAAAGTTGATAAGAAGCACCACCAAAGAAAAAGATTGATAGTGGATATTGCAGAAGCTCCCAAAGTCGTTCTATTTGTTTAGATTGAAAAAAGAAGATTGATCGAAATATCAGATAAATAATACTCCATGATGCATAAGGGATTAAGATGCGGTCAATGCGAGAGCGTCAGAATCGCGGCGATATACCAATTTCGGGTTTAGATGTAATAAAATAAAACGCACTTGCCAAGAAAAAGGGAACGGCAAAATAAAAGAGCATTCTTAGAGAAATTGCTTCTTGAGAAATTGGCAAGCCTAAAGATTCATCTCCAGAATGGACAAACACTACGGCATATGCGGCAAAGCCACGAAGTAGATCGACTCCCAATAATCTTTGCGTATTCTTATTTTTCGTATCAAAGAGTTTTGCTTTACATGTTGTAGATTGTGTGTAAATCATATGTATAAAGTTTTTTAGCTAAAATCAATATTTTTTACCAGTCAATGCCACAAATTTTAGGGCTTTAATCAGTTTGTTTCGAGAATTGTGGGCGATGGTAAAACTCCCCAAATTGTTCTTAAATAGGATGATGTAGAATGAAAGTGTAAATTAATTTACTTCTTTTATAATCTTGATGTCTATAGTGACAAGTTATAGGAAAGTTATTACTTTGTTAGAGCAAGTTTGAAAATTAAGCGCTGCGTTTTTTTCTGTTAAGAAACTTGTCAAACACTAACACTCTCTAAAAGAGAAGTTGGCTCTTGCATTTGTTCTTTGAGGCGTTGTTCATGCCATGATAATCCCATGACAAAAGCTATAAAAATCATATACCCGGGCTCTTCCATTTGTGTGAAAATGCAACCAACCACAAAAACGCTTAATATTGTCAATTTCAAAATGTCATTCAACCCAAAGTATTGCCAAGTTAGATAGGCAAGATATAAGTAAGAACCTAATCCGAGAAATCCGATATCTCCACAAATGCCAGCCCAGCCAAATATAGGACTAAACAGACTAGAGCCACTGGTTAACCAAAATCCCGCAACAAAATCCATGGCATTTTGACCAATACTTGTTCGGGTTGATCCTAGAGGTCCTAAGAGTGCTGAGTAGTCCCTTAAAAACCAAGCTCCGAGACGGCTAACTGTATGTCCTGGACCTAGACCTACTAACCAGTTTAAAGGAGATTGGAATTGAGAAGTAATCTCCCGAATTGAGTAAAATTTCGCATACCAAGCTAGCCCGTCCGAGCCATAGAGTTCTGGTCTTGCCCAAGAAGTATAAGCTTTAAATTCATCTATATTCGTAGCAGCCCAAACACCGAAAATCACAAAGAGTGCTAGACCAATAAATAGTTTTAAGGTTTTGACAATATCTTTGGAATTAATCATGATCAGCAATAACCATGCCACACCATATGCCAATACTATTTGCTTAGAGTCAGAAAACAAGAGGTGCCATAGGGCTGCTAGTGCTACAGCAATCCGCATCCAAAGAGGTTTATCCTTAGCACTCGTCCAAAAGTAAAGGGCAAATACAATGGATACTGTTGCGGAAATATAATTGCCTGCTCCTGAAACAAAAAATACTCCCCCGCATCCATCTGTTCCATCTAATCCGCCCGCAGAGATTTGCCCACTATCAATAAGCGGCTTTTGGGCAGCGGCTAGCAAAAAATTGAGGCTCAATAGGTGAATCGGGGAGGTGTAGTAAAGGAAGAAATTGATAATATTGTAACGAAATCTATAAGCAGCGATCACTATGCTGAGCCTGAACTTAACGCATCTAATCGATGACACAAAATGCTATGAGA
>QBMK01000013.1:0-110711 GCA_003249035.1 Pseudanabaena sp.
TTCGGCGGGCGAAGCCCGCCGAAACAATTTTGGGTTTTATTAAATTATCATTCCTTAGCAATGAAAAATATTCCAATTAAATCAATTGTGGCTTGAAATTTGACAAGTTTTTGGATGATTTTGGCTAGCTGTGGTAGCATCTGATATAAGTTCGCTGGACAGTAATGGCAAAAGTCCTTGTACTAAACGCATCCTATGAGCCGCTGAACATCACAAACTGGCAGCGAGCTATTGTGTTGGTCATAAAAGGCAAAGCTGAGCAAGTTGAGCACAATGGCAAGATAATATACCCTGGGATGCCATTGCCCACAGTGATCAGAATGCTGCAATATATCAGCATTCCCTACAAAGAAATTCCTCTCACGCGCCGCAATATTCTTCATCGAGATGCTCACTCCTGTCAGTACTGTGGGCATACAGGCGATGACCTAACGCTCGATCATGTCATGCCGCGATCGCGTGGTGGCGGTGACAGTTGGGACAATATTATTACCGCTTGTGTCCGCTGCAATGTCAAAAAAGGTAATCGCACGCCCAAAGAAGCATCAATGCCATTGAAAAAGCAACCGCGTCGTCCCCATAGTGGTTTGCACTTTGAAGTGACTAAATATCTGCGATCGGGCAATCATGACGAATGGCAAAAATATATTATTAATTAGTCCCAAAAAGACGATGATGCATTGCACTGCTGCTTTGCGCCGCAACTCTTTTTTAGGGTTTAAATGGCGTTAAACTTTAAAACGCAAGATAATTAATAAACGTTTAACAAAAAATGATAAAAAATGTATGGATATTTCCTGGTCAAGGCTCTCAAGCTGTGGGTATGGGCATGGATCTTGTGGAGGTTGGCAAGGAGAAGTTTGCTAAAGCAGACCAAATTTTGGGTTGGTCAATTCTAGAAAAATCGCAGACTGATGCGACAGAACTAGCCAAAACCCAATTTACACAGCCTTGCTTGTATGTGACTTCCGCCATTCTTGCTGATATATTAAAAGCTAAAGGTGCAAAACCTGACGCGGTAACGGGACATAGCTTGGGGGAATATAGCGCTCTTTATTGTGCGGGTGTCGTGGATTTTGCTACGGGTTTAGATCTGGTGAAGCAGCGATCGCAATTAATGTCTGAGGCAAGTGGCGGCGCGATGACTGCTTTGATTGGTTTCGATCGCATTGCCTTAGAATCAGCGATCGCCCAAACTGAGAATGTAATTCTAGCTAATGATAATAGCGCTGACCAAGTGGTGATTTCCGGAACCGAGACCGCAGTAAAATCGATTGTTAAACAGGTAAAAACAAAACGAGCGATTCCTCTAGCCGTCAGTGGTGCGTTCCATTCTCCTTTGATGGCAGATGCGGCATCAAAGTTTGCAGCCATTCTTGAACGAACAATTTTTAATGACGCGGAAATTCCCGTTATTTCTAATGTTGAGCCGAATGATGCGACGACATCTGGACAGATTTTGCGGGATCGCCTTACCAAACAAATGACTTCGCCAGTACGTTGGAGAGAAATATGTTTATATCTTGCTGCGCAAGGCTATGAACGAGCCATTGAAGTTGGTTCAGGCAAAGTTTTGACGGGACTCGTGAAGCGAACTGCACCCAGTTTAGCACTGGTAAATGTAAGTACTTTGGAACAGGCGATCTCTTTGTAAATAATTTATAGAAGGGGTGCTTTGCGCCCTTTCTATATTGGGATAGATTGCAGTAATGTCGGAATCTCATCTGATGCTAGAGGCTTAAACAGATAATATCCCTGACCAGCGTGACAATTATAATCTCTTAGGCAATCCAATTGCTTTGCCGATTCTACTCCTTCCGCAATCACATTTAAGCCCAGATTTATTCCCAAAACAATAATCGCTTTCACAATTTCACTATCTTCTGGATAATGATCAAGCTGGTTTATAAATGAGCGATCGATCTTGAGCGTATGAATCGGAAATCGATGCAAATAGCTTAATGAAGAGTAACCCGTTCCAAAATCATCAATACAAGTTTGGATATTGCGTTCACTTAATTCGCCTAAGATTTGCGCAGCTAAGGAAGGTTTTTCGATTAATATGCTTTCAGTTACTTCTATCTTCAAATTGTGATTTTCTAGATTCGTTTTTTTGAGGATATTCTCAATTTGGCTAGTCAAGTTAGACTTAGTAAATTGTTTTGCAGATAAATTGACACTCATGGTTAGGGTCATCGCGACAGGAAAATCTTCTTGCCATGCCCGAAGTTGAGAGCAAGCCTCATGTAATACCCAAAAGTCAATCGCTACAATCAAACCAGCATCTTCCGCTATGGGAATAAATTCCGCAGGGTATATGAGACCTTGTTCGGGATGTTGCCAACGCACTAGAGCTTCAAAGCCCAATATCCGTCCTGACTTTAAGCAGACAATTGGTTGGTAATGTACTCGCAATTCTTGGCGATCAATGGCTCGACGTAGTTCGTTCTCTATCCGTAGTTTTTTGAGAGCCTCAGTGTGCATCGCAGGATTAAATATTTCATATCGATCTCTACCTTGCTCTTTTGCACGATACATTGCTGTATCAGCATCTCGCAGTAACTGGTCTGGTTGAGTATAAGTAGAAGAGTTAAGAGCAATACCAATACTTGTACTTATAACAATTTCATTACCTTCAATTATTAATGGAACTTTCAATGATTCTTTAATCCTTTGCACAACCTCAATTACATCATTAATATCTTCAGTTTCTTCAAGCAGCATCACAAATTCATCACCCCCTAGCCTTGCCACCGTGTCGCCTCCACGCAGACAAGTAACTAGACGTTTTGCTACAGTTTTCAATAACTGATCACCTGCTTCATGACCGAGACTGTCATTGATCACCTTAAATCGATCTAAGTCTAAAAAGAGAACGGCAAACTTTTCGGGGAGATGCTCAGAATTCAGATACAGGCGACGACTTGATAGTTGTAGAGCATGGTTAAGACGATCTAAAAACAGGGAGCGGTTTGGTAATCCTGTTAAAGAATCATGAAATGCATCATGACGCAGTTGCGTTTCCATTTTTTTGCGTTCTAGCAATTCCGATTGAGCATTTTGATAGAGCTTTGATTGATGGATCGCGATCGCACATTGATCAGCGATCGCCTTAACCAGCGATAGTTCATTTTCAGACCAAATTCTTTCGCGATCGCACTGATATAGACTAATACCTCCTAAATAAGTTTTATGATAAACGAGCGAGGTAATCAAAAGCGAATGGATATTATATTTTTCCCCTAACTGTCTTAGATTTTCTGGAAGATCATCGCTAATTGGATGGATAGTGATTTGCCTTCCTTTGATTAAATCATCTTGATAATATCCATAAAAATCACAAGATAGCCCTAAAACTGATTCGCTACGGTTAATATTGTTCTTGCTGGCATAGCACACATGCATTTTTAGAGTGTTATTAGGTTGAAAGATCAAACAATGACTAACATTTAAAGCTTCGTACAATAAATCTGCTGTTGTTTGCAGGACATCTGCTAGAACTAGTGTCTCCCGCATAGATTGAACTATGCGATTAATAATCGCTTCTCGCCATGCTTGCTGCTCAATTTGGGTGATCGCATTTTTCTGTTGTTGGCGTAATGAGAATTCTTTGAGGGCCCGTTGTAAAACACTGGGCAAACGAAATAACCGATCTTTCAACACATAATCGGTCATCCCTGCTTTAATGCATTCAACCGCAGACTCCTCGCCTAAGCTGCCCGTAATCAAGATAAAAGGGATTTCTTGACCTGATTGCTGTAAAAAAGTAAAAGCTTGTAAACCATTAAAACTAGGTAGTCGATAATCCGACAAAACTACATCGTAAGTATTATCATGCAAATATTTTTGGCATTCGGTCGCTGTAGCTGCAATGTCATAGATAAAGTGAACGCCTGCTGATTCTAGAGCCAATAGTGTTAGCTCCACATCAGCATCAACATCTTCAATAATTAATATACGCAGTGATAGAGGCTCATCTGACTTCTCAGATTCCTCATGCACTGACATTAAGTTTCTCATGGTTACAGATGCAAAGATATAGGTTTAGAGTTTCTGTTCATAATCATTGCCATCTGTATGCAACTACCTATTTATAGCGCATTAATCTGAAATGAGAACCAAGATTTTTATTAAGAATGCTAATTTGCAGCACTTTACACCAAAAATCTAGTGAGTCCATTGATTGCAAATCGCTGTCGCTGTAAGTGCTAGCTGTTAACTTATATTTACAAAAGTATATCTAAAAAATTACTTAAATCAACAATTTTTAACCGTAAATCTAACAATCTCTATAATCTAAAACCCAATAAGTAGCTATGCATAAATAACCTTAAAACCCAGAAGTGTAAGTCGCCCGCGTAGCGGGCGACTTACACTTCTGGGTTTGGGTTTTAATTATACTAAGCTACTTACTAGATTTTATTTCCTAATCCTTACTCATTTGAAGGGATTTGATTTAACATCATCCAGTAAAATCCTACCTGTTGTGACATCTGTACAAATTGCTGAAAATCTAAAGGCTTAACAATATAACTATTGACGCCTAAATCATAACAAGCCCTTAAATCTCGATTTTCAGCCGAGGAAGTCATCACGACAACAACAAGATTACGAGTGCGTGGAGAACTACGAATCATCTCTAATACTTGGATACCATCTATTTTTGGTAATTTCAAGTCTAAAAGTATTAGGCGAGGGAGTGGGTGAGTCGGTAGTTCACCATCTCGACCAAATAGATAATGAATCGCCTGCTCTCCATCTGATACTACGTCTATTTTATTGACAAAGTTGTAGCTGTCCAAAGCAATTTGGATTAACTCAACATCATTAGGATCATCCTCAACAAGCAGAATTTGGGTAGGTTCCATATATTTAGATCATAAGAATTTCCAGAAATTTACAGCGAGAATTGCATCTTAAGACCTAGAGTTTTATAAAGAAAGTTGCGCCTTGATCGGGATATCCTTCTGCCCAAATCGAACCTCCGTGACGTTGAATAATCCGTTGAACGATCGCTAAGCCAATGCCTGTGCCTTCAAACTCCTTGTCACTATGCAATCTTTGAAAAGCCCCAAAGAGTTTGTCTGCATATTCCATTTGAAAGCCTACGCCATTATCTTTAATTCTAATAGTTTGATCTGGCAAACTATCAATTTCGATGTAGGGCTGGGGCTGATTACGGCTAAATTTAACAGCATTACCTATCAGGTTACGAAAAACTTGCTGTAAAAGGGTGCGATCGCCAACTGTTGTGGGTAAGTCACCGATCGCAAATTCGACTAGATGGTTGTGGTGAGAGTCGGAGCGAGTAATTTCAATTGCTTCATCGACCAAATCTCGAATTGATATCTGTTTGGACTCTAATGGTCGCCGTCCATAACGGGAGAGAGTGAGCAGTCCATCGATCAGATGTCCCATCTTTTGACTACTCTTCTCAATCACCTGCAAATAGTGAGCCACTTTTGGATCGTTCAAGGCCTCATGTTTTTTTAGCCTTTGTTGTAAAGCATTCACAAAGCCATTCATATGACGCAAAGGTGCGCGCAAATCATGGGAGACAGAATAACTAAAGGACTCCAATTCACGATTGGTATTGGCTAACTGATTTGCTGTATGCAAAATTTTGGCTTCAGCAAGCTTGCGATCAGTAATATCCATCGCAGTGCCAATGATATGAGTCAACTGACCTGAGCTGTTATAAATCATCTCTCCTCTCGCAAACACATAGATCAATGTGCCATTGGGCTGAATTATGCGATGTTCAAGATCATAGGATCGCTCTAAGTTCATCGCAGATTGGACTGTCTGATCAAAATGTTGCCAATCCTCTGGGTGAATGTATAGTTGTTGCAATTGATCATAGTCTGGTGGATTGGCGCTAGGTTCCAATCCGTAAATACGAAAGATTTCATCTGACCAAGTTAACTTGCCAGTGGTTACTTCAAATTCCCAACTGCCTAGTTTGCCAATGCGCTGGGCAGTTTTAAGATGAGTATCACTCTTTAATAAAAGTTCTTCGGCTAATTTGCGATCGCTAATATCCAATATTGTGCCAATGATTTGGATTGCTTTCCCTAAACGATCGCAAATAATTTCGCCTCTAGCTAAAACATAAATTAAAGTGCCATCAGCCCAGCAAATGCGATATTCAATTTCATAAGGTTGACAAGTTGCGATCGCATTCTGTACGACTCGATCAAAATACTCCCAGTCATTGGAATGCAAAGATTTTTGTAGTTCTGCATAGGTCGGTGTTCCGATTGCGGGGTCACGTCCAAAAATGCGGAATACCTCTTCTGACCAGATTACGCCACCTGTTTGGAGATCAAATTCCCAGCTACCAAGGTTACTAATGCGCTGAGCTGATTTTAAGTGGGTATCACTCTTGAGTAGCTGTTCTTCTGCCAATTTTCGATCTGTGATATCGCGCACAATGACTAACAGCTTATCTTTGTCATAGGGAGCAATCCTCACTTCTTCATGTACTGTTTTGCCAAACTTAGTTAGTCTATGCTCGTAGATCTGTACTTCTCCTGTAGCGATCGCAGTTTCAAATCCTTTCAACTGCGCTTGCAGAATCTCAGGGTCTAAAACTTCAGAAATATGATTTTGGATGGGGATGTATTTAGACCGCTCAAATGTTGATGGCATGATGCAATCTAAACAAGTGCCATCAGGCTTGAGCAAAAGCAAAAGATCGGGGAGAGTATTAATAATTGCAAAGTTGCGAGATTCACTTTCGCACAAGTCTGCTGTGCGTTGCTCGATCCGCGTTTCTAGTTCTTCGTTCAGTCGTTTGATAGTTAGTTCTAACAGCTTCAAAGCTGTTATATCTCTTCCCGCAGATTGAATTTCAATGAGTTTACCTCGCTCATCAAAAACTCCTTGATTAATCCATTGCGTATAGCCAATCTGTCCATCCGCCCGCTGATCGTGATTTTCCGCCAAAAAGCTAGGATTGGTTGGGCTTAGCATCGATATTTTTTGTAATGTACCTTGCAAATCATCGGGATCGGCGAAGTCAATCCATTTTAGACCAATGACCTGCTTAAGAGGCTTTCCCAAAGCTCGACATAGGGATTCATTAGCAAAGGTAATCGTTGTGTCAGGATGCGATCGCAGTACAAAATCTATTTGAGTTTGCACAACCTGTCGATAGCGCTCTTCACTTTCGGCTAACGCTTGTTCGGCTTGCTTTTGTTTTGCTTCAGCACGCTTGCGATCGCTAATATCTTGGACTGTCGCCACAAAAAAATCAATGGAACCATCTTCCTTTCGTATCGGTTTGACATCAATAGAGGCATCGATAACGATTCCATCCTTGCGAATAAAGCGCTTATCCATGACATAGCCTTCAGATTCTCCCCGCATTACTCTTTCAAATTCGGCAATATCGCGATCGAGATCGTCAGGATGAGTTATTTCTGTCCAAGTGATTTCAGTCAATTCTTCACGCGAATAGCCTAAAATTTCACAGAGGCGATCGTTAAACCTTACCCAACGCTTAGTTTCTGGTGAAGTAATCGCCATGCCAATAAATGGCAGATCGTAGAACAATCTCAGAATTACTTCGTTTTGTTTGGTTTCCTCGAAATTATCCATGTTTTGACCATCCAAACTGGCTGACTCATCATAACTTTCAGCGATAATACCAAAGCACAAAATGGCGTAGCCATTTTGTGCTTTTAAAACCATTAGTGGTTTTGGGTTTTAATTCACAAAAGTGTGACGACACTTTTGTGAATTGGTATAAATTGTCCCCGCGTTACGATTCCAAGGCAGAGCATTTCGCCATTAAAACAATCTAAAAAAGGAATTGATTCGCTATCACTCCGTTTGTTAAATGACTATACCTTGTCTGAGTCGGCAGCTAAAGAATTCTCATCTTTTCTACCCTTAAGCCAAAAGGTTAGCATTTCACCTCTACCTTTGATCGCGATCGCACCGCGTTCCTCAAAATAATATTTGTCTTTTAATCGCAGATAGGTTGATTCTGTTACCTGAATGCTTCCCGCTAATCCGTGGGATTCCATGCGGCTGGCAATATTCACCGTGTCACCCCAGAGATCGTAGATAAACTTATTTACCCCAATTACCCCAGCTACCACAGCACCCGTGTTAACGCCAATGCGCATCGAAAGATTACTCGAGAGTTCGGGAAAGTTTGCATTTGAGTTAAAGTCATCGATCGCTTTCAGCATATCTAGAGCCATATCGGCAACTGCCTCGGCGTGATCTTCTCTGGGTGTAGGCAAACCACCCACCACCATATAGGCATCTCCAATGGTTTTAATCTTTTCCAACCGATGGCGATCAGCTAGGCGATCAAAGGCAGAAAATATTTGATTGAGCACGCCCACCAAGGCAACAGGAGAAATTCGCGAACTCATATCGGTAAAGCCAACGATATCGGCAAAGATAATGCTGACCTCAGCAAAACTGTCTGCGATTGAAGTGGGGTCTAGCTTTAAACGATTGGCGATCGCTTCTGGCAAAATATTTAACAACAATTGCTCTGAGCGTTCTTTCTCATGCTGTAATTCCGCTGTGCGATCGGCAACCTTCTGTTCGAGGGAATGATATAACTCCGATAGTTCTGAAGACATTTGATTAAAGGTGGTCGCCAATACCCCTAATTCATTCTGTGCTTTAATTTCCACATGGGTATCAAGGTTTCCTGAACGAATGCGATCGGCAGCGGTGGTAAGTTGTTGTAGCGGTTTTACAATACGTCTAGAAAATAGAAAGCCAAGTCCGACAGTCACACCTGTTGCAAGGATTAACGCCCCTGCCATCGTCCAAATCAGATTGCGAATCGGGGCATAAGCCTCCGCGGTCGGAAGCTCGACAATCACCGCCCAGCCTACACTACGAACTGGTGCGATCGCACCTAAAACTTCTTCATCTTTTAGACCTTTATAAACCGTGACAGGTTGGAGGTCGGCATTTAAGTCAGTAAGAGCCTTAATAAAGGAGCGATCAGAAATATCCTGTAAAGCTAGCGGTTCGTTAGCCGATCGCTGTTTGGCGATTAAGACATTGCGATTGTCAATCACGTAGGTATACCCTGTTGCCCCCACCTCGGTTTGAGAGAGCACAAAGTCTAGAAACCGTAGATTCACCTTTGCGAGTAAAACACCATCGACTTCATCCTTTTCGTTACGAATTGGGACAGCAATCGTCGTTACTAAACGCTGAATTTTGGAATCAATCGAGACCGTATCCACAGAATCTTCATTCTGCTTAAACGCACGAATAAATAGTAGGGACTTGGCAAGGTTCTCAATTTTTACATCTCCATAGGGAGATACAACAGCGACTGGCTCACCTTGACGATTGACGATTGCCACAACTTCGTAAGCATCATTATGTCGGGTTAAGCCGTCGAGTAAGGTTTGCTGCGTTTCTACGGGCAAATTGCTCAGACCTCTTACCCTCGCCAAATAGCCCAGTTTGCGCTCTAGATCGTCAATATAGGCATTGATCTGTTCGGCTGCCGTTTGCGATCGCGCCTGTTGTAAACGATTTGACTGCTTGAGTTGGGTGCGAAAGCTGGAGTAAATCAGAATCCCCCCCGTACTCAGCAAACTGACCGCGACTAAAATTACCAAGCCATAGCGAAGTTGGTTAGCGATCGAAACTCGAATTGAACGTAAAGGATTTTTCCAAATAACCATACTCATTCCTTAAAGTCCAACATCAAGCTTTCCAATCAGAATATCGTTGCGAGCCTTGTTAAACCTTTCCTCTTGCTCTGGAGTCAGAGAACCGCGGAAGGGGGCAAATCGCAGCGCTTTTTCTTTTAGACCCAATCTGTAAAGTTTTCCTTCCCACCGACCTCTCTGAGCCAAGTCTGCCGTGTTTGTTACGAGTGTAGATACATCTGAAATCACACTGGTAACAACTTTATTTGGTGCAGCATAGTACTGATCTTTCGTCCAGCCGATCACAAACACATCAGGCTGACTAGCTACAGCTTTAATCACTTCCTCATTATGATCTAGATTAATGATGATGAGGTCAGCACCAGCAGCGATTTGCTTGAGTGCTACTTTAGAAGCTTTATCGGTATCTGTCCATGTATATAAAAACTCGACAATTACTTCGGCTTTGGGGTTTGCAGCCTTAACGCCTTGTTTTAAAAATTCTGCTTCTTCTTTATTAACGGGATAGGGAAATCCTGTTAGGTAAGCAATGCGATTGGTTTTGGTCTTTAGACCTGCGGCAAAACCCGATAAATAGCCCGATTCATTCACCCGTTGGACTACTGCTCCTAAATTGCGATTATTGCCGGGATGTCCAGTCGTAATTGAAAACTTTATGCGAGGAAATTCCCTTGCCGCTGCTTCAGCAGCAGCAATAAACTCACCACCATGAAAGATAATAAAGTCAAAGTTTTGCTTGGCAAATCCTCTGGCAGTGGCAAGTGCATCTCGATCCACGATGTTGGGAGCAAAGTCAACAGTGGCTTTGTATCGTTTTTCAAGCACCTTCAGACCTTCATAGCCTGCTTGACTCCAACTATGGTCGTCAATTACACCTGGTAAAATGATCGCGGCGCGAAACTGATTGCCTGTATCTGTACTTGCTTTTTTCGCGATTTCATCATCTGCCCACATGCAATTTGTTAGCAGTACGGCGATCAGCGCCGCAAGCGCAAAGATGATTTGAGAAGCCCTAGTCTGCATACTCCCTCCTTGCCAAATTGGTAATACAGTAACACCTCACCAATTAACTGACCAGTGCCATCATCAGCGATCGCCATTGCCATTCTTGGCTGTATTGGTGTAGCGATCGCATTGATAACGGTATCAGCTACACATGGAATCGTCTGGAGCACGAATAAATAAAGACACTAACTTTTTCTAGCTTTTGACAAATTGCTTCTCAATTAATCTAGTCAGGCTATTTGTCCAATGTTGAGCTAAGTCGAGAGTTTCAGCTTCGACCATTACCCGCATCAATGGCTCTGTACCCGAAGCACGTACCAAAATTCGACCGCGATCGCCTAAATCTTGCTCGGCTAAAGCGATCGCCTGCACTAAAGCATCACAAGTCTGCCAGCTGCGACGCTGTTCGCGATCTTCCACTCGCACATTTTTGAGTAGCTGCGGATAAGGATGAAAGCTTTGATCCATTAATTCAGCCAAAGGTGCTTTTTGTTTGGCAAGAGCAGCGAGATGTATCGCCGCCAATAAGCCATCACCACTAACCGCATAGTGGCGACAGAGAACATGCCCTGACTGTTCACCACCAAGCATTGCGCCTGAACGCACCATTTCCGCATGAACATATTGATCGCCCACATCGGTGCGTACCAAATTACCACCGAGTTTTTGCCATGCCCGTTCAAAGCCGAGATTAGCCATTACAGTTGTAACGATCGCACTGTCAGGAAGTTGATTTTGTTCCATTAGCTCCTGTCCCCAAAGATACAGGATGTAATCACCATCGACGACACGCCCGTTGCTTTCGACCGCCAACACGCGATCGGCATCACCATCAAAAGCAAAGCCCATATCAGCATGATGTTCTCTCACTGCTGCTCGTAATGGTTCAAGATGAGTGGAGCCACAATTAACATTAATGCGATCGCCATCTGGCTCGTGATGCAAGCAAATTACTTCTGCACCCAAGTTGCGGAATACTTCCAAAGAGACGCGCGTTGCCGAGCCGTACGCGAGATCAAGTACTATTTTGAGTCCGTTTAAATCTGTAGCGATCGAAGCCTGTAGAGACTCTTGATAATCGGATATTAAATGGGATTTTTCATGATATTTACCCCAATCTGTAGAGGAGTTGACCAGATCAACATGAAGTCGTGAAGCCAAAAGCAACTCAATCTCTTGTTGAGTTTCACCACAAAGTTTTACGCCATTTGCTCCGAAGAACTTAATACCATTGTCTTCAGGAGGATTATGGCTAGCAGAAATCATTACTCCGCCAAATATTTCTGGGGAATTCGCAGTCAGATATGCCACAGCAGGCGTTGGACATAGCCCAATATGCCATACATCCCAACCCGCCGCCGTCAAACCTGCGGAAATTGCTGATGACAGCATATCGCCAGATGTCCGAGAATCTTGCCCGATCGCAATTACATTGGCTTTATTTGACCGATCGAGTTCAACTCGTTCCTTTAAAATTTTGCCAGCACTTATCCCAACCTCTAGAGCCAGATTTGCTGTTAAAAAACTCCCAACATGACCACGAATGCCGTCTGTACCAAACAATTTCATAAATTAAACTCCACACACCAAAAAGCATCTAAAAAAATAAGATGGCTCACTATGTGAGCCATCTTATAAGAAAAATTACGCAGCGACTTCAAATTTTGGGCGTTGAGTTACAACTTCATCGATTAACCCATAACTCTTAGCTTCATCGGGAGCCATGAAGAAATCGCGATCGGTGTCCTCAGTAATACGATCAATTGGCTGCCCCGTATGAAAAGCCATCAACTGATTGAGACGGCTCTTGTGATAAAGAATTTCCTTGGCTTGAATTTCAATATCCGTAGCCTGCCCCTGAGCACCTCCAAGAGGTTGGTGAATCATAATGCGCGTATGTGGCAAAGATAGCCTTTTACCTTTTGCGCCACCAGTGAGCAAAAAAGCGCCCATACTTGCAGCTAAGCCTACACAAATTGTCGAAACATCAGGACGAATATGTTGCATGGTATCGTAAATTGCCATGCCTGCGGTCACAGATCCCCCAGGAGAATTGATATATAAGAAAATATCTTTTTCAGGATCGTCTGCCTCTAGGAAAAGCAACTGCGCAACGATGATGCTAGCAATACTGTCATCAACCTGTTGCCCCAAAAATACGATCCGCTCCCGCAGTAGACGCGAAAAAATGTCAAAGGCTCTTTCGCCACGACCAGACTGTTCGATTACGGTTGGGATCATAATTTATTTTTACGGTTTACTCTCAGTCTATTGTACTGATATGTAATCATAGCTAACGTTTGTCTCTATTCGGATTTCACCCCGAAACTATAGCGCTTTGGAAATAATCTAATCACAAGAAGTTTTTTGTAAGTGCCGCTTCGCAACACTTACAAAAAATTTCTTAGTTTTTACCACAGAGCTTTGCACTGTAATTTAATCGTGCCGATCGCGATAGATTGCTCTAGAAACTCGATTTTGAGCATTGGTCAAACGGGCGGCTTCTTTACGACTTAAACTACCGTCACTAATATAGAAACGACGTTGAGCAGCAATTTTCGCCTCTCTTGCTTGCAAGTTTCTATATTCTTGCTGGCTGATCGTGCCTTGCTGCACACCGTTATAAATGCGCTGTTCTTGATTGACTTGACGAACGCGGATTTCTCCCGCCGATGCGGAACTTGGGTTAAGAAATGCGATCGCGCTGACAATAGAAGTAGCGGCAAAAATAGGCAAAATTAGGTTTTTCATGATGCTCCCTTTAACTGCTGGTATTGAATAAATCGCTTAACTAGCTACTCTGATTTAGACAGTTACCTTCGGTCAAAAGGTTCAAACCAAACCATAAAAACCAGAAGCTAAAGGCGACGCTTTGCTCCGCTTCTAAATTATGCAACCGCTAGAGCGATCGCCCCACAAGATGTTCTAAGATCCTTTAGACTGAAATAACTCAAAGATTTTCTGTTTGTTCTTCAAATATTTTCAAAGCTAATGTCAAGCCCGACCCATTTACCTGAAGCCATTGATCGCATTGTCCAACGATTTCAAAGGCTCTCCGATCCAAAACAACGTTACGAACAATTAATTTTGTACGGAAAAAAACTAGCCGTATTTCCAGATGCTCTCAAAATACCTGAAAACAAGGTGCAGGGTTGTGTTTCTCAGGTATTTGTAGTGGCAGAATTAGACAAAAATGAGCATGTAGTTTTTACTGGAGACTCTGATGCTTTGATTAGCAAGGGTTTCTTGGGCTTATTGTCAGTCTGTATGAGCGGTTTAACCCAAAAAGAGATTGAATCGTTAACACCTGATTTTATAAAAGACACGGGTTTAGTGGCTAGTCTTACACCTTCCCGCGCCAATGGGTTTTATAACGTATTCCAGAAAATGCAACAGCAAGCGATCAAAATTGAACTACCAAGTGTTCGCTAATATTTTGGTAGCTAAAGTTAATGAACAGCACCTACCAAAATATTAAAAAGCCTCGCGATGCGAGGCTTTTTGTTTAGACAGAAACCAGAATTGGGCTAGTCGTTGATACCATTGCTGCGAGAACTTGGCTAGGCGACACCCCAAATGGCAACCGATGAATATCTGAATCTGGCTGACAGGCTATTTCGGAAATCTTCTCTAGCTCAGCTAAGGTAACTAGACTTAAGCCAAGATCAGCAAGACTAGTGGGTAAGCCAATCTCTTGATAAAACTTCAGCAACTGATGACGTGATGAGGCAGCTAGTTGATTGCCTTGAAATTCTTCTAACCTCAGTTGTACCAGAATGCCATAGGCTACTTTCTCACCATGAAGTATGCCGTGAGTGTGATGAGAATGCGTAAGGGCATTGTGGACAGCATGAGCTGCGACCGTCCTGCAATTTGCGCCACCGATTCCACCGATCGCACCCGCTAAACATACTGTGGCATCAACAACTTCGCACCAGATGGGGCTATTGGGATTAGCGATCGCCTCAGCCGACTTTTGAAACAAAATATCACGTAAAATTCTCGCTTCTTGGACAGCCGCAATTACCATTGTTTTATTGCTGCTGCCACTACTTACTGTGGACTCGTACCACTTAGCGATCGCATCACCAATTCCTGAAACTAGTGTACGTTTAGGAGCACTGGCGATTACGTCATAATCGACGAGCATCATGTCTGGACAGCGATCCAAGGTCACGTCATAGCTAAATGCGCCATCAGCATCATAGACATTGCTTAAGGCTGTCCATGCGGCACAGGTTGCGCCTGTCGTGGGAACAGAGACGATTGGTAACCTGCTCTGATGTGCGGTCAGTTTGGCAGTATCCAAAACCTTGCCGCCACCGATACCAACGATTACGTTTGGCTTTTCTTGTTGAACGATTTGGCGCAACATCTTCAGATTTTCATCAGTGCAATCTGAGATCGCAGGTGTGTTAATAATTTCTAGATCAGGATTGCTCAAATAACCTGCGGTGACTTGGTTTGCTGTGTTCCCAGAAATTACTAGAGCTTTATTTCCATAGCGCAATAAATATTGTGGGAGTTGCGATAAAATCCCGTTTCCCCGTAAAAGTTGTGCTGGTGCGATCGCTAAGATCGGCAATGCTTCCACTGTGAGTGTGTCTGACATTTAGGTTAAGACATGGTAAACATATATCCTATTCTATCTCTTTGCTCCTAAATCTGCCAATGCTATAGCTCTGACTTTAGCGTCATGAGTTTAAAGGCAAGGTAAACTTATGGTCAGGATATGCAGCAATCTAAAAAATTAATCTAATGTCAAAACCATTGAAAAAGCTCACTTCTAAAATTTGGTTTTCCATCTATCTAAGCGCTGTTTTTGTCGCTCTAGAACTAGCATCAGGGTCAACCAAAACAGCGATCGCTCAAAAGTCTCTGCCAAAATCCCCAGACCGTAACGAAGATTGCGAAATCCTGATCGTGGGTGGTGGTGTAGCAGGTACAGCAGCGGCTTACGAAGGACTGCTAGCAGGGCGCACTGTCTGCATGACAGAGATTACAGATTGGATTGGTGGACAGATTACCTCTCAGGGTACTTCCGCATTAGATGAAGCTAAGAAACAGCGCAATCTTTGGTTCTTCCCTCAAGGATATACAGAGTTTCGGAAGCGAATTGAACAGAATTATGGGAAGTTAAATGCAGGAGATTGTTGGGTTAGCGTTTCTTGTTTTATTCCCAATACCGCGCAGCAAATACTAGTGGGAATGTTGCAAGAAGCAGCTCAAAAAGGCAATGGCAAGTTGAAATGGTTTCCAAATACCGTAATTAAGAAACTAGAGATGAGTGCGGATGGTAAATTGATCAATGGCGCGATCGCAATCCAACATCGTTCT
Source organism: Pseudanabaena sp. (assembly GCA_003249035.1). GTDB lineage: Bacteria > Cyanobacteriota > Cyanobacteriia > Pseudanabaenales > Pseudanabaenaceae > Pseudanabaena. The sequence goes on from QBMK01000013.1 coordinate 16,008, forward strand.
GCACCAAATACGCCGCAACTAAATACTGAGCCACTCTCACAAATTATTGATGACGCATATCGCTACGAGAACTCGCCACGCTTGCAAAAAAGCATTATTCGCTTTGTTCCTTTAGTTACCGAAAAGACTCAATTGCAAAAACGTCCTAGTGATTGGTTTGTGATTGACTCGACGGAAACAGGAGAAATTATTGCCCTAGCCGATGTTCCCTATCGCTTGGGCATCGATCCGCGATCGCATCTCAATCCATCCTCACCTGTAACAGCAAATGATGCCTATTGCACGCAGGGCTTTACCTATACCTTTGCGATGGAGCAAACCAAAGAGGCACAGCCACAAAAGAAGCCCGAATCTTACGATCGCTATCTACCATATTACGGTTCTGACCCGAAGCCAAATCTCGCCAACTTTGACACGATCTTTACCTATCGCCGTATCTGGAGTGCTGAATCAGAAAATACTAAAAAGAATGCTTTTGGCGTTTCTGCCATGAAAGCGGGTGATATCTCTATGCAGAACTGGGTATGGGGCAATGACTATCGTCCAGGGACAGACAAAGATAATCTTATTTATTCTCCTGAGCAATTGAAGAAATCTGGTCAACTAGAGCCAAATGGATGGATGGGCGGCTTGCGTACAGAAACCCTTAAGAGTGGAGAAGAAATCGCGCTTGGCTTCTATTATTGGCTGGTTGATGGAACAACTGATTCGCAACAAAAAACCGATTGGAAAAAGCCATTTCCTAATCACCGTTTACTAACTGGATTTGACTCACCAATGGGAACTTTGCATGGATTATCCAAATATCCTTACATTCGAGAATCAAGGCGAATTATCGGTCGTCCTTCCTATGGATATTCTGAAGGATTTAGCATGTCAGAAATTGATGTCTCACAGGTTGATTTTAGTACTGAGCTTTATCAAAATAAACTTTCAGACACAACCTACCGCAACTTATGGAAAGCTTTATCTGGTTTAGAAGCAGCTAGCGCTATTAGGAATAATACTGAGCCAAACAAAATCTCTCGTCGTACCCGTTCGACGATCTATCCTGATGCGATTGGCATTGCTCAATATTATCTAGACTTCCATCCTTGCTTGACTGAATATCCGGTTGAGAAAGCAGGAAATACTGAACGCGCAGGAGTTCGCAATGGTCATGGACCAGCATTCCCAGGTCAAATCCCATTGCGATCGCTAATTCCTCAGAAAATCGATAATCTCATCGTGTCTGGCAAAAATATTGCCTTTAGTTATATCGTTGCTGCAGGCTATCGTGTCCATTCCTACGAGTGGTCTGTGGGAGCCGCCGCAGGGACAACTGCTTCTTTTGCATTGTCTGAAGGAATTTTGCCCTATCAACTAATCGATGGCTTGCCGAGGGTAAATCCTATGCTTACTCAATTACAGCAGTTGTTAGCAAAAAACAATAATCCGATCGCTTTTCCCGACACTTCTATTTTTAATCTCAATTGGAGTGATTGGAAAATTTGGTAAAAGTCAAAAAAGACAAAGCGCCCGCTATAGGGGCGCTTTATCTTTTTTGGCTTTTACAGCGCTTTGTGCTCAAGATCACGCATCACTAATTGATGGAGCAAAAGCCAGATCATTAGAATATTGGCGAATTAAGTCAATATCTGAGATTTTCCATGCTCTGACATCTTGACAATGATGTCCAACTAATAGTCCCCATAGCTTGCCATGAGTTAAAACTGGTGCAACTAAATTTGAGCGCACTTGCATACCTCTCAAAAAATCTTGATGGCAAGCACTAATGGTCGCCTTCTCAATATCATCAGTAGCCTTTATACGTCCCTCCAAATAAAGCCCCGCATATTCTAGATTGAAGCAGTCATCACCCCCCGTTGAACCAATGATCGAATACTTATGCTCACTGATAGCTTCAAAGGTTACTTGTCCTTTCCATTGAGTGTAGAAATAGTACAAAACCACTCGATCAACATTAAGACTCTCTCTAAGCTTTTGTAGAGCATCACTAACAACTCGATCTTGTTGTAGCTTGTTGGTAATCCGACTTAAAACTGAACTCAAATCGCGATTGGCAGGATTCATTGTGGCAATAGAAATGGTTAAATCTGTATTTACGACGGACAAATAAACAAATCAGTGACTGATCTAATATAAAACAACCGATGATTGTTATTTTAGTCTATTTACCTTAGCCACGAACCCAAATTGCCCAAAGAATATCGAGCCACAGGAATAAATCTCAAGGGGATGCCCTTGGGTGAAAACGATCGTCTATTGACGATCCTCACCAAAGAGCATGGCTTGATCAGAGCTGTTGCCGCAGGAGCGAGAAAACATCGCTCGGCAATGGCAGGGCGATCGGGCTTATTTGTGGTGAATGATTTACAGATCGCCGTAGGTCGCAATATGGATCGCATTAAAAATGCTGAAGTGATGCAATCTTTTGTCGGTTTGGGGAAAACTCTCGCTAAGCTCACCGCAGCCCAATATTTGTCTGAAATCGCCCTAATGCAGGCATTATCCGCCCAACCCCAAGAAGAGCTATTTTTATTACTAGTCGAACATCTAAATCGCATTCAGGATGCTGAAAATAAAAATGTGCTAGCACACTTAAATCATGGCATCTATCACTTATTAGCGATCGCAGGATTTGCGCCCCAAGTTCATAGTTGTTGTGTTACTCAAATCCCAGTAATTGCCAAACGTGAAATTCCAAAATGGAAAGCAGGATTTAGTATTGTCGGTGGTGGGGTAATCGACCTCGAAAATGACATGCTAAGGGACGGTAATCCGAACGAAGATCGCCTTCAGAGTGAAGCAATTAGTAATGAAACGATGAATGATGTTATCCATAACCGCATCAGTCATTACCTAACAGCGCCTGAACTTCTAGCAATGCAAGAACTTGCACAAATTGATTTAGCAGATAATATTTTAGAAACGCATACGACAGATTGGCTCACAGTTGAAAGATTGTTACGAGCCTATGCACAGTATCATTTTGATAGACCAATCCAGTCCTCGGCTCTGATTGATAACTGTTTTTTTAATATATGACCCATTTATTCGATCCACCCACGCCAAACTTGCCAGAGATTCCCGATCCTCACCATGCTGATAATCATGAGAACAATGGCAATACTGAGGTAAATCCTGAATTGCTAAATGATTCATTGCCAACCGATTCAAAGTCGGTTCTTCGCAATCCTAATTTTTTATCACTTTGGACTGGACAGGTATTTTCGCAGATTGCAGACAAAATTTTTTTAGTACTCGTAATTGCGATCGTTTCTACACAATTTCAGCATGAGGGCGAAACGATTAGCGGTTGGGTCTCCGCAGTCATGGTGTCATTCACAATTCCCGCGATTTTATTTGGCTCGATCGCTGGCGTATATGTGGATCGTTGGAATAAGAAAACAGTTTTAGTTAGCTCCAATATTCTGCGTGGAGTATTGGTTCTCAGCATTCCCTTGCTACTCTGGGTTACAAGAAACAGCGTGCTACCTTGGGGTGCACCGACTGGCTTTTGGGGGTTACTATGCATTACTTTTCTGGTCTCTACCTTCACGCAGTTTTTCACCCCTGCCGAGCAATCAGCGATTACTCTAGTAGTCGAGAGACCAAAGTTATTGTCGGCAAATTCGCTCTACACAACCACGATCATGGGGGCATTAATCTTAGGTTTTGCCCTAGGCGAACCCCTTTTAGCCCTATCCGATCATCTTTGGCATAATGTGGGTCAAGAAATTCTTGTTGGCGGAAGTTATTTAATCGCGGGTATTGTTCTGATCCTATTGAAAACAGGTGAAACCAAAGAAGATCTTCACCGTGATAGTTTTCACCTCTGGAATGACATCAAAGATGGTCTGCAATATCTTAATCATAAGAAAACTTCTTTATCTGCACTAATTCAATTAATTTGCACCTTTTCGATCATTGCGGCGTTGACAGTACTTGCCGTGCGGTTAGCCGAAGTAATGCCCGAAATTAAATCTGAGCAGTTTGGATTTTTATTAGCAGTAGCGAGTTTGGGGATGGCGATCGGTGCAGGAATTGTCGCAAAATTAGGCGATCGCTGTAGCCGTCAATTGCTTTCTTTAATTGGCTCACTTGGGATGTCAGTATTTTTGGGGATGCTGGCGATTTTTAGCGATCGCTTTGGACTGGGGCTAATCGCGATCGCGGGTACAGGTATATTTGCTGGATTATGCGTAATTCCTATGCAGACAGTGATCCAAGAAGAAACGCCAGAGGATATGCGTGGCAAGGTCTTCGGCTTGCAAAATAATGCCGTGAATATTGCGCTTAGTTTGCCGCTATCGGTGGCAGGCATTGCCGAATCCTATTTCGGTTTGCAGAAGGTGATTTTTGCGCTAAGTGCGATCGCGATCGCCACGGGCATCCTCACTTGGTACATTGCTAGGCAATTAGTTGAATCATAAGAAGAAATTAAATTCACAAAAAAATAGAGAGGCGCATCGCGCCTCTCTATTTTTTTGTGAATTTAATTTATCGGAGTTATCCCAATTCGCAAAAGTGTCATCACACTTTTGTGAATTGGCATTAAATTAAATCGAAGTAACAATTACAAAACCAAGAATACCAATGAAAATAACCAGAGCATAGAATTGCGCTTTACCATTTTCAAAGTACTTCAAGCCTTCGCCAGAAACTACGGTTACGAAACCAGCAAGGTTAACCACACCATCGACGATCTTGGCATCTACTTCGAGGACTTGACGCGCCAGACGGCGGGAACCAACTACGAAGATCGCATTGTAGATTTCGTCAATGTACCATTTGTTCTTCGATAGCTCGTAAAGAGGCTCGATTGATTTGGCGATCACACTGGGATCGATCTTCTTTTGCATATACATCAAGATTGCAAGAGAAATACCAATCAAACCGATACCAATAGAGCTACCACCCATCAACAGAAATTCAGGGGTAAAGCCTTCAACGGGAACTTCGCTGATTGTTTCAGATGGGGCATGGATAAAGTACTCGAAGTAATTACCTAAAGGAGTCCCAACTAAACCTATCAGCATCGAAGGAATTGCCAATGTCATCAGAGGAAAAGTCATCGTAATTGGCGATTCATGAGGCTTGTTAGCGTGATGATGTCCATGGTCATCGTCAGCTTGAGCTTCTTTACCAACAGAATTTTCGGCTTTGACCATCGCTAAAAGCTTCTTGTCAGTACCACGGAAATCACCTTCAAAGGTGGTGAAGTACATACGAAACATATAGAAAGCAGTGATCCCAGCCGTTGCAAAGCCGATCGCCCAAAGTGCAGGATTGGCTCTGAAAGTGGAAGCGAGAATCTCATCCTTTGACCAGAAGCCAGCGAACGGAGGAATACCACTAATCGCCAGAGTCCCAATAAAAAAGGTGATCGCGGTAATTGGCATGTACTTGCGTAAGCCGCCCATCACGCGCATATCCTGAGCAACATCGGGATCATGTCCTACGACTTCTTCCATGCCATGAATGACGGAACCAGAGCCGAGGAACATCATCGCTTTGAAGTAAGCGTGGGTCATCAGGTGGAATAAGCCTGCGCTATAAGCCCCAACGCCCATACCCATCACCATGTAACCCAATTGGGAAACGGTGGAGTAAGCCAAGCCTTTTTTGATGTCATTTTGGGTGATCGCGATGCTTGCCCCTAGAAATGCAGTAAAGGCTCCTGTCCAAGCGATCACATTCATCACCGCAGGAATTTCCTCGAATACAGGGAACATCCGCGCAATTAGAAATACACCAGCAGCAACCATCGTCGCAGCGTGGATCAATGCAGAGATTGGTGTAGGACCTTCCATTGCGTCAGGAAGCCATACATGCAGAGGAAATTGGGCTGATTTGGCAGCGGGTCCCATGAATACAAGAATTGCAAATAGGGTGGCAAGACCAACGCTCAATGCTCCCGACTCAACTAATTCGCTAAGACGCGATCCCATTTCCGTGAATTCAAACGTACCAGTTGCCCAATACAGACCAAGTAAGCCAAGTAGTAAACCGAAGTCACCAACCCGGTTGGTGACAAAAGCCTTTTGACAAGCATCGGCAGCTCCTTTGCGATCGAACCAAAAGCCAATCAACAAATAGGAACACATACCCACAAGTTCCCAGAAGATATAAATCTGTACCAAGTTAGGACTAACGACTAAGCCCAACATGGAGGATGTGAATAAACTCAGGTAAGCATAAAATCTGACATAGCTGGGATCATGCGCCATGTAGCCATCGGTGTATATTTGCACCAAAAATGCGACTGTGGTAACGATCACGAGCATAAGAGCAGTGAGATGATCGATCACAAATCCCATGTTCAGATGAAAGCTCCCTGCTTGCGCCCACTCAAAGGTGTAGAGGTAAGGAACATGTCCTTGGATCTGACTCCAAAGTAGGTTGATAGCCATCACCATTGCGCCGCCTGTGGCGGATACGCTGAGGACAGACCAAAGCGATCGCAGTTTGTTGGTGGATTTGTTAAAGGTAATCAGTCCTGTGCCAATAATCATTGCTGCGGCGAGTGGCAGCAAGGGAATCAGCCATGCGTATTGATATGCAAAGTCCATAGGTCGCGTTTGAACGCAAAGTTTATTGTAGAGATCCTTTTAATAAGTCAGTTTACTACAGGGCGATCGGGTGTGAAGTGTTAACCATGAGCATTGCTAATTAATTAAGTCCAAAATTTAGAAAAATTTAATTTAACTCAAGGACAAAATCGAGCAAAAGTTCCGTCATCTTCCCTTCCCAGTGAATAAGTACTTCTGAAAAAATTACCCAAACCCTTAAAGTTGCGCCCCTTCGGGGCGCAACTTTAAGGGTTTGGGTTTGTAATTAATTATGCACACCTACCTATGCTTTTTTATTGCGAGGCTAGGGCGCTAAGATAACGTTAATCTATAAATATAAAAGCGTATGTTGACGGCTTTTTTGATGTCGCTACTGACTCCGATTTCACCAGCTTTGCCATCTACTGTAACCACCAAACTGTTGACTGAGGCAAGCTCATCTAGCAAAATCGCTCAAGCTGCTAATCAGCGCATAATTATTTTGGAGCGTCAAGAAATGCGTCCTCTTATGGGCAAACTTGACGATGTGCCAATGTTTAATAGCAATAGTCCTGAAATCGTCCAAACAGAAGGGATTTTGCTGTCGGCTTTCCCGCCTGAAGGGATGGCACATCCTAAAGCGCATTTAAACTTTCCCTTTGAAGGACGATTCGATCTATTTACTCACCATATTTCCAAAGCGCCACCACCAGTCGATTTGCGGACTTTGTATATTGGCGCGATCGCTTATAACCCCACAGATCAACCAGTAACCATTGACACTCTACTTGGGGCAAGCTATCTTAGTCAGCCCGATGCGCCTTTCTATGATGCGCCCAACTTTAGCTTAAATAATAATGGAGAAGTATATAGGGGACCCGGCGATCGCGCCATGCTTGATATTTTGCGCGGACGTCGGCAAGACATTTTTCCTGCTCAAATCGTGATCCCGCCAAAGCAGAGTCGGATGTTAATGAATATCCCAATCCCAGTTAAGGAATTAGATCCGCCATTAAATGGGCGATCGGGTTTATCTCGCCTACGCAGTGATGGCAAGGTTTATATCGCAACATTGGCTCTCTATGCTCGTCTTAACCCTGATGGAACGGAACGCGCTCCAAATCTCGAAGAATGGGAAAACATCCTCAAGAATGGAGAACTCTCTAAGCCTCGTGATGTTGTACCAACACCGCCAGATTTGACAGAAGGACGATTTGAATATAGCCGAGTCGCTGGCGTACAACTTGGTTCCCAATGGTTTGGGAACTTAACTGATAAAGATAGTACGGATCTTGCTATTCCTAAATCTGGTGAATCCTATTCCTATGGCTTGAGTCTATTGCAATATGGCACAATGGGGACGGGACAAGTCCAAACTGCTCCTCTGAAAGTCCGCTATCCTGATACGGCATATTCTGCTCATGGCAATTACGGCGTGCAGTATAACTTGACGATGCCACTGCATAACCCAACTAACGAAACTCAAACTGTCGTTCTCTCATTCCAAAATCCGATTAAATACGATAAGCCAGTGGGTGGACTGCAATTTTTTGAACCATTGCCTGATGATGTGTTTTTTCGAGGTTCTGTTCGAGTTAGGTTTCGCGATGACAGAGGCTTAGCTCAAACTCGATATGTGCATTTAATGTTGCGTCGTGGCGAACGGGGTAAGTCTTTGGTCACTCTGACAATGCCTCCGGGCGATCGCCGCGTTGTCCAGTTTGATTTCCTCTATCCTGCCGATGCTACTCCACCTCAGGTTTTGACGGTGACGACTAAGCCTTGAAGTTGCGATCGGACTGAAAGTAGAGCTTATAAAAAACCTACTCTCTCTGTCGTAATAAAATGATAAATTGATGATTTAGCTGTATTTGGAGAATATTATTTTGCGTGAGTTTGCGGTCCTTGGTATGCCCGTTCATATCCATGAGAACTATAGAGATTGGCTAGTGCAAAGATTGCAAGCCAATCAGGGCGTTCATGTCGTGACGCTGAATGCAGAAATGACAATGCAAGCGCGCAAAAATCCTGATTTGGCTAAAGTCATTCAAAAAGCTGAGTTAGTTGTACCAGATGGAGCTGGTATTGTGTTGTATCTGCGATCACAAGGTGAAAAAATCAATCGCTGCCCAGGGATCGAACTATCCGAGCAAGTTGTGCAAATCGCGGCTGAAAAGCAATGGCCAATCTTTTTGATTGGTGGCGCTCCTAATGTTGTCGATACTGTGGTAGATGTGTGGAAACAAAAATGGGCAGATATTGCGATCGCGGGAACCCATCATGGTTATTTTGATGATGTACTAGAGCAACAAGTCTGCGAACAGTTGCAAAGCTCTCAACCCAAGCTAATCCTTGTTGGTTTGGGTGTACCTCGCCAAGAGTTATGGATTCAGAAATATCGCCATCTTTGTCCTAATGCTGTGTGGATTGGGGTAGGTGGAAGCCTTGATATTTGGGCTGGCACAAAAACTCGTGCCCCTGAATGGTTTAGCAAAAATAATCTAGAGTGGCTATATCGTCTTTATCAGGAACCTTGGCGATGGAAAAGAATGCTCTCTCTTCCCCATTTTGTCTGGTGTGTTACTAAAGAGTCTTTACTAAAAACAAAAAATTAGCCTCTATTAAGCTAGAAAAGTATTTTGTCACTTTTGCGAAGCTGAAGGTAGCGGATGTTTTTAATGAATTACCCCGCCGCAAGCGGACGGGGTATCAAATTCTTTTTTACTAGAATATACTCACACCGCACAGCGATGGGGTATTTACCCTCTTAGTTCAATAAAAGGGGGCGCTTAGCGCCCCCTTTTATTTTTTAGCCTGCACTTGAGTGCAAGGCTTTTCTTAGGCTTCAGTATCTCCGTCTAATTCCTCAACTTCTGATACTTCTACTGCTGATGCTTCGACAACTACTTCAACAGCATTTACCAATCCATCACCGTTTTGAATTTCCACTTCTTCGATTTCTTCTTCCAATGCAGGCGGAACCAGAGTAGCACCAACGATCGCATCGGAGGAATCGAGTCTTTGGAGTCGGACACCTCTCGCAGTGCGAGACTGACAGGCGATCGCATCGGTAGATTGCCGCATGACGATACCGCGACTGGTGACGATCATAAGTTCATTCTTTTCATCAACTAAACACAGTGAAGCCAGTTGATCTTGTCCAGATTTGAACTTGGTGACACGCAAGCCTTTACCAGCACGTTTTTGAATACGGAACTGACTAACAGGAACACGCTTACCATAGCCGCCTCTGGTTACGACTAGCACCCAAGGTCCTTGAGCTTTTTCGTTTTCAACCTCGGTAGTCTCAGATTCTAGATTCTCATCTTCATTGACCATTACCGTCAAATCAATATCTTCTTCAGAACTTTCAACTTCCTCGATTTCTGCCAAACCAGCAGGAATAATGTCCATACTCACGATCAAATCATCGCCAGTCAGACGCATCGATCGCACACCACGAGTATCGCGTCCCATCGGACGTAATTGCTCATGGTCGGTACGGAAGCGGATGGACATGCCTTGACGCGAACCGACGATGATGGTGTTGTCGGCTTTGGCACGGCGCACCCAGCGGAGTAAATCACCTTCTTCTAAGGCGATCGCAATTAGACCATTGGAGCGAATATTCGCGAAGGCAGGAAGCTTGGTTTTCTTGATATAGCCACCAGCAGTGAGCATGACCAGATATTCATCTTCACTAAACTCGCTGATCGGTAAAACTGTAGTGATTTTTTCGTCAGATGCGATCGGTAATAGCTGTACGACAGCAGTACCGCGGGCAGCACGACCAGACTCGGGAACCTCGTATGCCTTGACTCCATAAACTTTGCCGCGATCCGTAAAGAAGAGAACTTTGTCATGACTGCGACAAGCAAAGAAATGAGCGATCGCATCATCATCTTTGACGTTGGCGCTAGCTTTACCGCGTGTAGCACGATGTTGAGCCGTGAAAGTATCAACAGGCATCCGTTTGACATAGCCTTGCTCTGTCACCATCACAATCGTTTCGCGATTGGCAATCAAGTCGGCAGTATCGATATCGCCTTCATTGGGCAGAATGCGCGAGCGACGCGGGGTCGTAAATTCGGCTTTGATTGCTTCCAATTCTTCACGGGTAATCGTGAGAATGCGATCGCGATTGGCGAGAATATGTTGCAAATCGGCAATTTTAGCGACTAATTGATCGTGCTCGTCATGAATCTTATCAGCATCTTGAGCAGTCAAGCGGCGCAACTGCATCGCCAAAATTGCATCGGCTTGCGCTTCTGAAAGTCCATAGCTTTCAATCAATCCCAACTTCGCAGAACTGCTATCATCAGCCGCCCGAATTAGGGCAATCACCGCATCTAGATGATTGAGCGCAATTAATAAACCTTGCAATAAATGATCGCGTTCTTCCGCTTTACGCAGTTCGTACTGAGTGCGGCGCGTAATTACTTCATAACGGAAATCGAGAAATACTTGCAGAGCGTTGCGAAGCGTTAGCGTAATTGGTTCGCCATCTACCAGCGCCAACATATTGCAACTGAAATTCGATTGCAGAGGTGTGGATTTGTAAAGATTATTTAACACCACTCTTGGATAGGCATCGCGTTTGAGTTCGATTACCAAACGCATACCATCGCGATCGCTTTCATCACGAATGTCAGAAATGCCATCAATTTTCTTCTCATTGACCATTTCCGCAATGCGTTCGATCAGCGCGGCTTTATTAGTTTGGTAAGGCATTTCCGTGATAATAATCGCCTCACGATCCTGCCGTCCAGAAGCCGAAATTGTCTCAAAGCTAGCCACTGCCCGCATAGTCACAGAGCCTCGCCCCGTCGTATAGGTTTCGCGAGCGCCATCGGTTCCTAAAATCAAAGCACCTGTGGGGAAGTCAGGACCTGGAATATATTGCATCAATTCCAAATCCGTCAGCATCGGATCGGCAATCAGCGCCACTAAGCCATCTACCAACTCGCCCAAGTTGTGCGGTGGAATGTTTGTCGCCATCCCCACGGCGATCCCTGAAGATCCATTTAGCAACAATTGGGGGATTCTGGCAGGCAATACTAGTGGCTCTTGCTGCGAACCGTCATAGTTATCGCCAAAGTTAACCGTATCGCGCTCGATATCCTGAATCAGCCCGAACTGTGAGATGCGGGTCAGCCGACATTCGGTATATCGCATCGCAGCGGCGGGGTCATTATCGACCGAGCCAAAGTTGCCATGTCCATCGACCATGCGATCGCGCATCGAAAAGTCCTGCGCCATCCGTACCAGTGCTTCATACACTGCGGTGTCGCCGTGGGGGTGATATTTACCGATTACGTCACCAACCACACGGGCGCATTTCCGAAACGGGCGATCGGCGGTCATGCCCAACTCATGCATAGCGAAGAGAATGCGGCGATGTACTGGCTTGAGTCCATCGCGGGCATCGGGCAGGGCGCGACCGACGATCACGCTCATTGCATACTCCAGATACGATCGCGACATTTCGCCGCGCAGGTCTGTTGGAATAATCCGATCTTCTAAGATATCAGTCATACGCCTACTCAAATTCTCCTTGCATTGCTTGGCAGTGCTTGCCCCGTGTGATCTAGGCAATTCTTACTAAGTGTCTTTACTATTATAAGACTTGACGGGGTTGCAAGGTACTTAACTGAGTAACACAAGCCCAATAAATCTGCCAATTGCTCTTTTGTAATATCAGCATTACGCAAAATCGCTGTTTTATGGTGGATATGTTTGCCAAGTTGCTTTAATCTACGCGATCGCTTTCTAAATTTTGCCAATATATAATCATCTCATCGTTACGACTGTTGACAATGCCGAGACATTCTATGCGATCAAGGTTTTCAGAGATGGCGGCTTTGTTGGTTTTATTAGCATTTTTAAATTAAACAGCGATCGCATCGGTTGTCCTTTCGCTGTTGCAGTTTAGCTTGCGGTCGCAGATGGCAGCGATTTAGTCTCTGGAGTGTTTGGGAAAGGTTTTTCTGTGGGCGATCACAACTTCTTCGATCGCCCACAAAAAAACAAAGAGTATGGTTAACTTAATGAATTATCCATACTCTTTGTTTAAACCGATTGCCTTAACAAAACACTAACTTCTCAAAGTTGCTTGGAATTTTTCTTCGAGTAAGTCACGCACTTTTTGATGGATGGGATTAATATCAGCATCGGTCAAAGTGCGATCGCTGGCTCGATAAACTAGTCTGAAGGCAAGACTACGCGAACCTTCAGGAACTCCTTTGCCGATGTATTGATCGAAGAGAGTTACGGAATCCAACAACTCGCCGCCCACATGAGTAATCGATCGCTGAATATCCGCAACTGTGAATTTGAGTGGAGCAAAAAAGGCAATATCGCGATCGCTACTAGGATAAGTGGAGAAAGCATGGAAAGTGGGAATCGACTTTTTCATCATTGCATCAAGCAATGTGTAGAAATCTAGCTCGAAGGCATAAATTTCATCGGGGAGTTCTTTCTCGGCGCGTAACTGCGGATGTAACTGACCGAATGTACCGAGACGTTCTCCTGAGATCCATAGGGATGCAGTGCGCCCTGGGTGCAATCTTGTATCTTTTTGATCGGGTTGGTACTCGACTGATACGCAGAGATTATGGAAGACAGAATCCAGCAAGCCTTTAGCTTCATAGAAATTCATCGGCTTGGATTCATGCTGCCAAGTGCCGACGGTCGGATCACCGCCGAAAATACCTGCAATGCGATCGGTTTCATCACTGCCAGCTTCATCGAGCCAGAACACGCGACCAATTTCAAATCCATTCAGGATTCCATTACCTTGGTTGAGATTAAAAGCACATGACTCAATCAAATTAGTGAGTAAATCATCACGCAAAGCTCCGTATTCGATCGCTACAGGATTATTGATTTTCACCTGATGTGATTCAGCAGGACTGCATAGAGACATATGCATTACTTCGTTCAAACCGACAGCACGTAAGGCGGCTCGAATCATCCGACCACCTTCTTGATCGGCAGAAAGAAACCCGAACTCAGTTCTTGCAGGTAAAGTTTCTACAAATTTATCGTAACCGTAGATTCGCGCAATTTCTTCCACTAAGTCGATTTCACGTTCAATATCGGCATAACGATAGGGAGGCACAGTCACTTTCCATGTGGCATAGCTGCCTTCTTCAATCGGTTGTTTGGTTAGCTCGAAGGACAGTACTTTGAGTGTTTGTTCGACTTCAGATTCAGAGAGTAAAGCTAATGCGTCATCATCTTCGCGATCGACTTCACCAAGGACTTGCCACACCTTAGTCAAGCGCAAATCAATCACGCGAACTTCCTTGGAACGTGCATCCATGACGCTCTGTTCCACGACTTCACCACCAGCCATCTCCATAATCATCTGCACCGCTTTTGCCGAGGCAAATTCGATCGCAGCTTGATTTACGCCGCGTTCATAACGTGCCGATGCCTCAGTGCGTAGACCCTGAGCGCGAGCCGATCGCCTTGTCGTAACTTGGGTAAATAGAGCCGCTTCTAAAACAATATTTGTAGTTTTTTCAGAAACCTCAGTTTCTGCACCACCCATCACTCCTGCGATCGCGATCGGTTTGTCACCAGATGTAATCAACAAATTTTGACTAGTGAGACTGCGATTGGCATCGTCAAGGGTTTTGATCTTTTCTCCAGCTTTTGCAAAGCGCACACCAATCTTGAGCCCGTCTGCCAAAGTATCCGCATCAAAGGCATGGAGAGGCTGTCCCCATTCCAACAAAATGTAATTGGTAATATCGACAATATTGTTAATAGAGCGCATTCCCGCCGCTTCAATACGGTGTTTTAACCATTCGGGTGAAGGGGCAACTTTTACACCTTTAATCAATGTCCCAATATAGGCAGGACAGGATTTAAGCTCCTCTACCGTTATCCAATTAGTCGCTTTTGGCTGAGAATCTGTAGTAGCTAAGGGCAAACGCACTTCTTTGCCCAGCAAAGCCGCAACTTCACGGGCAATTCCCACCATGCTAAGGGCATCAGCTCGGTTAGCTGTTGAAGTCACATCAAGGATCGCGTCATCGAGTCCGAGCAATGGACGCACATCTGACCCAACGGTTACACCTTCAGGAAATTCATGGATGCCGCTTGATTCTTTAGCTAGCCCAATTTCTGCGAGTGAACAAATCATCCCCTCAGAACGCTCGCCACGCAACTTTGTAGGACGCAATTTCAAATCAACTGTTGGCAAATAAGTACCAATTGTGGCAACAGGTACAAACAAACCCTGTCTAGCATTTGCCGCGCCACAGACGATTTGTAAAGGCTCAGGTGCACCTATGTCTACTTTACATACCTGCAATTTATCAGCATTAGGGTGACGCTCAGCCGTAAGGATATGTCCAACCACAACTCCCTCAGCCCATGTCCTGCGATCCTCTATTGACTCGACTTCAAAGCCTGCCATAGTCAGTTTTTCGTCTAGCTCTTGCGGCGAGAGATCGCAGTCTACAAGTTCACGGAGCCAATTCAGAGAGATACGCATTGGGAAATTCTGGAGAAAAGAGTATTAAGAAATATTCAGGCTATAGTAGTTTAGCAAAATCCGCACTCCAAACTTGACAACTGCATTTCATGTCTGAAGTCAATCCTGGTTCGCTCAGTCAAATAATCTCCGATCGCCTAAATCAAATTCGCGCCAAAATTCCGCCGCAGGTAAAACTCGTTGCTGTCAGCAAATATACGACTACTGAGGCGATACGTGCGACCTATGACGCAGATGTGCGCGACTTTGCAGAATCGCGAGTACAAGAAGCAAAAATTAAGCAAGAAGAATTAGCTGATTTAACCGATATTACTTGGCACATGATTGGTTCTTTGCAAAGTAACAAAGCAAGAGCCGCGATCGCGCAATTTGATTGGATACATTCCATTGATCGGCTTAGTCTCGCGGAGCAATGCGATCGCCTCATTTCCGAACTGAATAAATCACCTAAGCTTTTACTACAAGTCAAGCTAGCAGATGATCCCAATAAATCAGGCTGGTCAGAATCAGAACTCTTAGCTGATTTGCCAATCCTAGAAAAGCTCCAAAATCTCAATATCGTGGGGCTAATGACGATCTTGCCACTTGGCTTAGACGAGTCTCAAGCCTATGCAGTATTTTATCGCGTAACCAACTTAGCCGAAAAGCTGCGATCGCTGGGTTGGCATAATATTCAAGAACTCTCAATGGGCATGTCAGCGGACTATGCGATCGCAGTCAAAGCAGGGGCTTCGATCATTCGCGTTGGTAGCAAGATATTTTCTGGGTAAATTTATTTTTTGCTTGCCAGATACGCCCAAACCTGATATAAACTTTACCACTCTATGATTAATGATAATATTTTACAGAATAATACTATTTTTGCAGAATAATATGATTTTCATTAAATTATTAATAATAGGAGTTTAAATTCCAATTAAATTGAATTTAAGGAATTTATAGTAACTATAGTAAATAGTTTGGCACTAGCTAGTTTGGTAACAAAGAATACTTCTATAGATTTATAAGTATTCGTGTCATTCAATTTTGCAAAATGCAAACAACTTCAGAAACTTCTTAGTCAAAATGTTTAGGCTTTTTTTGAGGCTTGAATACAAATAAAACTGAGGATCCTTGTGTTTAACTAAATTCATATTTGTCAGTCAATTCGCTCAATTAGCCTCATATGGGCTCACATAGACATCCATAATGACTAGAGTCTCAAAGCCTTGAATGAGCTGTAGATTTGGTCAACTATTAAAAAATTGTTAAACTCCAACAAGTTTTCTTCAGAGAAGTTAGTTTGCTTAAAATGTTAAGTGCTTTGCGACACAAGAATTCGATAAATAAATGTCGTGTTTTGTCGCATAAAAAAAACTTAACAGATGTATCTAGCTTTTTTTTATGTTATCGGTTACAGTCTGCGGGTGAACATATTGTCAATACTGTTTCAAACAGTTGTGATATTTGTATCTGTCCAGAAAGTACAATTTTTGCTTGATGAGATTTCATTCCTCATCAAGGTCTGAAATACATGTTTCGGTTCCCAAGCCAAAACTGAGGAGCACACACTAGGAGTATAATACGATGGGAATTTTTAGTAAGCTTAAGGATTTTGTTGGTCTATCTGAATCTCAAGAGTACGAATATGAGTACGATGAAGCTTCTGGCCGTGAATACCAAGATATGTATCAAGAAGATAATGGCGCGATCGCACCAGAACCAGAAGAGCCTCAAACTCGCCGCACCCGTGAACGTCACACTGCTTTAAGAGCATCTTCTGAAAACATGAGTAATGTAATTGGTATGCCTGGTGCTGCAAATGGTTTGTCCCAAGTATTGGTGATGGAGCCTCGTAGCTTTGAAGAAATGCCTCAGGCAATCCAAGCATTACGTGAACGCAAATCGGTTGTACTTAACCTGACAATGATGGATCCCGACCAAGCTCAGCGTGCTGTTGACTTTGTTGCTGGTGGTACTTATGCCCTTGATGGTCATCAAGAACGCATTGGCGACAGCATCTTCCTATTTGCACCTTCTTGTGTTCAAGTTTCATCACAGTCTACTGTATTGAACGAATCGCCAATGAATCAGCCTCGTGTGGTACGTCCTACCGCAGCACCTGCTCCAGCATGGGCAGCCGAAGCACCCGTTAGCCGTTTCGCTCAATAATATCTAGGTTATTGGTGAATCTTTGAAAGCTCGACTCAGTATTATCGGTGGCGGTGTAATGGGTGAGGCAATTTTGTCTCGCCTGATCGCTAGTAATATTTACCTGCCATCTGATGTCTGTGTAAGCGATCCGATGCCAGAGCGTCGTTCTCTCCTAGAAAAACTTTACGGAGTGCAAGTTACGCCAAATAATCTGGTAGCTGCTGATGCTGAGATTATGCTGATAGCGGTTAAGCCGCAATCGCTGAATGCGGCAGCAATTGGTCTTTCTAATGCTCCTGCACCTTGTATTGTGTCAATTTTAGCTGGCGTAACTTTGGCTCAGTTAGAGTTAATGTTTCCCTCTAAGTCGATCATCAGAGCGATGCCAAATACACCAGCGCAGGTTGGTGCTGGTGTAACTGCGATCGCAGCTAATACATTAGTAACTACAGCGCAGCTAGATGCTGTGCGAAAAATTTTTGGAGCGGTCGGTACGGTAGTCGAAGTTGGCGAGTCGCTGATGAATGCTGTCACAGGTTTGTCTGGTTCTGGGCCTGCTTACGTTGCGCTCATGGTTGAAGCAATGGCTGATGGTGGTGTGGCGGCGGGATTGCCGAGGACGATCGCGATGCAGCTTGCCACCCAAACAGTTTTAGGGACAGCACAATTATTAAGTGAAACAAAGCTACATCCTGCTCAGTTAAAGGATCAAGTCACTAGTCCCGCAGGTACAACCATTGCGGCGATCGCTCAGTTAGAAAAAGCAGGCTTGCGTTCCGCTATGATAGAAGCCGTGCTTGCCGCAACCCGTCGTGCTGAGGAATTGGGTAAGCAATAGGTCTTTTTAGCTTCGTGCTATGCACGAAGCTAAACTTGTAGTTGAGCAGATCGGGAGTTAGAGGTTTTGGATTATCGTCAAGCGGGTGTAGACATCGAAGCAGGTCGTACCTTCGTTGAAAAAATTCGCGATTCTGTGGCAAGAACCCATCGTCTTGGAGTATTAGGCGATCTTGGTGGTTTTGGGGGCTGCTTTGAATTGCCCACAGGTTATCGGCAACCCGTTCTCGTTTCAGGTACAGACGGTGTTGGTACAAAACTGAAAATTGCTCAAGCAGCCAATAAACACGACACGATTGGCATCGATCTGGTGGCGATGTGCGTGAATGATGTACTGACCTCCGGCGCAGAGCCTTTATTTTTCTTAGATTATTTAGCTACTGGCAAACTCGAACCCGATCAACTCGCTGAAGTGGTGAAGGGCATTGCTGATGGTTGTCAAATGGCAGGTTGTGCTTTGCTCGGTGGAGAAACGGCCGAGATGCCAGGTTTCTATGGTGCGGGAGAGTATGACGCAGCAGGCTTTTGCGTGGCGATCGCCGAAAAGTCGGAAATGCTTAATGGCACGCAGGTAAATATTGGTGATGTGGTAATTGGTTTAGCCAGTTCTGGTGTGCATAGTAATGGCTACAGTCTTGTCCGCAAGATTATTGAAAGCAAAGGCTATAGCTGGGGTGATAAGTTAGCAATTTCTCCTGAGACACAAGATCTAACTTTGGCTGAAGTATTTCTCACGCCTACGCAAATTTATGTCAAACCAGTTTTAGCGGCGCTCAAATCTAATCTAGGTATTCATGGACTTGCTCATATTACTGGCGGCGGATTACCTGAGAATTTGCCCCGTTGTCTCGGTGATGGTCAAGCTGTGCAGATTGTTCGCAATAATTGGCAAATTCCTGCTCTATTTCAGTGGCTTCAGTCTGAGGGCGAAGTTCCTGAACTAGATATGTTTAATACTTTTAATATGGGTATTGGCATGGCGGTAGTCGTTGATCCAACTAAAACAGATGATGCGATCGCCTATTTTCAATCTCAAGGTTTTGGAACGAACCGCATCGGTGAAGTCATCGTTGGAGAGCGATCGCTTAGTTTTGTATAGCCTATACTTGCTAAAACAATGCTAGTTTGCAGAATTTCTAAATGTAAATAAATTCAGAGAGAAAAGTAATGCAGATGATTGATTTTGCGGTGAATGGGACTTTAATGCGAGGGCTAGAATTAAATGACAACTTGCAAAAGGTTGGGGCAATATTCGTAAGAGAGGATGTAACATCGCCTATTTATCGACTTTGGTCGATCGCCGATCAACATCCAGCAATGTTACGAGTTAGCGAAAATGGACAGGCGATCGCTTTAGAAATTTGGTCAGTTACTCTTGATGCTCTAGGTAAAATTCTATTGTCTGAGCCTGCTGGACTAAGCATTGGCAAAATTGTTTTGGCTGATGGACAAGAAGTTTTAGGTGTTTTAGGTGAGCCATTTTTATGTGAAGGTCAAAAAGAAATCACCTCCTATGGTGGCTGGCGAGCTTACACAGCAAGTTAAATCCAAAATCATTTGAGCACGTTGCAAAGCTCCTGCTCAAATGATTTTGGGCTTGATCAAATAAAGAAGTTGTATAGAGGATTCTTTATTTGATGGGTAGCTGTAAATGGGAAGGATATTCAGCACCAAAAAAAATTTGCTGCGTTGACTCCACCAAGTCGCTGACTGTCGCTTCCGATGGCAACTTTTGAGTATTTGAATGACGCTCGATCATAGGAAAAGCTGAACTTGCGATCGCTACACCAATACGTTGACCTTGAGCAAAATTTTGGCAGGTTGGACGCAATTTAATGCGATATTCATTTACTACATCGGGTTCAATCCATTCAGACTCAGTAAATGATTTACGGAACTTTGCCCGTAAGACACCCATCGATACCAGCATTTGCTTACCATCGGGATAAATATCTATGAGCTTAATTACCCAATCAGTATCAGGCGCGGTGGTAGCAGCATAAAGAACAACTTCAGGAATACCTGCGATCGCAATCTCCTGCTCCAGTTCTACACTCTGATAAACCAATACATCCCAACGCTGATGCACATTGCGCTGATCGTAAAATCCGTAGGCATTGACAGGATTGGGATTGCGGGGATCGTATACATAGATATCTGGCAATTGGTAATTGATGATTGGCAATTGGTCGCTTAGCTGTTTTTGGGAAGAGAGATAGAGTTTTTTAGTGCTTGTATCTTTCGGGAATTCTGGTAGATCTATCCAGTGATTTTTGCCCATGAGGAAAAGCTGTACAGGAGCGCGATCGCAAATCCCATTTTCAATTCCTTTTAGCCAGAAATCAAACCAGTCAACTTGCAATTGATCGATGTGAGAAACGGCAGCTTCACCAAAGTCAATCTCGCCTACTGTCGGCAGCCAAGGTAAATGCTGCCAAGGCGCGACGATTAAATGTTGTGGCTTCTGTGTTGAGGCTTTGGCTTGATGATAGGTGTTAATCGTCGCCTCAATAAAAATATCTGCCCATCCAGCGATATGTAATGCAGGTAAATCATAGCGATCAAAATATCCGAGAGGATTAAGCTTTTGCCAATATTCATCATCAGCTTTCTGATTCCCAATCCAATCAAAAAAGAACTCACCAAAATCGCCAAAAGCTTCATTCTTAAATAGTTCAATTTCATTTAGCGGCGAAGTAGCTAACCATTTAGAAATCTGCTTTTGTGCTTCAAAAAGATTTGTGGCTTGTGGTTCTTGCTTTAAATACCATGCACGATTTTGAGCTAACTGCAAAGCCCAACCTAAGACAAAATCTAGGCATAGCGCTCCACCAAAATAAAACCAGCCATGATATAAATCCGCCGTTGCCATACTTGGACAAATCGTCACTAACCCCTTTGGTTGTTGCACAGCAGCTTGAAATTGCGTCACCCCTTGGTAGGAAAACCCATACATTCCCACCTTGCCGCTACTTCCTTCTAATTCCTTCGCGCACCATTCCACCGTATCAAATCCATCTGCATATTCATTGCGAAATGGATAGAATTCACCTTCAGAAGTACCGCAACCACGCACATCTTGAATGACGACAATATAGCCTTGGCTGGCATACCAACTCGGATGAGCATAAGTACAGGTAGAAGCGATCGCACGGCCATATGGTAAGCGCATTAATAGCACTGGTAAAGGCGTATCAACATTCTTCGGGCGATAAATATCAGCCGTCAAGTTAATGCGATCGAGCATGGGGATTTCGACTTGTCGCTGGACATTGACTTTGGAATGGAAAGCGGTTAATTTAGGAGGCATCGAGATATCCTAATTTTAATCCTGCTGCCAATCAGGAAATATTTTTCTGATTTCAATGAGTAGATCGTCGAGTTCTTCTAAGGCTTGGATCACGTCTATGCTCAGGCTGCCCAAATTATCTTTGAGAGACAATTGCACCAATAATTCGCGCTTGCTAGCGATCGCCACAAATCTTTCTTTTAAAACTTCAGGGGTAGACATATCTCAGTTTTTAGTAAGTTATATTGGGCTTGTACTTTGGCTTAGGCTCAAAAGACAAGAAGTACTGCTTTTTCTAAATAGCTATTTTAACTCATAAGCCACGATTTACTGATTCCAGCGAGTTTGCTTTACAGGATGATAATTCGCGATAAACTTTACCTAAAAGAAATTTTAAAAGGCTTATGCAAGGCAAACCCACACTGTATCCCCCTATACGCTTTGGAACTGATGGTTGGAGAGGCATCATTGCCGATGATTTTACCTTCGAGCGCTTAGTAGCCGTTGCCCCGATCGCTGCCCATATTCTCCGCGAAACCTTTGGGGCATCAGGCAGCAACACAATTATCATTGGGCACGATCGCCGTTTTATGTCCGATGCTTTCGCCATCCGCACTGCTGAAGCAGTTGCCGCGATCGGATTTGATGTCTTACTTGCCGATGATTTTGCCCCGACACCCGCATTTAGTTGGGCTGCCTACGATCGCCAAGCTCTGGGCGCATTGGTAATTACCGCTAGCCATAACCCCGCCAACTATTCGGGATTGAAAATCAAAGGCGCATTTGGTGGTTCTGTATCGCCTGATTTGACCGCAAAAGTTGAAGAAATTCTAGAACGCGGCGATTTTGTCTACGACAATCCTAAGAAAGGCAAAATCGAAACCTTTGATGCATGGGCAAGTTATTGCGAAGCTTTGCGGGGCAAGGTGAATATCAAGTTGATCCAATCGGCGATCGCGGCGGGAAAGTTGACCGTATTCGTGGATGTAATGCATGGAGCGGCGGCTGGAGGTTTGGCGAAAATTTTAGAATTGCCATCCACCACCCAATCCAGTTTGATTGAAATCAATAGCGACACAGATCCTCTCTTTGGTGGCGGTGCACCCGAACCACTTCCTCGCTATATTGCCGAGCTATTCCGTCAAGTCAAAACCTACCATCACGATCATCCCCAAAAAACTCTGGTGGGATTTGTGTTTGATGGTGATGCCGATCGCATTGCCGCTGTGGACAGCGAAGGTAATTTTCTTAGTTCCCAAATCCTAATCCCGATTTTACTAGAACATCTTGCTAAGTATCGTGGATTTAAAGGAGAACTGATTAAAACCATCAGTGGGTCTGATCTGATGCCTAAAGTTGCGGCTCTATTCGATCTACCTGTTTATGAAACCCCAGTGGGTTATAAATATATCGCGGAAAGAATGCTTTCTGGAATACCTTGTCTATTAGGCGGTGAAGAGTCGGGCGGTATTGGCTATGGCAATCATATACCTGAGCGAGATGCGCTGCTTTCGGCTTTGTATGTGCTAGAGGCGATCGCAAAATCAGGTAAAGATTTGAGTGTTCTGTACAGCGATCTGCAAAAGCAAACTGATTTTGTCTCCCATTACGATCGCATTGATAAGAAGTTGTCAGGCATGGCGGCGCGTGAGAAGTTAGTCGCTACTCTTCAGCAATTCTCACTTACCGAAATTGCTGGGCGAAAAGTAATCGATGCTGAGGCTCCCGATGGATTTAAGTTCCGTTTAGCAGATGGTAGTTGGCTACTAATTCGCTTTAGCGGCACTGAACCTTTGCTAAGGCTCTACTGCGAAGCATCAACGCCCGAACTTGTTCATAAAACTCTCAATTGGATTTCTAATTGGGCTGAACAATTTAATTAAACTAGTTTACTCGGAGTAATTCACGAATTATAACTGAATCCCAAAATTGTTGCGACGGGCTTTGCCCGTCGCAACAATTTTGGGATTCAGTTATTGTCCTTGCTGTACTGAAATGGCTTAAGGAAAGAATTTATAGCAAAACACAAAATGGCGTAGCCATTTTGTGTTTTTAAAACCCTTACAATGCTTGGTTTTTAATTCACAAAAGTGTGACTGCACTTTTGTGAATTGGTATTAAATAATGAACCTATGACAAAAAAGCGCAAAACCGCCTGACAAAAAGTAAACTAAATCTTCAAGTACTACAGTTTTTTTGTATGAGCCAGCCAACAGCCCCCCAACCTTGGAGTCAGCGATTTGAAACCGCGCTGCATCCTGCGATCGCTAGATTTAATGCCAGTATTAGTTTTGACATTAATTTAATTGAATATGACATCACAGGGTCACAGGCGCATTCGCGAATGTTGGCAAAAGTGGGTATTATCAGCGCCGAAGAAGGGGAAATGCTTGTCAATGGGTTGGAGCAGATCCGTCAAGAATATCGCTCTGGGAATTTTAACCCAGGCATTGATGCTGAGGATGTACATTTTGCGGTAGAGCGTCGCCTGACTGAATTGATCGGTGATGTCGGCAAAAAAGTACATACAGCGCGATCACGCAATGATCAAGTCGCGACCGATGTGCGTTTGTATTTGCGCGACCAGATTCGCAAAATCCAGACAGATATTAGAACTTGGCAGCAAACTTTGTTGAATAAAGCCGAGCAGTATGTCGAGACTTTCATCCCAGGCTATACCCATCTGCAACGCGCCCAGCCAATTAGCCTTGCCCATCATCTCCTTGCATATTTTGAGATGGCTCAGCGTGACTGGACAAGGCTAGATGAGATTTATCAAAGAGTAAATGTTTGTCCGCTTGGTTCGGGTGCATTAGCAGGTACACCCCACCCAATCGATCGCCATTACACCGCTGAGCTTTTAGATTTTGGCTCTGTGGGACGCAATAGCCTTGATGGAGTCTCCGATCGCGACTTTGCCGTAGAATTTCTCTGCGCGTCGAGCTTGATCATGGTGCATCTCAGCCGCCTATCTGAAGAAGTAATTCTTTGGTCATCACAGGAATTTAGTTTTGTGAAACTCAGCGATCGCGTCAGCACTGGCTCCAGCATCATGCCCCAAAAGAAAAATCCTGACGTTCCCGAGTTGGTGCGCGGTAAAACTGGTCGTGTATTTGGGCATTTACAAGGTCTGCTAACGATTATTAAGGGCTTGCCTCTGGCTTATAACAAGGATATGCAAGAGGATAAAGAAGGGATTTTTGATGCCGTAGTCACTGTTCGCGCCTGCTTGGAAGCAATGACAATTTTGATCGATGAAGGTATCGAATTTCAGACCAAACGCCTTGCAGAAGCAGTTGCTGAAGACTTCTCGAATGCAACCGATGTTGCCGATTATCTTGCATCCAAAGGCGTTCCTTTCCGTGAGGCATATCAATTGGTTGGGAAGTTGGTAAAAACCTGTACTAGTGAAGGGATTTTGCTCAAGGATCTATCAGTGGAACGCTGGAAGACTTTTCATCCTCAGTTTGAGGCGGATATTGTACAGGCGATCGCTCCTGCACAAGTGGTCAAGGTTCGTAATAGCTATGGTGGCACTGGCTTCGAGCAAGTCAGAATCCAATTAGAAGCAGCCAAGAAACTTATAGCTTAAGTCCAAAAATGAGTGACAACGGGAAGCGTTGCCACTCATTTTTAGATGCTTATGAGTTAGCATAAGTTTTAGTTAAATTTGCCAAATTTTCGATTTTCTATGCCCAAGCTATTAAACCCACCAGATCCAAACGATCCTGAATATCAAAAGCTCGAACTCAGCGTTAACTTTTATCTGCACCTTGCAATCTATTCAGCTTGCATGACCTGTATGTGGTTTATTCAATCTATTACTGAAAAAGTCTGGATCTGGTCAGTTTGGGTAGCCGCGATCTGGGGAATAATTGTTACAGCGCATAGTATTTGGGTTTTGTATAAGGAAAAGCAGATCCAGAAAGTTCAATAGCAAAAATGGTGACTCTATGGAGATCTCATTAGAATCTAATCCAAACACAATTTCACTAGAGGAGTTTCTTCTTCTACCAGAAACTAAGCCTGCAAGTGAATATATTGACGGTCAAGTTTATCAAAAGCCAATGCCACAGTTTCAGCACAGTATCTTTCAAGCAGAAATTGTTAATTCCATAAATCAAATAGTCAAACCAAAAAAAATGGCTTTTGCTTTCCCAGAATTACGTTGTAGCTTTGGTGGAATATCGCTTGTACCTGATATTTGTGTATTGCGATGGCAGAACATTCCGTTTATGCTAAATGGAAGAGTTGGGAATAAAGTGCCACTTGCTCCTGATTGGATTATTGAGATTCTCTCTCCTGGGCAGTCACCTTTGCTGGTGATGAATAAAATTGGCTTAGCAATTACCAATGGTTCTGAGCTTGGTTGGCTAATTTCTCCAAGTCAAGAACTAATTATGGTATACGTAGGCGATCATCTCCCTGAGACCAAAAGAGGCTCAGATATTTTGCCAGTTTTGGATGTTTTGGGAGATTGGCAAATATCAGTAGATAATATATTTGACTTGCTAAAGTTACAATAATCTAAAGGTTAGGATAGGCGGCGCTGTGCGCCGCCTATCCTAACCTTTAGATTTATACGAATAAACAAAATGAGTACTACTGAACGTATTGAAAAGCTCGCTGCAGCGATCGCGGAAGATGTGTATATCGATATTGCTAAGTGGCATTTGTATCTAAATGACGCGCACTTGCATCGCCCACTTGCTGAAAAGTTTTATCCGATGTTGTCAGATGGTATTACATCAGCAGATGTTACAAAAGTATTAAATGGAACGATGATTGCGATCGGTGGCGGCAATCGTGAAATTCCTTTAAGTGATTTAATTCCCAAGTCTTGTCAAAATAGATTATTAGCTATTCTGGAAGATTTTGAATACTAAACCCTGTAAGAGAAATCACGTCGCGATTTCTCGGTATTAATTACTGATGACCACTGCTCCTCCTAATCCTGTTTTTCAATCAATGCGCCGCCGCCTAGCGTTGTGGTATGCGATCGTCACAGCGATTTTGTTGATTGTGTTTGCGACGGGATTCTATTTGTATGTTCAGACAACTTTGATCGATCGCATTGATGACACAATCGACCATGTTGCAGAGGTAATTGAGCGATCGCTAATTCGGTCTAACTTAATTGACCTAGAATCAGATTTTGGCAGCAATTTCTCAGCAAATGCTCAAGCGATCGATGCCGATCATATTGATATTGATTGGTTTAGCCCCAGTGGCGAGATTCTCTGGACAACTAATGCGAATACGGAGTCATTACAACCCCGTGAGAAGGGAATATTACAGCCTGTATATCGCACCGTGCATTTGTCAGAGGTGGAGCCATTGCGCCAGATGACTGAGCCGATTGTGATTAATGGCAAACTATTAGGATATCTACGAATTAGTCATCCTTGGTTTGAGGTGACTAAACCTGTTAAACAATTATTCCTCGATTTAGCGATCGGCACAACGCTGATGGTATTCGTGGTTCTCCTATGCGGGTGGTGGCTTGCAGGAATTGCTATGGAGCCAGTGCGCGAATCTTATCAGCGCTTAAAACAGTTTACTGCCGATGCTTCCCATGAGCTTCGCAATCCGATCGCAGTCATTCAAACCAATGTCCAAGTCGCCCTCGCCGATCCCAATCCCGATCCCGAATTTCAGCGATCGCAACTAGAAGCAATTGAAAGAATTACCAGACGATTAGGCAGATTAATTGATGATTTACTATTTTTAGCAAGGCATGATGGCGGTATAACTAATCAGCGACGAGAATCTTGCAATTTATCGCAAATTTTGAGTGAGGTCGCTCAAGAACAACAGGCGATCGCACAACAAAAACAAATCACCTTAGAAATCCCAAATCAAGAACTAAAAATATTTATGTCAGGCGATCGCGATCGCTTAGGGCGTTTATTTACAAATCTGGTTAGCAATGCGATCTGCTATACGCCCACAGGCGGAAAAGTCCAAATTAGCGCCCAACCAAGCACTTCTCAAAATCAAATCCAAGTGCAAATTAAAGATACCGGCATCGGTATTCCTGAAGCAGAATTATCCCAAATCTTTGAACGGTTCTATCGCTATCAACCTCAAAAAAGCAGCAAATCTAGCGCCAAATCAATAAATCCTATGACAAGTGGATCGGGATTGGGACTTGCGATCGCAAAAGCGATCGCAGAGAGTCATCAGGGACAAATTAATGTCGAGAGCAAAGTCGGA
Source organism: Pseudanabaena sp. (assembly GCA_003249035.1). GTDB lineage: Bacteria > Cyanobacteriota > Cyanobacteriia > Pseudanabaenales > Pseudanabaenaceae > Pseudanabaena. The sequence continues at coordinate 43,543 of QBMK01000013.1, forward strand.
CAGGGAACGACTTTTACAGTAATTTTATCCAATTAAGAGGCGGTGTTATCTAGTCTTAATTTCTTGACTATTGTATTAGTATTGATTTGGGATTTATACCAATTCACGCAAGTGTGACAACACTTTTGCGAATTAATAATCAAACCCGGCAAGGGTTTTCAAAGCTCAAAATGGCGTAGCCATTTTGAGCTTTGGTATTACGGAGATAAATCATCAATCTGGAAATTTTCGAGAGCGATCGCTAGATGTGTCCAATGGGTTCCACCTTGTAGAAATACTGTGTAAGGTTCGCGCAAGGGACCATCTGCCGAAAGTTCTAAGGTGCTGCCATCGATAAAGGTTCCACCAGCCATAACTAACTGACTAACATAACCAGGCATTTCCCCAGGAATAGGATCGACATAGGAATCAATGGGAGAGAATCGTTGAAGATTACGACAGAATTCAATCAGTTTTTTGGGATCGCCAAGTTGAATCGCTTGAATAATATCTCGTCTCGGCTCAAATGGCAGGGGCTTGACTTTATAGCCTAATCGATCGAACACATAGGCTGCAAGATGACTGCTTTTCATTGCCTCTCCGACCATTTGTGGTGCAAGAAAAAGCCCCTGAAAGAGAAGCCGATTCAGATCAAAAGTTGCTCCGCCTTCACGTCCAATCCCTGGGGCTGTAAGGCGTTGGGCTGCTAATTCTACATATTCAGTCTTGCCTGCGATATAGCCACCAGCAGTAGCGATCGTACCACCAGGATTTTTAATCAGAGAACCTGCGATAATATCGGCTCCTACATCCGTTGGTTCGCGATCGCTGATAAATTCACCATAACAATTATCGACAAAACAGACGGTATTTGGGTTTTGCTGTTTGACTAACTTAATGATTCTTGCAATGTCTTCTATTGATAAACTCTCACGCCAGGCATATCCGCACGATCGCTGAATCAAAACCATACGGGTTTTGGGCTTGACTGCTTTTGCCAGAGCTTCCCAATCCACATTTCCTTCTGGAGAGAGTTCCACTTGGCGATAGGTGATCCCAAAATCTTTGAGTGACCCTGCATAAGCTGTTCCTTGGCTATCAGATGTGAGGGGATAGCCGATCACTTCTTCGAGGGTGTCGTAGGGTGCCCCCACAACTGACAAAAGCTCATCAAGAGGGCGTAATATACCAAATAAACAGCACGCGATCGCATGGGTTCCTGAAACAAACTGTACGCGCACGGCGGCAGACTCTGCACCCATTACTTGCGCGAAGACTGCATCAAGCACATCGCGACCCGTATCACCATGCCCATAACCTGACACACTAGCAAAATGATGTGCTCCCACACGGCGATCTCGAAAAGCTTGTAAAACCCGTTCGAGATTTTTCTTTATATGTAGATCGATTTGGCTAAATGTAGGTGCAAGAGCGGTAACGGCTTCTGCAACCAGCAACTTCATTTTGTCGGAGGTCATTTATGTTCAAGATTTTTTGGCAGTTTACGATCCTATGCGAATATGAATAATTTTGTCTAGTAACCCTAGAAAGTAAAAAGAGACAAAAACAGCGTTTTTTGCTCTTTGGGATTGAATTTGCTTTAATATTGTAAAAGAGAACTTTACATTTTGCCTACCGCAGAATGCAAAGTAAAAACCTTGCTGAGATTAATTTTTGCTTTGTATATTTGTACAGCTCAGATATGCAAATTTCTGTAATATCAAAACTAAAAATGGCTACGCCATTTTTAGTTTTTAAAACCCTTACAGGGTTTGTCTTTCAATTCACAGAAGTGTAGACACACTTTTGTGAATTGATATAAGAAAGGAATTATAAATAATTTTCAAACTTTTTGAGGAAAAAGCCTTGCCTACGCTCGGAGTAAATATCGACCATATTGCCACCATTCGCCAAGCTCGTCGGGGGACTGAACCAGATCCAGTGGCAGCTGCCGTGATTGCCGAGTTAGCTGGTGCTGATGGGATCACTGTACACCTGCGCGAAGATCGTCGTCATATTCAAGAGCGTGATGTACGTCTCTTAAGGCAAACAGTGCTTACACGACTTAATTTGGAAATGGCAGCAACTCCCGAAATGGTGGCGATCGCTCTTGACGTTAAGCCCGACTATATTACTCTCGTACCAGAACGCCGCGAAGAAATTACGACTGAAGGCGGATTAAATGTTAAGGCTCAATGCGATCGCTTGGGTAAATTTGTTAATCAATTACAAGGCGCAGGTATCCCTGTAAGTCTATTTGTTGATGCAGAAGCGGAACAAATTCAAGCCTCTGCGCGAACTGGAGCAAAATTTGTGGAGCTGCATACAGGGACTTATGCTAACGCCAAAAATGAAGAAGAGCTTAAGCAAGAGTTAGAAGTATTAACCAAAGGCGGGGCTCTAGCGATCGAGCTAGGAATAAGACTTAATTCTGGACATGGCTTAACCTATTGGAACACCCGTGCCGTTGCTCAAATTGCAGGAATGGAGGAGTTAAACATTGGGCATAGCATTATTAGCCGCGCTGTACTTGTTGGTTTAGAAAGAGCAGTTCACGAAATGAAAAAATTAATAAGTCCATAAAAGAGGAGTCACTTTGCGCCTCTTCTTTTATGGACTTATTAGGATTAACGGCACTGGTTCCGCACTATGGGAAAAAGCTCTGAAACCCTCTTGATATCTAGATTTAGACAATCTGGCACTAAAATAGCTAAAACCCTTGCTTGAAGAGGGTTTTAGCCGAATAATCCTATCAGACGGAACCAGTGCCTATGCTCTTGACATTGGTTATATAACCTTATTAACCAAAAGATTTCGATTAACCAAAAGATTTCGTTGTGTTGGACATCCCATTAATAAATGCTTAAAACTAAACCTTTCAGATATGCACCTTCAGGGTGAAAAATACTAGTCGGATGATCAGCGGGATGAGTTAGATGGTGTAAAACTTTGATGTTTCTTCCTGACTCGATCGCTGCCGACGTCACGGCACCAGTAAAATTCTCCACATTCACCACCTGCGAACAGGAGAACGTAAATAACAAGCCGCCACTTTTTAACTTAGACATCGCCTGTAAATTCAATTTTTTGTATGCTTGCATCGCTGAATGTCGCGCCGATAAATTTTTGGCAAAAGCAGGGGGATCAAGAACGATCGCATCATAATCTTGATCGCATTCTTTAAGAAAATTGAAAACATCTCCAGTAAAAGAGGTATGTCGTGTCTGACTTTCAGTATCGCAATTCGCGGCAATATTTCGATCTGTCCATTCCATTGCTTTCATAGAGCTATCAATTGAGTGTACTTCTCTCGCCCCGCCCGCCATGGCGTAGACTGAGAAACCGCCCGAATAGCAGAATGTATTTAAAACTTTTCGATCTTTGGCATATTGTCCAAACAACCGCCGATTTTCGCGCTGATCCAAGAAAAATCCTGTTTTTTGTCCTCTTTCCCAATCTACAATAAATCTTTGTCCATATTCCTGGACTAAGCCTGTATCATCAGTGCGATCGCCGATCAACAAACCGTCCTGAGATGGGGATTGCGGTTTTCGTGAGAGTGTTGCCGAACTTTTATCATATACGGCTTTCAAGCGATCGCCATATAGTTCGATCAAGGCTTCAGCAATTTCGATCCTATAGCCATATGTGCCTAGTGAATGACATTGCAAAACCGCCGTATCACCGTAAATATCAATAATCAATCCAGATAAACCATCACCTTCAGAATTAATTAATCGATAGCAATTTGTTTGGATATTGTCGATTAATCCAATCTGCGCTCTAAGCGCAAATGCTTGTCGTAGGCGATCGCATAGCAACTGCTGAATTGACTCCACAGGCTGAAACGATAACACCTTGATGGCAATGCTGCCCATGCCCCACAAACCGATCGCTAAAAACTTCCCATCTTCGCTATAGGCTTCTACCAAGTCTCCATCACCAACTTCTCCTTGAATTTTCGCGATCGCGCCGGAGAAAATCCAAGGGTGAAACCGCTGAACCGCATCGACTTTTTTACGATAAATAATCGCACGGGGCAACGATGGCATAACTAATAACTTCTAAGTAGGCTAGGGTGCTAAACATAACACAGAAAGGAATAGGGTGATACCTATTCCTTTCTTCATGTTCCCTTCCTACTGAAAGAATAGGTCTTGTAAAGTGAATAAATAGTGATGCGTGTCTTCTCTGTACACCACTATTTATTCAAAGGGAAAACGCATAGGTAAACAACGTTGTTTACCTATAAGCATTGATGCCCAGATTTTGAGATCGTTATAGTTTCGAGCAACTATGACATTTATGCTATTCTCAAGAAGCTATCGTTATTGATAATGCTATGAATTCGGCGGAGCCTACCTATTCACCAGAATCCCTCAAGGCTGAACTCAACTCAAAAGGTTGTCGTATGACACCACAGCGTGAGGTAATTTTAAGTACATTTCAAACCCTGCCTGAAGGTGAACATCTCAGTGCTGAGGATCTTTACGAACGATTAAAAGCGCAAGGTGAAAATATTAGTCTTTCGACAATTTATCGCACTGTAAAAATGATGGCGCGAATGGGAATTTTGCGAGAATTAGAACTCACTGAAGACCATAAACATTATGAAATTAATCAACCCAAGCCCCATCATCATCATCATTTAGTTTGTGTCAAAACTAACCGCGTCATTGAGTTCAAAAATGACCAGATTCTCACGATCAGTAAAAAAGTGGCTGATAAGTATGGCTTTTCAGTCCTAGATTGCCAACTAACCATCATCGGAGTTAGCCCTGAGGGACAACGATCAATTTTTTAAATATTTAAGTTAGCCAAAAGCGCTATAAAACCAGTTAATAAAAAAGAGAGCTTTGCTCTCTTTTTTATTAACTGGTTTTAGCAAAATCTTCTTGGGCATAAATTTTGAATCTCTCTAGATCTGCTTGTAAAGTGGACTCAACAACTTGCCCCAAAAACAAGTTATCCATAATTTGCCCGATCGCGGGAATCGCATAGGCAATGCTTAACTTCACAACTGTCATGTTGTTTTGGCGACCATAAAACCTCACAGCCCCACGATTTGGCAGTCCACCAATCGATTCCCACTGAATAATTTGATTGGGAATTTGTTTGAGAATGCGTGATTTCCAAGTAAAAGTTAAACCATTTGTGCCGAGTTTCCATGCTGATATTTCAGGATCGGCAGTGACTACTACTGAGTCAATCCACTTCATCCAACGGGGCATAGCCTGTAAATCTGACCACAACGACCACGCATATTCCACGGGAATAGCTACTTCAGTTTGGACGGTATGTTCTAGCCAATCACTCATTGGATAATCGTTAATTTTTACAAAGTTTTACTTATACTCATCATATAACAAACTCTAAATATCACGGTTTATAGTGATCTTTATAATCAAGAATCAAAAGTGAAAAGTCGCAGTTCTGTCAAATCATTTTAGGGCATCTCACTGAGGCAACGTCTAGAATATGAGAGATTTCATAAAACACTTTGAAACGATCTCTTTTTGAAAATCTCTTTTGATCTAAGACGTTGCAGGGTGCTTTAGTGAGAGTTCTTGAGTGAAAAACTATGTTTTTCACTTTGGGTTATAAAGACAAGACTTTCGGAATAGCTAAGAAGACTAGACTAAGTGACAACAATCGTAATAGAATGTTAAGGCGTTATATCTAGTTTGACCACTGGAAGAGTTTTACTGTGGGTTTATTCCGCCATTTTACGAAAGACATAGGCATTGACCTCGGTACTGCCAACACACTTATCTATGTGTCTGGTGAAGGTATTGTTCTCCAAGAGCCATCAGTTGTCGCGATCGATCAACGTGATAAGACCGCCTATGCGGTCGGAAACGAAGCTAACAAAATGATCGGTCGCACTCCTGGTGACATCATTGCTGTGCGTCCCTTAAAAGACGGTGTGATTGCCGATTTTGACTCTGCTGAGTTGATGTTGCGTTCATTTATACAGAAAGTTAAAAAAGGGGTTTTTAATCCTCGCATTGCAATCGGTATTCCCAGTGGTGTAACTGGCGTAGAATGGCGAGCCGTCATGGATGCTGCTCGTCGCGCTGGTGCAAGTGAAGTTTACCCAATTGATGAACCGATCGCAGCCGCTATTGGTGCAGGACTGCCTGTAACTGAAGCAACAGGCAATATGATCATCGACATCGGTGGGGGTACTACCGAAGTTGCGGTGATGAGTTTGCAAGGGATTGTATTGAGTGAGTCTGTGCGCGTAGCGGGTGACGAACTCAGCGAAGCAATCATGAAATACATGAAGACCGTACATAACCTCGTTGTCGGGGAACGAACTTCAGAAGAAATCAAAATCAAAATTGGTTCAGCTTATCCGATCAAAGAAGAAACTTCAATGGAGGTCAGAGGTTTGCACTTGCTATCGGGGTTACCTCGTACCGTTACCGTGAAATCTTCCGAAATTCGCGAAAGTATGAGTGAACCGCTATCAGTGATTATTGAAGCTGTGAAGCTCACTCTAGAACGCACACCTCCTGAATTGGCTGCCGATATTATTGATCGCGGTATCATGTTGGCTGGCGGTGGGGCAATGCTAAATGGCATTGATACTTTAATAAGTCACGAAACAGGAATTATTACTCACATTGCTCCAGCTCCTCTGGACTGTGTGGTGATCGGTGCTGGTAGAGTCCTAGAAGATTATAAGAATCTTGGGCGTGTATTGACTAGCCGATTGAAAAGTTTATAGGTAAATTTTTCATGGATTCAATCCGTAGTTGGTGGGAGCGCTATCGCTTTCAAACTGTTGTTGTTACTGCTGGGATTGGTTTGGCTTGGTTAATCCGTCAAACTCAGGGGGTAGCAATTATGGAAACTTATCAGTTTCTTAGCCGCCCTTTCCAATCAAATGTCTCTAAGCAAGAGATACTACAAGATGCTCAAGTACGGGAACTTCGCTATCGTTTAACTGAGCTAGAGTCACAAAACCAGAGGATGAAGGAGCTTTTGAATGTAAGAGTGTCTTCTAAGGGGTCTGGAGTTTGGGCGACGGTGATCGGTCGTGGTGCTGACTCTTGGTGGAATCAGATTTTAATAGGTAAGGGGAGTAATGATGGCATTAAGGCTGGTTCATACGTTGTTGCAACAGGTGGATTAGTTGGACGAGTGACGCATGTGTCACCAAATAGCTCTCAAATTTTGCTAATCAGTGATCCTAACAGTCAAGTTGGGGTTGTCATTAGTCGGAGCCGCATTAGTGGAATGCTCAAAGGGCAAAGCCAAAATATAGCAACTCTAGAATTTTTTGAACGAGATCCCGATGTAAAAGTTGGAGATATCGTGAGTACTTCGCAATTTAGCACTCTATTTCCAGAAAATGTGCCTGTTGGTAGGATTAAATCAATAAATCTTGATAAGCAACCAGCACCTGAGGCTATCGTCGAGTTTTCCACTCCTCTAGGATTACTAGATTATGTGGAAGTTTATCCTTCTCAAGAGAGTCGATAGCACCTTTAGCCAAAACAGTAATCAAAAATTAATTTGCTAAATCTCTGCCAATGATTGATCGCAAGGTTCCTCTATCCAAAAAATTTTTAAATTGGGCGGTAACCATTGGTTCGCTGATGATGTGCATTTTAGCGATGTACACCAGATTTTCTGGGATGACTTTGATGGGAATTGCTCCAAATTGGTTGCTAATTTGGCTAGTGGCTTGGAGTGTCAATCGTCCTGTGTTTTTGTCAGTGATGGTGGGCATAGCTCTGGGATTTATACAAGACAGTATGACTTTTTCTGGCATGAGTATTGCTCCAACTCATGCTTTGGGATTGGCGATCGCTGGGGGGCTTACCTCACTTTTGCAAAAACAGAGATATGTGCAAGAGGACTTTATTTCGATCGCTTTAATTGTGTTTGGAATGGCAGTAATTGTTGAGACTATGCATGCTGTGCAACTGACTATGATGGGAGCCGCTATGGATAATGTTTGGGCTTTACAACAACGAATTGCACTTAGTTCTGCAATTTTGAGTAGTCTGTGGTCACCTGTAATTTACTTTCCATTAAGCCGTTGGTGGCGATCGCTAGAACAACAAGAAGATTGATTTTAATTCCTGAATTCTACTCAGGAATTAAATAAACAGTAAAAAAATGGAATATCTGTTTTTAGGTTTAGCGATCGCCTTCGTCATTGTTTTTGAGTTTGTGAATGGATTTCACGACACGGCTAACGCTGTAGCGACGGTTATTTATACAAATTCTTTAAAACCTACTTATGCAGTTGTCTGGTCAGGAATTTGCAATTTATTAGGTGTGATTACCTCAAGTGGGGCGGTTGCTTTCTCTATCGTAGCTTTATTACCTGTGGAGTTACTTATTAGCAACGATTCGAGCCAAAGTCTGATCATGGTTTTGGCTTTACTGACTTCGGCAATTATTTGGAATTTAGGAACTTGGTATTTAGGATTACCAGTATCGAGTACACACAGCTTAATTGGCTCAATTTCGGGAATAGGGTTAGCTAATTCAGTCTTATCTACAGAAAATAATTGGTGGGATGCTATAAATTGGATAAAAATGCAGGAAGTGCTGATTTCTTTATTGATTTCACCAATGATCGGATTTTGCGGAGCCGCATTATTATTTGTAATCGCCAAATCGCTGATAAAAAAAGAAAATCTCTATACTGCGCCAACAGAAGAGCCTCCATCCTTTGGGATTAGGGCAATGCTAATTTTGACTTGTTCGGGTGTTAGTTTTGCCCATGGTTCTAATGATGGACAAAAGGGAATGGGCTTAATGGTGCTGGTTTTAGTAATTTTATTACCTAGTACTTTCTCTTTGAATATGCATACTAGTCCGCAAGAGATCTCGCAATTAGTTGCTACATCAAAGGCAGCCATACCAGTATTTTCTTCACAGTTACAGCAACCTTCAATTCATAATCTCATTTTTGAAAATGCGCAATTAGAGCTTACTAATTTCTTAAAACCTCAGGGTCAGGCAGATGAAAATACTTGGAGATCGCTAGCTTCTGAAAGTCAGTTAATTGGCAAGAGTTTATCAATGAGCAATAGTTTTATAGACATCGCAGAGGGCGATCACATTCAAATTAGAACCGATATTTACCTTGTAGCTAATACCATTACTAAATTAGAAAATCAAAAAAAATTAGCTAATCTTGATGAGCAATCTTTATTAATTGACTATCGAAATCAATTAGATAAAACTATCAAATTCATTCCCTATTGGGCGAAAATTACTATTGCGATAGCTCTAGGTTTTGGCACAATGATTGGATGGAGGCGGGTAGTTGTCACCGTTGGTGAAAAGATTGGTCAAGAACCTCTTAACTATGCTCAAGGTGCGATCGCGGAGCTAGTCACCATGACCACAATTGGTACAGCGGATTATTTTGGATTGCCTGTTAGCACCACACATATCCTTTCATCAGGTATTGCTGGATCGATGGTAGCGAATCAGTCTGGTGTCCAGACTGGCACTTTGAAAAACTTGTTATTAGCTTGGTTGTTAACCTTGCCAGTTTGCATTCTGCTTGGATTTGGGACATACACTATTAGTCTATTTGCAATTCATCAAGTCTTTCTAAGCTCGAATTAAAAGCAAAAAAAAGAAATTACACCAAGCTCACTTTCTTTTTTGCTTTTAATTATGCATCAGTCGATCAAAACTGCTAGATTTAATTAATAATTAAAGGTAAGACTGTAGTTAAAACTACCTTTATCTGATGTTTTTTAGATCCTTGTAAAGCTAAGCCCCCCTAAATCATATGCCTAAAAAGTCCACAGTTATTTCCCCTTCAATCTTGTCTGCTGACTTTAGCCGTTTAGGTGACGACATTCGTGCAGTTGATGCGGCGGGTGCAGATTGGATTCACGTTGATGTTATGGATGGTCACTTTGTGCCAAACATCACTATTGGTCCATTGATCGTTTCCGCGATCCGTCCTGTGACGACCAAAATTTTAGATGTGCATTTGATGATTACTGAGCCAGAAAGATATGTGGCTGACTTTGCAAAGGCTGGTGCAGATATCATCACCGTTCATGCAGAGCATACTGCTTGCCCTCACCTACATCGCAATCTTTGCCAAATCAAGGAACTCGGCAAACTTGCTGGTGTTTCCCTCAATCCTTCGACTCCTTTGAGCTTTATTGAGTATGTTCTCGATCTATGCGACTTGGTTTTGATCATGAGTGTGAACCCGGGGTTTGGTGGGCAAAGCTTCATTCCTAACGTAATTCCTAAAATTGCTAAGTTGCGTCAAATGTGTGACGATCGTGGACTTGATCCTTGGATTGAGGTAGATGGCGGTCTAAAAGCCAATAACACTTGGCAAGTTTTAGAAGCTGGTGCTAATGCGATCGTCGCTGGTTCAGCAGTATTTAATGCGCCCGACTATGCTGAAGCAATCAAAGGTATTCGCAACAGCAAGCGTCCTGAGCTAGTCAAAGCTTAATTAATCAAAAAGAGAGGCGGCGCTTTGCGCCGCCTCTCTTTTTGGTGGTAATTTAGATGCGCAAGGGAAAGATTTGCGATAAGAGAAATGACAGAAACTAAAGCATTGAAATACGCTTATTACTCAGGATGTGTTGCTAAGGGTGCTTGTAAAGAGCTACATGCATCGACAACAGCGATCGCGCAAGCCTTAGGTATTGAACTGGTGGAAATGACTAAGGCAACCTGCTGTGGTTCTGGTACGTTCAAGGAAACAGACGAACTAATGGAGGATGTCATCAATGCCCGCAATATTTCTCTTGCCGAAGAATTAAATCTTACTGTTATGACGCAATGCAGCACCTGTCAGGGTGTACTTGGTCGTGTCAACGATAAACTCAAAAGCTCGGATACTAATCGCAAAGACGAAGTAAATGCACTCCTGAATACGCAAGGACATGAGTTTCAAGGTTCTACCGAAGTTTTGCATTTACTCTGGGTTCTAATCCGCGACTATGGTTTAGAAAATATCGCAGCCAAAGTCACTCGATCCCTAGCTAATCTTAAATGTGCTGCCTTCTATGGGTGTTACCTATTGCGATCGCAAACAGTCACTCGCTTTGATGATCCATTCCGACCAGAATCTCTAGAAAATGTATTTCGCACCGTCGGCGCAACTCCTGTCTATTACGAAGGTCGAGTGCAGTGCTGCGGCTGGCCAATTTCCAGCTATGCGCCCAAAGAATCATTTTCGATGGCAGGAAGACATCTCACTGCCGCGATCGCTGCAGGAGCAGATTGTATTGTCACACCATGTCCACTGTGTCACCTCAATCTCGATTCGCGCCAACCCGAAGTTGAAAATGTGATTGGGCAAAAACTGGGAATTCCGATTTTGCATTTACCACAGTTAATTGGACTAGCGATCGGTATCGAGCCGAAAGTGCTCGGATTGGATCGCCATATCGTTTCCACAAGTTCTGTTCTGCAAAAACTTACTTTATAAACAAAAGGTTCTCACATAGTGAGAACCTTTTATTATGTTTATGGGCAAAGAGAGAATCGAACTCTCATGACATTGCTGTCGTCAGATTTTGAGTCTGATGCGTCTACCAATTCCGCCACTCGCCCTTTTTTCAAGATTTATATCTTACAACAAGAATGGCGCATTTTGTCAAAAACTTTTGATGTTTTTATCCCGATAGCTTGACCTCTATCCTTTTGGTAATTGCGGTTGCGATCCCTATGATGCTTAGATTGTGACACTCTGTAAAGTACATCTTATTTAATTATCTCGATATATTTACCAATGGCAAAGTTAGAGCGCTTAATCATGTTGGCGGAAGATGAGTTGGTGCAGTACAGCACCAACGCCCGCAAAATCGAAAAATTACGCCAAAAAATTGGTCTATCCCTCAACAAGGCGGAACAAAAACAAGCAAAAGCTGAGTTAGTAGCAGCAATGCCAACTGACGACATAAGCAAAATAGTAGAAAAAAATCGCCAGTCTGTCTCTTTACCTTTTTGGGGTATTGCAGGACTGGGTTTACTTTTAGGGATATCAATGGAGCAGCCTTTAGATTTTATTGCCACCATTGTTGGTACAGGGGCAGCGATCGCCTTGCAGAAGTGGGGTTGGAAACTCCAAGCCAAGCGTTTAGTCCTACAAACCTTAGAAGACATCGAAGAGCGAGCTAAAGTCTAATACAAAGAATTGCGGCACTTCGTGCCGCAATTCTTTTATATTTAAAGACTGTGCTAACAACGCAGTCTTTAAATATATCCATAGTCAATGCTACAAGTCGCTCTCATCTATCCTGAAATCCCACCTAATACTGGCAATATCGCTCGTACCTGTGCGGCAACGAACACACATTTACATCTAGTAGAGCCTTTAGGCTTTGAAATTAACGACCGCCAACTCAAACGCGCTGGTATAGACTATTGGGAATATGTGAACGTAACTGTACATCCCCATATCGAATCTTTGCGCGAAGTCTCAAAAGGGAGCCGATGGATCTGCTTTAGTGCTCGTGGTTCAAAAAGCTTTCGAGAATTTCAATACCAAGATGGGGACTGGCTGCTATTTGGCAGTGAGTCAAGTGGATTACCCGAAGAGATCATTGCCAACAATCCAACTGTTCAGATTCCTATGGAACACCCCAAGGTTCGTAGTCTCAATCTATCGGTGAGTGCGGCTCTTGGCTTATTTGAAGCCAGACGACAATTAGGAATGTAAAAAGAGTGGCGCTTTGCCCGTCTCTTTTTTAAGTAACAAGTGCGTCGTAAGTTGCCTTGAATCCTGCTTGCAGTAAATCTTTGACGGCAGTTTCTTCATCTTGCACCCAGAACTGATTGCCTAAGCGAACTAACTTCGGCATGTACTCGATTGACGCAATTACAGGAATTTTATTAGAAGTATCAGGCTCATTTCTACCATAATTGGATTTGCCATAGCTAGAATTGCCATTACTGTTACTGCCGCTATAACTGGGATTAGGATTTAGAGCTTTTTTGAGTTGTTCCAAAACCTGCCGATCTCTTGCTTGCTCACGAGTGAGTTCGACCCGTACCATTCGCACTGACTCAATCGGCTGCATATCATCAATAATTAATTGCGTTTGCTCGTCGCGGCGATCAATTTTCCCCCATACCATCAGGCGTTTGTCCTTTTCCATTAGATGCTTGACTTTATCAAAGGTTTTTGGGAAAACGACGGCTTCAGTACTACCTGTTAAATCTTCGAGTTGCAAAATTGCCATGCGATCGCCTTTTTTGGTGACGACTTCTTTAATTTCCAGAATTAAAGCGATCGCGGTAACGATCTTAGTTTCTGATGATTCGGGAATATCACAGAGATTGATCGGAGCCATTAATTTTGCTGAACGGCTGACCACACTTAAGGGATGATCGGAAATATAAAAACCCAAAAGTTCCTTTTCAAGGCGAAGTTTGTCTTGAGAAGAATAGTCCTGAACGCGGGATGTAGTTGGGGCAGTATCAAAGGTCTTCGTATTACTACTTTCACCAAAGAAATCGAAAATATTACCTTGCCCTGACGCAAGTTCTTTAGCACGTCGAGAAGCCCATTCCATCGTGATTTCAAGATCATTCATCAACTGGTGGCGATTTGGCTCTAGCAAATCTAATGCTCCAGTTTGAATTAATGCTTCTAATGCTTTTTTGTTTAACGATCGCGAATCGAGACGACTACACAAATCCGCCAATGATGTAAACGCCCCCTCTTGACGCGCCTGTAATATTGAAGCGATCGGTCCTGCCCCCAAATTTTTAATTGCAGCTAAACCAAATAAAATCTGATGTCCACGAGGAGTAAAGTCTTCACCAGAACTATTTACATCAGGCGGAACAACAGGAATACCCATACTGCGGCAATTAGCAATATATCGCTGCACCTTATCTTGGTCACCGCTGACTGAAGATAAAATTGCCGCCATATATTCAACGGGATAATTCGCTTTCAGATAGGCAGTTTGATAAGTTACATATCCGTAGGCAACGCTATGAGATTTATTAAAGCAATTTGAAGCTATATAGCCGTTATCTAGTAAAAAATTATGATCGTGCTCTAAGCCGATATCGAAAACACATTGTATGCCCAGCGATTGACGACTGATGATTTTCATTTTTATTGCCTATTAAAAATCAATTTAAAAACAAACAAAATAGAGGCGGAGCAAAGCACCACCTCTATTTTGTTTGTTTTTAAGAAAATTTATGGTTCAAAGCCCTCAAGTTCAGGTACTTCAGCAACTAAATGCACCCCTTGAATATAGAGAGAGCGACCATACTTACCAACGTTTTCTAAACGCAGTTTGCCGCCTTGCTTCTTGGCTTGAACTGCCATATCGATCGCAGCACCTACGCCTCTACTGACAATCTTGGTCACTCCTTCAAAATCCAAAACGATCGCTGATAATTTGCGGTCAATAAATGGTTGCACGGCTTGCCTAAAATATGGAACCGTGGTTACACTCAAAGCACCATTCAGTTTGAGAATAACTTGATCGCCATCAATCTGTTCGACGATCTTGAGTTCATCTTGTAAAAATGAGGAATGAGTCATGATTGGAGAATGGGTTTGGGGATAGACAGGAACTTACTCATACGAACGGTTGTACCTTGATTGGTAGATTCGATCTCGACCTTATCAACCAGCGCTTTGATCATATGTATACCAAATCCACCATTTTTGACACCAATCTGAGATATCAAATCAAAATCAGGTGGAGGTACACTATCAATATCAAAACCTGATCCACGATCATGGACTTCTACAATTAGGCTGGTATCTGCCGCAAAAACTACAATTTCAACGTCAAGATCAGATGTGCTGTAAAGAATCGCATTAACTAAAGCTTCAGTAAGAGCTTGTACGATATCTTGCACAGCATCAGGATCATACCCCATTTTTGTAGCGAGTACTTCGACTGCTGCGATGGGAATGTCCTCGATTCCCTCAACGGGTGGAATTGAGATTCGCAGCTTTAAAGGCTTCTCACTCATGGGGAGTCATTCTGTAGCTTTGGTTAGCTTTGCCAAAAGTAATATACCACACGTTTTTAACCTATGTTTGTAAAACTAATTAATTTTTGATAAAGCTGCCACAATTTCTAAATCGTTGCTGTCAATTTCATACCCTAGATCTAGATGCTATTTCAGCTTGATTTGCGGCTAACAATTAGAAAGTACGATTCAAATTAATCATGATTACCCCAGCTTCTGATCGCTTCTGCGATCGCTGCAATTGATGCTGAAGCAATAATTAGTAATACGCTTAGAGCATTTAATTCTGGGGTTACACCGCCACTCCGCAGTGATGAAAAAATCGCGATCGGTAGAGTAGTTGAGCCAACACCTGCGGTGAAGTATGCAATTACAAAATCATCCATGCTGAGAATAAACGCCAGAAGACAGCCTGATAGAATCCCTGGTAAAAGTTGTGGCAACAATACCCGTAAAAAAGCTTGCACGGGTGTAGCACCTAGATCGAGTGCAGCTTCTTCGAGCTGAGGATCGATCGTGGCAAGACGACTGGATACAACTACAGAGACATATGCTAAACAGAAAACAATATGGGCAATTACGATAGTGGCAAGGCTAAGAGGTAGTTGAATTGCCGCAAAAAATACGAGAGTTGCCACAGCGATCGCAATGTCAGGAATGATCAAAGGTAAATAGGTAACGCCACGATATAGGCTTTTCCCTGGGAAATAATATCTGGCTAAGCCAACTGCGGTGAACGTGCCTAATATGGCAGAGACTGATACGGCTGTGAGGGCAACGCTTAGGCTGTTTTGTAAAGCTGCGAGCAAAATTGGATTTTGGAGAAACTTGGCATACCAATCCCAAGTAAACCCAGTCCATTGAGATGGAGATGGGGATTTATTAAAGCTAAAAAGGGTCAGAACGGCAATTGGCAAGTACATGTAAACAAATGCAATCACCGTATACCAAGTTTGCCAACGCTTAACCGTCGGCACATTGATTCGATTACTCATCACTTACCACCCTGCGATCGCCATATTTAATTAGCAAGGCAATCACAATTGTTACTGCCAAAATTAGCACCATACTCAATGCTGAGCCAAAACCTCGGTTGCTACTAGCACCCAAAAATTGCAACTCAATAATTGAGGCGATCGTGCGGCTACCAGGACCACCTAATAATTGTGGGTTGATGTAATCGCTAAAACTAGTGATCGACACCAAAGCTGCTCCTGCGATGATTCCTGAGGATACCTGCGGAACCGTAATCTGCCAAAAGGTTTGTTTAGCATTAGCGCCCAAGTCAGCCGCTGCCTCCAGTAAACGGAGATCGAGACGTTCAAGCGAAGTGTAAAGAACTAAAACCATATAAGGCAGATAAGTGTAAATCATGCCAATGATTACGCCCTCCGCCTTATTTAATACATTGATTCCTGATAGTCCAATGAAATTAAGAAAAGTGTTTAGAACTCCTGTCGGACGCAAAATAGTAATCCAAGCATAGGATCTTAATAACGATGAAGTCCATAGAGGCAGTACAAATAAAAGTAGCAAAATATTACGCCAACGCTTGGGAGCAATCACAGCTAGCCAGTAAGCTACAGGAAATCCTAAGAGCAAACAAAATCCTGTAGTGATAAGCGCATAAAGCAAAGATCGCCACACGACAACAAGATAGATAAAGTTCCCACCAACGTATTCAAATACTCTTTGGTAATTTTCTAGCCCAAACGCAGTTTTACCTTGGGGAACAAAGCTCTGAATTAAAATAAAAACTGTTGGGATAATCAAAAATGAGATCAGCCAAAAGCCGCTTGGGAAAAGCAAAGCCAAAGGCTCTAGCCACTTGGGGCGCTGAACTAATTTTGGGTTTGGGTTTGGGGGAATATCTGAAGTGCTATTCACAGGCATATTTAGAAGTAAAGAACTCGTGAATCAATACCTTGCGATCGCAGATAGCGGGACACAGCTTCTGCTGCATCTCGATTTTCATAGGCACCCACGAAAATATAAGTACCACGCCAAGAACTTGCAAAAAAGGCATTAGGAGAGTACTGGCGAACTCTCGAAAGCAAAATCTGGTTGTTTACACTTGCAGGTACAGCTGCAACAAAGCGGAAATTAGGATTTTGGTTGATTTGAGCTAACTGCGAACCGTTATTAAAAGAAGCAGTATTGTTTGGCTGAGGTTGAGCTGAGAAGTTCGTGGGAGATCCGAACGAGTTGTCGAATGTGGTTGGGAATGATGTTGCTGAGTTATCAGGAATAAAACTTGTCTGTGGCTGCACATAACTTGATGGTTGCGTGTAGCTTGATGGTTGCATGTAGCTTGCCGGTTGTATACAAGAGTTTGTTGGTTGTATACAAGAGTTTGCAGGTTGTGAATAAACATTTGGTTGCACGAAACCAGTCTGGACAATTTGAGTTTGAGGCACAACTGTTTGGGTCACAACTTGCCGAGTCTCAGGAACTAGTACCTGTTGCATACGTGGTACGAGAACCATTTGAGTTTGTACTTGAGGTACAACAGTATTGGTTGTAATCTGCTGATATTGGGGATTACTGTAGGCGGTTGTTTGTTGGGGTGCAGAGCTAAAAGCCTGTGGCTGAGAATATGCCTGAAAGTTCGCTGGTTGAGTATTTGCGCTTGGTTGAATGACAACCTGTTGCGGGTTAGATAACCCGACTACTGAAGAGGTGTTGGTTTCTGTAAAAGGAACTTGGACATTTGTTTCCTTACCGCCTGAAGCTCGAAAATATTTTTGGGCTGGCAGTCCAGACTGCTGCAGTGAGCTCGCCAAACTATCAGCGCTAGCCTCAGAATTAAATATACCTGCCTGAACTACAGGCAGATTGTTGATCTTTGTTGCAAAAGCTGATGGTGAAACAGACCGAACTCTTTGTAACGTTGCGGGATCATTACCGGAAACAAAAACAACAAAGCTTGCCGAAGCTGATTGGGCGATCACCAAAGATGAGATCGCCACAGAGCCGAGAATACTAAATCTTTTGACCAAATTCACAGCAGTACATCCTCACACTTGAATGTAATAACGGTTAAGTTTAACTCAACTAGATAAAGTGATGATTTTTCTAGTCAAAATTATTTGGTTTATTTAAGCACCTAATTCATCAAAATATGACACTTTGGAATAGATTAGGATGGCTAATGCTAACCGATTTCACCAACGCCTATTTACAGAGCCTATAAACAACCATATGGAAAAAATTAAAACTGGTTTAAATATTGCGATTTTTATCGTTTTAGCAGGTTTTATCGGTTTAGAAGTCTGGACGTTAATATCTCATTTTATAAAGACATAAAGTAAATGCGGCACTATGTGCCGCATTTACTTTATGTCTTTGGGACGGCACTGCGAATTTCGGAATAAAATTTGGATGATTGGACATGACGACTGCTATTTATATCTACTTGTAACAAAGTTGCTACGCGAAATCTTAAGTTGGGATTCCCATACCAAATCCTCTCCTCAACTACATTTTGTGCAGTTCTGGTCTGAATTGTCAGAGCTTCGTCTGTACCAAGTTCATAAACAGCTTTACCTTGTCTGGTCAAAATCAAGCCTTTTTGCGGGGAATCCAGATCATTAGGCACAGGCACGATTAAAGTAATGCCCTTGGGCTTATTGCTGCTTAGAGATTCTTCTTCCCACGACATCTTCATCGGATGTATCGCGGTATTAGGATGAATGTCATGTTTTTGGCAGATCCCAACTAAGTCCGGATCATTAAGACTTAAGGCGGTAATCTCAATCACAGAACGAGCATCACTACCATTTCCCTTACTAAATTGATGATCGCTGCGTTGCGATCGCCAACGACCGACAAAAAGCTCAAGAAACTGATAAATATCCATTAAAAGCAAGATAAAGAAAGGTGAAATATTAATTAATCTTAATAAGAATCTTACAATATAGCGCCTTGCGATCAACCACGAAGCATTGGTTGTACAAAAAATCAAGGGAGGCGCTTCGCACCCCCCCTTGATTTTTGTTTTAGTGAGTAATTTGCATAGCACTTTGCTCGCTAAAGTTTAGATTTAGCGACGAGGAACAAGACTTAGATAATCTAAATTCTGTGCAGATACAGGTCTGGAATTAGCAGGCGATGCGCTGATATTACGAGCCATATTCAAGAACAAGGCTGGATCGCCAATCTTGGGCGCTCTATCGGTAGAAACATAGCTGCGGACTGTGTTTTGCCAGATGAGTTGAGGGAAGCCCAACTTTGCGCGATGGTAAGCATCGTAGCGAGGGGATTTGAGGTTGAAAGGCATTTCCCCAATTCTTTGGCTAGGTAGTACCCGACGACGTTGGTAAGGGAGGATGTCCTCGCCGAAGGCTTCAAGATATTCATCGCTGTTAAGCAGCGCATCAATGAAGCCTTCAATACCTTTAGTTGCAACTACGATCGACCAAGCAATTTTTTCTTTTTCGCTGTAAACATCACGACCAAGGACGCGCTGTACAGTTTGCTCTACGAAGCGATAGTTGCTGTTTTTGTCATAAAAACTGCTTCTATAGGTGTTAGAGAGTACTAGTCCACGCACAAATTGTCTGACCGAGATATTGCCAGAACGCAATTGCGATTCTAGAGTAACTTCACGATCCGAGCTAAAAGCATGGAAGAAAATTTGACGATAGGCAGCTTCAATCAGTTCGCCTAGATCACCACTAGAGAGCAAGTTTGCAGTGTTATAAATGCGAGGTGTGTTGTCACTACCAACTGTAAAGCCAGCAACGCGAGAATTTTGCGATGCTGGAGCGTAATTCAACAAAGGAATCGCCACGTTTAAATCTCCAAAATATTATCGAAAAGTTCTAAAAATATCTATTCCCAAACATACAACGAGTTTGGGGTTAAATAAGCTAAATATAATTACGAGAGGCTAATCTCTAGTCAATGATAGGATAGGCGAAATTAGCTAGTTCTACTTGCTTAACATAAGTTTACTTTTTTTGAGGTGCGCAGTGCCTCATCCTATCAATTCTCATCATAGAAATTGGTTTTGAGGCAAGTCATCTTTAAAGATGACTTGCCTCAAAACCAATTTCTATGATGAGCGCCGCAGGTGCTAATAATAGCAAAATTGGTTTAATCTCTGATTTCATATCGTCTAGCACTAGCTCTCAAATTCAAGTTGTTTTAATGGTTTTTACATATCGTAAGTTTGCAGATCTCTTCTGGACATGGCGTGGTTATGAGATAGGTTATTGTGCTGAAGGATTAGAAGAAAATCTAGATAAGCCAGCCCTAGTCCTGATTCACGGCTTTGGGGCTTCAGTAGGGCATTGGCGCAAAAATATTCCAGTTTTAGCCAAAAAATATAGAGTCTATGCGATTGACTTAATTGGCTTTGGATCTTCAGCACAACCGAAGCCGAGCGACTTGCCTTATACCTTTGAGACTTGGGGACAACAGGTTGCGGATTTTGTTAAAGAGGTAGTAGGCGATCGCGCCATATTAGTCGGCAATTCGATCGGGGCAGTAGTAGCGATGCAGGCGGCTGTTTACGCGCCTGATTTGATCGCCAAAACCGTATTAATTAATTGTTCATTGCGATTATTACAGGAACAGAATCAATTGGATATGCCTTGGTTTAAGCGCATTGGCGTCAAGACTGTGCAAAATATTTTGGGTAATCGAGCGATCGCTAAGTTGTTTTTCGATCAAGTACGTAATCGACGATCGGTGAGACAAATATTGTCGCAAGCCTATATTGATCGCAGCGCTATTACTGATGAGCTAATTGACATATTAATTAAGCCTGCCCTAAACCCTAATGCTGTGGATGTATTTATGGCATTTGTGCGTTACTCACAGGGTCCGAGGCCTGAAGATCTGTTGGCGATTTTGCCCTGCGACGCGATCGTATTGTGGGGCGAACGTGATCCTTGGGAGCCGATCGAGATGGGGCGATCGTCGTTTACTAGATTTGCTTGCGTTAAGGAATTTATTGCGATCGCTAATGCTGGGCATTGTCCTCAAGATGAAGTGCCAGAAATAATAAATGATATTTTGCTAAAAATAGTGGCAGTATAAATTTGAGCCGTAAAAATAATTTAGGCAAAATTTGTAACTATTTCTTTTGCTATTGGTAACAGTTCAGAATGACTGACAACGAGAGTTGGAAAATTTCGCTGGCTGTAGTCTTTACCCATTTCTAATGGAAAAATACTTTGTGATGATTCTAGAGGAACCCAGACTGCACCCATAGCCTTAAGAATTACCCAAACAGCTGCAATGTCCCAAATCTTGGGAGTTGCCTCCACCGCGCCAATTGTTGAGCCGATCGCTACAGTTAAGATGTTATAGCTCGCTACACCCAACATCCTCAATTTAAAGGGGAACTTCGAGCGACCCATTTTTTCAAGACTGCGAGAACAGGCGCTAAAAAAGTAATTGCCTAGTGCATTAGGATCGGGCGCAACTTCGGGCAAAGTAATCGGCGTGTTGTTAAAGAATGCTGCTGAGCCACTCTCGTCTGACCATCCGTAAATATTTTGGTGTAATGGTGGAATTGATACATAACCAAAAACTGGTGTGCCATAATGCAACAGCCCTAAGGATATGCCCCAAATCGGAATTCCCCTTGCAAAATTAGTTGTGCCATCAAGGGGATCAACTACCCATGACCATTCTTGAACGCTCAAAGTCTGATTTGATTCCTCAGTCAACACCCCATATTTAGGAAATTCTTTCTCTAATGCTGCTTTGATGTAAGCATCTGCCCAGCGATCGCTTTTAGTGACAAGGCTGCCATCTTCCTTTGCGATCGCTATTCGCGCTTGTTCAAAGTCAGTAAGTAGGCGATCGCCTACTTGTTTTGTTAGCTCTTGGATAAAGGGAAGAATTGCTGACAAATTATTCATAGCTAGTTAGCATACAGCACAATATGAGGGGATGAAGCGCTCTTCTAATTGTGCGGTAAGATGCATTCATGTTAGGACTATTGAGGATTTTGTTGACCAATGAACTTAAGTCTGAACCTGAGTCTAAGTTTAGGTCGCGTTTGGGCGATCGCCACCAATGTATTTCGCGAAACCGTACGCGAACAGGTGCTTTATCTATCTTTGCTATATACCGTGATTTTGGTGTCAGCGATGTTGTTGCTGCCAGAGTTTTCCTATGACTCATCGGCAAAAATGATCGTAGATGTCGGTATCGCAGCGATCGAGGTGGTGAGTCTGCTTGTGGCGGTGTTGGTTGGTACGAATTTAATCAATAAAGAGATCGACAAGCGTACAATTTTTATCTTGATTGCCAAGCCCATGCACCGTACTGAATTCGTATTGGGTAAGCATCTGGGCTTAACTGCCGTGGTCGGTGCACTAGTGTCGATTATGACCGCGATTTTTATCATTTTGATGGCAATTAAGCGAATTTCGATTCCGATTCCTGCGATTCTTACGGCTAACTTTTTTATCTTTTGGCAAATCATGCTACTAGGGGCGATCGCGATTTTCTTTGGTTCTTTTTCAGGTTCGCTAATAGCCTCTTTGCTGACTCTTGCCGCCTATTTAATTGGTAACTTTAGCCGCGATTTATTGCTATTGGGTGAGATTTCAAAAAATCCAAGTTTGCAAGTAGTAACGCGCACTTTATACATGATTTTGCCCGATTTGTCGCGTGCTAATCTTAAAAATGAAGCGGTTTATAATATTTTGCCAAGTTTGCCAGATATGTTTAGCAATGGCATTTATATTTTGAGCTATGCCTTGTTGACCTTGGCGATCGCCATCCTCATATTCGCCCGTCGCCAGTTCTAGCAAAAGTAACACGAAGCTTTCCTTGAATTTCAAGATATAGGGTCGCTTTGCGACCCTATATCTTTTGGATAAAATAAGTATATTTGGTGAATTACCTATGCGCTACCGTCGTTTTGGCAAAACTGAGATGCTCCTGTCAGTCTTTTCACTAGGAGCGATGCGCTATATGGAATCGGCGGAGAATGCTCACAAAACGATCTTAAGGGCATTAGAAGTTGGCATCAATCATATCGAAACTGCTCAAGGCTATGGCAAGAGCGAAGAATTTATCGGTAAGGCGATGCGCAATGGATTGAGTAAACAACGCGATCGCTTTTATCTGACTACTAAAATTTCGCCCACCAAAGATGCCGACTCGATGCGTCGCCAGATCGAGCAGTCACTCAAAAAGCTGAACGTTGACTATATTGACAATTTTGATATTCATGGCATTAACTTACGCGAACACCTCGACCTCGTTAAAGATCCCCACGGCTGTATGAAAGCAGTTAGAGAAGCGGTGGATCAAAAGATGATTGGTCATGTCGGATTCTCAACCCACGGCTCCCTTGAAGTAATTATCGATACCCTCAACACCGATTTATTTGAATCAATCAACTTACATTATTATTTTTTCAATCAGCGTAACGCCGCCGCCGTGCAATTAGCCCATGAGAAAGATATGGGTGTATTCATCATCTCGCCATCGGATAAAGGCGGAATGCTGTATAGCCCTTCGGAAGAATTAGCAGGTATAAGTTATCCATTTACGGCTCTTTATATGTGCGATCGCTTTCTGCTTAGCGATCCCCGTGTGCATACTCTCAGCCTCGGCGCAGCTAATCCTGCTGAAATTGACTCGCACCAAGATGCATGGGACAACGATGAGCCAATGTCCGAGTTAGAGCAAGCAGTTCTTGATTGCATTAATCGCCGCTATACAGTTTTAGAAGGCGATCGCTGTTCCCAGTGTTATGAATGTTTACCTTGCCCTGAAGATATCAATATCCCTGAAGTGTTACGACTAAGAAATTTAGCAGTCAGCTTTGACATGGTGGAATTTGGGAAATATCGTTACAAAATGTTTGAAAATGCTGGGCATTGGTTCCCAGGGCGTAAAGCAATTCGTTGTACTGACTGTGGCGATTGTTTGCCACGTTGTCCAGAAAATTTAGATATTCCAAAGCTTTTGCGTGATACCCATGATCGCTTGCAAGGTGCAGAAGGCAAGCGCCTATGGGAATAACAGAAAGTTGGCGCTTTGCACCAACTTTCTGTTATTAGTTTTTTGGTACGATGGGATACATTACGCAATAAAACCTAAAATAAATCTATGGCTTCCAGTTATTCATTCGATGTGGTTAGCGATTTTGATCATCAAGAACTTGTCAATACGATCGATCAAACTCGCCGTGAAATTGTCAGTCGCTATGACTTAAAAAGTACTAAAACAGAAGTTGAACTTGAAAAAGAATCGATAACAATTAACACTAATAGTGAAATGACGCTCACTGCCGTGGTTGATGTGATGCAATCTAAAGCAATCAAGCGCGGTTTATCTCTAAAAATCTTTGACTACGGCGAAATTGAGTCGGCTAGCGGTAATCGTGTCGTGCAAATTATTAAGCTAAAAAAAGGCATTGAACAGGATCAAGCAAAAAAACTTTCTAAAATTATTCGAGATGCTTTCCCAAAAGCTCAAGCTTCTATCCAAGGCGACGCTTTACGGGTTACTTCCAAGTCAAAAGATGAACTTCAAGAAATCATTCAACTTGTAAAAGCTGAAGACTTTCCCCTCGCACTTCAATTCACAAACTATCGTTAAACTAAAAGGCCAGTTTGTGCCCTTTTTATTTGATCGTGATGGAAAATGGAAAATAATTCAGAACTGGGGGATGGACTCAATTGGGCAATGAGTAAACGCAAAATCAAGTCGGATTGCTTGACTTATCAAAATTCTGAACCAATAAGCTCTAATGGACGAACGAAAAATAATGTGCGATTAAATTAATTCAACCTAGGATTTCCGGATATACTTTTTTGTTGCATTGTTAAACATCTCATCCCTAATTTAGTCTAAATTCTTAAACCATCAACTATTTTCTAGATCTCATCTCTATAAATTAATTTCTAAGTCAATGCCCTATTCTCTCGTTCCTGTTCCATCGGGATCATTTCAAATTAATGAACTTCTCTTTTCTGATGATTTAGCTGAGTCGGATTTTGAGCAAGTTTCTCAAGGACGGGAGAAATCAGTTGAATTTTCTTTAATTGTACCTACTTACAATGAGAGCAATAACTTAGCTAAGTTGGTGGAAATTTTGACTCAATTATTAAATAATCATTTTCAAGAAAATTATGAGTTAATAATTGTTGATGATGATAGTCCGGATTTGACATGGCAAATTGGACTGGATTTGATGCCAATCTATCCTCAATTAAGAGTAATGCGTCGTCAAGGAGAAAAGGGGCTTTCAACGGCGGTGATTCGCGGTTGGCAGGCTTCTCAAGGAGAGATCTTAGGGGTGATTGATGGAGATTTACAGCATCCACCAGAAACTCTGATTAAGATGCTCGATCAAATGGAGAAAGGAGCGGACTTAGTGGTGGCTAGCCGCCATGTGGAAGGTGGGGGTGTCAGTGACTGGGGCTTTGTCAGACGTTTGCTATCAAGGGGAGCACAGATGCTGGGGCTGTTCATCTTACCAAATGTAATTGGACGTGTTTCCGATCCGATGAGTGGTTATTTTATGGTCAGGCGCAGTGCGATCGCGAACTATCCGATGAATCCTCTAGGTTACAAAATCCTGATTGAAGTGCTTGGGCGAGGCAATATTGTTAACGTATCTGAGGTTGGATATATATTTCAAGAACGGCAAGAGGGAGAGAGTAAAGTTACTTGGCGGCAATATGTGGATTATATATTGCATCTATTTCGCTTGCGATCGCGTGGCAGAATCACCAAATTACGAGAAAAAATTCGAGTTCCTGTCAAACGATTTCTAAAATTTGGACTCGTTGGGCTCAGTGGTGTATTTGTGGATATGACAATCTTCTATTTACTTAGTGATGCCTCTACTTTGGGATGGGGACTAACACGCAGTAAGATGATTGCGGCTGAAGTGGCAGTTCTCAATAATTTTCTTTGGAACGATCTCTGGACATTTCGCGATCTGTCGCAACAACAGGTTGGATGGACAAAGCTAATTAAGAGATTTGTGAAGTTCAATCTTATTTGTTTAGTAGGGATTGGATTGAACTTGGTTATTCTTAATTTTCTTTATAACTATATGCATATTAATAAATATCTAGCTAATTTGATTGCGATCGCGATCGTCACAATTTGGAACTTCTGGTTTAACATCAAACTCAGCTGGCGAGTCACCCAAACCAAATAATATAGAAGTGCTGCTAAGCTGCACCTCTATATTATTCGACTTTAATATTTATGATTACATTGCCAACTTGGGTAACTTTATCGAGATTGATCGCTGTTCCGCTCATTTTTGGGCTATTTCTTTGGCAAGATAGCGAACTTACTCGTCTGATTTCGTTAGGGGTATTTATTCTAGCTGCAATTACCGATTGGCTTGATGGTTATTTAGCAAGAAAACTTAATCAAATAACTGAACTGGGGAAATTCCTCGATCCTCTCGTCGATAAAGTCCTCACAATCGCCTTGTTTTTATTGTTCATCGAACTTGGTCAGGTCCCAGCATGGGCAGTATTTCTAATTATTACAAGAGAGTTATTAATCACCGCTTGGCGCGGTGCGCCGAGTGCGTCTAGTCAAGAAGCTTCTGGTGACGACAGTAAATCTCAAATTATCGGCGCAAATTTTTGGGGGAAAGCAAAAACTGTGATGCAAATTGTGGCGATCGCCGCTTTATTGGTCAAAATTCCCTATGCGATCGCCTTTTTCTGGATTGCAGTCGCACTCACGTTGATTTCCGGCATTCTCTATGTTGTGCCATTGTCAAAGAGCTAGTTATAATTCGATGCGCCCTGTTGCCAATGGCAATTGGGCGCATTGGATTATAATTAAATCAGTTGTGGTTGGAGTAAGGTTCTCATGGCGACATCACAAACAATAGGAAGAGTGTTTGGCAATTTGTTGGGTGGACGCTTTCGAGTTGTGCAGACGATCGCTGATGAGACCTATGGACAGACCTATTTGGTTGAAGATACTGTCGCTGCGGAAATGCCACGTTGGATTGCGAAAAGTTTTTGTCTGATTAATAAAACCAATCTGCAACTTGACTGGGCGCGATCGCTATTTCAGAATCAAGTTCCCAAATTACAGCAACTTAGCGATCGCAGCAACGACTTCCCAAAGATAACAACCTACTTTGAACAAGAGGAAGAATTCTATATCGTAGAAGAAGCGATTGAAGGAACTCGTCTTAGTGATGAAATCGTCTCAGGTAGACTCTTTAACGAGTCAGAGTTAATTCGATTTTTGCAGCAATTGTTGACTAGTTTGCATATTGCCCATAGCTCCAATATTGTGCATGGAGATATCTGTCCTAGAAATTTAATTCGCCGTAAATATAACCAGAAAGGCGATCAAAACGATAATCAGGGCAATAGCAATCAACAGTTTGTCCTCACTAATTTTGCAGTTCTAAAAGGCATCTATGCAACTGCGGCTCAAAATGGAGTTGTCCTCGGTACGCCTAGCTACATGCCTTTTGAGCAAGCTCTTGGACATTTTACTCCTAGTTGTGATATCTATTCTCTTGGGTTAACTGCGATTCAATTCCTAACAGGCTTGCATCCTAGTCAGCTAGTCCGTCGCGAAGACCTGAATTTACTAAACTGGCAGATGGGGACGGCAATTCGTCCTGAACTGGCGCTCATTCTCAATCGCATGGTCAAGCATTATCCTGAAGATCGCTATCAGACAGCTCAAGAAGTGCTCTACGATCTCGACAACTTGCCTATGCGAGATGCTGACAGTTTTCAAATGCCGACTTTTGCTTTCAGTCAAAATACTAATCGTTGGGGGATTGCGCTAGTTTGCATAGCAGGAATTGGTTGGGGAGCGATTAATTTCTCTCAATATTTGCCCAAGCTTGCTCTTTCACCCAAACCTATTCCTACAGTTCCTAAGCCTACTCCAACCATTATCTCAAATTATCAACTACGGCTGAGCCTGACTGGACATACTGGGTGGGTTCGAGCTGTTGCTTTCTTTCCTAACGGATTTAGTTTTGCTAGTGGTGGTTACGATCGCACTTTAAAACTATGGAATATCGAAGATAATCAATCTTTTGGGTCTTTATCTAATCACCTTGGCTCTGTTTCTGGTATCAATGCGATCGCGGTACATCCCAATGGTAATACCTTCGCCACTGCCTGCATCGACAAATCGATTAAGTTATGGAACTTCCGCAGTGGTAAACCAATTCGCAATATCGAAGGACATCAAGGGCAGGTCTACAGTGCTGCCTATAGCCCTGATGGTAATACATTAGCCAGCGCTAGTGCTGATAAAACGGTCAAGCTTTGGAATTGGCGTAAAGGAGAGCTACTAAAAACTTTTGAAGGACATGAGGATAAAGTTACCTCTGTCGCTTTTCATCCAGATGGCAAAAGAATTGCTAGCGCCAGTTTCGATAAAACCATTAGGATCTGGGATGTAAAAACAGGAAAGGAAGTTCTCAACATTTTGGGGAATGCACCAGTAAATGCGATCGCCTTTAGTCCTGACGGTAAATTGTTTGTCAGTGGTAGTCAAGACCAAACTGTAAAAATCTGGGATGTTAGTACTAGCAAAGTTTTGCGTACTCTCTCAGGGCATACAGGCGGGGTATTAGCGGTTGCATTTAATCGAGATGGAAGTGCGATCGCCTCTGGTGGAGTTGATAAAACAATTCGGATTTGGGATGTGAAAACGGGTAAACAAATGCAAGTTCTCAATAAACACGAAGCTCCTGTTCTATCCCTTAGTTTCAATCCTAAAGATTCAACCCTAGTCAGTGGTAGTGCTGATCGCTCTGTCAAGGTCTGGCAGCAATGATATGTATCTTATTTTTCGCGCGATTTGCCAAAAGCAACTTGGTGATATTTGAGAGACCAGTCTTCTTGTAGTCTTTTATCTATTGATGGTGTCTATAAAAGTCCAGTTGGGAGACCATCTATACTTTGCAGATTGTTTTTTTGCCAATATTCATAGACACCCTCTTCACCTTTCTTCTCTGCCCATTCTTTTAGTACTTGCCGATCGCCTGAAAATTCATAAAAGGGAACCGCAAAACCACAGGATGTTTGTACAGATTCTATTTTGACGCGCACGATTTGGCGAGTACCCGCGATCGCAGGAAATAGCGATAGATA
This sequence comes from Pseudanabaena sp., assembly GCA_003249035.1. Taxonomy (GTDB): domain Bacteria; phylum Cyanobacteriota; class Cyanobacteriia; order Pseudanabaenales; family Pseudanabaenaceae; genus Pseudanabaena. The sequence goes on from QBMK01000013.1 coordinate 72,579, forward strand.
TTCTTGCCATGCCAAATCTCTGGGACGGATTGGTTCGCCTTGACCATAGAGACGCAAGATTAAGGGCTTCTCCGTGAAGCTACATAACATGACTGTGACTCTGCCATTTTCCAGCAAATGAGCAGCAGTTTCGTTGCCACTCCCTGTGAGATCGAGATAAACGACTTCGGATTCGTTGACTACTCGCAAAGCATCCATTCCTTTGGGTGAAAGGTTTACACGCCCATGATTAGGAGCGCTTGCCACAAAGAAAATATGTTGCGCTTCGATGAATGTCTGTAATTCGGTTGTAATGCGATCGTAAAATTTTGCCATCCGTTTAACTGTCCAATCTTCTTGACGTAATATTTCTAACTAGATAAACCCATAAGGTTGCGCCCCAGCGGGGCGCAACCTTATGGGTTTTTATTCGTGAGTATTTTCAATAACTCATCATTAAGCATTTTATAACCTTGGCTATTGAGATGCAGAATATCTCGGCTATAGATTTGGCGAACATTGCCACGCTCGTCTGCTAGGAGTGTCGCTGCATCCAGAATAATAACGCGATCGCTTTTGAGTGATTTGATAAATTGATTAATCTCAATAATCGCGCGATCGGCTTCTTCTGGCCAAGAAGCTCGCACTGATTGAGGTAACTCACTAGTCGGAAAAATCGTAGTTAGGATGACCGTTGCATTTAGTTCTTGGGTTAGTCTATTAACAATTTTTTGAATATTTTGTTTGCACTTATTGATTATATTCCGCGATTCATTGGGAAAGGCAGCAAAATCTCTCAAGTCGTTCACACCAACTTGGACAACCACGATTTGAGGCGATAACGACGCAACATGAGCAGATAGTCTTCCTAATACTTGGTTAGTAGTTTGTCCGTTGATACCGCGATTGATAAACTCAAATGGGATATTAGCGATCGCTGGCCAAGCCACTGCACGGGAGTCCCCAAAAAACACGACTAAAGGTTTGTTTAGATCGCGGTTTGAAAGATCGGGATTGGATGGATATGTTTTCAAGTCGTAGGGATCTAAGCCTTGAGATTCAGTCATACTATTTCTGGGAGAGCGATTGTCCAGCAACCAAAAATTTAGCCCAAAATATCCACAGATCAAAATAACAATGGTTGCGATCGCGATGTAGATTTTGTTCATATAAAGCTACCAATAGAAAAAGCGGCGTAATACGCCGCTTTTTCTGTTCATTTTATAGATATTAGAAATGTTTTTCGACAAATTGGCGAATGCGACCGCATCCTTCTCGAATCGTTCCTAAATCAGTAGCATAGGAAAGACGAATGCAATTGTCTAAACCAAACGCAATACCAGGAATCAGAGCTACTTTTTCTGATTCTAGCAATTTGTCACAAAATTCCAGAGAAGGCATGTCGAAGGATTTGATGCTAGGGAATAGATAAAATGCGCCATCAGGTTTAGGGCAGGTAAGTCCTGGAATCGCAGTTAACAAGTCATACATGACATCGCGGCGTTCTTCAAAAGCTTTACGCATAAATTCTACACAGTCTTGTGAATCATTGAGCGCTGTAACAGCACCCCACTGTGCAAAAGTACAAATGTTCGAGGTACTATGTCCTTGAATCAGCGTAGCCGCCTTGATGATGTCAGGTGCGCCAGCCAAATAGCCAACCCGCCAGCCTGTCATCGAGTATGCCTTGGCAAAACCGCTACTGATCAAAGTGCGATCATACATCGACTGACTCACCGCCGCGATACTTAGATGAGTTGCCCCATCGTAGAGAATCTTTTCGTAAATCTCATCGGAGACGATGTAAACATGGGGATGTCGGTCAAGAACTTCGGCTAGAGCCTTGATTTCCGCAGGTGAGTACACCATGCCTGTAGGATTGGAAGGAGAATTGAGAACAAATAGCTTGGTTTTTGGAGTGATGGCAGCTTCTAATTGTTCAGGAGTGATTTTGTATCCAGTTTCTTCAGTTGTAATCACAAATACTGGTGTCGCCTCAGCAAGCTTTGCCATTTCTGGATAGCTCACCCAAAAAGGTACTGGAATAATTACTTCATCGCCCTCATCGAATATTGCCATCATCAGGTTGAAGAGCGAGTGCTTACCACCATTAGTGACGATGATTTGTTCGGGCTTGTAGGTTAAGTTATTGTCGCGAAGGAGCTTGTCAGCGATCGCTTGTTTCAGCTCAGGAATACCTGCGGCAGCAGTATATCGAGTCTTTCCTTGGTCGAGAGCTAATTTGGCAGCAGCCTTGATATGGTCGGGTGTATTAAAGTCTGGCTCACCAGCACTAAAGCTACAAATATCAATTCCACTAGCCTTCATCGCCTTAGCTTTTGCGTCGATCGCTAGAGTTAAGGAAGGCAGAATATTACGAAGTCGTTTTGCCAGTTGCATTTTTTCTGGAGGAGCGGAGGCATCTTTATGGGATTAGCTTCGCATTGTATCAAAGCATACTTGCTAGAGTTTGCTAGATTTTTAACAATTTACGATTTAGCACAAATTTTAAAACCCTACCTGTAGGAGCAATTCATGAATTGCCCCTACAGGTAGGCTCGGATCATCGCTTGTGTGCCTTGCTCAGAGCCTTGTCCATTATCAAGTTGACTGACTTTTTGGAAATTTTGCATAGCTAGAGCGATCGCAGGTAGATCTACAGGAAAATCTAAATCTTGGCGATCGCTAATTTCTTGCACAAGTCTTAAGTCCTTGAGCATGTGTTTAATTGCAAACCCAGGCTGATAATCGCCCGTCGCAACCTTCATACCAAGGTTTGTTAAAGCCCAAGATCCTGCTGCCCCACTGCCACAAACATCGACTATCAATCGTGGATCAAGACCAATTTTCTCTGCAAACTGCATGGTTTCGCAAAGAGCTAGCATATAGACTGACACTAGAGTTTGATTGCAGAGCTTTACGGCTTGACCGCTACCGATCGCCCCGCAATGTTTAATATTGCTACCCATCGCCTCAAATAGATATAAACACTCCTGTAAATCTTTGGGAGTGCCGCCAACCATAAAAGTTAATGTGCCATTACGTGCGCCCACATCGCCGCCTGACACTGGCGCATCCAAGAAGCGCAAACCGTCATGCATTAAGGCATTCCCAATTGCCTTCGCAGCATCACTGCCGATGGTGCTGGTATCGATAAATAAGGTATTGGCTCTAGCAAAGTGCATCGCCCCATGATCGCCGATGAGTACCTCGGTGACATCAGGCACATCGCCTAGGCAAGAGAACACCACATCTGCTTCACCGACTGCATCTTCTAAGGATTTAGCTAATGTGCCGCCGACACTTGTAAATGTAGCGATCGTGGGGCGGTCTTTAGTACGATTCCAACCTAGTACTGAATATCCACGTTTGACTAAGTTGGCAGCCATTGCCCCTCCCATTACTCCTAAACCAAGAAATGCGATCTTTTGAGTCATATTGTGCAACTTATCAAAGCCTTACAAATTTACATCGCAATTGCTCTCTTTATACCAAAACACTCAATGGCGTAGCCATTTTGTGTTTTTAAAACCCTTACAGGGTTTGGTTTTTAATTCACAAAAGTGGACGACACTTTTGTGAATTGGTATTACATATTCACAAGTACTTAAAGTAACGGGAGCACATTTCACCGCCTTTACTTTATGAATTGATTAGTGGTCTAAATCCGTGTTTGACAGAAACCACACCAATTTTGTCCATATTCTCAATACTGATTTGATTGCGTCCCCAAGAGAAGCTCGTATGCCAACCTTCAAACTCTAAGAGCATCGCTTCCGCAAAACAGGCAAAAAGCTGACGGGCAGGCGCAGTCATATTCACGATTTTCATGATCTTCCAGTCAATATCGAGACTATGCTCAACAATGCCACCATCAATTACATGTAGTCCTTCTTCTTGAATTAGCGTAGACATATTTTTAGGATAGCCACCATCGATCAGAATGCAAGGACGCTTGAGCTTAGCAGGATCGATCGCCATGCCCTTCGCCATACTCGCCACCCATACGATAATGTCCGATTGCGGCAGAGCATCCTCCATCTCCACGACCTTTCCGCGTCCAAGTTGGGCTTGCAATTCTTGTAAACGTTCTTTATTACGGGCGACTAGCAATAATTCTTTGATGTTAGTTCTTGCATCTAGCCAACGACATACGGCACTACCGATGTCACCTGTTGCGCCGCAAACAGTCACCGTGGCTTTAGCCAGATCAATACCAAATTTAAGGCTTGCCTCTTCGATCTGACGACAGATGATGTAGGCGGTGTGGGTGTTGCCTGTGGTGAAGCGATCAAATTCTAGTTGAATGTTCCGCACGCTCGACATCTGACTGAGATTAAAGTTCTCGAAAATAATCGACGAAAATCCCCCCAAGGCGGTGATATCGACATCATTTTTTTGGGCAAGCGCCATGGCGTTGAGGATCTTGCGAATAGCAGTTTTAATTTTGCTGCCAGCTAACATTTCCGGTAAAAAACAAGATTCTACATATAGCCCTTCGATCTGCTGACCAGTTGCGCTCGTAACTTTAATATGATCGACGATTTGAGGTGGGGCGCTACACCAAAATTCCAAACCTTGATCAGCATATTCGGGATAGCCTAATTCCCTTGCTACAGACTGAGCATGTTCAAGACTTGTCAAATGTCCTATAAGACCAAACATCGATTGCGTTTACCAGTTACAGTTGTCAACAAAAAATGGCTAAACGCGCCATTGGCGCGTTTAGAAAATAATTAAGCAGCGACCAAACCCATTGCTGACATTCTCATAATGTCGCGGGTATTGAAGCCGATTTTGCCTAAGCTTTCGCCATATTGAATCATGAAGTCTTCAACCAAAGCTTCTTTTTCCATGCCAAGGACTTTGGCATCGGCTTCAACTTGGTTGAGCATTTTCCAGACGATAGGCAAGTTTTGGCGATTTGCCTGCTCTAGGGTTGCTTTGGAGTCTTCAAAATGATTGTGTAACCATTCTTCGCCAAAGTTTAGATGCAAGTATTCGTCTTTGACCACGCCTTCGGTGATCTTGCGTGCGAAAGGATCTGCAACCGGAATATAGATGTTGTAAGCAGCGATCGCAAAGCACTCGATGATAAGTGATTGGATAAGCAGACAAGTGACGATATCTCCTGTTGCAAATGCTTTTTGAAAATTTCCATGCAGTTCAGCAAAGAATTTTTCCGCGAAATCCATGTCGGGGGTGACCTTGAGGTTCTTACCACAGGCGATAAAGCCTTTTTTGTGGCGATCCTCCATCTTTGCAAGTCTGGTAAAATCTTCCGTAGATTCGGGCAGTAGATCCCCTAATTGGAGATAGTTGCTGTAAGCCTCAGCTTCTCCTTCAATGACGATCGCATTGATTCGACTGTAGGCATCGCGATAATTTTCTGTGTGATAGTCAATCGCTACAGCTTCGAGTGTTTGCCCCATGTTTTGCCTCTTTAAATATCCCTGCTCAATAAAAGTTAATCTCTAGCTATTTTATGCTAAGTAGCACAGTGCAATAAAATTAAAACCAGAAATGTGAGGCAGTGCTTTGCTCCGCCTCACATTTTCTGACGTATACGATGCTTTGCGCCGCATATATCAAGCTTTTTGAATTGTACTTACAACGCGGCGGTGTATTTCTATCATCTGGCTGATTTCATGGGCAAAACTAGGCTTGGCGATCGATCATTTGATTAACAGCACTTGCAGATAGCGTCATCACCTCTAAATCCTTGATCGCAGTTACTGATATCGGACTGTGCTCGCCGGAGAAAAGCGTCATCTCACCAAAAAACTCGCCAGTCTTGATTGTTAATAGCTCGTATTGGATATGCTCGCGATCGCTTACTGACATAATCCAAGCAGGCTCCTATAAACATTGCAGAACGAAAACAACAAATACTACGGAACACAAAGCCCCAGTTTTCAGCCAGAACTGGGTGAAGCCTTAGGGCGAAAAATTTGTGACACTAACTAGAAATGGTATAGCAGACCTGATTAGGCTGACTGTGCTCTTACCTTCTATAGTCTGGACAGCTTTTTGTATCTCAACCTATAACGAAAATTGAAAATATTGCTAACGGGAGGATTTAAGTAGATGACCATAATTAATTACACATCCAAACCCGTAACATTGCGACCCGAAGGGTCGCAATGTTACGGGTTTGGGTAATTTATTTTGCACAAGTACTTATTAGGGTTGTTCAAATATATAGCCAATCAACTGCTTATCTGCTAATAATATATTGGTAGCTTTAGTTACAGAATTTAAATTCAATTCGTGAATGTAAAAAATAATGATTGGTCAACGTTGTCGAGCAATTGCCGTATTTTCCAATTTTGAGGCGGCAGGACAAGCATTATATTCCCTGACTATGGCTGGATTTCCGCTCGCGAAAATTTTTTTGGTCGGTCGAGATATGAATGCTTGCATACAAAACGGGCAAATGGTGACCGTAAAACGACCAATTGAAGAGAAATATGCTGGAACGATCTCAGGAACAGGATTGGGATTAAAAAAAGGGTGGTTAATTGGGAATGGTGTGGGCGGCACTGTTGGGCTTTGTTTGGGCATTGGGATTTTATCATTGCCAGGTGTAGGACAGATTGCCCTAGCCAATGCCGTTATTTTTACAATGATTAGCAGTGGCATTTTTACGGCAGCTGGAGGCTTGGTTGGCGCTTTAATCGGTCTAGTCGTAACCGAAAAGCAGGCTAATACCTATAACAAACTGATTGCTCAAGGTAAATATTTAATCGTGATGAATGGTTCCGAACTCGAACTCAAACGTGCCGAACAGATGCTCGCTTCCCAAGAAATTCGGAAATAGCCACCTTGACTTGCTATATCAAAACACTATGATAAATTTATCCTAAAAAAAACCAGCAAACTCAAATGCCCAAGCAGGATAAGAAAAAAACGATCCTAACAGCCGTATATCTGTTAGAAGCCTACCTAGCAGGGGAAAGAAGCTTTGAGTCTGTAAATCTTTGTGATATCAATCTCCAAAACGCTCAATTGGCTGGAATCAATTTGAAACAAGCTAATCTGTTTAGAGCAAATCTCCAAAATACAGTATTAGCGATCGCCAATTTAAGTGGCGCGGATCTAGTTCGAGCAAACCTCGTATCAGCTCGCTTAGATCGTTCTAACTTAGCTCGTGCCAATCTCTACCAAGCCGATCTGAGCGAAGCTAGTCTTATCAATACCAACCTGTCTCATGCAATTTGTGCATCTGCCAATTTGAGTCATGTAGATTTGAGTCAATCAAATTTACGATCGACCAATTTAAACCGCGCAAATCTGGATCAAGCCGATTTGACCCAAACAAATCTTCGAGAAGCAATTCTCGTCAAAGCATCGCTTAAACAAACAATTTTGAATCGAGCGAACCTAACCCAGGCAGACCTTCGCGAAGCTGATTTGACAGAAGCTCAATTGTATTTAGCTGTTTTAAGCAAAGCAAATCTTTCCAAGGCTAATCTCTCTAGGGCAAATTTAGATTCGGTTAATTTATTTGAAGCAAGATTGGAGGCGTCCTTATTTTCCAATGCCAATTTAGAGAATGCCAATCTAAGTCAGTGTTTTTTAATGGAGGCTAATTTAACAGAGGCAAATCTCTGCAAAGCTAACCTGAGCAAAGCGAATCTGAGCTCAACAATTTTGAGCCATGTCAATCTCCTCGGTGCAAATCTTTCGGGGGCAAATTTAGAGGGGGCAAATCTATCCGAATCTGATTGTTTCGGAGCGAACTTACAGGGGGCGAACTTATGTCAAGCAAACATAGAATCTGTCGATTTGAGAGAATCGGATCTGGCTAAAGCAAATTTAATAGGGGCAAATTTAGCAGGAGCAAATCTTTTTGGTTCTGAGTTATTGGATGCAAATTTGGCAGGAGCTAATCTAGCAGGAGCGAACTTATATAGGACAAAACTCGCTGGAGCCAATCTAAGGGGAGCCTATTACGACGATCGCACGGAATTTAGTGCGAAATTTGAACCCGATCAAAAAGGAATGATTAAGCGCTAGTTATTCCATGTTTGCAAGACGTCGGAAATGCTATCGGCAATCAAGCGATAACTTTCAGGAGCATAGCCACCACTAAGTACCATTACTAAAGGAATACCCAAGTCACTTACCGTTTGAAAAACAAAGCGATCGCGTTCTAAAATCCCTCTTTCTGAAATTTTTAAACCACCAAGAAGGTCTCTCTCGTAAATATCAGTTCCTGCGTTATAAAAAACAATTTTCGGTAGCTCTTTCTCCCGTAAAAAAGCTGGTAATCTGTCTTTTAGTAATCCAAGATAGCGATCATCTTTCGTCCCCGACAGCAGCGGTATGGAGCAATCCACGCGCTCCCGAGCATGGTTATCGTTAGGATAGATTTGCTGATTGTACATATCCAGAATTCGCACACTGGGATCGTCATAAAAGATTCTCGCTAAGCCGTTGCCCTGATGGGCATCTAGATCGACGATCGCAACCCGATCATCGACATGAATCTTTTGCGATTGACGCAATGAATAAATGGCGATGGCAATATCGGAATAAATACAAAATCCTTCTCCGCGCTCTGCACTGGCATGATGATATCCGCCAGAGAGATTAATCGCGATGCCAAACTCTAGAGCCGCTTCGGATGCCATAATGGTTCCCGTAGTTGCCAGACGCATGGGCTTCAAAACTCTACTATCAAGGATACTAATCGGCAAAAATCCCAGCGAGTCTAACTCTAAAGACTTGGCAACAAAGTGCGATCGATGCAAATTCTTGAGATAGTCAGTTGTATGGACTACTTGCAACATTTCTGAAGTCACTGGAGACAATGGAGCTAAACTGTTAGCAATTAAGCGATCGCCAAAGCGATCGGCTAAAACTCGCCAAGTACGACTGTACTTACAACTGTCGAAAGGATGTAACTTCTCAAGTCCGAGAAATTGAATATCGTATCCTTGGGAATAGACTACTTTAGGACTAATTGTGATTGAATTGATAGTCTGTTTCATCCCTCTTTCCTTTTGAGTTCTTTAGCATATTGCAAAATATTACTCGGCTGCCATGCCTCAACTTGTCCCATGGGAATTCCCATCCCCACATAGTCATCTACCTCAGCAAGAGGACGAAAAGAAGGTTGTAACCCCGAACCGAGATAGAGAGCATTAGCAATGATTGTAGAACAGTTAAACTCAGTTAACTCGTAAGATAGTTCGCTTGCCTGCACTTTTTCCCAGTACTTCTGAATCACTGACTCATTGAGCTTATTCAGTTCTACTACCACAGGTTCAAACTCCTCAGCGGCGCAATCAGCAGAATAGTTCCGATAGTACGGGCGACGTTTCACATTCATCGTTAGACTTCGGATAATACTTCGGACAAATCCTTTCCTGCCTTGTCCTGGCCAAAAACTAATGTAGGTTTCATGCCCAACTTGCATAGAGGAATGTCCAACCTTTCCTCCCTTAGGAAGCCAAATATAAACCTTGGTACTCATAAAAACAGACTTTTGAACAATCTATGACAAACGGAATTATACTGAGTCAAGAGAATTGCGTAAGACAATACACAAATAACCTACCTCCAATCTTAGAGGTTTATACAATATGATTTCAGATACATCTAATACTTTTACAGATATATATGAGATGCAATAATTCTAAGGGTAAAGCTTATCTTATAGTTTTCTAGCTGGTTTTGATGAATTATCTAACAGGATTGATTTTTATTGCAGCTGCTTTGCTGGAAGTTGGCGGAGATGCCTTAATTCGCAAAGGTTTAGTTAGTAGTAATATTTCTCTAATAATTACAGGTTTTCTCACCCTTGGCTGCTATGGCTTAATGGTCAATCTCGTTAAATGGGATTTCTCAAAGTTGTTAGGTGTCTACGTTGCAGTCTTTGCAGTAATTAGTGTCTTATGGGGATATCTTATCTTCAAAGAGAATATTCCAAATTCTACTTGGATAGGATTGGCAGTTATTGTGGCTGGCGGTGTAATTATTCAATCTGGAGTTAAATAAATTAAGATTTGGTAATTAAACCCTAATACACCTTCCCATCCTCATGGATCTTTTCTTAGTAAGAACTCTTGCTACATCCCAACAATAGTCTCAACTAAAAGACTTACAATTGTAATTCCAAACATCAACTTTATCGATAGGCGCACGCCAGATCTATAGATTTTTTTTTGCTGCCTAAAGGTTAAGTTATTCCATTGGTTAGGTTGAACTTCCCATTTTTTCATGGCTGACCTCACTTAGTAAATAAGTAATAAATGATGAACTTGGAAAGGCGATGCCCCTATGCTTAAGGGACACCGTCTATTTGTTTCAATAATTCGCCGATTCAGAATATTCCCAAATTTAGGCTAAAACTTCTTCTAGAGAAAGAGCCTCTTCATTTTCTTCTCCAGTCCGAATTCGAACCGCTCTTTTTACTGGTATGACAAATACTTTTCCATCGCCAATTTTGCCAGAATGAGCTGTTTTGACAATAGTATCGACAACAGCATCTGTAATATCGCTAGTTACAACGATTTCAATCTTGATCTTAGGGATGAAATCTACTGAGAAAGGCTGGCGATCAAATCCCTGAAGTCCCAAGAATGCTAGAGGGCGACCCTTTTGCCGACCAAATCCTTTAGCACCAGTTACAGTCGCGCCTTGAACGCCAATTTTGACTAGCTCATCTTTTACTTCATCAAGTTTGGAAGGCTGAATAATCGCAATGATTAAGTCCATAGATTTGGATTAGATTCCTAAATAAAGTTAATGGAATGATTTTGCTGGATTTGACTATATAGCTAGAGTAAACTATTAAATTATACCTAGCTATATAGATTTTAGCGACGATTCTCAAAAGACTCTTCTCGGAGAGGATGACTAACATCATGTGGCAAAAAGATAGTTCTACCAGAAATTGCACCCTGAATAAAGATATAGGCAAATCCGATCGCAAAGAAAGCTATTCCAGCACCAATCGCAATCTGAGCATTTCTAGCTGAATCACCACCAGCGGTGAAGCCAAAATAGAATACAGCGATCAGCATTGCAAAGTTTAAGATCGCGCCGAGAATGGGGATCACAATTGTATTGATCGGATTAGTTTCACCATCTAATAGATGATCTAATGTCGCAACCAATGTTACTAAACAAGTGAGTCCATAGAAAATGAACGTACCGATGTTCGACATCAGCGTTACCTGAGTCAAATTATTAACGTTCAGGACACCGTAACCACCTATCGCGGCTGAAATCAGGGTTAAGAAAATAATGCCAATGTGGGGAGTGCGAAACTGTCTGTGTAATTTACCAAATATCTTTGGGAGTTCTCCATCTATTCCCATCGCATAGGTAATGCGTACACCAGTTGAGAGCGAAGATAATGTCGTACCAATCAGTGCTAAAAGGACTGAAATAGCCATAATCAGGACAAGCGCAAATCCATGTCCACCTAAAATGGTATCGCCCAAAATTCTTGCCATATCTCCAATTGGAGCGCCAGATACATAAGCAGCATCAAAGCCTGTTAAAATACTCCCGCCATCATATTTAGTAGGATCAAGGCTTAATGCTTTGATTGCAGCCCCAAAATCAGTGATTTTGGGATCTAGACCAGCGACAAAGGAAGCTTGCTCTCCTGCTTTGTTAACTACCCCTGCATAAGCATTACCAATAAAGAAATTTGCTCCAAAGTATTCAAAGAAATAGCAGATACAGGCTTGAATTACTAAAGAGAGAATTACAGCTTTAGGAACATCTCGCTTAGGATTAATAGCTTCTCCAGCTAAGGCAGTGGCTGATTCAAATCCAACTACGAGCAAAATCGCGATACTAACTTGGAAGATTAGTCCAGGGAAATCATGCGGTAAAACAACACTTAAGGCATTAGCATGTTCAAATTGAATTTCTGGATGCCCAAATCGGTAAACAATGAATAGTATGCCTAAAAATACAAGGGAAACAATCTGGATAATATTGATGATGATGTTTACTAGAGTGGAGCCAGTTACACCAAACAGGGCAATGATTCCAACAAAAATAGCAAAGACAACGCAAATAACTATTTGCCATACTGGGCTAGATGCAAAATCGGGGTTGAAGAGCTCACCGATATATACAACTAGAGTTCCCATGAAGGCAACCATAACCCCTGGATAGACCCAGTAGTAAAGGTGGGATGACCAGCCAACTAGAAATTTGATAATGCGAGCAAATCGGAAGTGCTTATGTTCTTCTTTTGCAATTATAGCTGCCTCTGCGTAGTAATAAGAACTTCCCGCGCCAGCACCTGAATAAGCTTTAGAGAGAGTTGCGAAACAGCTAGCAGTGAGTAAAGCAATTCCTGTAGCGATCGCTACAGATGCCCACATATTTAGAGCAGAAGCTCTTGGCGATTGAAGTTGAAAAGTCGTCCACAAGAATGCTCCAGGTGCAATTAACGCCATAGCATTAATTGTTACACCAATTAAACCCAGAGTCGGCTTAAGCTCTCCGTCTCCAGAACGATTGGCATCAGACATAGTTCACCTTATATTGAAAAGTAGTTAATTGTGAAGTTAGTTTTGGATGAGGTTATACGTTAAAAAGGCTAACCTCGTGATTGGGAAGTAAAATCCGAAGATATATGGATTTATTCCTTTAGTTCCAAAATTCAGTATTGATCATTCAAGTTAATCCATCACAGTAATCGAGAAGTACGAAGAGGCTTAACTAATAAGAAATATTCGTTACTTGTTCCATAGATATAAATATTGCAACTTTAAGAATTCAAAAATTGTTTTTAAAGTTACAAATCTATTTTCGATTTGTAAACAAGCTTATAGAAGTATGTTTAATTTACGGAGGAAGGTCGATTACCCTAGCTCAATTTGTAGCATTGGTCTGTCAAGCTAAAAAATTTGGATTGAAGGGAAAACAGTGAATAGTCTCGTCAAGCTTTTTGAATTGTATTAACTACGCGGCGTCGTGTTTCTAAAATCTGACTGATTTCACGGGCAAAACTAGGCTGGCGATCGATCATTTGATTAACAGCACTTGCAGACAGCGTCATCACCTCTAAATCCTCGATCGCAGTTACTGATATCGGACTGTGCTCACCGGAGAAAAGCGTCATCTCGCCAAAAAACTCTCCAGTTTTGATTGTTAATAGTTCATGTTCGATATGCTCGCGATCGCTTACAGACATAAGCGCCGTTCCAGCGATCACAATGTATAAAGAATTGTTACTGACTCCTTGCCAGATTACTTTCTCACCTGCGCCATAATGCTGTAAGTCAATCCCATCGGCAACAGCGTCCGGATTCTGTAATGGTACAAAAGCTGGTACAGATTGTAGGCTCTCGGTAAATTTTTTGGAACTGCCTTTCGCCTGTAAGGTGGGCCCATTAAAATGATAAAGAGTCCGAATGGGAAACGGAATCGTTAGGCTATTGCGCTGGGCGGCATACCAGATCCTACTCATAAAGCGATCGCGAATGCTCTCAATATTGCTGTAGTCATCGATAAAAAATTTTACTTCGTAGGTAATCGCAAAATCATCGTAAGAAATTGTATAAATCTCTGGCTCAGGGTCTTTTAAAATGCCTTCAGTCTCCAGAGCCGTAGTCAACAGAACATGTTTGGCTAAATTTGGCGGATCATTGTAAGAGAATCCATGGCGAATCCGTTCCGCATGAATAGGAATCGGGCGGCTAAAATTGCGAATAATCGCATTGCCAATCAGCTTATGGGGAATAATTACCATCTCGCGCTCGAAGGTTTGCAACCGCACGGCTCTCCAATTGATATCAATCACCTGTCCAGTCAAATCATCAACTTCCAGCCAATCACCGACGGAAAAAGGACGCTCAAATATCAGGGCAATTCCTGACATGACACTACCGAGAGTATCTTGGAGTGCTAAACCAATCACAATCGAGCTAACGCCTAGAGCCGTAACTAATCCTGCGAGATCGGCATTCCAGACCTTGGCAAGGACGATCGCCACTCCCAACAGCACCAAAAACAATCGGAATAAATCAATTAAGAGTTTAGGAACTCGCGCCCTCCAAGTATCAGCTTTTGCCTGCTCAAAAATAATCGCATTCAGTAACGATAATGCTGCGTGAAGTACGCAAATCCAAAATAGAGTTTGGACACTTTTAACAAGGTCTTCATTAGCAGGACGTTGCAACACATACTGAATAAACAGCATAAACGCAAGCATTGGCAGTACCAAGTTTCGCACTACTTGCAAGGTTGCCGCAAGGGGACGGCGGCGGTGTTGAAGGCGATAGATAACTTCGCCGAGGATAATTACTAATAGAGCTAATCCGACAATTAAAGCGATCGCTGAAATAAATAAATTATTGGCACTAGGTTGCAGCATATTGTGATTTCCAAATGAAGCTAAGAACATGGCAAAGCCATGTTCTTAGCTTGGTTTAATTTTGACTGTGCTTTTGAGTTGCCATGCTTCTAGAACGATTTCACCATCCTCAATTTTGGTGGCTAGTGGCGCAAATTCGTAGAGGTCACATAGACGATTGTAAATTTCGCGAGAAACTAAAATTGCACCTTCAGGACAAGCAGACTTTAAGGCACTAGCAATATTAATCGTGTCGCCCCAAACATCGTAGATAAATTTGTTTCTGCCGACGATGCCTGCCACGATATCGCCTGAGTTAATTCCTAGGCTGATATTCAATTTGAAGCCGCGCTCTTGGCTAAACCTCCGCACGATCGCTTGCATTTCTAGGGCAAAATCAATCGCCCGTTTATCATGGTCGAGATAGGGGACTGACAGACCACAGACCGCCATATAGCTGTCTCCAATGGTTTTGATTTTTTCCATGCCAAAGCGATCGGCGGTTTCATCAAAGCTAGTGACCAGATCGTTGAGAATACTGACAATTTCATAGGCAGTAAGCGAATCTGACAACTTGGAGAAGCCTGTCAAATCAGAAAATAGCACCGTCACATTAGAGGCACTTTCGGCAATATTCTTTTCACCTTGCTTCAGACGTTTAGCGATCGCCGCAGGAAAGATGCTAAGCAACAATTGCTCATTCTCACGATTTTTTTCTTCAACCAAATCAGTCTGATCGCGCAAACTTGACACCATCAAATTAAAAGATTGCGCGAGTTCGCCAAATTCATCTTGAGTTTCCAAAACCGCGATCTCATCCAGTTGACCCGCCGCCACTTTACGAGCGCTAGCAATTAATTGATTAATTGGCTTTACAAACAGAGAAGCCATCATCATCGCCAATAAAATTACTAACAACATTAGTAAAGTTGCCGAAATTACTAACTGTCGTTCAAAATCATAAATCGGAGCATAGGCTTCTGCTAAATCTATTTCTGAGAGAATTGCCCATTTCAATCCTTCTATTTGTAACAAAGAGTAAGAACTGAGGACAGGAATATCACGATAATCACGGATGATTTTAATGTCTTGTTTACCCGTCATCGCTTCCTCAACAGCAGTAGTCTTGACCGATTGCGCCAAAATTGAGGTCTTGTATTGACGAATCCGATTAATTGTTTCGTTATTTACGCCTAAAGCGACTAGCATTTTTATGTATTCTTCAGGGGTTTCAATCAAAAATCGCGAAACCGATCGCATTAGGTAATCTGGTCCCACAAGATAAGTTTCACCACTTTTGCCTAAACCATCAGCTTCCCATTTGCGATTGCCTGTCATCACATTATCAATCTCATCAACGGGTAATTGAATCGCAAGAACACCGATAAATTTATCTTGATCGTAAATAGGTGCAGCAATAAAAGCGGCCGGAGCACCATAGGAAGGAGCGTAAGACTCCAGATCGATAATCCGCGCATAGTCTTTTTCTTTAGAACGGCGCACAGAGGCAAATAGACGAGCGAGATTACTTTCGTTGTATGCGCCAACGGTGAGACTAGAAGCAAAATCGGTCTCTTTGTATACTGTATAAACTATTCTGCCATCAGGATCGATTAGGAATAGATCGTAGTAACCGAATTTCTCAATGATATTCCGAAAAATCGGATGATAACGCTCGTGTAGTCGGCTATATTCACTACTATCATTGGCTTTGTCTAAGAGATGTTTTTTGCCAATAGGATTAGAATTATTAGCGATGTAATAATATTGCAGATAATTACTAGCGTTCGCTTCTGGTAAAAATGAATTCAGTACTGGAGAACCTTGCTCTGTTTGTGCCAGCTTGGGCAGAAATTCGTTTTGATAATATGAACTAAGTTTAGCTGATGCACCAGCTGGCAACTGTACAGTTTCAAGCTTTTGGTAGGCGTTCGTAAATTCGGTGATAGCTGTTCCCACTGAAGGATCGTTACTCAGCGTTTGAATATGATTGCGAATTGTTTTGAAATAGGATTCGATTTGATAAGCCTTTGAAGCGCGCACACTCGTTAGTTGATTAAACACGCGATCGGTCAAATTGGATTTGCCACTTTGATAACCAAGGTATGCCGTAACGAGGATCGAGCTGCTGCTAACTGTAAGCAGCATTACAATCAATTTCGATTTGATACTCAGCCAGTTGAATTTAAACCATTGCATATAAAAAATATTTACAAACTGATGAATAAAAAAAACGTATATCGCTTTTTATTCATCAGTTCACTTTAGAGATGAGAGCAATGTATATTAGATTAGAAATTTCTATAAAAATGTTAGTGGATAACCCATATCCCGATAGCACCTACATGATGCTATACCAAAACACCAAATGCCTACCCCATGTTGTGAATTAAATCCCTAACTAGTTTGGTCTTAGGGAAATCCAAGGAAAAAGTGATCCATATAAAACCCAAAAATATGGCGACGGGCGTAGCCCGTCGCCATATTTTTGGGATCAATTATTTTGTGTAAGTCCCTTAATTCACTGAAGTGTGACAACAATTCTGTGAATTGGTATGTACGTTTAGATAGATGATTATGCTATGAGTTTATGAGTCCTTATTTCTTCGTTTTTTATAAAAAAGTTGGATTAGACTCTTTTTTAGTGGCTTATTTGATACAACTGCTTTTGATAATGCGCTGTCTAATCAGATTGCCAATCTATGGAGCGTTGAGTATTTTTTTTTGCGGCTAACGTTAACTAATGTTAAGGAAAACCGTAAAACATGTCCAGAACAAGTTAAGCAGTTTAAAAATACTTTATAGGCTGTTTGTGAAATAGCCTGTTTGTCAAAACATAGAAACGAAAAGCAATGGGAAAACCGACAGGATTTATTGAGTACCTTCGCGAAGCACCGACGGAAATACCACCAAGCGATCGCATCAAAAATTGGGACGAATTTCATGTCCATATGCCCGATGAAAATCTCCGCACACAGGGCGCTCGATGTATGGACTGTGGCACGCCATTTTGTCACACAGGCAACCTGATCAGCGGCATGGCAAGCGGTTGCCCAGTCAATAATTTGATTCCAGAATGGAACGACTTAGTATATAGGGGACTCTGGCGCGAAGCCCTTGATCGCCTGCATAAAACCAACAATTTCCCAGAATTTACAGGTCGAGTCTGTCCCGCGCCCTGCGAAGGTTCCTGTGTACTAGGAATAACGAATCCACCTGTAACGATTAAGAATATTGAATATTCGATCATTGACAAGGGCTGGGAAGAAGGCTGGATCATCCCTGCCCCTCCTGCTAAACGTACCGGCAAGAAAGTTGCAGTGATTGGTTCTGGCCCTGCAGGATTGAGTGCCGCTGCCCAACTCAATAAAGCAGGGCATTGGGTAACTGTCTACGAACGTGCCGATCGCCCAGGTGGCTTGTTAATGTATGGCATTCCTAACATGAAGTTGGACAAGCAGAAAGTGGTCTTGCGCCGTTTGGATATTCTTGAGAAAGAGGGTGTAAAATTCGTTTGCAATACTGAAATTGGCAAAGATTTATCTGCTGAAGATTTGCTAAAAGAATTTGACGCAGTCGTAATTTGTACTGGTGCGACCAAGCCCCGCGATTTAAGTATCGAAGGACGCGAACTTAAAGGCATTCATTTTGCCATGGAATTCTTGACGGCAAATACTAAGGCGGTTATTAACGGTAAATCAGGGGATGACTTTATTTCTGCACAGGGTAAGGATGTTGTGATCATCGGTGGTGGTGACACTGGGACGGACTGCGTTGGCACATCGATCCGCCATGGCTGTAATAGCGTCGTCCAGTTAGAAATTATGCCTAAACCTCCAGAAACTCGTGCAAAGGATAATCCATGGCCCGAATGGCCAAAAGTCTACAAGATGGACTATGGACAAGAAGAAGCAAGTGCTAAGTTTGGTGACGATCCTAGAGCTTATATCACTACTGCTACTAAGATCGAGGGAGACGAGAACGGTCAGGTAAAAGCTGTCCACACTGTGCAAGTGCAATGGGAACGTAATGATAAAGGTCAATTCATTCCGAAGCAAGTGGCTGGCACTGAGAAGGTGATTCCTGCTCAAATTGTGCTGTTAGCGATGGGCTTCCTTGGCCCTGAGCAGCCATTGCTTGATTCACTAGGAGTAGAGCGCGATCCTCGCAGCAATGTCAAAGCGAATCATGGTCAATTTATTACCAGTCTTCCCAATGTCTTTGCGGCGGGAGACTGTCGCCGTGGTCAAAGTCTGATCGTTTGGGCAATAAACGAAGGTCGTGGTGCTGCCCGTGAGTGCGATCGCTACCTCATGGGTGATACGGATTTGCCTTAATAATTTTTAAAAGTTGGGCTTTGCTTGGCTTTTAAAAATTATTTGGTTCCAAATTAGGAAATATATGCAAGGAATAATTTATGAAAAGCAATGTATTAGTCTCGCCTGAGACTGTCTACGAAAATCTCAATCAACTCGATCAAGTGGACCTAACTACTAGTGCTGAATATCGAGAAATGGCTCAGGAAATTCTCGCTGATTCTGATGTAAATAGGGATGTCCGCGAGGCGATCGCAGATCGACTCAATCAAGCTAATCAGCAACTAATCAATACCACAGTTAGCAAAACCGATAGCTATTAAAGATTTCATCACACAGATAGAAATCTTTGCACTTGCATTTCAAGCGCAAAGATTTCTATCTGTGTGAATGAGAGGAATAAATACTAACTGAAGATTGTATTAGACCAGTTGAAAGATATGTGCAGGATTATTGTTGGCAAATTAATCAAGACTGCTAGTCAATTACTTCGCCATACCTTTGCAGATGTTTGCAGAGATCGGGTTGTCGAGTAGGCGTAAGCCACCGTATTTTTTGTAAAGGTCATTGTCTAATTTGTTGGAGCCGCCATAATGCGCAACGTTGTTGCCAAAAACTTAAAAGGCTGGGTGTCGCTCCATTTCCTTACCAAAAAAATTTAAGAATCTGGCGTTAGTTAAAGAGAAATGGTTTGACAGACAGACGTAAACGCTCTAGCTCATCTTCGTTATGTTTAAGAAGATCATGCCCCCATATTTTATTTGTATTTTCAGCGCAATCTTTAGCTAGCGATTCCCCAATCCCTTCAAAGCTCTTTTTCATATTACTCCTTAGTTTTTCTGGAGAATTCCTTGAGCCAAGAACAAATACCCTTTCTTGTAGATCGTCTGGAATTTGACTCTTGATATAACTTAATCGCTCTCGATAGTTCGATTTATCTAGGTCATTATAATCATCAAAATCAATGAGCAAGACGATCATCCTTTTTGTAAATATTCGCATTTCAGAAACATAATTCTTTGCAAAATTATCTACAACTTTCCCCCAGCCACCAGATGGACGCTCAATCTGAATCGCTCTGGAGTAAGGATCGAGAATATTATTGAATCCGTTAGCGATCTCTTCATTTGCTCGATCTTCAGGTAACACGAGAAGATGTTGATCGTATTTGTTATTTTTATTTCTCATAGTTCTATATCGCCACGAATCAACGTATCTACAAGATCGCCATTGATGGAGATATCACTAAGCATCCTAATCAAAGTTGGCTCTAAGTGACTTTTGCGATCGAGTACAAAGGTGTTTTCGTTGGAGAACTTGCGAATCGCTTCTTCGTTATGCGACGTTACTAAAATTTGTCCACTATTCTTAAATGAGCGCCGTAAAGTTGTGATGAAATGTCCAACTTCTGATAGTGAAAGATAGTTGTCAGGCTCATCCCAGAAGCAAAAAGGACTATAGTATTTGTTTGCAGCTAGGACAACAGCACAAAGGAAAAAGCATTTTTCGCCATCAGATAAATCTTTAAAATCAAGACTCAACGTTTGATTATTTGCTTCAAACTGAACAATCATGCTTTTAGCATCTTTGCCAATCGGTTCATTCTGGATATCCTGAATATCGGGCATGACTTCACGAAGATATCTGTCAACCTGCGTATAAGCGGCGGGGTAGCGCCTAAGTAAGCCAGAGAACCATTCCCCAAAATTTGATCCATTCCGTTCTGGTTCCAGAGTCTCACCACTAGATTCTCCTGTCATCAAGCTTGGGATCGGGGCTAAAATAATCATGCGCGATAGCCAATTCTTGAAAATATAAAGAGGATCAGTCTCTGATTGCACCTGAATTAATGTAAGAGCGACAAGATGCCAATCCACTTGAAAAGCCATCAACTGACTAGTAGTTAATGGGAATTGATTGGAAAATGGACTAGCAATCCGATTACCTTGAGGTGTCTGAGATTGGATGTTGTTACCATAAAGCTTGACTTGGGCTGCTTCACGAGAATAAATTGGATTTCCCGCAACTAACAAATGCTCTTCAAATATGCGAATTTCCTTGAAATTTTCGGTCGATAATTCTAACGAAAGGACATACTTATATAATTGCTCTTTAAGTAATACTTCTATTTCAAAACGGATTGGAATGCCAGATCTACTACTATTAAAGTCCTTAGCCTGAATAAGTTGACTAACTCTATTAATGCCCCGACCTATGCTTTGTAATACTTCTAACGCAGAAGCGATCGTTGACTTGCCTGTGCCATTTTTGCCAATTAAAAGTGAAGAGGGCAGATCTTTTAGATTTAGTTCAAAATTCTCCAAGCATCTAAAATTATGTACATAGAGTCTTTGAAGCATAAAAAACTATTCCAATAAATTTTAATGAGTATTAAAGTATTTTACAAGATCTGCGATCGCGCTATCTCAAGTTCATAATCTTCCTTTTTGACGAGGAATAGGATTGCCTGAAATGTCAAAGCAATCTAGACAAGTTCCCGCAAAAGCATCTATGAAGCGTTGCAACATATCAGGATCATCTTTAAAAACAGTCATCCACACAGACCAAAATCCTTTGTCAACTGCATGACTAATAATTTGATCACGCATTGCTTCTCTTGATTCATCAGTATTACATTTACTAAGATTTTCTAAAGATCTTTCGGCTTTATCCCAAGCTTGTCTGCGATTATTCCATCGACGATCTTTCACTTGTGGATCGGGGTTAGGAGTTCTATCTAGACCCACCATTTTAATAGTTGATTGAGCTATCTGTTTCTCTTCAGTAGATAAAGAAGTATTTACTTGAATAAATCCACCTTTTGTATACTCTAAACAACTGAAAGTATTATCTCGATCAATCCAGAAGAATTCACTTCTAGCAGCTATTTTTGCTGATACTTGATGAAGATGTGACCATGAATCATTCCATCTTTTCTCCATAGCCCATTTTTTAATTGAGTTGCAGTTAGTACAAGCTAAACAAAAATTTTCCCAATTTTGTTCTTCATCAGGAAAAAGTGCTTGAGGTAGTATATGCTCAATATCTAAAGACGAGCCAAGTCGTGTCTCACAGTAGGAACAATACTCGCCAATCCTATCAATAAGATCTCCCCTTGCATTGTGATAATCTTTAAAGCCTTTAGGTTTGCCAGACAGATCTAAAGGTTGATTTCCTCGAAAAATGGGACGCATTTTTATAAACCCCTCGCAATACGTTCCATTTTGAGAAAAGCATGGTAAGCAGGATCATCACTATATGGCATAGATAGTTCATCTAATCTACGCTTTAGTCGATCCACTTCTTCCTCTGAAGCATTGTCTGCTTGTTCTAAAACTCGATAATATTCTTCAGCAGCTTGCATCATGCTTTTCCATCTTTCACTCTGTTGAGGTAAGTCAACCCCCATAACATCTTCGGCAATATCCTCAATACTCTTATTGTAGTATTCCCCATCTCTATTATCGAGATCTATAAGTTCATTAGGATGTAAGGATTGGATAATAAAAGGCGAATGAGTAGTTGCAAAAAACTGGATTTTTGGAAATGTACGTTTTAAGTCGTCAACAACTCTACGTTGCCAATTAGGATGAAGATGTAAGTCAATTTCATCAATCACAACTATACCTTGAGTTTCTTTCGGTGCATTAGCTTCTAGATGGGGATTTAGCACTGCTGAACGATACGCAATATCAGCAACCATACCAATCATGTTACGCACACCATCACTTAACATCCGAAATGGTAACGTTTTGCCATTTTTGGATGTCGCGACTAGCTCATCTAGATGTACGTCAAACCTTACATCTTCCCAATCATCCATACAAGTTTTAATTGCTTCTTTGACTGCGTATAGAACACCTATAGTTTTTTGCTTTTGTAAAGATGCAAATTCTTGCGTTTTAAACCATCTAATAATCTTCTGTAGGTCATACGAGTCGATAAGACAGTTCTCGTATCCGCGAAATCTAGAATTTGGCGATAAAGTCTCAACAACTGTTTTTTTATTTTGATTCCGAAGACGACCTGTTCCATAGTAGGAGATTACTGGTAAGACAAGTCTGCGATCATCTTTTTCTTGCTTACGAAAGGATGCTTGTTGTATATCTCTTATCTGACTCTTAGTTTGTAAATCTCTCGCATATTTTGTTATTTCTTTAGCTCCTTCACGGGTTGTCTTCCCTCCATCAATCCTTAATTCTCTTGACCATGACAGTTCTTGAACATCCTCAAAATAGCCTTTGCAATACACAATACATGGCAAAACAGCAGTTAATGTTGGTGTTTCATTTTCTGTATTTACAATGTGTCGAACTTCATCTTTAAAAATATTGCGGGAGTTGATCCTGTCAATCCCCAAGAAAAAGCTTCCTACCCCAATTGCTAAGGCATCAAGAATTGCAGATTTACCAGTACCGTTATCGCCGATGAGGACATTGAATTGATCGGAAAACTCAAAGGTCTTCTGGTCAAAACACCGAAAATTCTTTAGTTCGAGTTGTCGGATTTTCATGTTAGTCCTCGTGCGGTCGCCTTCACCCATTCGCGAAACTCCTTTAAGGTTTTGCTTTCGCCTAAGAGCGATCGCTTCTGCACATATTCCACAATAATCGCTACGGGTAAAGTAGGAAAGGATAAGCTATTTTCTATCGCCACATATTCTCCATTCTGCAAAGCTAGAAACTTTAAACTATAGCCATCATAACGCCAGACTTCAGGCACACCAAGGAGAGCGTAAATCGGTAAATGGCGATCGCTAGGATTCGTGATATCCACTTCTAAAACCAGATCGGGAGGAGGATCTTGTCCAACGATGACATTCTCTTGAGCACGAATAGCCAACTCATTTTTGATGTAATAGCAAGAGTCAGGTTCTGCTCCAACCTTTAAATCTGGTATCTTCATTAATAGAGATCCCAGTCGTCTCATATCTATCTCTAATTCATCAACAAATACACCAAGTAAAGCCTCAATAAATCGATTGCTACCTTCATGCAGTAAGAGAGGCGACATAATTTCTAAAGTACCGTTAATGTAATGGAATAAAGTTTTACGGCGATCGCCTACATCTGCAAGTAAGCACTCAAAAGTTTCCCAACTCACCCCATGAAGCAAGACCCGATTTTCAGATAGTGGTCTGGATTTCTCAATTTCTTCACTTACTGATGTATTAGCTTGCTCTCTTGGTAAGGTTGGAGTATTCATCATGATTTTTTAGAGAAAAATACTGGCAGTTGTAAACTTAGATCTTTAGCTCTGAGATGAGATCCAAAAATTTAAAACCAAATTTAGCTTAACAAAGATCATTATAGCGATCGCCAATACACTCTACATACAGCTACATACAAACACGCAGCGTAACCAACATACTTGCTTTACAAAACTTATCGTGTCTTTCTGGTTGAAATACCTGTAAATGCGGCATTTTCTGATGAGATAGAGTTATATATTTAAGTTGGAAAACCCTATACTTGTGTAGATATTATTTCGACTTTTTACATACCCTTTAAAGATCTCAAGGCAGACACATGAGCGTAACAGCGTCAAGTGGTGCAGTAAATGCCCGCCCCAGTCTATATCAGACCGCTTTAACTTCCACAATTTCTCAGATAGAGCAACAAGATCGCTTTGCGACTCGTAGCGAATTAGATGATTTATCCACATATTTTCAATCTGGACTAAAACGCCTCGAAATTGCAGAAATTTTGACAAAAAACTCTGACAATATCGTATCCAAGGCAGCTAGCCGTATTTTTACGGGTGGTTCAGCAATGGCATTTTTGGAAAAGCCCAAAAATTCCGAGGCTTTGGAGGTTGATCGCGCTGGTCGAGTGGTTGATGTCAAGATCGGCATGGAACTTGGTACAACTACTTACACTGAGGCAAGTGAAGGTGGCTTTTTAGGGACAATCAAGAATTTCTTCAGTAATACAGGCATTACTGGCGTTATTGATGCTGTGCCAGCTAATTTCCGCCCCATTAACATTTCTCGTTATGGCGCAGACCGCATGAAGAAGTCCCTGCGTGACCTGTCATGGTTCTTGCGCTATGCCACCTATGCGATCGTTGCAGGCGACCCAAATATTCTTGCTCAGAATGTACGTGGCCTGCGCGAAATTATCGAAGCAGCCTGCTCTACTGAGGCAACCATCGTTGCGTTACAAACTATGAAGCAAGCCGCAGCAGGTTATTTCCTCAACGATCCTGCGGCGATTGAAATTATCAAGCAATACATGGATGTAGCGATCGCTGAGTTTAAAGCAGCGACCCCTTCACCTAAAGTTCGTCAGCGCAATTCGCCAGACTTACAAGGGCTTGCGCTGCCTCAGATTTACTTCAACACTGCTGAGCGTCGTCAGAAGTTTGTAATGAAGGCTGCTATGACGGGAGCTGAGAAAAATGAAGTAGTTAAGGCTGCCTATCGCCAAGTTTTCGAGCGTGACATCGCCCGTGCTTACAGCCAAGGTGTTTCTGACCTTGACTCTAAGGTAAAGAATGGTGAAATCTCGGTGCGTGAGTTTGTGCGCCGCTTGGGTTTATCGCCTCTATACCGCGATCAATTCTTTCTACCTTTCATCAACTCCCGTGCGGTTGAGTTAGCCTTCAAGCATTTCCTTGGACGCTCTCCTGAAAGCCGTGAAGAAGTTGCTGCTTATTTTGCGATCGTCTCCAAAGGTGGTTTGTCAGCTCTAGTTAATGCGCTAGTTAACTCTAGAGAATACAGCGACTACTTCGGTGAAGAAACCGTCCCTTACCAACGTGGATACGGACAAGAAGCCCAAACCGCACGTAACTGGGGCGCACAGTTTGACTTGTTCAACTACTCTGCACCTTTCCGCAAGGTTCCTCAATTTATTACCTTGTTTGCTGCCTATGAGCAACCATTGCCAGATCAGCATGTTTATGGCGCTGGCAATGATCCGCTCGAAATCCAATTTGGCGCGATCTTCCCTAAAGAAACTCGTAATCCAAGTGCATCCCCTGCGCCTTTCGGTAAAGATACCCGCCGCATCTTGATCCGCAGTGGTGCTGGTATCACCAATCAACTTGGTAATCCATCGGCGACTGGCTCAATAGATCCAATGAGTCCCAAGGTCTTTAAGCTCGATCAAACCCAACGTGATAGCGTCAAGATCGGTAAGGGCGCAAGAACCAGTTCGATTAAAGGTCAGAGTGTTAATAACTCGGAAAGCTCTACTCAAGCTGTAATTCGTGCAATTTACTTGCAAATCACTGGCTATATTCCTTTCTCTGGTCAGCGTCTCACCGCAGCCGAAAGCAAGTTGGAGAATGGTCAAATCTCAGTACGCGAATTTGTACGGATCTTGGCTAAGTCTCCTCTATTTCGCGATCGCTATTGGACGAAGCTTTATGTATGTAAAGCGATCGAGTATACCCACCGCCGTCTATTAGGTCGTCCTACCTATGGTCGCCCTGAAATGAATGCTTACTTTGATCTTGCATCAAAGAAAGGCTTCTATGCAGTCGTTGATGCGATCCTTGAGACCAAGGAATACGAGCAAGCCTTTGGTGAAGATACCGTTCCTTACGAGCGCTATCTTACTCCCGCAGGTGTATCGCTCCGCAACAATCGCAACAGCACCTTGGGTGAAGAAAAAGGCACTAAGGTTGTGGTTGAACCTACCGCTAAGTTCATCGAACTTGGTCGAGTTACCGAAGAGCGGTCATCTGTATCCATCCGCGATCGCATCAACCAAGGTGTTGATAAGAAGCGCGAACAACGCAAGATCTTCAAGCTCACCACCACTGATCCTGTTGAAACAGGCGCATTGGTGCGGGCTGCTTTCCGTCAAGTGTTCGAGCGCGATATGGATGCCTATGTTGCTGACTCACAGTTCAGCCAATATACTTCCAAGCTGCTCAACGAAGAAACCACGGTCAAGGAATTCATCTTGGCGATCGGTACATCCGAACTTTACATCAAGGAATTCTACGCGCCATTCCCCAACACCAAGGTGATCGAATTGGGTACAAAGCATTTCTTAGGACGTGCGCCCCTCGATCAAGCTGAGATCCGTAAATATAACGTGATTTTGGCAACTAGCGGTATTAAGGCAATGGTCACGGAAATGGTTAACAGCCGTGAATTCCTCGATGCATTTGGCGAAGATGTAGTACCTTACAACCGCTTTGAAACTTTCCCTGCGGCTAACTACCCCAACACTCAAGTGCTATACGATCGCCTGACCAAACAGGACAAGTCGATCGTTGTACCGAGCTTTGCTACTGTTAAATCAAAAGTTCCAACCACGGTTTAGAGATTAGCTTTTAGCTTAAAAAAAGAGAAACGGCAAAGCCGTTTCTCTTTTTTATTGGAATTAAATAGCATTACGCACGGCACTAGTCAGTTATACCAATTCACGAAAGTGTGACAACACTTTTGCGAATTAAAAACCAAACTCAGTAAGGGTTTTAAAAACTAAAAATGGCTACGCCATTTTTAGTTTTGGTATTAATGTGGGATGGGTGCTGAAATGTACATTTCATGTCAGCAAAAAAGACGCAAATACGTCGATTACGTTTTAGCTGACCATTGCCCAAACTTAAGTACAGGATTTTATTAAACTTAGGGATAATTCAAGAAATAGCGATCGCATCACAGCAGAAAACATAGCTATTTTGTAATATAAACTTAGTTGAGACCCATCATTTACCTAAGTACACCATGCTCAAGCCCGTAATACTTTCAGTTGATGATGATCCCGCAGTATTGCAAGCGGTGGCTAGAGACTTACGACAACAATATGGCGATCGCTTTCGGATTGTAAGGGCAGACTCAGGCACATCGGCGCTTGATACTACACAGCAACTCAAACTTCGGAACGAAGCGATCGCACTGTTCCTAGTGGATCAACGAATGCCACAAATGAGTGGTGTGGAATTTTTAGAACAGGCGAGTGAGATATTTCCAGAAGCAAAGCGGGTGCTGCTGACTGCCTATGCCGATACGAATGCCGCGATCGCGGCGATTAATACGGCAAGACTCGACTATTATCTTTTAAAGCCTTGGGACCCGCCGCAGGAAAAGCTTTACCCAGCGCTCGATGATCTGCTTAATGATTGGCAAGCCAACTTTAAACCAGAATTTCAAGGCGTAAAAGTAATTAGCGATCGCTGGTCTCCACAATCTCACAATATTCGCGATTTCCTTGCCCGCAACCAAATTCCCTATCGCTGGCTCGATATCGAAACCAATCCTGAAGCGCAGAAGTTTTTAAAATACGCAGGTGAAAAAAATAACCCTTGCTTGCCTTTGGTAATTTTGCCTGATGGTACGAAATTAGTTAAACCTAGTAATACTGCGATCGCGGAAAAAGTCGGACTACAAACAGAAGCTGAAAACCCATTTTACGACCTCGCCATTATTGGTGGTGGCCCCGCAGGACTAGCCGCCGCAGTTTATGGCGCTTCTGAAGGCTTACGCACAGTCATGATTGAGAAAGAAGCTCCTGGTGGACAAGCTGGAACGAGTTCGCGCATAGAAAATTATCTAGGCTTTCCTGTGGGCTTGAGTGGTAGTGACCTTGCGCGACGTGGAGTTACCCAAGCCAAGCGTTTTGGAGTAGAAATCCTCACTCCCTCCGAAGCAAAAAGTATCCGATTAGAAAATAACTACCGCATCATTACACTTGCTAATGGCTCGGAAATTAGCTGTCATGCATTGATTTTGGCGATGGGTGTGGCTTGGCGCAGACTGAATGTGAAGGGAATCGATCAATTTACGGGTGCAGGTGTCTACTATGGCGCAGCCCAGACAGAAGCATTGGCTTGTCAGAATGAGGAGGTTTATATTGTTGGCGGCGCAAACTCAGCAGGTCAGGCGGCGATGTATTTCTCTAAATATGCTAGCAAAGTGCGAATTTTGGTGCGTGGTGAATCGCTCACCAAAAGTATGTCTCAGTATTTAATCGACCAAATCGCAGGGACTACTAACATTGAAGTTTTGCCTTTCCACAGTGTTGTAGAAGTAAAAGGCAGCGACAAACTAGAAGAGATTGTCGTAAAGGATTCTCAAACAGATCAATTAAAAACCTTGGCAGCAAGTTCCCTATTCATTTTTATTGGCGCAACTCCTAGTACAGAATGGCTAGGTGATTTGATTGAGCAAGACGATCGCGGATTTGTGAAAACTGGATTAGATATTAACAAAACTACGCCTTGGCAATTAGAGCGCGATCGCTTTTTATTAGAGACAAATATTGCAGGGATTTTTGCTGTGGGAGATGTACGTCATGGCTCGGTCAAGCGTGTCGCGTCAGGTGTTGGTGAAGGCTCCATTTGCGTGCAATTTGTGCATCAACATCTAGCAAATGTATAATCCGAGCGAGAAAAAATGGCTTTGCCATTTTTCTCGCTTCAACTAGTTTAGGAGATTTCTCATGCTTTGTGCTGATACTCTGTTACAACTTGAGCTATTCCAAACTCTGCCAATTGGAAAGCTCGAGTGGATCTGCGATCGCGTCCAGTCAATTCAACTCAAAGCAGGAGATATTCTCAGTCGAGAAGGTGATCGCCCTAATGGATTTTATATCCAAGCAAGTGGAACTATTAATCTCAGTCGCAAGAGCCAAGGTGTCGATATGCCGATTGGTCGTCATGAAGGATTATCCTTTTTTGGCGAGATTCAAGTACTCTCTGACGACACTGTGCCAGTGACTCTTGAGGCTGTCTGCGAAGTGCAACTCTATCGTCTCTCTGCCGAAGATTTTCTTGGTGTGCTACATTCCTGTCGTGAATTTGAGAAGCTGATGTTTCGCACAGTACAGAAACGTCTGCGCGGTCTGGAATCCTTCATTCAAAACCGCGAAAAAATGGCAGCATTAGGCACGCTCTCCGCAGGGCTTGCCCATGAACTAAATAATCCTGCGGCAGCGCTAGTTCGGGCTTTAAAGGATTTACAGCCAGCGATGCTAGAACTGCAACGTATGAATCTGATCTATGGTCAGCGCCAAGTCGATGAAGCGCACACGGCAAAGTGGTTAGAAATCCGCGATCGCGGATTTGCTGCGATTGCAAAGCCATCAACTAATCCGCTAGGATTAAGCGATCGCGAAGATCGACTGCTTGAATGGTTAGAGGACTATGGCGTACAAGAGGCTTGGAAACTAGTAGAACCTTTAGCTCTAGGTGGTGTTGAGCCTGAGATGTTATCGCCATTGATGGAACCTTGGCGAGATGAATCTACGGAATTCAGAGATCTGGGGTTGCGTTGGCTAGCTCTATCCTTTGATGTGATGGCAATGATTGACAATGGGCTTAATGGTGCAGAAAGAATCTCGACATTAGTACATTCCATGAAGTCCTATTCTTACATGGATCGTGGCGCACAGCAAAAAATCGATGTTCACGAAGGGATAGAAGACACACTACGGTTATTTTCCTTTAAACTCAAGCATGGGATTACAGTTAAACGTGAATACGCTCAGAATCTACCGCAGATTTTAGCTTTTGGGAGTGAGCTAAATCAGGTGTGGACAAATTTAATTGATAATGCAATTTATGAGCTAGAAAATAAAGGTGCATTTGACGGATCGCCTGCAACGATTACGATTCGCACTTGCCGCAAGGATAAATGTGTAATGGTAGAAATTATTGATAATGGACAGGGCATCACTCCAGAGGTAAAGAACCGTATCCTTGAGCCATTCTTTACCACTAAACCCATGGGAAAGGGTTCAGGATTGGGGCTAGATGTAGTCAGACGCATTATCGAAAATCGTCATCAGGGCAGTTTAGCGATCGAGTCAGGTTCGGGTAAAACCTGTTTTATAGTGTTTTTACCAATACATGATGCCTAATCAAAGGCTGTTTTACTTCGAGTGTGATCTAGTCGCAAGAATGTATTTAAGGAATGAATAGGTTTCAGATTTAGAAAGTCTGAATTTCTCTCCTGAATGGTCAATAATATACTCACCTACTACCTCTCCACAGACTGTACACGTATAAGTGCCAATCACAAGTATGTCAATGCTCAACTGCCGAATTTGTCCTTCTAACCATTGATCTCTAAGCTCTAAAACATCTTTAAAATAAGCTGAATCCATTATTGTCTCCTTATTGATGTGCTTGCAAAAAATTGTATGGAATAGAATCTATGGCTTGAGTCCCAAGGCTTGTCTTAACTGTTCCTCCGAGAAAGAAGTTACCAGATTTAATGGTAGAGGATCGCGGCTAATAGTTTTTACATACGCAGATGTAAGATATGACCGAAAATCAGGTTGATTAGAAAGATAGGTTTTGAAAAATGCGACACTCAATATTTTGGCATAGGGGTGAGCAAAACTAGGATCGATTCCAATTAAAGTAGACGGTACATTGAATATTCCCTTTTCACTTTTCTCTAAAAATGAGAAATGAGTTCCTTTGGGCACGATCGCTAAATACTTGTCAGGTATATTTAGCCAAGTAAATAGAAAGAACTGTTCAGGGACGGTTGGGGAAATCACATCATCGCCACTAGCAAAAATCATCACTGGCACATTAAGAGTTTTAGTACCTTCACGGCTAAACATCGTACTACCACCAATGGGATTTAAGGTGAGAATTGCCTTAACGCGCGGATCTCTTAGATTGTATTCTCGCGGTTCTAAGTTAATCGCACGACATTGGATTAACTTGGAAAGATTAAAGGAAGTTACATTTGGCTCAGGAACATTGCAAACCGATCTTATGCTATCGAAATTTAGACTTGCACCGCCCAGTGACAAAACTGTATAACCTCCTAAGGAATGTCCAATTAATCCTACGTTTTGGACATCAAGTCGATCCTTCATATTCGGCAAAGTTTTGTTCTGACGTTCAAGATCGTCTAATAAATATTTCACATCTAGAGGTCTAAGATAAACGTCTCGCCGATCGGGAGTTTTCCCAAATCCTTTTAAGAACGCCCCAAAATCTTTACTGCCAGTTCCAGGATGTTCTAGTACTGCTACAGCATAGCCATAGGATGCTAAATGTTGGGCGAGATAAATGAATGTGTCGCGGTTAGAAGCTAGTCCATGGGAAATTACAATTACAGGTGCAGGTTTATTAAGCTTTTGGGGAGTATAGAGCGTCGCGTCTATTCTCATTCCTCGCTCGGGGTTCTGAAAAGAAAATTCCCTTACTTCCCAAGAGAATTCGCCTTTGGTATCAAGTCGATTAGTTGGGATAGTAACTTTGCTTGCTAAAGCTTCATTCTCAGATTGTTGCTGGAGAGAAGCGATCGCCATTTCTTTTCGATACCATAGTTGAGATAGTTCCCTATATGCTTCTAAGCCTAAAGGCAAATCCAATTCAATCCTTGGTGAAGGAAAGCGACGCAAAACATTAATGGGAGTTAATCCTTCAGGACTTGCTGCGGAAAGAATCATCGCAGAGCGTAAGGCAGGCAATCCATTTTGATATGCATCAGCTTGCAAAATCCTCCCCAACCGCTTCATAACTACAAGCCCAATTGGCGAATAGGTAAACTGAGCAAGTGTAACATGGCTGATATCGTAGCGTGCGTTTAAAGCTTGACGTAGTTCAGCCTGTTGGCTCGGCGGCAGATTGTCGAGATAGAATGCTAAACGAGTAGTAGATGCGCCTGTTTTAGCATACTTCTCAAGATCAGAAATGAGGATATTAAACTGTCCAAATGGAGGATACCAAAACGAGATAGACTCTGCACTCATCACAGGCTCTTTACTTAGGCAAGATGAGCCCAATGTGATCGCAATTGTTAATGGAATTGCTAGAAATGTGCGGTTGCCTTTCATGAAGATATTGCGTATATATTGGCTAAAACTCATAATGTTCGGTGTCTTTGACAACTAGTTAAGGAATTGCGATCTGGATCAAGAGATGACGATTCCGCGCTTGATCGTAACTTATGTATGAGATTAATGGCTATTGAACCATTCAGAGAGCTTTTCGCCAACTGGTTTCTAATCCGCTATTTGCTTCAGCTACAATTTCCATTGAGATCAAATATTATGATATCTAATAAGTCGCCAGTCATAATTAAAAAACAGAGCGAAAACCTCTGGAGCTTCCGCCAGAGGTTTTCGCTCTGTTTTTTGGTTTCCCTTGTTGCTTGCGATAAAAGATAATGGGGTATCCCCAAAGCAATGATAAATAAACAACATGAAAATTGCGATCGCCGAAAAATACAACTCTTTGCCTACTCGCGTGACCTTGCTGGTTGCTAGTATGCTGACAATTATGGCAAGTGCCACGATCGCACCTTCCTTACCAGCAATGTTGCAACATTTTGAGTCAGTGCCGAACTCAGCTTATTGGGTAAGGTTAGTACTTACTCTACCTGCGTTATTTATTGCTATTAGCGCTCCAGTATTAAGGGTTTTAGTAGATCGGATCGGACGAAAACCATTATTACTTTTATCTCTAATAATATATGGCTTAGCTGGTAGCTCTGGATTATGGCTAAACTCCCTAGATACGATTATTGTTGGTCGAGCTTTATTAGGCGTTAGTGTAGCAGGGATTTCCATTTCTACTACGGCTCTAATTGCTGACTACTACAGCGGAGCAGCGAGAGGAAAGTTTCTGGGCTTACAGGCAGCCTTTAGTTCTTTAGGTGGTGTGGTATTTGTCTCTTTAGGCGGATGGTTAGCTGATATCGGATGGCGTAATCCTTTTCTGATCTACTTCGCGGCACTGTTGGTATTGCCTGCGGTATTGTATTTTCTATCAGAGCCCTCACGCCAAGATTCAACCCAATCTTCTGATCATTCTAGTAATTCCGAAGAGTCTAGTCGTTTGCCATATCTCATCGTCGGTCTAACATTTGCAGCCGCAATGCTAGGTCAGATGGCTTTTTATACGATTCCAGTACAGATTCCCTTTTATCTCAAGAATTTATTCCAATCCTCTGCTTCTCAAAGCGGTATGGCGATCGCAATTTGCACTCTCGGTTCTGCCATCTCTGCTTTTCAATATCAACGGATAAAAGCCAAACTGACTTTTTTTAGCATCTATGGGATCGCTTTTAGTACTATGGCTTTAGGCTTTGGTTTGATTAGCCTCGGCAGTAGTTTTGCAATTGTTGTTGTAGGTTTAGGAACAGTAGGGCTTGGGCTGGGGTTGGTGATGCCAAATATGACCTTTTGTCTGACTTCCGCTACTGCTGCGAATATGCGCGGCAAAATTTTAGGTGGTTTAACAACTTCTATGTTTTTGGGTCAGTTCGTATCACCTCTCGTGAGTCAGCCTTTGAGCCTTGCGATCGGCTTGAATATGACCTACGGCGTAGCAGGGATAGCGATGGTGATATTAGCGATCGCCTTCGTGATTTTGCTATGGAATTGGCACGATTAAAAACTATCTTTGTTGCAAATTTATCAATGCGGTAAATTTTTGTTGATTAAAGGGAAAGTTGCTCTGGATACAGACGCTTCTATAGATATAGGTATGGCTCGATCGCAGGGCGAAGGATAAATGGACATACCTCTTAAATGAATGATGGTATCTTATTAAACGTTGAATTTTATATTGTAGGAACTGCGGTAAATACTATGACTATTCTATCTATTGTTTATTTCTCTGGTTCAGGTCATACTCATCTGATGGCTGAAGCCTTGGCTGAAGGAGCTAGTAAAGTTGCTGATACCAAAGTTCAAATTTTTAGAATTACGGGCGAACAAATACATAATGGACGTTGGCACAATGCCGAGATTCTAGAAGCGCTTAATCAATCTGATGCGATTGTTTTTGGATCACCAACGTATATGGGAGGTGTAGCTGCTCAATTCAAAGCATTTATTGACTGCGCTAGTAGTGCTTGGTTCCAACAACTTTGGAAAGACAAATTAGCAGGTGGGTTTACTCACTCTGCCTCTCCTAGTGGAGATAAGCATGGGACTTTGATTTCTCTAGCAATCAATGCTGCTCAGCATTCCATGATTTGGGTAGGTGCTGGGGAGATGAATCAAAATGGCGTGAACCGTCTAGGATCTTATATGGGAGTTATGGGACAGTCTATCCCAGACTTTTCAGGCACTAAAGCCGCAGAACTTGATGCTGGCGATCGCTTGTCGGCAGAGCTATATGGCGAACGGATTGCTAACGCAACAAAGAAATGGAACAACTAACTACAATACTTCCTTGTCAGTAAAAAGATAATGAGGCTAGGCAAAACCAATTATCACCATCTATAAACGGTTTTCAAATGAGCCTAAGCTCATTTGAAAACCCAAAAATCAGACCCAATTTGGAAACTGCTGTAGTTGAACTAATCCAATATTGAGTGCCAGCAAAAAACAAATGAATTCCTATCTCCAAGAGTTTTTAACGGGTTCAGGTCAATTTCTTCAAGCTCCTATCTTTAGAGTTGGTGAAGAACCTATCTCCATACTTTGGTTGCTCAAACTGCTGCTTTCATTTTTGACAGTACTTTTACTCTCAATACTGAGCAAACGCCTACTCAAAAACCGTTTATTGCCACGGCTTGGTGCAAGCCAAGGACAACGGGAGGCGATCTCTACCCTTGTGACCTATGGTATTGGTGCATTAGGCTTTGTGATAATCTTGCAAGTGAATGGACTGAATATTGCACCTTTAGTTGTGACTCTGGGCGGCTTAGGGATCGGGGTTGGTTTTGGATTTCAGGAAATCACTAAAAACTTGATTAGCGGACTGACACTGCTGATAGAGGGCAAGTTACGAGTTGGAGACTATGTCGAATTCGATAATCTCTCAGGTCACATCAAAGAAATTGCTTTGCGTTCTACAGTCATACGGACTTTTGATGGCGGCGATGTCGTGGTTCCTAATAGTAACTTAACTAGCAATCGCGTGCTTAATTGGAGCTACGAAAGTCTCACTGGCAAGCTACATATACCAGTAAAAGTTGCCTACAATAGCGATCCGCTTCTAGTGACAGAGGCTTTATTAAATTCGGCTTACATGGAATCAACAGTGCTTCATGAGCCACCACCAAGGGCAATATTCAAAGGTTTTGGTGAAAGCGCCTTAGAGTTTGAACTTTGGGTATGGATCGCCCAAATCGATGAGGGCTTGTTAGTGAAAAGTTCTCTAAATTTCATTGTCGAATTCAATCTGCGTCAAGCTGGAATCAAAATACCTTTACCTCAAAGAGACCTATGGCTAAGAAATATTGATGAACTCAAGCAGATAATCCCTCAATTACAAGACTCTCAACCCTCAAGCAATGGGAAGACTTCAAACAATTCCATTAATTTAAATCCGCAACAATCTCTTGCAAACAGTTTGCGTCAATCTATTTCGATTCGAGATTCTCTCCGACAATTACCTCATTTTAATATTTGTTCGGATATCCATCTCCGTGAACTTATCGAAACTGGCTATCGTAAGTTTTTTACAGAGTCAGAAGTAGTATTTAGCGAGAAGGAAATGGGCAGTCACTTCTATTTGGTGCTATCTGGATCCATTGAGACTATGGTCACTAGACTCAATCAACATGTCAAAATATACAAATCAGGAGATATCCTTGGTGAGGTGGCAATTATGCTGAATTTG
This sequence comes from Pseudanabaena sp., assembly GCA_003249035.1. GTDB lineage: Bacteria > Cyanobacteriota > Cyanobacteriia > Pseudanabaenales > Pseudanabaenaceae > Pseudanabaena. The sequence continues at coordinate 108,708 of QBMK01000013.1, forward strand.
CCTTATACGAGTACAGCTCAAGCACTGGAAGATACTAGTGTATTTGTGATCAATAAACATAGTTTCTGTCGCTTGTTGCGGTTGCATCCAGACTTGGCTGAAACTTTCACTCAGGAGCTAACCAAGGAAAAGAAAATCTATCAAGATATCCGCCAACAATTGGAAGAACTTGGTTTGTTAGGCATGACAGAACATAACAATCGATTTGCTGACTGGGTGAAATTGAGATTGAAAGGTATTTTTTCTGCTTAGTCTTCAGCCATATGAAAGCGTCGAGATTATTTAAAGAGAGCATTGGCTTAGGATTTGATTGTGTTATCCCAATTCACAAATGTGCATCTTCCTTTATTGCTGTTCTAAGTATTTTTTGCCCCAAAAATGCATCGCATCCAATACAGGTTGTAAGGTTTTGCCCAATGGAGTTAGAGAATACTCAACTTTTGGTGGAACTTGCATGTAGATCTCTCGATGTACTAGCCCATCGCGTTCCATTTCTCGCAATTGTTGAGTCAGCATTTTTTGAGTAATGCCGTGCAAACTGCGATGTAATTCACCAAAGCGTCTTGTGCCATTAAACAGTTCATGCAAAATTAAAACTTTCCACCTTCCGCCGATCGCTTCGAGAGTAGCCTCGACAGGACAGCTAGAGCGATCGCCTTGGTAAGACGCACTACAATCCACATCAGTCAATGGATTAATGATAAAAGTGTCAGAATATTTTTTCATAGTATCTTTTTAGTATGTACCTTACAAAAAAGTGCATACTTTACGAAAAGGGTGTATGGCAATTATATTTAATTTTGTCATTAACCAACGCATTTGGAAAAAATAATGAGCGAACCGAAGATTGTTGACAAGAAACCTGTTGTCATGGAATTAGAACCCAAAACTTATTACTGGTGTACCTGTGGTGAATCTACTAATCAACCCTATTGTAATGGCGCTCACAAAGGAACAGATTTTACACCTCTTGCCTTTGATGTGACTGAAACCAAGAAAGTTGCTCTCTGTTTATGTAAACACACGGGTAATGCCCCATTCTGTGATGGTGCACATATCAAGCTTTAAGTAAAACTTTAAGCAAAACTTTAAGTTAGGATTTGCAGCGCCTTTAACGCTGCAAATCATTCAAACAATTACTCAAGGAAAAAAAATATGCTTACTATTCGTAAATCAGAAGAAAGAGGTCATGCCAATCATGGATGGCTTGATAGTTATCACACTTTCTCCTTTGCAGGCTATTACGATCCCCAACATATGGCATTCCGTTCGTTGCGGGTAATTAATCAAGATCAAATAGCTGGTGGCAAAGGATTTGGAACGCATCCCCATCGCGATATGGAAATTATTACCTATATGCTGGATGGAGCCTTAGAACATAAGGATAGCATGGGCAACGGCTCAGTTATTCGTGTCGGCGATGTGCAAAGAATGAGTGCTGGGACTGGCATTACTCATAGTGAGTTTAATGCTTCAGCAACGGATTCGGCACATTTATTGCAAATATGGATTTTGCCTAATCAAGAGAGCGTAAAGCCCAGTTATGAGCAAATTTCTTTCTATCGAGAGGAAAAGCTTAACCAGTTGCGATTGATTGCTTCACCCGATGGGCGCGATCGCTCAGTCACGATTCATCAAGATGCTTATATCTATGCTTCTATTCTTGAAGATGGTGTGGAAGTGACGCATACTATTAATCAAAATCGCTATGCGTGGATACAGGTCGCAAGAGGCTCTTTATTAGTTGGCGATCGCATACTTAATGCTGGTGATGCAATTTCTAGCGATCAAATTGGCAATTTACAATTGATTGGTAAAGGGGAAGCCGAAATTCTAGTTTTTGATTTGGCTTAATCTTTTAAAGAATGAAAATTAAATAACATGTGTATATAAAACCCAAAGTTTGTTCGGCGGGCAAAGCCCGCCGAACAAACTTTATCATTCCTACTCCCTTCCCACCCAAAGAATAGGCGTTGTAAAGTGAACAATTAGGCGTGCCCGGCG
>QBMK01000013.1:110721-165027 GCA_003249035.1 Pseudanabaena sp.
CCGCCCACGCCTAATTGTTCACTGGGAAGGGAGTAAGTAAAATAAGTATAGACATTATGAGATTATCGCAAACCAAAAAGCCTAGATTTCATTCAGCATTTCAACGTCTAATGTCAGTGCATTGGTGGATGGCTTGATGCTAATTGATTCTATTTATCGGCTCAAAGCACGGGCGATCACAACTCTTTGTTTTTGACTACCAGAGTGACTCTCAGGATAATAGTCAATTCGTTGCTCTAAGCTGACAATGCCTAAGATCTCTCTAGCCCGATCGCATCTTTCAGGACGGGAATAGGTTCCTTAATCTTTAAGAGCTTGTCCGAATCCTCAATCTTATCTCCGCCTTCAGTTCATCAAACATTCTCACCAAGAGACTTTCAATCATCACCAACGCAAAAAATGGCATCATTTAAGACGGTCATTCCGACTCCTTAATGCCGCAACCTCTTAGTAGGTCAGCTGTTGCCCAGATGTTGGACTCATATTGAAGGATGTTAGTCGTTGCCATGTAGCTGTTTTGCGCTCATATTTTTAGCTGGATGCCCCCTATTATGTCAACAAAAGGGAATAATCTTTTTTTAGCAATGCGATCGCTAAAGCCAATAACAGAAATAAATCATGAATCCAAAAGTTAGCTTAGTCTTTGCAGGTGGCATCACAAAAAATGTCATCGCAGTAGTAAAAAAATTTTGCTTCAAGAGAGAATAAATTGGTGACGGTTTTTCGGTATCATAAGCATCAGATTAAAGTAAAAAGTTAAATTTATATAAAGGGCGATAAGAAGTGACTATCAGGGTAGCGATTAATGGATTTGGGCGTATCGGACGTAACTTTCTGAGATGCTGGGCTGGACGCTCAGAGACAAACATAGAACTAGTTGGACTGAACGACACGTCCGATCCCCGTACCAACGCTCACTTGCTTAAGTACGACTCCATGCTCGGCAAATTTGCTGGCGAAGTTAGTGCTGATGACACCACAATTACTGTCAATGGCAAAACCATCAAAACAGTTTCCGATCGCAATCCTGACAATTTACCATGGAAAGATTGGGGCATTGATTTAGTCATCGAATCTACGGGTGTATTTATAGACAAGGTTGGTGCTGGCCGACATATCGGTGCAGGCGCTAAAAAAGTTCTAATTACTGCCCCTGGTAAAAACGAAGATGGTACCTTTGTCGTTGGCGTTAATGATAAAGATTACAACCATGATATTCACCACATCATCAGCAATGCTAGTTGTACTACTAACTGTTTAGCACCCGTTGCCAAAGTCATACTAGAAAACTTTGGCATTGTCAAAGGTGTGATGACTACCACCCACAGCTATACTGGCGACCAACGCTTGCTCGATGCTAGCCACCGTGATTTGCGCCGTGCTAGAGCTGCGGCTCTAAGCATTGTACCAACCTCCACAGGTGCAGCTAAGGCTGTTGCGCTCGTATTACCACAACTAGCTGGCAAATTAAATGGCATTGCTCTGCGAGTGCCAACTCCTAACGTTTCCGTTGTTGACTTTGTGGTCGAAGTGGAAAAAGCCACGATCGCACAAGAAGTTAATGAAGCATTCCGCGTTGCTGCCGAAGGTCCAATGAAAGGTATTTTGGAATATAACGAATTGCCTTTGGTGTCAATCGACTATCGCGGTGTTGATGCATCTTCGATCGTTGACTCTTCTTTGACTATGGTTATGGGTGGCAACATGGTTAAGGTCGTTGCTTGGTATGACAACGAGTGGGGCTATAGCCAACGTGTTGTTGACTTGGCTGAAATTGTTGCTAAAAACTGGAAGTAGAGCAATAAAAAAGTAAAAAAGAAAGGGAAGCGCAAATCGCTTCCCTTTCTTTTTTTAAAAGTCCGCTATTTCGCTGATGTATGAGTATGAAGCGATGTAGATAAAATAGCTGAGAGTGACTTTTTTATGCCTATCATCTGGTTATGTTAGAACATAGTCAAAACCCAAAAGCGAGTTGCCGTGATTCTTGCAGCAAATCGCTTTTGGGTTTTATGTTTTAACTTACAGTGGCGATCGCTTAATAAAGCAATATCTCGGCTTTGGACAACAAAAAATAATAAAGCAACTTTTTTTATCGGCAATAGCAATGAAACTTCCTGCCACTTTAGTTAATTTCGGAGCGTTTTGTAAACGCAATCATCAGCAACTAGTTGCTGGATTGATTACGGTTTCGTTGACATTAGGGGTATTGGGCTTAAGGGAAAGTGGTGCTTTTAAGGAAATTGAACTTTGGGTTTATGACAGTTTGATGCGATCGCAGCTTAACGAACCACCTGATAACCGTGTGGTCGTTGTCGAAATTTCAGAAGCAGATATTCAAGATTTTTCTAAACTCTATTCTGAGCGATGGCCAATTTCGGATCGCTTATTTGCCAAATTAATTAACCAAATTGCCGTTGCCAAACCCGCAGTCATCGGCATTGATAAATATCTGGATTTACCAGTTCTGGAAGGTCGTAGCGAGTTAGTTTCCGCAATTAAAAATGCAGGAAATGTAGTAAACGTCAAGTTTATTGCAATTGTAGCAGGTAGAAGTGGTGTCGATCCAGCAAAGGATTTGGAACCAATTAGCACCTATGGGTATGTGAACTTACTCACTGACAAAGGAGCAGTTGTCCGGAGAGCTTCAATCGTTGGAGATTCAGGTTCTTTCGCCTTTGAGATCGCCAATTTATATTTAAAAAAATTGCACAACAAGACAATTGAATTTAACCCTACGGCAATTCAATTTACGGCTGGCAAACAAATTATTCCAAGGCTAACTGCAAATTACGGTGCATATCGCAAGGAAGATGATAGTGGATATCAAATGATGATTCGCTATCGAGGAAAGTCGAGGGCTTTCGAGCATATACGCGCAACCGATGTACTAGAGGGGCGCGTTGCACCTGCAAAACTACGCGATCGCGTGGTGCTAATTGGTGTGACTGCGGAAAGTCTCAAAGATAGCTTTCCTACACCTGTCAATGTTGATGGAGAGGTGATGTATGGGGTGGAAATTCACGCAAATATTGTCAGTCAGTTGATCGCTAGCACTTTAGATGACCGCCGTTTTATGCAGGTTTGGTCAAATGATATCGAGAATCTCTGGATCGTGCTTTGGGCGATCATAGGTGGTGCGATGGCAGCATTTATTCCCCAAGCAGGTAAAAATATAGGGCTTTTAGTTCTCTTTTCTGGTGGTTTAGTTTGGGCTGGATATTTTGCTTTTAGTCAAGCTTTGTGGATCCCATTATTTCCTGCTCTGTTTAGCTTGATTTCGGCAAATGTACTAGTTATGGCTTATCAGCTTGCGATTCAGCAATCAGAACGCAAAGTCTTGATGGGCTTATTTTCGCGCCATGTCTCCAAAGAATTGGTCGATATCATATGGACTAATCGTGAGCAATTTATGGAAGATGGTCGCATTACGGGACAAGAAGTATATGTGACAGTCTTGTTTACAGATATGCGGAATTTTAGTACGGCTGCTGAAGCTCAAGCCCCTGGGGAGACGCTGAATTGGTTGAATAATTATTTGGGAACGATCGCTAATGAAGTACTAGCTCATGGCGGTATGGTTGATAAATATATCGGTGATGCGGTGATGGCGGTTTTTGGTGTGCCGATCCCCCATGGCAATGAGGCTGAACGCACCTGTGATGCTCAACGTGCAGTTGATGCAGCTTTAGCGATCGCCCATAAACTCGCCGAGATGAATGACATATGGGTCGCAGAGGGTTTACCGCCAGTCACCACTGGGATTGGTATTAACTCTGGCATTGTGATCGCAGGTAGTTTAGGTAGTTCTGAACGTTTGGAATATTCAGTTTTAGGTGATACGGTGAATATCGCAGCTCGATTAGAAAGTTTTAATAAAGAGGTCGATGGTGGACCACATCATATTTTGATAAGTGAAGATACACATCAGCGATTAGAGAATAATTTCCAAACTGAGTTTGTTGGCAAATATGCTCTCAAGGGAAAAAAACAAGAAACAGGAATTTATCGGGTGTTAGATACACAAAAGAAAACTAGTCAACTTAGCCCAGCCAGTAACGCTGAACATAAGCAATAAAAAAGGTGGTGCATCGCACCACCTTTTTTATTGCTTATGTTTTGTCCCAGTAGGGGTTTTAAAAACACCAAATGGCTTAGCCTTTTGGCGTTTTGGAGTTACTGGTTATTTAGTTAACACTTTTATCGGTAAAGATGTTGTTGAAGACAAATCAGTTAAAGCTGGGGGATTTTCTGGAGCTTTAGAAGCAGAATTTGATTTGGCGTTGGAAATTTGAGAAGGAGTTTTAACTTCTGTTTTTTCCATGGGCTTGGGCATCTCAGATTTGCTGGGGGAAGCTTGGCGAGAACTCGAGCTGAAACTTTTGAAGTAATCGCTTAGATTGGTTGGCTTGCTCTCATTAGGCGATTTCTCAGGAACAACATCCTTAGCTGTTTCGGCTTTGGGGATTATCTGAGCATCTTCTTTAGGAGCTTCCTTAGGCGTTGTTTCTTGAGGAGTGACTTTGACTTTGGGGGTGCTTGGTCTGCCTGGTATTGCAATAGGTGCATATTTACTCTTGATTGGGGCAGGAGAGACCTTGACTGGCTCTAAAACAGGCGAAGTTTTCACCTTGGGAGATTCAGGAGTAATCTTGACTGGCTCAGTAACTGGTGCAACCTTAGTTGGCTGTGTGGATTTAACTTTAATTGGCTCTACAGCAGTTGTCGTTTTTGTGATAACTGGCGCGATCGCTTCTGGTGCTGATTTGGCTGGTATTACAGGAGCTAGAACTACAGGAACGATAACTGGAGCAGGTACGACAGGAATTACTGAAGTTGGAGCTGCCTTCTCGTTTTTATCGGTGGGCTTAATTTCTTCTTTAGAAACAGGTGCAGAAGTAGATACAGGACTAGAAACTTCAACTTTAGGGGTTTCAGTTGCCTTTTCAGCAGGAGTTACCGCAGGGGCAGGGCTAACTGACTCAACAGGAGCAGGTGTAACTTCAGGCGCAGGTGCTTCAGGAGCAGGTGGCACATAGTCGGGATTGACGATCGCATCGATATTGGCAATCTTTTCACCACGGACTAGACGCGCTAGGGTGTCAGTACCATTGGGTTGATAGTTAATGATATGGGCTGTGCTATTAAACACATTGGCGATCGGATCGCCGTCTGGTTCTAGCAATTCCAGTTTCACCCAATTTTGTCCAGTTTTAAAACCTTTGAGATAGATAGGATCCCAGCGATCGAAGGTAAAACTTAGTCCATCAATGGTGGCGCGAACTTGCCAATCATCGATCGCCTCATCATCTTTGCCAAGTAGATGTAAAGGGGCATTTTGGAGATAAAAATCAAGCATGATTGGCTCTGAGCCATAGGTTCCTACAGGACGACTGTAGGTAAGCAAAGGTGTCTTTGCTTCGGGCGTATTTTCGCCAGTCTTGGTCAAGACATTAAACGTAGTCTGTGCATATGCGCCTTGATTTTTAAAGCTTTCATGCCAAGGACGGGAAGCAAAAGCACGGATCGTATGAGTTCCTGCGCTGAGGTGATCGAATGTTGCGGTTTGATTAAGGTCGTAAACTGCTTTGTATTCTTGGTTATCCAAAGTCACATGGATATGTGGACCTAACCCAAAATCAGCATTTTTGAAAATTGGCAAATTTTTGACATCAAACTTCACCGATACTTGGGTGTCATTTAGTACTTCATCAGGTTTTGGGCTGACGATGCTGACCTGTGGTGCGTATTGATCGAGCAGGCGACTGAGTCGTTGAATTTCTTTGGGTGGAGAAACTTCGGTGATGTTGATGTTAGCGTCTTTTTTATCTAGGGATTTACTAACAACTGGTTTATTATCACCACCGCAAGCCGTGAGGTAAAAGCACAGGGCGATCGCCATCACTAAACTTGCTAACTTGTTCCAATGGAAATTGCGCCAATAAGATTGAACTCGCGAAGTCTTTGGCTTGTCTTCGGGTTGGTTAGAGTTTGCGATCGCGCTCATAAAAACTATGCTCAACTCACATTACACAGGCAAATATACCGAAAAACGAGCGCTTTGCTTGTAAAGAAACCTCATAATTTATAAAGTAAGTGCCTCGGCATAGTTAAAAAACCAGAGTGAAAATCTGTACCGCCCGCGTAGCGGGCGGTACAGATTTTGGGTTTTATAATTAACAGCCTGCGATATTTAAGTCCCAAAAAGAGAGTGGCGGCGCTTTGCGCCGCCACTCTCTTTTATTATGTGGATACTCAAAGTCGTCTAAGGGTGCATTTCGATAAATTGCTTTATGCTAAAAGCTATATCTTTCACGATCAAACCATTTCCCATCAATGCAAGTACGTCGCCAATCTGAAACCGCTAGTAGCAAAGGCTATGCGATCGCTGCTCTAACTGACGCGCCCCAAAATATTTTAGAAAAAATCGTTTGGCATAAGGAGCAAGAAGTTGCCGATATGTATGCTGCTGAGCCGATTGAGTTAATTAAAGCTAAATTGGACAGCATTAGTCCGTCACGAGATTTTTATAGCAAGTTGCAAAATGCTCAGATTAAGCCAGCTTTAATTGCCGAAGTCAAAAGAGCCTCACCTAGCAAAGGCATTTTTCGAAAAGACTTCGATCCTGTTGCGATCGCCCAAGCTTACGAACGCGGCGGCGCGAGTTGCCTATCAGTACTAACCGATCGAGAATTCTTTCAAGGTGGTTTTGAAAATTTGCAACTGGTGCGCCAAGCAGTTGATTTGCCCCTACTGTGCAAAGAATTTATTATTGATCCCTATCAAATTTATTTAGGGCGATCGCATGGTGCTGATGCTGTTTTGCTCATTGCGGCGATTCTCACCGATGCCGAATTAACCTCATTGCAAGCAATCATCCATCAGTTGGGCATGACTGCGCTAGTTGAAGTACATACACAATCGGAACTAGATCGAGTTTTACAAATTCCTGATGTGCGATTAATTGGCATCAATAACCGCAATTTAGAAAATTTTGTGGTGGAGCTTGAGCAAACTAAAATTTTAATGGATAGACTAGATCCAGCAACTAGAGATAAATATCTATGGGTGAGCGAATCTGGTATTTATAGTCGTCAAGATTTAGACTTTGTCCAAAGTTGTGGCGCGATCGCTGTATTAGTTGGTGAGTCTTTAATCAAACAAGAAAATATTGAAGATGCTGCAAAAAATTTGCTAGTAAATTAGTTTAAAAAAGTATTGAAAGCCTACCCTGCATCACTTTGCTGCTGTGATTAGCGTACAATATTCATGTAGCTGTAGCGATCGCAGTAACGCATTAAATAAATTTTGGAGAATATTATGCCGCGTGGCGGGAAACGTCAGGGAGCAGGTCGTCCTGTAGGTACTGGCAAATACAATGAGACAACTAAGGCTGTGCGCCTACCGATTAGCCTTGCTGATGAAATTTTAGAGGCTCTGGCTCGAGATCCGCAGCAGGTAGAACCAGCAACTATTGTGTCATCTATTTTTAAGACAGATAACTATACAAAATGCCGAATTCCTCTCTATCTCAATCCCGTTGCCGCAGGATTTCCCGCCCCAACGGAGGATTATATTGAAGGCAAAATCGACCTCAATCACCATCTTGTCAAACATCCTGACTCTACTTTTTTAGTGCGGGTAGTCGGTGATTCCATGCAGGACGCTGGTATTCATCCCCGTGACTTACTTGTGGTTGACCGTTCCCTTGAGCCCATCAGCGGCAAGGTGGTTATCGCCGTTGTTAACGGAGAGTTAACTGTGAAACGCCTGCGTAAGCATCGTAATAAATTATGGTTAATGCCTGAAAATCCGAATTTCCAACCTATTGAAATTGACGAAAACGTTGAATTTCATATTTGGGGAGTGGTCACTAACGTAATTCATGCCCTATAGCAAAAAAGACAAGCCATAGAGATAAATATGTATAGTAAAAATACGTTTTGAGCAGTTTAAAGGTGCAACGCTTTTTTCTCTGTGTTTGCTGATTTGTTACACTTGCATAAGAAGTAAACAACCAATTGCCAGTCACCATGATCAGTAACCTGCTCCAGACCAAAGAGCTCCCAAATCTACAATATTCTCCAGTAAGCGATCGCTTTGACGAAACATGGGAAGCCCCACTCTCGATCCTTTTGGGACTCGGTCGTGCTGCAGGTGCCGATTTTGTGGAGTTTTTCCTAGAACGAAATAATTACATTAGCTGTCTGGCTGAAGATGACACAATTACGAGCATCTCGCCACGTTTATCCACAGGAGCAGGGATTCGCGCCTTCAAAGGCAAAGCTGATTGCTATGTCAGTACCAATGATTTGACATTCCTCGGCTTAAAATCGGCCCTCGAACGCGCACTTTCCATTTTAGGATTACAACTTCCCTCTCAAAACTCAATCATTCCATCGATTCATTTGGAACTCTTTCGTGACTATGCCACCAAAAAGAACAAAGAATCATGGATCGCTCAATGTAGCCCCATGCGCGAAATGGGCGACATTCTTCTTGGTACAAATCAGATGCTTGCCAAAAAGGGTAAACATATCCAATCAAGGCGATCGGGTTATTTCCGCGATTGGCAGGAAATCCTAGTCGCATCAAGTGATGGCACATTTGCGAGAGACATTCGCCTCACCCAGTCAATTGGTTCTAACTTGCTCTGTGCTGATGGCACAAATCGTTCATCTATTGGTAAGCGTGTTGGCGGCACGAGCGACCCCAGCTATCTCCGCAATTGGAACTACGAACCCGTCGTTGATGAAATTATCGAAGCCGCAGGCAAAATGCTCTATGCCGATTATGTGGAATCTGGTTCCTATCCAATCATCATGGCAAACCAATTTGGCGGTGTGATCTTCCATGAAGCTTGTGGACACTTACTAGAAACTACGGGCATCGAAGCCAAAACTACACCCTTTGCCGAAATGAAAGGTCAAAAAATCGCCCATGAGAATCTCACAGCATGGGATGAAGGACGTTCTGAAGAAGCCTTTGGAACTATCGATATGGATGATGAAGGAATGCCTACTCAGTGCACACTCTTAATTGAGAATGGCATTCTGAAAAACTTTATTAGCGATCGCGCTGGTGAGTTACGAACAGGTCATCCGCGCACAGGTAGCGGTCGTCGCCAAAGCTATGCCTATGCAGCAGCTAGTCGGATGCGAAACACTTATATTGATGCAGGTGATTTTTCTTTAGACGATCTTTTTGCCTCAGTCGATAAAGGGATCTACTGCAAAAAAATGGGCGGCGGAAGTGTCTTGCCTACTGGACAATTTAACTTTGCTGTTGACGAAGCTTATCTGATTGAAAATGGCAAAATCACTAAACCACTCAAAGGCGCAACCCTGATTGGTGATGCCAAGGAAATCATGCAAGAAATCTCTATGAGTTCTCGCGATTTGGAACTTGCAGCAGGTTTTTGTGGGTCTGTTAGTGGCAGTGTCTATGTCACTGTCGGGCAACCCCATATCAAAGTCGATGCGATTACTGTTGGCGGGCGTTAATATTTAATTGTGATGTCTCACATTTTAAATAATCTATACTGGTCATTTAAAGCATGATCGGCGTATTTGCATCTTTATTGTCGTTATGCAATAAGAGTCTCAGCACCTATCCATGATTAGCTGACCAGTGTCCACTAGATTGGAAAACTCTATAGTGCTATAGCACACCGCTTTCTATCTCATGAAGGTAGATAAAGTTTGGTGCTTTTACTCCAGCTTTCTTTCTAATTTCTATCAACTCGTTGGACTCGAAAAATCGTCGCGCATGATCGAGCGAAGCCCACGCTGAGAAATGGACGATGTTGTTTGCGTCATTGTCGAATCGCAGTAGTTGATAGCTGATTTCTCCAGCGATTTTTCTGATATCTGCGGCTTGGTCAAAAATGACTTTCCATGCCGGATAAGCCTCAACTTCATGAATGATTAAAACGTATTGCATAAGTACCTCGGCATAAAAAAACTGAACCTAAATCTGTACCGCCCGCGTAGCGGGCGGTACAGATTTAGGGATTTTATATATTATTGGCTATTGTGATAAATGATTAAATTGCTTGTAATCTTTGCTCAGATAAAGAACTAATTCGTTGACGGCGGCGACGCTCCCAAATTTTAGGAATTACTTTTATATGCCGTTTAAAACTATTCCACTCTTCTGAACTTAGCTCAATCTGCTGCCAAGCGGGACGCAACAATAATCGCTCAGACCAAACTTGCAATTTTGGATAATCGGTTAAAGGAATTCCCAGAGAAGGCATTCTATAAACAAATGTTCCCGCGACAATCTCTGCCATGGTGAGTTGATCTCCAGCAAAGTAGCGAGAATCACCCAATAAGTCCTCTAAAAAGCCTAAGGTATTGATTGCTCGTAGCCGAGCAAACTCAAAGTCCGCTGATTTTTCAGTTTGCTCTTCATTAACGATCAGCTTAATGACCGCTGGTAATAACTCATTGAGCGCAACCATCTGTGCCATCCGCGCCTTTGCTAAAGCGATCGCATCGGTAGGCAGCAGTGATGGAGTGGGATACTTCGCTTCCAGATAATCCAAAATCGCTAAGGATTCAATCACCCGAAAATCACCATCAACTAGAACTGGGACATGACTAAAAGGATTTAGGGAAATGAATTCAGGCTCAAATTGTTTGCCACTTAAATCCACTGGAATTAACTCAAAAGTAAGTTGCTTTTCTAGTAGCGCTAACCATACGGGACGAGCATATGCCGAAGGACGCGCATAGTAAAGTTTCAGCATGGATGTTTTGTATTAAATGAGTCTGGGCAATAAAAGACCGATCGGTCTTTTATTGATCAAAAAAACTATATCACTGTTTTGCGAGCAATCCAAAGCGATTTGTGAGAGTTCGCCCCGAAGGGGCGAACTCTCACAAATCGCTATAGCTGCTGTTGAATATAAAGTTTGAGATGTTTTAATCCGCGTTCCATATGGGAAGCATCGCCATATAGTTTGCTGAGCATGACAGCACCTTCAATGGTAGCAATCAAAATTGTGGCAACAGTATCTGCATCAACCGTTGCCTGAAATTCACCACGCATTATGCCTTTGTCAACAATCCGCCGAATCAAATCACGCCAAGCATCCATAGCTAGTTGCGATCGCTCTCGTAAAGCTGGATGAAAATCGTCACTCTCCACGGATGTATTCAGGATTGGGCAACCGCCTTGTATTGGTGGATTATCGAGGATATTTTCGTAAACGCTAAGGATGGCAAGCAGACGATCTCCTGCATGACGTTTGCCTTTCAAAGCACCCATGAGTTTCTGTTGCACACAATTCACGGCAAAGTCGAATGCTTCTAGCGCTAATTCATCTTTGCTTTGGAAATGATTGTAGATGCCTCCTTTCTGTAATCCCGTTGCCCGCATCAAATCCGAAACGGAAGTCCCTGCATATCCTTGCTGATTAAACAAGGTCGCCGCTTGCTCGATAATACGTGTTTTAGTTTCTTGGGCTTTGGACATTTACATTTAAGACCGATCGGTCTTTTTAAGACTAGCAAGAAGAATAGCAAAAGGCAAGATGCTGTCGTCTCATAGACGAGAACTTGCAAAAATCCCCTCTGATCGCTAACTGAAGGAAGTTGTTATACCAAAACACAAAATGGCGTAGCCATTTTGTGTTTTTAAAACCTTTACTAGGTTTGATTTTTAATTCACAAAAGTTTGACAACACTTTTGTGAATTGGAATTAGATTGAATAATCTAGAGGAAATGACTTAGCATCCCTTGGTTCGATATGGACATATTGTTGTGGTTGTAACTTCAACTCATCAAAACGTTCACGAGTGAGATGAGCCGTCAAAACCTGCCCATCACCTAGCATCAACTCAGCTTGAACTTCCCAACCAAGATGAATCAGTCTGGTGATGCGTGCTGATACCGATGTGCTAGTTGCCTCTGTCTCAACCAAAATATCGCGAGGACGAATATACACATCTTCACTAGCGCTATGGATTTTAGAGAATTCACTAATGCGATCGCGATTGGCGGGAAGTACATTCACAGGTCCAATGAAACTCATCACAAAAGGAGTCGCAGGATTATCGTAAACTTCGGCAGGTGTGCCAATTTGCTCGATCTTCCCTTTATTCATCACCACGATGACATCTGATACTTCCATCGCTTCTTCTTGGTCGTGAGTGACAAATACACTGGTGACATGCACTTCGTCATGGAGTCGCCTCAACCATGCCCGCAGTTCTTTACGGACTTTTGCATCTAGAGCTCCAAATGGTTCATCAAGGAGCAATACGCTTGGCTGGACAGCGAGGGCACGGGCTAGGGCAACTCGTTGGCGTTGGCCGCCAGATAGTTGAGAGGGGTAGCGATTGCCTAAGCCTTTGAGTTGGATTAGTTCCAGCAATTCTTCGACGCGCTCGGCAATTTTTGCTTTCGGCTCCTTGCGGATTTCTAGACCGAAGGCAATATTTTTGCGAATGGTCATGTGCTTAAAGAGGGCATAGTGCTGAAATACAAAACCAATATTGCGATCGCGTACATCTTGATCGGTGGCATCCTTGCCAGTCAGAAAAATTTTGCCGCGATCGGGAGTTTCTAAGCCTGCAATCAATCTTAATAGAGTTGACTTACCAGAACCTGATGGGCCTAATAGCGCCACTAATGAGCCAGTTTTGACCTCAAGATTGATATTGTCTAGGGCTAAAAAATCACCAAATTGCTTAACTACATTTTCTACAACAATGCCCACGTTGCACTTACCTCAAATTGTCTTGATATGACCAAAGCGATCGCCTTTACAAAAAGTTTTATAAAAGTTTTTTTGTAAATCCACAGTTAGCCTATGTGTTTACCGTTGATTTGATACGATCAAATATTACAATACTTCGCGCTAACAGAAACGCCAGAAAGTTTTTAAAATAATTGACTTAGCTAGTTATAGCAATGAAAGAGATAGCTAGATAAATGAAGGCAGCGCTAAGCGCCACCTTCATTTATTTGGGTTTTATGTCCTAAGCAAAACTTTCATTGCTATATTTTAAAAACTTTCTGGTTAGTAGCTTACGGTTTGTCGCTAAAGTGGATATACAAAGCACCGCCAAACTACTCAGAAATTGAAGGGAATTGTGGCTTGTCGTCGAGAATTTCTATGATTTCCTGTAATTTATTTTTATGATATCAACTCCACTGCTTCCGATCGCCGTATTTATACTGACCCTTGCTTTGCTGGGTTGGGGATATTTTCGTTCCCGCAAGTTTGGCAAGCTTGGGTTACTATCTTGGCTGCAATTCGTAGCGTTACTGTCACCTTGGCTAGCTTACTTCGGCTTGTTTGTGTCGGGTGTTTTTATAAATTTCACAACGCTATTATTTTTATTACTTGTTTCCACGATCGCCTATGTAGCAATCAGCAATCAATTCCGCAAAGCAGCAGCCGAAGAAAGATCGGAGATCGAGCAGAAACTCAAACAAGATTTCGTGGCACCTAATGGCGATAGTCCTAATCCAACCGATAATTCGCCTAATAGTGCCAATAAGCCAACAGTTAATTCTCCGATCGCTGTGGCAATGTCTCAGGGCAAGACGCAGTTAAAACTGTTTAAGGCTCTTCCTGCGGAAGATATGAAGCTGATCCAAGGGATCTTTGGGATTGGGACCTTTTACGTCACCGAAACGATTCCTTATCAGGAAGGGGCAATTCTTAAAGGTAATTTACGTGGTGAGCCTGATGTCGTTCACGAACGCCTGACTAAATCCCTCAGCGATCGCCTTGGAGATAAGTACAATCTTTTTTTAGTGGAAGGACAAGATCGTAAACCTGTAGTGATTGTGCTGCCTAGTCGAGTTAGTAACGTCGATAATAATACAATTCCTCAAAGAATACTAATTGCGGTGTTGATTGTCGCGAATGGTTACACAGCTTTAAATTTAGGTGCGTTAATTGCGGGTATTCCCGTAGTCCAAGAACCTCAACAATATTTAGTAGGACTACCCTTTGCTATTGGTATTGGGATAATTTTAGGGGTGCGTGAGTTGGCTATGCGTCTGATGGCAAAGAAATACAAAGTAAATATGAGTTTACCGTTTCTATTGCCTTCATCACAGTTAGGTTCTTTTGGTGCATTTAGTCGAATTTCTTCGCCATTACCCCATCGGCTTTCTTTGTTTGATATTGCGATCGCCCCAGCCTTAGCTAGTGGATTACTATCTTTACTCATGCTTCTAGTTGGTTTACGCCTATCTGCGATCGGTATGGGAAGTATTGATATCCCTAGCCAGATTTTCCAAGCATCCGTGCTTGCAGGAACCTTGGCAAAACTATTTCTCGGCGACGCTTTACATAATAGTTTTATTTCGATTCATCCCTTAGTCGTTCTAGGTTGGCTCGGCTCTGCTATCACCGCCTTGAACTTGATGCCCGCAGGTCAGTTAGATGGTGGTCGAATTGTGCAATCAATTTATGGACGACGCACGGCAAGCTGGACTACGGTATTAACTTTGATTTTCTTAGTAATTGCCACAGTTATTAATCCCCTTGCGCTCTATTGGGGTGGCATTATCTTGATTCTATTGCGAGATCTGGAACGTCCAATGCTGAATGAACTTTCAGAACTCGATGGCGATCGTGAAGCCGTGGGTGTAGTAGCGCTATTTTGGATGGTGATTACCTTGCTTCCACTAACTTCTGGTGTTGCTGAACGTCTTGGTATTGGCAGCGGTGGCGGGCTTCTCCCATGATGTTAAAATTCTGAAGCGAGCTGCGGCGCGAATTGCCGCAACTCGCTATATTTACGTGGCAACTCAACAGCAATTCTCATTATAAAAATTGGTTTGGATGAAAGTCCGCCGTCGGCGGACTTTCATCCAAACCAATTTTGGTGTTTCCAGCGCCTGATGCCCTGGAAACACCAAAATTGGTTTCATAATTAGAATCGCTGGGCAATCCAAAGCTTTTATTTTACTCACACATGAGCTGTGGTATTATTAAGCCTTATATGGGTATGTAGCTCAGTTGGATAGAGCATCAGATTCCGGTTCTGAGGGTCGGGGGTTCGAGTCCCTCCATGCTCGTAATTGAAAACAAAAAATAGAGGTGGAGCAAAGCTTCATCTCTATTTTTTGGGAATGATTGCTATATTCGAGTCAATTGTTTTTATACTAAATTTTTAATCTATGGAACGTGGATTATTGTGGTTGCCTTTGCTGGTTGTGTTTTTCTGGCTGGCGTGGTCGGGCTGGAATGAGTATCAAAAAATTGAGTCCTATAAACGATGGGCTGAGCAATTTGAGCGCCATAAGTACGATATCTATAATGTGTTAGGTCAAAAAGAAGACCGCCTTACTTGGGGAAAGCCAACGCGCAAAGATCCGCTTGATATTCAAACTGTAACTTTTCAAGATATTGCTCGTATCAGATTTCGGATTGACAGCAAATTTTTTGACGAAAAAGATGCCGAATTCCCTTTAAATGCTAAGAAAATCTCTTTGGAACTAGTTCTTAAAACTGGCGAAATGCCCAGCATTAGATTTACTGATATCGATATTGCCGCTGCTTGGTATCGTTTTTTGAGCGATCGCTTAGCGGATTCGACACAGTCTTAAGTTATGTTAAGTCTTTCTATAGATTAATTTAACGATTTTTGGTCGATCCAACTAAATTTATCGAGCTCAAATCAATTCTTAACCTTGATATAAACTGAACTTTAACTTCATCTCTTAGGCTTGAATCAAGTTGTGAGGGTTTACTTTGGAAGTTATTTTAGAAGTTATTAGGGCAATCACAGCAACAGTGCTGTTGCTTCTGCTAGGAGACTTCTTTTCGACGTTTTTTTATCATGTTCCTGAACATGTTTTTGGCAAGTTTCACTCCATAGTCCATCACGGCAAAAACCGCAGCTTTCTTCACTATGCAGTTTTGACCAGAAACCCTTTAGTACTTTTAGATGGCATTTTAGGAGCAGTTCCCTACTTTATCTTCACTCCATGGCTATGGCAACTATCGGCTGTAGGGACAATCATCGGGTTGTTGTTTGGAGAGTTCCATGTGGTTTGGAGACATGTTTCAATCCTTGAGTGGAAGACTCCAGAACCGTTTAAAACATGGTGTGATGTACTATTTATTACCACTCCCGAAAGACATTGGCTTCATCATCAAAATGCCTTTGCTGCTTATGGTGATATTTTCTCGTTTTACGATTATCCTGCTCAAAAATGGTTAACTTTGTTGCGTTTTCTCCGCCGCAAATTCAAGCAATCAAATCAGTTGGTACAAAACGTTTAGAATCTAACTTTATAACCCACATTCCGCTCGTAATGGAAGGGAAAAAGAATTAAGAAACAAGTACAGGGATGAAATAGTAGCGTTGGCAGGCTGTAGAAAAGAAATTTAAAACATGAAGACGAAGAGGCGATAAATTGATAATTTGAGTAATATCAATTCACAAAAGTGTCGTCACACTTTTGTGAATTGAAAACCAAACCCAGTAAGGTTTTTAAATTCACAAAGCTCTCTAACATCTGCATAGCTATCTGACCGTGAGATATACATCCTCAATAGCATCTCAAATCAGGAAGCAGCAAATTATGTTTAACTTCACTTCAATGCAGATCCCTCGCTTACCTCTATTTGGTATATGTGTAGCCGTAGCGATCGCAGCCATGCCCACCAAAGTATCAGCCCCCAAGCGATAGATTGTCCCAACTATTGGATAAATCCTAAAACAGGTCAGTATGTCATCATCGCATCGATTTTGCCATCTAGGCACTGTTCGTAGAACTTAAACACAGCTTCGCATTCATCGTTGAAAGAGAGATATGGACTTAATTTCATGATGGACTCCTTTGTTTTATTTGTTGATTTTTCTGTGGAGTTGAGATCCCAATTACAAACAATTCCTGAAATGTTATCCAGCATAAGCCCGTTCTAGTTCAGCGATGTCAATCTTCTTCATTTGCAGCATTGCCGCGAAGACTCTTTGAGATTTTTCATGATCGGGATCGATCATCATCTCAATCAAAACGAGGGGAATAATTTGCCATGAAGCACCGAATTTATCCTTGAGCCAGCCGCACTGCTGAGCCTTTTCATCTCCGTCTTCAGACAGTTTCTCCCAGTAGTGATCGACTTCTTCCTGTGTTTCGCATTTAACTTGGAATGAAATCGCCTCATTGAATTTGTACATCGGACCACCATTGAGCGCCGTAAACGTCTGCCCATCAAGCTCAAATGCAACGGTTAGAACCGATCCTGCGGGGTTGCCATGAACTTCCTGTCCAGCCTCACCATAATGACTGGTGGTTCCAATCTTTGAATTGTGAAAAATTGAAGTATAAAACTTAGCAGCTTCTTCAGCTTGACCGTCAAACCACATACAGGGAGTGATCTTTTGAATGATTTGCATTGTGCTTCTCCTATTAGATTTAGATTGGGTGAGAAAACAAGAAATATCTAGACTTGGTTAACTGCACTTGGCTCCATGAAAAAGATTTCCCAAATGTGACCATCTAAATCTTGGAATCCATGCTGGTACATAAAACCATGATCCTTGGGTTCGTTATAAGCGGTTCCACCCGCCGCGATCGCCTTGGCTACGAGATCGTTAACTTCAGCTCGGCTTTCATAAGATAAAGCGATAAGCACTTCCGAACTCTTGGCAGTGTCGCAAATTTCTTTGGGAGTAAAGGTCTTGAAAAATTTCTCGACGAGTAGCATGGAAAATATATTCTCTCCAATAATCATGCAGGCGGCATTGTCGTCTGCATGATTATTGGAGAGAATGTGAAGCCAAGATGGGTAAAGAACTCAATGGATTTATTGAGGTCCTTTACCGGTAGATTGACAAAAATTTGACGAGTCATCGTTTTCTCTTCTGAAATTTAACTCACGTAGTTTGCACTTAGAGAAGCATTGCTTTAGCTTTCAGCTATTCTCTAGCTTTCAAGTATTATGTCAAAACCACCATAAATCAGACGCTTGCCGTCAAAGGGCATGTCCTCTGGTTTCATTCGGGGATCTGCCATTACCATCTGATTCCCGCGATCGCGAACTTCACGAGAAGGCCAGACGATCCATGAAAAAACCACGGTTTCGTTTTCCTCGCATTTAACTGCCATTGGAAAAGAAGTTAGCTTTCCGTCAGGAACATCATCTCCCCAACATTCGACCACTTTGAGCGCACCGTATTCCTTGAACAAAATGGCTGCATCTTCAGCCATTTTTTGATAAGCTACACGATTTGCAGTCGGTACTGCTAGGACAAATCCATCTACATAATTCATGAAAGTTCTCCTTACTTAAATTGACGATTGATTGTTTATTTCAAAATTCAATTAGCAATCTCATAGGTACTAATTTTTAGACTCAACATGCTTCGCAAAATTATTTAAGATGCTTTGCCAGCCTTGGCGTTGCTGTTCACCTGCATTCTGAGACTCGGCATCAAAAGTTTCTTCTACTTTTACGCCATTTTCAATGAGTGAGAACTCAATGACTACCGATCGCCCATCCGCCATTGAAAACTCAATTAGTTGGTTTTCAATCACTTTTGAGAATGTTCCGCCAAAGTCAAAGCCCATGCTTCCATCTTTTGCTTCCATTCTTGAGGAGAAAGTTCCACCCACTCTCAAGTCAACTGCACTCTCAGTAGTATGCCAATCTTCGGATGCCGCATTCCACTGTTTGATGTCTTCGGGGTTGTTCCAAGCCAGCCAGACCTTATCTAAGTCAGACTTGATGGTGGTTTCAATACTTATTTTCATTTCTGTGTCCTCAAAATTCAACTTTTGTTTAGGCAGGTAGATCGCAGTTAATCATCCATGGTGTGCCAAAGCGATCGACAAGCATCCCAAAACGAGCTGCCCAGAAGGTTTCTTGGATTGGCATTTGCACTGTGCCGTTTTCTGCCAAGGCGCTAAAAATCCGCTCGGCTTCATCAGGATCGGTAAATACAAGCGATACTGAGAAACCCTGTGGTTTTTCAAAGTAATTAGGCGGAGCATCGGAACCCATCAGGACTGTATCGCCCACGATGAGCGAGGCATGCATGATTTTGCCATGCTTTTCAGGGGGCGTTTGCTCCGCCATGGGTGAATCTCCGTAGGTCATCATCGCTTCGATTTTGCCACCTAGGCAATGCTCGTAAAACTTAAAAGCAGCTTCGCATTCATCATTGAAAGAGAGATATGTATTCAACTTCATAATGGACTCCTTTGTTTGATTTAATGATTTTGTTTGCGTTTTCTATGGATTTAAGGTGCTAATTTAAATCCTCTACTATTTAGTCGAACTGAGGTTCATGAGATCGACAGGTTGCACAAACTTTTTTTGAACAGCTTGTACTGTTTTAGCTTTCAGGTTTGTATGACGATTCCATCGATTCTCCAGTAAATATTGAGTAAATGGCTCATCATGATCGCAACTATATAGCCGAAGGTTTATGACGCGGTTAAGAATCCCTTTAACAATTTCATATTCCTTGGTTTTGTAGTTACAGCAAGTCTGGCAGTTCCATGATTGGACGAATTTCAACAGTACCTTTATGGACTGTGGGGATGCGTTCCGCGATCGCGATCGCTTCGTCAAGATCATTAGCATCGATCAAGAAATAGCCGCCGAGTTGCTCGCGGGTTTCGGCAAATGGCCCATCGGTCACAAGTTTCTTGCCATCGCGTATCCGCACACTAGTTGCTGTTGATACAGCATGGAGCGGCGAAGCTCCCAAAAACTGTCCCTTCGCATGGAGCTGTTGAGTTAACTGGGTCGATTCTGCGTAGCAATGCGATCGCTCGCTTTCAGTCCAGTCATTTTCATTACTGTAAATTAGCAAAATGTATTTCATTGTCGATCTCCAAATCATCTAAATTATTTGCCTTCATCTAGTAGTCGTTCGGTGAAGCTATAAATCGACAACGCGGCAAAATATTTTTTACTAGATATCAAGATGCGGCGCGAAGCGCCACCTCTAGATATCTTTTTACAGAAATTCTTGATCAAACGAACCACAATAAATTTTTTGAAAGTGTTGCGAAGCAACACTTTCAAAAAATTTATTGGTTTGGGTTTGAGCGCAAAGCGCTGTCATTCATTTCTTGGAGCCGTTTTTCGAGAAACCGCCGCTCTGGTTCTTGCTTTACGAGTGCAAGAGCGCGTTGATACGATTTCCTAGCCTCAGCCACTCTGCCCAAACGCCGACAGAGATCCGCTTTTGCGGCATGGGCTAAATGGTAGTCAGCTAAATCACCATTCGATAAAATCGCATCAATTCGTTGTAATCCCGCGAGAAACCCATCGCGCATCGCCAATGCCACGGCTCGATTTAAATCAACAACTGGTGATGGCTCTACACGCATGAGTAGGTCATACAAGGCAACAATCTGCGTCCAGTCCGTTGTCTCAGTACTTGAAGCTTCGGAATGTACTGCCGCGATCGCAGCCTGAATTGTGTACGCGCCGAACTGTTGAGACGATAGCGCCTGTCGTACCAGCAATCTACCTTCAGCAATATATGCTTGGTTCCAGAGGGAGCGATCTTGATCTTCGAGAAGGATCAGATCGCCTGTGAGCGATGTACGAGCAGTACGTCGCGATTCTTGCATGAGCATCAGTGCAAGCAACCCGATCGCTTCGGCATCTGGTAATAGCTCTACTACGAGTCGCCCCAAGCGAATTGCTTCTTCCAAGAGATCGGTTCTGGTGAGCGAGTCCCCCGACGAAGCGGCATATCCTTCGTTAAATACTATATAAATCGTTTGCAGCATGGTATCTATGCGATCTGGCAACTCTGCGATCGCAGGCACTTGGTAGGGAATCCTTGCATCGCGGATCTTTGCTTTAGCGCGAACAATTCTCTGAGCCAATGTGGGGGGCGCGATCAGAAAAGCGCTGGCAATTTCTTCGGTGGTGAGTCCGCAGACCTCTCTGAGTGTCAATGCTACTTGTGCTTCTCGTGATAGAGCTGGATGACAGCAGGTGAAAATCAGGCGCAGGCGATCGTCTTCAACATCCTCATGCTCGTCTTCTTTGCCTGAGATATCACATGTGTCGATATTTTGCGCCAGTTCTGCTAAGGATGCATCAAAACGAGTGCGGCGACGAATGGTGTCAATCGCTTTGAATCGCCCCACTGAGACCAGCCATGCTTTAGGATTGGCGGGTATACCGTCGCGGAGCCATTGCTTGATCGCCACGGCGAAGGCTTCATGCATCGCCTCTTCTGCGAGGTCAAAATCTCCGATTAAGCGAATCAGAGTGGCGAAAATACTCCGCGATTCTTTACGGTAAATATCATTAACGCGATCGCGGATCTGGCTAGTAGTGTTCTCATTCATACAATCGCTCAATGGATCAAGCTTGCCACTGCTTATACTAGTTGTTGAATGCAAATACTCTCTCACTTCAGAGCAATATGGATACGATTCGGCAGCCTCGACCCAAGATCGGTGCATTTGATAAATTGAGAAAAGCTTCAGAATATACGATCGCGGGAGTTGAAGATTCGATTCCGCTGAGAGTGCTCGTGCAGATCTTTGTGTTTATCAGTATTGGGGCGATGGACTCGGTGGCGAGTTCGGGGAATAGTGCTTGGGCGATACCTCTGAGCGCGATCGCAGGAGTCTGGGCATGGTATGCAAGACGCAAACGTAATGTGATCGTGAAATTATTCATTGCGATCGCCATGATTGGTATGTTAGTCGTATTTCTCAGAGATCTGGTGCGGAATGCTGATGAAACGCGACTATTACTGGCGAGATTGTTAATCCAGTTGCAGGTTTTGCATAGTTTTGACTTGCCGCGCCGCAAAGATTTGGGCTACTCAATTGTGATCGGATTGATCCTGATGGCGTTGGCAGCGACTTTAAGCCAAACCATGGTTTTTGCATTATGGCTCATTGCCTTTTTATTGTTAGGGATTCCAATTCTATTACTCGACCACCGATCTCGTTTGGGAGTGCAAACTAGCGGTTTTCAACCCGAAAAAATGGGGATTTCCCTTTTACCTTTATCGGGACTACTTGCGATCGTATTGGTATTAGGTCTGACGATTTTTGCTTTTTTGCCCCGTTTACCAGGTTTTCAACTACGCAACTTTCCTGTCAGCGTAAATCTCTCAGTGAAGCGAGATCTACCAAGAGGTGATATTTTAACGCGACAGCAAAAAAATCAACAGAACCAGCCTGGCACAAATGGCACAGGTGCAAATGGTACTGGCGGAAATAACG
Source organism: Pseudanabaena sp. (assembly GCA_003249035.1). Lineage (GTDB taxonomy): Bacteria > Cyanobacteriota > Cyanobacteriia > Pseudanabaenales > Pseudanabaenaceae > Pseudanabaena. Next base: position 132,913 of record QBMK01000013.1, read on the forward strand.
GTAATATCGAGCAAGAAACTTTGCCCCCATTGTTTGCCCCTGAAATTAATACTGTGTCCGGGGCTAAACAGAATAATCAACGCAAGCCTGAATTGGTGATGCGAGTGCGATCTCAAGCAGAGCTATTTTGGCGTGTGATGGCTTATGACGAATTTACAGGAAAAGGTTGGCGTATTTCTCGCAATGATCCTCAGCAAATCCGCACCATTAGACGTAACCCTCTCAATTATGAGTTTTTTGTTGCTGTTCCGCCACCTGCATTGATTGGCTCTATGAAAAAACAAATACAGCCTATTGAGAGCCGAGAAGTAGTCCAAACCTATACGATTACATCACCCAATTTCCCTAACCTTGTACCTGCGGCATCTATTCCAAAGCAGATTTTCTTCCCTAGTGAAGAATTAGACATTGATCCTGAAGGGATGATTCGTGGACCTGGCCCTTTACCAGAAGATCTTACCTATACTGTGATTTCCAGTGTAGTTGCCCGCAATCCTCAACAACTGCGGCAACTGCCCAGCGAATATCCGAAATCAATTCGAGCTTATTATTTGCAAGTTCCGACTAATTTATCGGCTGAAGTTCGCAGTACAGCTCTAAGTATGGTTGCCAGTGCCAAAGATCCTAATGGCAAGTTGATTGCTTTAGATAATGCCTATGATGTCGTGGTACAAATCGCCCAGGGCATCAAGCAAAACTACGCTATCAAACCGCTCAAGTTTAATGAGTCTAAGGGTGATCTCGTATCACAGTTTATTGAGCAAGGTGGTGGTGAGGAGAGTCATTTTGTCTCAACGATGGCGTTAATGCTGCGTTCTCTTGGCATTCCTACTCGCTTTGTGGTTGGTTTTGCCCCTGGGAAATTCAACCCATTTACGGGGCTATACGAGGTTCAGAACATTGATACACAGTCAATGGTCGAAGTTTTCTTCCCAGCCTATGGTTGGTTTGCCTTTGATCCAGTGCCAAATCGTCCTCTGTTTCCCCCATCGATTGAGGAAAATCGCACATTTGGCGTGATGCAAACCTTTTGGAATTGGATTGCTCAATTTTTGCCGAGTCCAGTTAACAAATTTTTTGAAACGCTATTTGACAATATTGGTAAGTTTGTGGGCGGTTTAGTGAATTGGCTCACTGAAATGGGCTGGATTGGGATTGCTTTTGGTTTAGCGATCGCCTTTGGTATTTGCCTCGGTGGTTGGGCATTGTGGCAATTTGCGATCTGGTGGTGGCAATTGCAACGCTTACAAAAAATGCCGATCCCGCAGCGTACCTATCAACAAATGCTGCAATGGCTATCGGAACAAGGAAAACCAAAATCTTCTTGCCAAACCCCGCAAGAGTATGCGACTAGTCTTGGCGATCGCGTCTCTGAGAAGCAAGCATCTGCGATCGCCCAAATTACTCAGATCTATCAAGACTGGCGCTATGGCGATCGGGAGATCGGCTATAACCTCGCCACAGAGCTAAAAATGTTGCTCAAGCAATTAAAAACAAAAAGATAGAGTTGCGGCGCGAAGCGCCGCAACTCTATCTTTTGATTATGAAGATTTGTGATTTTATTACAAATTCTTGGTGTATTCACCGCTTTTGGTAGACTAGATGGCGAATATATTAAATTTTTTATTTTAATTATGAGTGTAGTTAGTCAAGTTTTAGAAAGAGCCGACGAAGAACTCCGCTATCCCAGCATTTCTGAGTTGCAAAGTGTGCAAAACTTCCTTGCCACTGGTGCTCAAAGAGTGCGAATTGCCACAATATTGGCAGAAAGCGAAGATAAAATTGTCAAAAAAGCCACCGAAGAACTATTTAGAATTCATCCCGATTACATCTCTCCAGGTGGTAATGCTTATGGTAAAAAGCAACGCGCTCAATGTTTAAGAGATTTCACTTGGTATATCCGCCTCACGACCTACGGAGTATTGGCTGGTGATAAAGACCCCATCGAAAAAATTGGTATCATCGGTGTTCGTGAAATGTACGGCTCCCTTGGTGTACCTCTGGTAGGTATGGCTGATGCAGTTCGCTGCCTCAAGAATGCATCTCTAGCATTACTCAGCAAAGATGAAGCTGCTACTACTGAGCCTTATTTCGATTACATCATTCAAGCAATGTCTTAGAAATATAGAAGGGGGCGCATCGCGCCCCCTTTTATTTATTTGAAACTTGTGCGCATAGTCTGGTTGGAATTAAATGCAGGATGGGAGCAATAGAGTAATCCATAATTTTTGCCTAATTGATTCGTTACGTTGCAATAACGCATCCTACAAATAATTGTCTTCTTACTTATAATTGACGTTAGTTGTTGAAGTTAAAGTCTATGGCACTAACAATTGCAGTTGAAGCCGCACCATTAGAGACTGATTTTGATGGTGTTGTCCGAGTTGGCAAAACTCGCGTAACCCTAGATACCGTGGTTACCGCTTTTCTTGAAGGTGCAACAGTAGAGGAAATAGGTGCGCAGTATACATCACTTGAGCTATCTGATATTTATTCAGCTATTGGATATTACTTGAAACATAAAGTTGAAGTTGATGCATATATTCTAGAACGTCAACTCAAATCTGCATTGATTCGTCAGGAAGTAGAGCAACGTTTTAATCCCGTGGGTATACGTGCGCGATTATTGGCTAGAAAAAAAGGGCGTGGGTAATCTATGACCCGATTTCTTGCTGATGAGAATTTCAATAATCAAATTGTGCGTGGTGTTTTACAGCAAAATCGAGATGTTGATATTGTGCGCGTTCAAGATGTTGGCTTGTCAGGAAAAGATGACCCGACCGTTTTAGAATGGGCTGCACAGCATGAGCGAGTTCTCTTAACTCATGATGTTGTTACGATGATCACCTTTGCTTACAAACGAATTGAAGCAGAGTTGGCTATGACTGGATTGTTTGAAGTAAGTCGTCGAGTTTCAGTAGGTTTAGCGATCGAGGAAATTATACTGATTGCTGAGTGTAGTCTTGAGGGGGAGTGGGAAGGGCAAGTAAGGTTCCTTCCTCTACGATAAGTTAAGTGTTAGTTATAGTATTAGACTAAAAATTATGCTAAAATTTTCTTCCTATGGGATTCTAGAAATTCGCGAATTCGTTTGATTTGAAACTCACGGGCGTAGTCTAGCACTTGATTTGCAAAGGGACTAAACGTGGAATCAGTTTCTTGTAGAAGTACAACCTCATCTTGAATCGCGATAATATCTCCCATCCTTGCAAGTTGTAGCAATCTCTCGACCGTAAAGCTTGGTGGCGCAATCATAGGTTGCCCGATCGCATCTATCTTGACATTGCTAATACTTATTTCAGTATCATCGTAGATATTACTATCATCGTATTCCCATTCCAGACTGAGGAGCGATCGCATTGTATAAAACAAGGTGTCAGGAGCAATTGGCTTAGCGATAAAATCATTACATCCTACGGCGATACTCAGACTACGATCTTGATTGAATGCGCTGGCGGAGACCATGACGATCGCAGTCTTCTCAAACATCGGTAACTGACGCAACTGCTTTGTGGTTTCATGTCCATCCAGTTGAGGCATTACCATATCCAGTAAAATCAAATCAGGCTCAAAACTTTGGGCTTGAGTGAGGCAATCATAGCCATCGATCGCTTCCGCAACAATGAAGCCAAGCGGCGTGAGTAAATCATTCAATACCATGCGATTTTCGGTCTTGTCATCGACAATCAAAATTTTGCGCCGATCTCCCAAGTAACCTGTGATCGTCCGACTATCGATTAATATCGGTTGAATATGATTAGGAACTTCAGTTAACTCAATTTCAAACCAGAAAGTGCTGCCTTCATTTAATCTGCTCTCGACATGCAATTGTCCTCCCATCATCTCCACAATCTTTTGACAGATCGGTAAGCCTAAACCAGTTCCAGAGTATCGCCGAGAGCGATCGCCTGCCTGTTGAAACGGTAAAAATATATCTTCTAATTTATCAGGATCGATGCCTACGCCCGTATCAGTGATTTCAAACCGAACTTTGTAGTTATGGTTAGGCTCACAGGGCTGAACATTGACGGTCAGAGATACGCTGCCGCGATCGGTAAACTTCACAGCATTTCCAAACAAATTGATCAGAACTTGCCGCAGACGTTTCTCATCACCATACATAGTCGTTGGTAATGTGGTCAGAGGTTGATAGATTAACTCAACATCCTTAGCGCGTACTTGCAATTGGAAAATATCAGTAATATTTTGCAGCAATTTGGGAAGATCAAATTCACTAGGATTGAGTTCTAGCTTTTTAGCTTCGATTTTAGAAAGATCGAGAATGTCATTGAGTAAGGTCAGCAAATGTTCGCCACTCCGCTGAATGATTTCTAAACCTGCTTTATGCTTTTCAGGGTCGTAACTGCGCTTGAGGATTTGAGCATAGCCAAGGATGCCATTTAAAGGAGTACGTAACTCATGACTCATGTTCGCGAGGAATTCACTCTTAGCACGATTTGCCGTATCGGCAACTTCTTTGGCGGATTGCAGTTCCTTCTCAGCCTGCTTGCGATCGGTGATATCTGTGCCTACTGATAAAATTTCGATCAACTTTCCTTGATCGTCATAAATCGGCTTATTTGACCAAGTAACCCAAACTCGCCGCCCATCTTTGCAAATATTCTCATTCTCATTGAGTTGATATTTTTCAGGGGCGCAACATATTTCGGCAATCATGTTGCGGAGGTCATCTCCTGATACATCCTTGGTTGAGACAATAGTATCCAATACATAGGAACCAAGGATATCTTCTAATTGATAGCCAAAAAATCTCAATCCATAATCATTCAAGAAACAAATTCGACCTTGGGTATCCCAGCGCAGAATAATGCAGTTTGCTGATTCCACCAGATCGCGATATTTCTTTTCACTCTCTTTAATATTCTCTTCGATGATTTTGCGATCGCTAATATCTTTAACTGCATAGATTGCAAAAACATTACCACCAAACTCAATTGTTTCAGAAGAGATTAGCCCAGTAAATCTTTTCCCTTCTTTAGTTACGAAGTTTGCTTCATAATTGAATACTCTCCCTTCAACTGCTAAAACTTCTAACATGCGATCGCGTTCACTTAAATCCACCCACAGATTTAAATCTGAAGGAGCTGCACCGATTGCTTCTTCACGGCTATAGCCCGTGATTTCTGTCCATTTATTATTGACATCAATATGCTTGTATGTGTCATTGGATAGCAAAGCCATCCCATCAGGGCTAGAACGAAAAGCTTTAGCAAATTTTTCTTCCGACTCTCGTAATGCGGCTTCAGTGAATTCATGTTCCAGAATTTCCTGTTGTAATGCATAGGTACGTTCATCTACTTTTTGCACCAAAAGCTGTGAATATTCCTCCAGTCTCGTATGCGATCGCTTCATCTGGCGACTCATCTGATTAAAGGAATTCGCCAAAATCGCTAATTCTTCAATAGCGCAGTCATACTCCACCTTTTGATCGAGATTGCCATTTGCGATCGATTGACTTGCCTGACTAAGTTGAGTAATAGGTCGGCTGATGCGGCGTGCGGCAATAATTCCTAAAATGGCATTTAAACCAAGGGCAAGCAGACATAGCATCACCGTTGACTTGGAATTTTCTTTGATCTGCAACATAAAGTCTGATGCAGGTACAGCAACAACAATGCGCCAATTCAATCCGCTCAAACCAGAGTCATTTTGTAATTTCCCAACTTGAAGAGCATATGATTCACCCTCAAAATCGAATCGCCGAATCTCATTGTCGCTAGTTGCAGGCAGTAATTCTAGCTGTTCCGCAACTTTTCTAGTTAATTTGTCTTGACTTTGGGATGCGAAAATACGCTCTGATTTATTGCCCTGAGATGAAATTTCTACATTTAAATCAGATGTAGCGACTAATTTACCAGAAGGCTCAATAATTAATGTTTGTCCATTTGGGCTAACTTTTGTTTTCTGTAAAAACTGATTGATGTCACCCAAAAGTATTGATACGCCTAGAACCCCTTGAAGATCGCCATTCTCGTGATAAATGGGTCTAATCGCGGTGATGGCTGGTTCTTCGGTCATCGAGTCTGTATAGACTTCAGTCCAAATACTTTGTCTGGTCTCAACTATAGTGCGATACCAAGGACGAGCTTTTAAATTAAAACTATTTTTTGCCATCAATAGTATTTGAGGTCGCCCATGATTATCGGTCATAAAAGTCGAATTAGTATTTTCGATCGCAAATCGATCTTTAATACGTCGTACTCCCAAGTATTTGCCAGAAGTAGTAGCAACGTAAATATTACTGATACGAGGAAAGCTTTGCAGTTGTTTCCAAAAGTGAGCTTGAACTTTCTGCTCATCACTAGGTTCTATTTGCCCTAACTCAATGCTATTAGCATTAAGTTGATTTAGGGTATAGGGAAGTTCTAAATAGGAATGTAAGCGATCTTGAACTTGCTCGGTAACTTTGCGGTGGAACTGATCAGCAAGCAGAGTAACTGCGTTATGTCCATTACGAAAGGATAACCACCCAATCAAGCCAACAATGCCAAAGGTATTCAACAAAAACGGCACTGTAATTAATAAGCTCAGAGGTACTCTAAAGCCTTTGCTTTCACAACGATTTGTCGAAGTAGGAATGAATCCCACTGATATAGTGTCTTGTTCGTTGGTAGGATGATTGATCGGTGGTGTGGTCATGGACTTTTTTCTGTTGCATTCCTATGCTTTAATCAAAACCGAGTCTTCTCAACGCAATTTTACGATTTTGCCAAACCTGTGTTTCTTGTGGTGATATTTGAATAGCTCGATCGTAGGCTGTGATGGCTTCTTCGAGCATTCCTAGTCCGCTAAGAGCATTTCCACGACTGTACCAAGCAAAATGATCGTCAGGATTGATTTCTAATGCTCGATCATGACTAGCGATAGCATCTTCATAAAGTTCTAGTTTGCTAAGTACAAGACCGCGATTATTCCATGCGTAATAGTCATCGGGACGTAGTTCTAAAGCTTTATCATAACTAGCGATTGATTCTGTGTAATTACCCCATTGCTCAAGTGCTTTGGCGCGACTATACCAAATTTGATGATCGCGAGGTTTATACGCTAAGGCGCGATCATAACTTGCTACAGCCTCTCCATAATTACCGAGGCTTTCAAGGGCATAGGCTCGACTAAACCAACCCTGCACGTAGTCGGGTCTAATAGCTAGGGCTTTTTCGCAATGATCGATCGCTTCCTCATATTTACCGAGCACACCACAAACCAAGCCTTTGCCACCATAGGAATAATAGTAATCAGGCTTGTGTTTGAGGGCAAGGTTGTAACTATCGATCGCTTCTTCGTAGCGTCCTAACATACTTAATGAAGTACCAAGATTATGCCAAGCTGCATAAAAATCTTCTTTAAATGTGATCGCTTGACGGTAATTTTGCACAGCCTCTTCATGATGTTCGGATAGATCTAACGCAACTGCGCGGTTATACAAAGCCAGATGATTATCGGGGCGGATCTGTAAAGCAAGATCGCAATTGGCGATTGCCTCTTGGCAACGATTACCAGCTACCAGTAATCCCCCTTGCTCTAGCAATAACTCAATACGGCGTTCAGAAATTAAAGGTTGAGCTGCGATTAGTTTTTGGAGATCCTCATATTTGCGATCGCGTTCTCCTTCACTAATTTGAGCATAGGCTTCATAGCGATCGCCACTGACCCAGCGAAAAGCCTCTTGTCGCATTAACTCCATGTCAGTGGGAAACTCGAACACCTCAACTGACTCATCAAAAAATTCGGGATAGCTATTAATAAAAAATTTGAGTGCAAATAAAGGCAGTAAAAATACAAAACAGATCGGAAAACTCTCTTTGAGTTTAGATTTCAGTAAGATTAAATGGGCAAGAGGACGTGGAATATGGGTCAGCTTTTCGCTTAAATCACTATCGGCTAAATCATTGAGATTACTTTCTAAAAACTCTTCTATACCAGTAATAAACAGTACATTTACTCCATCTAAGTCTGGCTCATGCAATAACATTTCATAAAAACTGGAGATCGGGCGATTGAGCCTTATTACATGAGTTTTTTGACTCGCAGCATCTGCCCGCGTCCTTCTAGTAATCTGCTCTCCCTCCGCTGGTGAACAGCGCACAAACATCATCCCAAAATCTTTCTTGGTTTTTAATAAACCTAATAGGTTCTGATATTCTGTCTCTGGATTTTTTAGAGCGTCTTTATCCCAAGCGTTTCCAGTGTATTGCATGGTTCTCCCATTTGACTGAATACTCCTAGCAATTATACCAAAGTTGTAAAGTTCTGTTCAAATCCCCAAGATCAATAAATCTGCAAGCAAGATGGCATTTCTCTTTTGCGAATTCACGAATCTTATACCAATTCACAAAAGTGTTGTCACACTTTTGTGAATTAAAAATCAAACTCAGTAAAGGTTTTAAAAATACAAAATGGCGTAGCCATTTTGTGTTTTGGCATTAGGACTAGGAAGGTGTTTATGGGTGCTTGAACTCACGTTAACATGGAGATCGATATCAGGTAATGCCTGTGCCGGTGTATTGAATACTCAACCATTAGAAAAATTTCATGAACGATCGCTTAATTCGCGCCCTCACCGCCGACGGCAGAGTCCGTGTCATTGGCGTGAATATTACCCAATCTCTCAATGAGGCTCATCGCCGCCATCAGTTATCAGCTACTGCCACGGCAGCACTTGGTCGTGCCATGAGTGCTAGTTTGTTGCTCGCCTCAAATATGAAGCAATCTCAAGCCAGAGTCAATGTCAGAGTTGCAGGTGATGGTGGACTGGGCTTAGTCTATGCCGATGCAGGATTTGATGGGACAGTACGTGGTTTTGTCACCAACCCCAAATTTGCATTACCACCGCTTGCTGATGGTCAACAAAATGTTAGTCAAGGTATTGGGCATAAAGGTTTTTTCAAAGTTATGCGCGATGTTGGCTATGGAGAACCCTACAGTAGCACCGTCGAATTAATTGCGGGTGATATCGCCAATGATGTTGCATGGTACTTAGCGTCATCTGAGCAGACCTACTCAAAGCTCATGCTTACGGAAATAATTGAGGAAGATCGTGACGACGATCCCGTAAAGGTTGCCGCTGGAATCTTATTGCAGATTATGCCTAAAGCGACGCTTCGGGCTGCAAAGACCGCCAACCTCTCTCAAGAAGAATTACTGAGCCAACTAGAGGCAAAAAGTGATACGCAAAAATTCATGGACTTGCTACTCCAAGGCAAAGCGATCGCCGAGGTGATGACCGAGATATTTGCCGATATGCATCTCGATATTTTGCCAATGAGTAAAGACGTCAAATTTAGTTGTCCTTGCTCGATGGAGCGAGTGTTAGCCGCGATGAAAATGTTTGGCGAAGAAGATTTGCGATCGATGATTGCTGAGGATAAAGGTGCAGAAGCAACTTGTCATTTCTGTGGTGAGATTTACCACGCCACCACTGAGCAGTTAGATGGTTTACTTGCAGATTTGCAGGTTGACGCAAAAGCCTAGCAGTCTTCTAGTAGGGTGTGTTAGCGCAGCGTAACGCACCATAAACTTTTGGATGGTGCGTTACGCTATCGCTAACGCACTCTACGGTCTACATTAATTTATCAATTCCCATAATCTTTGAAAACCTATGACAGTTAACGCACAAATTGGCATTATTGGCGGCAGTGGACTCTACAAAATGTCTGCCCTGACTGATATTCAAGAAATTAATATTGATACTCCCTTTGGCAAAACTTCAGACGCATTTATCTATGGCAAATTGTCTGGAACCCCTGTCCTATTCCTAGCCAGACATGGGCGATCGCACCATTTGCTTCCGACAGAAGTCCCCTATCGCGCCAATATCTATGCCCTTAAAAGTCTAGGCGTGGAATACATCATTTCCGCCTCAGCAGTTGGCTCCTTACAAGAATATGCCCGACCTCTAGATATTGTGCTACCCGATCAGTTTATCGATCGCACCACTAGCCGTATCTCGACTTTCTTTGGTGATGGAGTTGTTGCCCATATTGCCTTTGCTGAGCCAATTTGCAAGTCTCTTCTTGCAGTATTAGCATCATCTACAGAATCAGTGGATTTGGGGCGCAACAAAGTCCATAAAGGGGGGATTTATATTTGTATGGAGGGGCCAGCTTTCTCGACTAAAGCCGAATCGCTACTTCATCGTAGTTGGGGAGCTAAGGTCATTGGCATGACTAATGTCACTGAGGCAAAGCTTGCCCGCGAGGCAGAAATTTCCTATGCCACGATCGCATTGGTCACTGATTATGACTGCTGGCATGACGATCATGAGAGTGTAACTGTGGAAATGATCATCCAAAATTTACATAAAAATGCAGTCAATGCTCAAACCGTAATTCAAAATGCTGTAGCAAAAATCGCAGTTAATCCTCCAAAATCTGAAGCCCATCATGCTTTGAAAACTTCAATCTTGACAGATTTGAGTAAGGTGTCTGACGCAAGTCGCGATCGCTTAAAAGTGATTTTGCAAAAGTATCTCTAAAGAAATAAAGAAGCGGCGCTTCTCGCCGCCTCTTTATTAAAAAATAATTTCATAGATGCCAATTAAAATCAACAATAATCCAGAAATTTGCTGGGATAGCTTACCTAGGGATTTTCTAAATATTTTTTTTGGAAGTTTCTGTCCTAAAGCCACAGTGATATAGCTAAATAAACCAATAGCTAAAGATGTGGCAACGGGATTGTATCCAGATAAACTTGCGCCTAACCCTCCTGCGATCGCATTTAGAGACAGCGAAATTCCTAAGAGAATAGTTTCACTTAATTGGATAGGTGCAACATGACAAACAGATGAGTTGGCATTTACCGAAGAATTATTATTCCCAAACATCTGTCTCTGATGAATCGGAACATTTTGAGGATGTCTATGGAAAATCTTTTTGAATTTTACTTGAGATATTTGAGAACGAAAAAATTGCCATATTAACTTATATGAAGGTCTATCTAAACTTTCCCAACACACCCACAAACCAACGCCAATAATAATACTTGCGCCGATACCATTAGCTGCCCATATGGGTAAAACACGCTCTAGCCACTGTCCACAGATCATTGCTAAAAAGGTCAAAACCGTAGAAATTAGCGCAATGATTAAATTCGAGAAAACAGGAATATATCGCTTTTGCAGTCCGTAGGAAATGCCAACCCCCAGATTATCTAAATTAGCTGCGATCGCTAAGAGGAGAAGCATTTGAAATTTATCAAAGATCATAAAAAAAGCTGTCAATTACTTCTAAATTTGGTTGCAAGGTCTTCCCTGATAATCACTGTTACATCGGAATATAAGTCTCCAGTAGCTTCAACTTGCACCTGTCCGACACCTATTTCCTTTTTGACTAGATTGGCTATGTCTGGATTCCCTTGCTGGGCAATAATTTGGGTCTTACCAGTAGACTCTAACATAGAGTCAATTTCATGATCAGCAATATAAACATTACTAAAACCACGATTTCTGAAAAACTTGATAGCCTTCTCATTTATATCAGACTGACCCGTAGCATTAACCAAAGCAATCTGAATTGTCTTAGAAGCTTGACTTTTTTGAGTGGTAAGCTGTTGATCATCTTGAGTTACTTCCGTAGGAATTGATACATCGAAATAACGTGTGAGAACTGTATCAGTAGCTTGGGTGTTTTCAATCCAATAGCTAGAGTCATACTCATTATTTAGACTGAATCGCCCAGGCAGCATAACCATGTTCAGGTGATAGCGATCCACACCCGTAAGGACATGATAAATAGCAAGCATTTCCCCTAAGGACAAATCAGTATCAAGATTTTGCTGCACAATCTGAAGGAGTTGCTGTACTTTGTTAAAAGTATCAGGTTGAATCAGTTTATGGAGTAGGGCTTGGAGTACTTCTTGCTGCCGTTGGACACGCCCAATATCTCCCAAAGCATCATGACGAAAGCGCACATATTCCTGCAAATGTTGCCCATTGAGCGTTTGGTTGCCAGCGACAAAGTTAATGTTGAGATTTTGGCTGCGATCGACATATTTCATAGCCTTAGGAACATTAACTTCCACACCTCCTAATGCATCAACAAGATGGATAAATCCCTCAGTATCCACTCTAATATAGCGATCGATGGGAATATTTCGTAGTAATTGGCTTACGGTTGAGGCTGCTAAGGGCATCCCTCCATATACATTTGCAGCATTAATTTTGTCAGCACCTACTCCAGGTATTTCCGCACGAGTATCTCTAGGGAGCGACAAAATGTTGACTTGGTGAGTTTTTGGTAGAAGACGAATCAGGAGCATTGTGTCGCTATTTCCTGACAAAGCCTCTCCTAGTGTGAAAGCCGCTTGATGCGGATGCCCTGAATTATCTATACCTAAAATGAGGATATTAACAGGTCGATCTATTTGTGTAGGGATAATTGTAGTAATACTTTTAGAGCTATTGGGTAGTACTGCAGTAGTGTGGCGAAATGGAGAGCTTGCAAGTACCAGTGCAAAAGATGCACCTGATATTCCCGATATGAATGCAATGATTAAGTAGACGAGAAGCTTTCTTGCAGCTTTTGGCTTCTTCTGGTCTGCTTGATGAGAGGAGGTATTGATTTGAGATTGCTGCCTGTCAAATCTCTTCTTCTGCACTGTGATAACCTAATAGTCTGAGGTTTGTTTAAATTACATAAAAGTATAGTGTAATCAGAAAAATTAGCACCATTAAAGCTTTGAAAAATTGAATAGTTACGAATAAAAAAGGCGGCGCAATGCGCCGCCTTTTTTATTCGTAACTAAGCCCCTTAACGGTCTCAAAGAAGAATCTTGCATTATCTTCAGGAGTGGTAGGCAAAATACCATGTCCAAGGTTCATGATATGTCCCTTGTTTCCAGCTTTGGCGACAACTTCGAGAATACGTTCGCGAATATAACTTTGGTCAGCAAATAGAACACAGGGATCGAGATTGCCTTGGACAGGAATCTGACGACCAATGCGATCGCGTGCGTCAGCCATATCAACTGTCCAGTCAACACTGACAATATCCACACCAGACTTAGACATTAGGTCTAGGACACCTGCACTACCGCTAATGTAAAGGATCAATGGGGTGTCAGGGTACTTTGCCTTAACCTTATCAACAACCATCTTTTGGTAAGGCAGTGCAAAAGTTTTATAGTCAGTTGGGCAAAGATGTCCTGCCCAAGAATCGAACATTTGGACGACTTGAGTGCCGCACTCAATCTGGTGGATCACATAAGTGCCGACCATTTCGGCAATTTTAGTCAAAAAGCTATGGATTATCGCTGGTTCTTTATATGCCAAAGCTTTGATTACAGAATAATCCTTAGAGCCTTTGCCTTCAACTGAATAAGCGGCTAATGTCCAAGGTGCTCCCACAAAGCCAAGAATAGTTGCTTGATCTTTAACTTCTTCTTTGATCGCACTTAAAATCTTGCGAATAAAAGGAACGGCAGTGTCGGGATCAAACTCGGTGAGCGCGTCAACTTGAGCTTGAGTCCGAATTGGCGACTCGATAATTGGGCCACGACTTTCGATGATGTCAAAGTTGATGCCAATACCTGTAAGCGGAGTGAGGATATCGGAGAACATGATCACGCCATCGGGTTGGAAAGCGCGAAATGGTTGCAAAGAAATTTCAGCGGCGAGTTCGGCAATCTCCGATCGCTCTCTAAAAGTGGGATATTTGTCGCGCAAGTCACGATACACCTTCATGTATCTTCCTGCTTGGCGCATCATCCATACTGGTGGACGATCCAGTACTTCACCTCTTGCTGCCCTTAGCAAGCGATCATTTCCTCCCATAATCAACTCTTTCCTGTGTTTTTAAACTTTTTTATTATTGTGCTTTTGAATTATAGAACGTGACGTACCCGACACCAATAAAGACAAGTGGGGCACTTGCCGCCCCGTTGGTCTTTCATCATTGCCAAATCCTAGAGTTAGCCATCGGTTCATGTCCAAATTTAGGCTTTATTTAACTTCTGAACGCGATTTGACAACTTATACTTTCTTTAAGATATGTTATTAATACTTAAGCTATAAAATCAAGAATCAGGTTTTTTGATAGCGCGACGGAACAGCGCTATCAAAAAACCTGACTCTTAATTAACCCTTACTAAGTAATAAGTAAGTTTTAGCTAAATAATGGCTAGGTTTAAAAACAGTGATTAATGAAGGGGCAAATTTGACAAAGGATGCTGATGTAGTCGCAGATACTACTTCAGATCAAGCACTGCGATCGCCTGAGACAAAGTCGTCTCTACAAACTGTGTTGGCGATCGCTGTCACTTTTGTTATCGTCGCGATCGCGATCTTATTATGGATATTTCGTCCACCACTTGATCAATATACTCAATCAGTCTTAAATCTATCGGGAGATCCCGTGCAGGGGCGTTCGATTTTTGTGATGAACTGTGTGGCATGTCATGGTCAATGGGCGAATGGCAAAGTCGGACCTAATTTGCATGGTGTATCCTATCGCAAGTCCGATGCGCGTCTAGTCCAACAGGTTGTAAGCGGCGAAACTCCACCAATGCCCCAGTTTCAACCCAGCTCTCAAGATATGGCAGATTTGTTGAGTTATCTAAAACAGTTATAAAAAAAGACGAGCCTTGCTCGTCTTTTTTTATAACTAGAATTGCAGAATGCCTAAAGCTATAACTGGATTTGGAACAATTCGCTGATACCCTTTTCGGCGACATCCAGCATTTGATTAAGCTGCGATCGCGAAAATGTTTCCGATTCAGCAGTACCTTGCACCTCGATCAATTTGCCAGAGCTGTCCATAACTACATTCAGATCAACACTTACAGCAACGTCTTCTTTATAGTCTAGATCCAAGATTGGCACACCATCTAACAAACCAACCGACACAGCCGCCACTGCTTTCTTAATCGGAGATCTAGTGATTTTGCCTTCAGAAAATAGGCGATCGCAAGCTGCTTTTAAAGCTACAAATCCACCTGTAATTCCACCCGTGCGCGTGCCACCATCGGCTTGCAGTACGTCAATATCAACGGTAAATGTGTAATTTGCGATCGCGGTCATATCTAAAGCGGCTCTGAGACTCCGACCAATTAACCTTTGGATTTCTTGAGTACGTCCTGATAGCTTCATAAATTCACGCTGTTGACGCGGAATCGTTGAAGCAGGCATCATCCGATATTCGGCAGTTAGCCAACCTTGATTACTACCAGTTAGAAATTTAGGTACACCTTCCTCAATGGAAACAGTACAGATCAATTGGGTGTCACCAAATTTTGCCAACACTGAACCCGCAGGTGCTTTAGTAAAATTTCTCTGCAAATGCACAGGACGCAGTTGATCCGAAGCTCTTCCATCAGGTCGTTGGATAATCGGTAAATCGCTCATGATCGCAGTTTGACTGTTTGTAAAATCGATCCAATCATATAGCAAGCGATCGCTTTACGGAACTTGCGAAAGATGCGGCAGCTACACTTATCAGGGAGTAGACTTTTGTCTTAAAGGAAGTAAAAATGAGATAGAAAGTTTGTATTTCTCCACAATGATCCAACTAATACCAATTCACAAAAGTGCGATGACGCTTTTGTGAATTAATAACCAAACTCAGTAAGGGTTTAAAAAGCACAAAATGGAGTAGTCATTTTGTGCTTTGGTATAAGCTTCACAGCCGCAGAAATCGATCATTTTTGCAACCTAATTTTTGGGCTTATCCTGTTGGCTACAGCGAAATCTTTGTGCCTCAGACCTACTTGCATGCTTAGTTTTGCGACCACTTACCCGTTCTCGCCACATCAGAAAAGACGATCGCTTCATTGACTTACGCATGATTTTAATCACTTCCGATTCAGAAATGCCAAACTGGTCGTAAATCGTATCAAAGGTGGTGCGATCCTCCCATGCCATCTCGACAATGCGATCAATTTCTATATCCGTGAGCAATTTTATAGCCTGTTTATCCATTTTGCAAAGTTGGCTCCATCGATCCTGAAGGCGGCAAATAATAAGCCTGAGCTACAGCAACTCGAAAACCCAAGGCTAGAGCGACACTTAGTCCTATAGTTTGAGCTGTTTCTTTCCAAAAGCTAGATCCATTGGATCTTTTAGGTGGCTGCGAGGAATTGCGAGATTTTTGAGGCATAACTATTTTGCGATTAGTTGTTTAGTGAAGTTATAGCCGCGCTTTGCGCGGCTATAACTTTAGTTTTGTTTCCAATGACGTGCTAATTGTTTTGCTTTTAGTCCCGATTCGATTACTTCGAGTAGTCTGGTCATACCTGTTGTATTCACAATTTCATAGGTTTTATTAGCCCGACGGCAAGCCTCGATCGCTCTTTCGGTGAGTGAGTGGCTTGCATAACCCGTCACAATAATAATTAAATCGCCACCTGAAATTTGACTTTCACCTTGAGCAGCAAGTTGCAAGCCATCTTGTTCGGTATACCACATTAAATTAATTGCCGAATCGCGCAACCGGTTTTTGACAGCCGTTTGTAAGCGATCGTGTCCACCAAATACCAGCACTTTGCCACTGAGATCGGTATATAAAGCAGGGCGTTTTTCAGATTTACGGTGTCTCGCTGTGGGTTGGACATCAGGGGCGCGATCTACACGCGAGCGATTTTCGAGTGCTTTGTTATAAATAAAAGTGAGAGTTTGTTCATGGCTGCCACGCAAACGAGCAACAGGACCTTCTTCACTGTGGGAGTTTATTTGATCGATCAGCGACTCGACGACTTCTTCGAGAGAGTTGATTGCTTTTAAGTCATTGGCATATCCGCGAACTGCGATCGAAGCGTCTGTGGCGCTAAAGAAATCGCGTTGTTCTTCGATCATCTCTAATAAATCAGCCTTTAATTCCAGTCGCCATTGAGCCGTTTGTTCGGTTATTCGTTCATCTAGTAGTCTTTCTTCACTCAAAATCAATTGGCGATCGGCTAGCTGGGCTGCTAGATTAGGTGCTTCTGCGATTTCCTGTCGAATATCGGCAGCCTTTTTTTCTAGCCTTTGCTTAGTCTCGCTGTCTTGATGTCCACCTTCACGGGTATATTCTTGCAACATCTGTTCGACTTTTGCCAGTAGCGGTTTCAATCTTGCTTCGATTTGACCTACTGCTTCTTGAATTTGGCGATCGCGCTGTTGTTGTAGGCGATTTTGTTCTAACTCTACCTTGGCCATCGTCAGCAAGTCGCTAACCGAAGCTTCCAGTTCATCTAATTCAGAAATATGCATATTTACTTAGTATCTGCCTATATTTGCTTAGTTGTAATTAGTCGAGAATAAGTCGTGACAAGTGACTTGAATAAGTAATTATAAGAAGTTATCGTCACTAATCACCAATGTAACCTCTCTCTAGCCTAAGTGTGTATAGTTTTATGCCTCAAACTGATATCAATCCTTCTCCATATATTGATTACGCCCTCTTAGATCCTGCTGCTAGCCATGAACAGGTAGATCGAGTTTGCGATGAAGCTGATCGACTAGGCTTTGCAAGTGTCTGCGTGTATCCTTGCAACGTCAAGCGAGCGGTAGAGCGACTACTCAAAACCAAGGTAGAAATTTGTACAGTGATAGGTTTTCCCAGTGGCGCAACCACATCAAACGTTAAGCTTTATGAAGCAATGGAGGCAGTGGAAAATGGTGCAACGGAATTAGATGTCGTAATTAATCTTGGTTGGCTAAAAACTGGTCAGACAAATCTATTGCACCAAGACATCGCTCAAATCTGTGAGGAATCGGGTAAACCTGTCAAAGCAATTTTAGAGTTAAGCATTCTCACGCCCGACGAGCAGGAACTCGCTGCCGAGGTATGCATGGATGCGGGGGTAGCTTTTTTAAAAACTGGCACAGGCTGGGCAGGTGGAGCCACTGTTGAAATGGTGAAGTTTCTCAAGGAAATTTCACGCGGTAAGGTGGGCATTAAGGCTTCAGGGGGGATTCGCACTAGAGAGCAAGCGAGCGCTTTAATCGATGCTGGAGCAACTCGGATTGGTACATCTCACGGCGTAGCAATTTCTCGCGAGTTATAGAGGCAATTCATAGAGTCTCTGTAGATATTAAGGGCAATCAAACATGATGAACAGCCAATTTAAAAATACCTACTTTAGTGTGCCCTTGCATTCTTACTCCCTTCCCACTATAAAAAAACTAGACATTACCACCCAAGAATTAGACGGTGCGGCGCTTCGCGCCGCACCGTCTAATTCTTGGGTGGGAAGGGAGTAAATGCTTTTTTAGAGCAGATATCAAAAACTTTAAAACACTTTTTTTCTTTAGCCCCTCCGCCTATTCTTTGACTGGGAAGAGAGTATCACCGCGATAGCGATTGATCGGTAATGCGATCGCCCAAACCCTTCGCAGCCACAATTGATCTTCGGACCATTTTCCTTTTTGGAGTTCTCTATAAAATGCTTCCATGAGGACACCGGACAATAACGATAAAGTATATTGAACTGACATCAATTAGCCACAGGTATCTCATAAGTCATGAAGTCGTAAGCAGGAATAGTATTCGCAAAAATCATTCTCGCTTCATTAACTAAATCTTCCAATAGAATTGGATTGCCAGGGGAATAGCGTGGACTAAAATGGGTCATAATTAATTGCTTCACATTAGCCAATAGTGCTACCTGTGCTGCCATCGTACTAGTGGAATGCAAACGCTGAAAAGCCATATCGGAATCTTGATGAGCGAAGGTGGACTCATGGATGAGTACATCAGCATTCTGAGCAAGTTCTACTGAACTATCACAAAAAATTGTATCGGTGCAATAGGCAATCTTCCTTCCAATTTGAGGAGCGCCACAAAATTCTTTCCCATTGATTTTGCGTCCATCGGGAAGCGTAATCGTTTTACCCTGTTTCAATTCACCAAAAATGGGCCCTGGAGGGATATTCATGCCGATCGCTTTATCGACATCAAACTTGCCAGCGCGATCGCGTTCTACTAAACGATAGCCATGCGCCGTCACCTTATGTTTGAGCGGAGCCGCTATCATATAAAACTCTGAATCCTCACAAACTAGCCCCGTTTTGACTTTATGCACCTTGATTGAATAGGAGAGGCGCGTCTCGCTATATCGCAAGCAAGCATCGAGATAGTCCCCCAACCCTGATGGACCATAAATATCAATGTGGCTGACATTGCCTGCCATGCCGCAACTTGCCAGCAATCCTGGCAAACCAAAAATATGATCGCCATGCATATGCGTGACAAAAATCTTCGTAATTTGGCTAATTTTTACATCGCTTCGCAGCAGCTGGTGTTGAGTTGCCTCTCCACAATCAAGCAACCAAACTTCGGCACGTTGAGGTAGTCGTACCGCCACACTGGAGACATTGCGCCCGCGTGTAGGCACGCCCGAACTAGTACCGAGAAAGGTGATTTGCATATTTAGTCATCTACAAAAATCTCGATGCGACGGTTACCTTTGTTGTTAATGTCACCAGCACTGCTAGCCAAAGGGCGACTAGCACCATAGCCAACTACCATCCAATAATAGGTTTGCTCGCCGCGCAGTCTTGCCAAATATTCCCTTACTGCTGAGGCTCTTAAATAGGATAAAGTTAGCGCATCCCCTGCATTGCTTGCATCCATATGTCCGTTAATTCTTATCCTCTTGCCCGTTGCCAATGGCAATTGGGCAGCAACTTCATCTAGTAGTCGAAAACTTTCTGGACGAATGCTAGCTTTATTTGCCTCAAACAAAGCATCGGCAGAGAGAGTAAATTGCTGCTTTTTGTAATTTAAAAAGTTAAATGAAGGTTGCCATACTAAATCTGGACGCACAAGCGCGATCGCTAAGCCAATACTCAAACCCGTGATCGCACTTACGCCCAAAACCGCGCTGCGAATTATAAATGTCACAGCAGGGCGACCCGTTTGACTAAAATCGCCAGACGACTTACCAGAAGATTTACCTATTGACTTATCTGGAGTCGGTAAATTTTCCACAGTTATTTCTTCTTTGCTTTAGAGCTTACAGTCGTGTCGATCAGTTCTAACTCCGTTGCTCGAAAAGACACAATCTTTTCCCAGTTACCACCACCAAAAATCACCGCAACTCGATCGTCGGTTACTCGCTGTACCTGTCCTTGAAATCCATAATATGTGTCGCCTTCATTGACGACTCGCACCGCAGAACCTGGAAAAATGATTGGTTGCATACTCTCTCAAAACTCCTTACTAAGGTTTTAACTAGGTTTATTCTATATCTTTTGCCGCCGCTCTGCCTATTGCGACCGCTACTCGCTAGCTATACAAATTTTGTAAATAGTTTTCTAGTGCCGAGAATCATCACGATTATCGGGCGAAGCCCATCCCAGCAGATTGGCTAGCCAACCGCGTTTTTGTGGTGGTGGCAGAGGTGTTTTATTCGCATTGGGATTTGGTTTAGGCACACTTTTAGTATCCTTTTTAGTCCGAGTTTGACTAGTATTTGGATTGACAAGATCTTTGATGCATTTTAACGCTAATGGCTCTTGAGGATTAATCTGAAGCGATCGCTGAAAGCTAACCTTTGCCATTTGCGGCTGATTGATATTTTGATAAACCACACCGAGCATGGCATGACATTTACTATTATTTTTATCAAGTTGGAGGATCTCACGCAAATCCTTGAGAGCTGATTTCCAATTGCACTGACTTATGTAGATTTCACATATTTTTAGGCGATCGCTGATCGCGCTGGCATCTTGCTCTTCAATTCTGGTTTGAATTATAGTTTCATCGGAGTCAGGTTTGCGGTTGCTAGGAGGTTGATAAATTGAGTATTGAGGTGGATATGCGTAACTAGTTTTTTGAGGCGGCGTAGGATAGTTCGCTGAATATGGTTTTGGACTTTGGGTGGATGCCGTTGGCACAAGTACCGGTGGCATATTGTCTGCTCCGTATTGGTAACCTTCTTTATAGAGAATATAAACTAGATTTAGTTCACTGATCTGGGCTGTATATTCCAGAAT
This sequence comes from Pseudanabaena sp., assembly GCA_003249035.1. GTDB lineage: Bacteria > Cyanobacteriota > Cyanobacteriia > Pseudanabaenales > Pseudanabaenaceae > Pseudanabaena. The sequence goes on from QBMK01000013.1 coordinate 153,842, forward strand.
AGTTTTGAGTGATTTGTATTGCACATTCGCGATCTCTAAAACCGATCGCTCATAAAGAAAATCATTAGGAGTCATCATCAACTTACAGGCGATCGCAGAATGAATCGGCAAATTTCGCGATTTTTGCATCAAACGTTTGGCGAGTAACTTAAAAATCCCTTGATAGGCTCTTCGTTCCTCCTCTCTCATCAAGACATCATAAGCAGGGTTAACCAATTTCGCTAGATATTGCGTGGCGATTTCTTTTTCTTCATCCGAGAACCCATAAATATCAGGGTGCAATATGCGAGCAATATTCAAATAAACATGGCGAATGTACTCAGGACTATAGCTGATCGGCAAACCCAGTGCAGCGTAGTAGTCATGATTGAACTGGCTAATACCCCGATCAATGCGGATAAACTGGATTTTTGACGCCTTGGACTGATTCATGTTTGTTCGCTTTGTCCATATCTTAATGATGGTGGCGATCTGAGTTATCTAATACTTATAGCAATAAAAACAAAAAAATAGAGACGATGCTTTGCAACGCCTCTATTTTAATAATTGATGTTAAGTAAAATCAATTAATAATGCAATGGAAGTAATGCAAGGGGTAATAGAGAAAAGCCGATCCAAAATAGCGATCGCCAAGAAAATTGAGGCAATGGTTCTGGTTCGGCTAGTAAAAAGTTAACTCGTTCTTCTAAGCGATCGCTAGTATTCGTTGCGCCAAAAGCCGCCGCAAAGGTTTGAGTAGGGTGGATATTGCTGCTGACCATCGCCAATAATGACTCAGCCAATAACAAACCATCTGCATATTGTGCAGCCCATCGATCTGCACGAAGTTCACGCAATAGCAACAACTCTTCCCATAAAGCTTGAGTATTTGGCAACCAAGGCATTACTTGGCGTAGACAACCAAGCCAGAAAAACCAAAATGTATCGCGATAATGAGCATGGGCGCGTTCATGCAATAACACCGCTTCCAGATGATCGGCATCAAGGGTATCGAGCAAACCTTGGCTGACAAAAAGATGCGATCGCCAAAAACCAATTTGAGCCGCAAATAGCATTGGCATATTCAGCAGGCGCACCGATTGGCTAACTAAGTTGTCATCTTGAGACTCGACAACGAGAGATTGCAATTTTTGTAAAGACTGCCAGCCAACCCATGCAAGTTGACCGATGCGAAAAATGCTGTAAATCAAGAATATTATTGCGATCGCATAGCTAAGCCGTCCCGCCTGCAAGCCGATCATTTGCCCTTCGGCTCCCATGCATAGCACAGCGATCGCAGTCATCAATACTAACAATGGCGGTAAAACAAAACATACGAGCGCTTTTTGCCAACGCATCTGCCAACCGATAGGGAGAACAACATTGCCACGATTTTGCCAACCGTAGCGCAAGCCCCAAGCAAGGCAAAGCGATCCAAAAATCATCACAAAATGTATGGAGAAAAAGGGCATGGACTTAACCTTCCTGTGATTGTTCTCGCGATTGACGTATATTTTGGAGACGGACAGCGATCGCCTCAAGCTTGTCCATACTGGCGTGATCGAGATCGTTGGCAAAAGCCGCGACAATATCCGCATCACCAACTTCTAAGAAGCGATTGAGTTGGTGATACGCCTCTAATGCTTGTGCTTCTTCGCGAGAAATTTTTGCTTGCCAATAAAGTGCGCGTCCCTCTTTTTCGCAATGAATCCAGCCTTTTTGCTCCAGTCGGCGCAATACAGTCATTACTGATCCATAGGCTAATTCGCGATCGGGATCGATCAAGATGCGATCATGAATATCCGTAGCGCCTAACCGCGTGCTATCCCAAATAATGTTCAGTATTTCCGATTCTAGTGGGCCTAGCGATAACTGTTTCGGTCGATATTTCGGTAACGGGGTCATACTGATATTAAACTGCATTTTAGCTATCACTATACTGTGTTTAATAGCAGTATGAAAACTCCCAAATTGTTTTTGATGTAACGCTCCGCATCTCATGCCAAAACACAAAATGGTATAGCCATTTTGTGTTTTCAAAACCCTTACTGGGTTTGTTTTTTAATTCACAAAAGTGTGACGACACTTTTGTGAATTGGTATTAGATAGATAAGATGGGGACAGCCATAACTTGTATGGCAAGATTGTAATCAAGTCCAAGACATTCACAGAAATAAGTTATGAGTCTTACAACTGGACAAATAGTCGGTGGGCATTACGAAGTTACAGCACGTTTGGGTGGTGGTGGATTTGGTCAAACTTATCTCTCACGAGACTTGCACTTGCCCGATCGTCCCATCAGAGTAATTAAAAGGCTAAGTCCACATATTCAAGAAGCCAATGTCTTACAATTATCGCGACGGCTTTTTGAAACTGAAGCTCAAGTTCTCTATCGCCTTGGAACTCATCCCCAAATTCCACAACTGTTTGCCCACTTTGAAGAATTATCAGAATTTTATCTAGTTCAAGAATATATTGATGGTAAAGACCTTAGTTATGAACTGCCACGCGGCAAGATTTGGGAACAGTTTGCAGTTACTGATTTATTGCAAAATCTTTTATTCGTCCTTAGCTTTATCCATAAAAACAATGTAATTCATCGCGACATTAAGCCTGAAAATATTATTCGTCGTAGTGATGGACAACTTTTTTTAATTGATTTTGGCATTGTTAAGCAAATTGTTACGCCCACGGCTCTCTTGGCTGGACAGCCAGACAATGGTTACACTGTGGGAATTGGTACGCCAGGATATATGCCTAGCGAACAAGCTCATGGCGAGCCAAAATTTGCGAGTGATATCTATGCGATCGGTATAATTGGCATTCAAGCTCTGACAGGACTTCCGCCCAGTCAATTAGCTAAAGATGACAACTTAGAAATTCTATGGCGAGCATTTGCACCTAAGGTCTATCCTGAATTTGCGGATATCCTTTCGCAGATGGTACGGTTTGATTTTCGGCAGCGTTATCCTAGTGCTGAAGCAGTTTATGAAGTGATTAGAGAATTTGTTGATCGCTATCCGAGCTCCCAAGTAAATCCAACTTTACCAACATTATTGATTAGTGATGAGACAACTCAACGCAGTAACCAAAGCCTTCGTCAGCAAGATACTCCTCCACAAGATAGCTATTATGAGCCAAAAAAGGAATTACCTCAGTCAGGAATTTGGGCATATCTTGAGCCTTGGCATTGGGGGTTAGGGATTATCACTCTAGGGGCGATCGCCATTACGGCAGTGGTTCTCATGTTTGGATATTCCCCCAAACCTATAAACCCAACTAGTCTTGCCGAATCGCCAGAAAAAACTGGATTGCCAGAACCTTCCCCTATCTCCACAAATCCATCAAATTTAGTTCCTTCTAATCTAACTCCATCAGTAATAAAGGAATTTACAATAAATGAAGCGAAGGATGTAATTTATGGAGTTACGATTAGTCCCGACGGTAAAATATTGGCAGGGGCAAGCTCAGAGCGCATTATTGAGCTATGGGACTTGCCAACAAACAAGAAGCTACAGACTCTCAAAGGTCATACAGGAAGAGTCTATGATGTGCACTTTAGTCCCGATGGTAAACGTTTGGTCAGCGCCAGCGATGATCGTAAAGTAATCATTTGGGAAGTTGCTACAGGGAAAATCTTAAATACGCTAGAGGGTCATCAGGATCGGATATATACTGCTATCTTCAGTCCTGATGGGAAAGTGATTGCTAGCTCTGGCGCCGACCGTACAATTCGGCTTTGGAATGCTGACATTGGCAAACTAATCAGTACATTAGCTGAAAAGTCTTGGGTCTACGATGTTTCATTCACACCCGATAGCAAAGTTTTAGCAAGCGGTAGTGAAGATGGCGCAATTCGATTGTGGAATGTGGAGACAGGAAAAATCATTAAGACCTTAGTAGAGAGTGGTAGCCCTGTGAGGTCAATTGTCTACAGCAATGATGGTAAGGCGATCGCTAGTGCGATGGAAGATAATACTGTGCGTCTATGGGATGGGAAGATGGGGCAGCTAAAGGATGTTCTGACAGGACATACTGGTGAGGTGCATACGATCGCATTCAGTAATGATGGTAGCTTATTGGCTAGCGGTAGTGCTGATAAGACAATTCGGATTTGGTTTTTAAAGAACAAGCGATCGCCTCTAGTTTTATCAGAGTACGAGCGCGGCGTGACATCAGTTGGATTTAGTAACGATCAAAAGCTGCTGATTAGTGGCAGTCTTGACGGCACAGTGAAAGTTTGGAAATTAGCGAACTAAAAAGCATTGGGTATTGCGCCGCGTTACCTCATGCTTTTTTGGGTTTTGAACTGTTAAAATGCAGATAGCAGACGATAGCATCTATGTAAGACTCATGACATTAACCTATGAAAAGACCCTAGCAGATCGGGTCAGAGCAGATTTTGAAATTTTGAATCAAGAGATCAACGGTAAGCCCCTCATTTATTTTGATAATGCCGCTAGTTCTCAGAAACCAAAATCGGTGATTGCAGCTTGGAAATATTACTACGAGCATGACAACGCCAACGTGCATCGTGGCGCTCATACTCTAAGCGCTAGAGCCACAGACGCATATGAAGGAGCGCGGGACAAAATTGCTAAATTTGTCAACGCAAAGTCGTCGCAGGAAATAATTTATACTCGCAATGCTAGTGAAGCGATTAATCTTGTTGCCTATACTTGGGGATGGGCAAACCTGAAAGCTGGTGATGAAGTGATTCTCTCAGTTATGGAGCATCATAGTAACATTGTGCCTTGGCAGTTGATTGCTCAGCGTACTGGCGCAGTTCTCAAATTCTTAGAACCAACAATCTTAGGAGAATTGAGCTTAGAGCAGTTTAAATCTTTGCTCAACCCTAAAACCAAACTGGTTTCAATTGTCCATGTTTCCAATACCCTTGGCTGTGTGAATCCAGTGGAGGAGATGATTCCCTTAGCCCATGCTCAAGGTGCGAAGGTATTACTTGATGCTTGTCAGAGCGTGCCACATATGCCCATTGATGTTCAGGCTCTTGATTGCGATTGGTTAGTGGCTTCGGGGCATAAGATGTGTGCGCCGACAGGAATTGGATTTCTCTATGGGAAGCGTGACCTATTACTTGAAATGCCTCCGTTTATGGGTGGTGGTGAAATGATTGCGGATGTCTTTCTCGATCATTCCACTTATGCTGGCTTACCTCACAAATTTGAAGCAGGAACTCCTGCAATTGGTGAGGCGATCGCTCTCGGTGCAGCGGTGGATTACTTGACTGCGATCGGAATGGATAAAATCCATGATTACGAACAGGAATTAATAGAGTATTTGATGGATTATCTTGATGAGATTCCTGATATCAAAGTTTATGGACCAAGACATCACCGCGCAGGTTTGGCATCCTTCACGATCGACCATGGAATTCATGCCAATGACCTATCGGCAATGCTCGACCAAGATGGTATCGCTATTCGTTCAGGACATCATTGTACGCAGCCATTACATCGCTTTTTAGGAATTAGCGGTACGGCAAGAGCCAGTGTCTATTTCTACAATACCAAAGCTGAAATTGATACCTTTGTTGCTTCTTTAAAAGATGTGATCGGCTTTTTTAAGAATGTAATGGCATAACTCTTTTACTCAAGCAACACCATAGAATCTATGAGCCTTAGCCCAAATTCTGAAAAAGCCTATTGGTTAGCATGGTCACAGATACGTGGTATTGGGCCCGTATTGATTAAGCGACTCTATCAATCCTTTAGCTCCATGTCTGAGGCTTGGAATGCACTGCCCAATGATTTACAAGCAGTCGAAGGAATTGGTGGTCAGACTCTCGAAGCAATTCGTCTAGCTCAGCGCGAAGTGGAACCAGTGGCTCTCTTGGCAGTTCATGAGCATGACAATCTTAATTTCTGGACTCCCAGCGATCGCGAATATCCGCAGTTACTCTGGGAGATTCCTGATCCACCACCAATTTTGTATTACCGGGGTCATCTAACTAATTGGAATGAGCGAAACACCGTTGCAATTGTTGGGACGCGCAACTCTTCCCCCTATGGAAGACGATGGACTAAAAAACTGGTCTCGGCTTTAGCAACTCGTGGATTCACGATCATATCTGGTATGGCAGAGGGCATTGATGGTGAAGCTCACAAAGCTTGCTTGGAAGTTGGTGGGCAAACAGTGGCAGTAGTTGGTACAGGAGTCGATCGCATTTATCCTTACAAGCACAAGTCTCTCTATGAGCAGATCGTTGCATCAGGGTTAGTTGTAAGCGAATATCCCCAAGGGACTCCGCCTGATAAAAACCATTTCCCTGCGCGTAATCGGATTATTGCAGGGCTTAGCCGCGTAACTTTGGTAATGGAGGCACCTGAGAGATCGGGAGCCTTAATCACCGCATATCAAGCAAATGACTATGGACGCGATGTCTATGCCTTGCCAAATTCCCTTGAAGTAAATGAAGCAAGGGGTTGCTTGAAACTATTGGGTAGAGGAGCAGAGGCGATTTTAGGTGTGGATGAGTTATTGGAATCTTTAGGCATGTTGCCGAATTTAGATCCGCCTGCACCTGCGATCGCTATTTCTGAGATGCCACTTTTGCAACAAAATATTCTCCAAGCGATCGGATTTAGCGATCCTGTCGGGCTGGATTGGATTGTAGAACAAGTAAAAGCCCCTTCGGGTGAAGTTTTGGGGGCTTTAACCCATTTGGAAATTGTGGGTGCGATCGCGCCATACCCTGGAATGCGATATCAACGTTTGGCTTGAGAGCCGCTGAATGAGACATCTGGGAAGAAATCCATATCCTAGAGACATGAACAAATTGCCACAGGCAAAAAAAGATACATTCTTTACTTTAGATTACACACTGTACTTTGGTGATTAATATGCAGTAATTTAATTAAGTGCGTTTACTTAAAGTGATATGACTCCAAGCCTCCCCACCGAGCAAATCGATCGCATTGTGTGGAATCAACACCACGACCCCTTTACAGTCCTCGGGCCACATGAAATTGATCAAGATGGTAAGTCGGTATGGGTGGTTAGAGCTTATCTACCCGACGCAGAGGCTGTTTATGTAGTTACTGCCGAACATCACAAAGAATATCCGATGCATTCAGTGCATCATCCTCACTTTTTTGAATGTATTATCAGTGACGCGCCCCACCTGTTTAATTACCAGTTTAGAGTTAAGTCTGGAGATAGCGATCGCCTTATACACGATCCCTACTATTTCAAATCCCCGTTGTTAACTGAATTTGACGCTTACCTATTTGGTGAAGGTACACATTACCAGATCTACGAAAAAATGGGTGCACATCCCACCACCATTGACGGTGTGAGTGGAGTTTATTTCGCAGTTTGGGCACCCAATGCGCGTAACGTCTCGATCATCGGCGACTTTAATAGCTGGGATGGACGAAAGCACCAAATGCGAAAAGGAAATACTGGCATATGGGATCTATTTATTCCTGAATTAGTAGTCGGTACTGTTTACAAATACGAAATTAAGAGCCCTGAAGGGCATATCTACGAAAAATCCGATCCCTATGGTTATTTTCAGGAAGTACGTCCAAAAACTGCGTCAATTGTCACCGATCTCAGTACCTACGAATGGAACGATCAAGCATGGCTAGAAAAGCGCCGTACTGAAGATCCTCTCAAAAAGCCAATCTCTGTCTATGAAATGCATCTCGGCTCATGGATGCACGCTTCGGCAGCAATTCCACCCGCTAGTGGCTACCAGAGCGTATCAGCAGCCGATCTCAAACCTGGTGCAAGATTTCTCACCTATCGTGAACTTGCTGAAGACTTGATCCCCTATGTTAAGGAAATGGGATATACCCATATTGAAATGATGCCTGTTGCTGAGCATCCTTTTGATGGCTCTTGGGGCTATCAGGTGACGGGCTACTATGCCGCGACCTCGCGCTATGGGACTCCCCAAGACTTAATGTATTTCATCGATCAGTGTCACCAAAACGATATTGGCATTATCGTTGACTGGGTTCCTGCTCACTTCCCCAAGGATGGACATGGTTTATCCTTTTTTGATGGCACATTCCTATATGAACCCGCCGATGAGCGCATTGGTGAGCATAAGGAATGGGGAACCAAAATTTTTAACTACAAACGTAGTGAAGTTAAAAATTTCTTGATTGCCAATGTTTTGTTCTGGTTCGATAAATATCACATTGACGGTATCCGCGTTGATGCGGTTGCCTCAATGATCTATCGCGATTACAATCGCGATCCAGGTACATGGCTAGCCAACGAGTATGGCGGTCGCGAAAGCCTAGAAGCGATCGAGTTATTCCGTCATCTGCACAGCATTCTATTTACCTATTACCCAGGTGCGCTTTCCATTGCCGAAGAGTCAACTTCTTGGCCGATGGTGACATGGCCGGCTTATTCAGGTGGTTTAGGCTTTAACCTGAAATGGAATATGGGTTGGATGCATGACATGCTTGATTATTTCAAGCTCGATCCATATTTCCGTGGACATAACAACAACTATCTCACCTTTAGTATTTGGTATGCCTTCAGCGAAAACTTCATGTTAGCGCTTTCCCATGATGAAGTTGTGCATGGCAAGAGTCCGATGATCGGCAAGATGCCAGGGGATGAATGGCAGAAGTTTGCTAACTTGCGCTGTCTATACGGCTATATGTTCACACACCCAGGCAAGAAAACCATGTTTATGGGCATGGAATTTGGTCAATGGGCTGAATGGAACGTTTGGGGCGATCTGGAATGGCATTTGTTGCAATATCCTAGCCACAAGACCCTACAAAAGTACGTTAGCGACCTGAACAAACTTTTGCGATCGCTGCCTGAGCTTTACACGCAAGACTTCACACAAGATGGATTTGAATGGATTGAGTGTAATGACACTCAAAACTCAGTAATCTCTTTCTTGCGGAAAGGACTAGATGGTGAGTTTGTACTGGTGGTCTGCAACTTTACGCCTGTTGTCCATCACAACTATCGTGTTGGAGTGCCTGAAAAGGGCTTCTATAAAGAAGTTCTCAATAGCGATGCGCCGATCTATGGCGGTAGTGGGGTCGGTAATCTTGGCGGGAAATATGCTGATGACTATGGTAGTCATGGCAAGCCCTATTCGATTGATGTGACTGCTCCGCCGTTAAGTGTGGTTGTGTTGAAATATACTGGCGAAGTATAGAAAGTAAAAAGGGGCGCAAAGCGCCCCTTTTTGCCCCCTTTAATGATAGATCAACTAAATGGATTGCTGAAGGCGATCGCTATTACTGTCAATCGTGAGTGAGTTTGCTGCGATCGCATCAACAATTCAGAGATCGCCGATATTGCCTTAGGCGATCGCACTTCGTTCATTTAATCACTAAGCAGCACCAAGACTTCTCTTCTTACCATTTGGATAATTTGCAAAACCTGATTGATCATTCTGCCATACCGTCCTACTCTAGCCTGTTCTATCTGTTGCTGTACCGTTTGCTCAAACACTGTATCTTCAAATGTTTCCCGCAGACTATCTCGTTTGCCTTGCATTTGTCTAAGTAAAATCATTGAACTAACAATCATGGGTTCGCTGGAATCTTGATTTATGCCAATCCTCTTGGCTTCAAGTTCTTCTCCTAAAATTGGCATAATCTTTTTTATCCAGTCTGTTTTAGCACTCATTAATTCGTTCCTTAGTTGTAGTTCTACCGTTAAAGCTTGAAGAATGGTATTTCGGCAGAGATGAAAGGTAGAGATAGCAATATCACGATCAATCTGATCAGAAGATCTATTAGTAGGAATTGTAGAGTTAACTCTCCGCAGATCTCTAACTAATAGGTTATAATCTTGAGCCTGATGAATCAGATTTTTCAGAGCAGTTTGTTGTTTGGAGTCTAATTGTGTTTCGGCTTTTATAGTAAAGTCTAATCTTTTTGCATTTTCTGATGGAAGAAGGAAGAGAATCCAGAGCAACAGAATGACAGCAGGGATGGCAATGGCGAGAAGGAAAAAAGCTAGAAAAATCTGAATAACAAATATGACAAAGATCGCCGCTAGACCAGTGTAGATCAGATAGCGGTATGGCTTAAGAAAATCAGGTATAAAATAATCAAGAACTTTAGATAAATTCTTCCGCCATGAGAAGCGAAAATAGTCATCTATCTTATCTTGTCGGATCGTTTCTCTGGGTAACCCTGTCAGATTAGCTAATTCTTCTAATGAGATCTCTAGGCTCAATAGGTCATCCATAAACTTTTTAAAACTTAGATTTATACTCCAGCAAATATATGTATAAATTCTATAGCTATAGCAATCCTATCTTAAGTAGCTAAGAAATCCCATAAGTCTGCCCGTCTGAAAAGCGGGCAGACTTATGTTCTGGGATTTTAATTATGCTGAGGCACTTAAATTTAAACAGGGTCAAGGAGTGAAACCCATTGGTTAGAGAAACATCATACTTACCTTCTCGGAGATCTGTAGGCATGAGAATTGTTGTGCGGCGGTTTATCTTGTCTGTTCAAGTTGTAAACACAACTTCATGTAATGTTTTCTGATACTCGTTATTTGCTAGAGCAAGCATCTCGCCAAAGAGAGGAGAAAAGGGACGGTTGGTATCCATCGCTGTGAATTCTTGCACCGATCGCCAATGTCCAAAATTAATACAACGCCAACCATCTAAGCTGCGATGAGCATGAGTCGAAATTAACCCTGCTTGCCCTGACACCATTACTAACGCCTCACGAAATAACTCTATGAATCGAGCTTGATTTTCGGGTTGCTTCATCTTAAAGATGCCGAAGTTGATCAGTCCATCCATACCTGACGAGAGGTTCAATTCGCTGGCTTTTGGTTCTTCAGCAAAAATCTCAAACAGATGAATATCAGGAACAGCAAAATCTATGAAGGGTTGAGTAGCTACATAGGATTCTTGACTATCCCATTGAACATAGCTTGTTACCCTTAGTCCATCACGACTTCGAAGCACTATGCCAGAGACAAATCCAGTATTCTGTTTGAGAACAGATGCAACGTTTTGAATCGTCTGTTCCACTAATTTTGCTTGATAGTCAGGCTCAACTGGAAAGATGGCAAATTCAGCCAATAAGCCATTAGCTATACTCACGACAGGCATTATAGACCTCCAGGATTGCTGTTTTCAAGAAGCATTCTTACACAAATAGGACTTACGCAACGCGCAAAAAGAGGTAAAAAAGAAGAAGAGTTAGGCAAAGCCAAATGTCAAAGAAATTTAG
>QBMK01000014.1 GCA_003249035.1 Pseudanabaena sp.
AGGGCTAGTTTCTCTCTTCTCCAAAAACTTGCTATTCCTTCCACGTAACATCAGTTAATAAAATCTTTCCTTATGAAACGCATTACCCTGCTTGGCTCCACTGGTTCGATTGGCACACAAACATTAGATATCGTTGCTGAGTATCCTGAAAAGTTTCAGGTGGTGGGGATGACAGCGGGGGGAAACATCGAACTGCTCGCAAAACAAATCCGCCAGTTTCAACCCGAAATTGTGGCGATCGCTAGTGAAAGTAAAATTTCCGAACTAAAAGAGGCGATCGCAGATCTTGCTGTAAAGCCAATCCTGCTAGCAGGAGCCGAAGGCGTGGAAACAGTAGCCGCCTATGGGGACTCAGAGGCAGTGGTAACGGGAATTGTCGGCTGTGCTGGACTATTACCGACGATCGCGGCAATTAAAGCGGGAAAAAATATTGCGTTGGCAAATAAGGAGACTTTAATCGCTGGTGGTGAAGTAGTTGTGCCATTGATGAAAAAGCATGGGGTGAAGTTATTGCCTGCGGATTCTGAACATTCAGCGATTTTCCAATGTTTGCAAGGAGTTCCAGAAGGTGGACTACGGCGGATTATTCTCACAGCTTCAGGTGGCGCATTTCGCGATCGCCCCACAGAGGAACTCGCGTTGGTAACTGTTGCTGATGCATTGAAGCATCCTAACTGGGCGATGGGCAAGAAGATCACGATTGACTCAGCAACCCTCATGAATAAGGGATTGGAAGTAATCGAAGCCCATTATCTCTTTGGGGTTGATTATGACCAAATCGAGATTGTGATTCATCCTCAAAGTATTATTCATTCGCTGATCGAATTAGAAGACACCTCAGTACTTGCTCAACTTGGCATTCCCGATATGCGGTTGCCCTTGCTCTATTCCTTATCCTATCCCGATCGCATTCCTACCGAATGGGAACGTCTCGATCTCGTCAAATGCGGTACTCTCACCTTCCGCGCTCCCGATCATCAGAAATACCCATGTATGGAATTAGCCTACGCCGCTGGTCGTGCGGGTGGAACCATGCCTGCGGTATTGAATGCCGCTAATGAGCAAGTAGTAGAACTATTTTTGCAAGAGAGAATTCGTTATGTCCAAATTGCCGATTTGATTAAACATGTATGCGATCGGCACAATTGCGTTTCTAAGCCAGAGCTTGAAGATATTCTTGAAGCTGACAAATGGGCGAGAAATGCAGTGATCGAACAAGTTCTAATTAAAGTTTAGATAAGCCTTTCGCAGATTTAAAGCAAATATCATTATATGCAGGAGATGGTAATGACACCGATTATTTACTCGGAAGAGTTTGCCAAACACTTTACTGGAGAAGCTCACCCCGAAAGGGCAGAAAGAATAGTAGCTACCTTTAATGCGCTTAGAAAAACTTCGTGGGCAGATAAGATTCAGTGGTTAGAGCCTAGTTCAATGGAGACCCCACTAGTTCTTTCGCTAATTCACGAAGTTCATATTCCAGAATACGTTCAAGCCGTCGAGGAATTCGCTAACAATAATGGTCAACATGCTGATAATGATATTCCCACAAACATTCAAGTCACAGAAATAGGTGGGTTTCGTATTGTTGATGGACAATATCAATATTTTGATGCTGATGTCTCAGTTTGTCGTGATAGTTATAACGTCGCACTACTAGCAGTTAGAGCTTGGATGGATGGCGTAGACTTAGCCATATCTAATGGTCGTCCAGCTTTTGTTCTTGCTCGTCCACCAGGACATCATGCTTTATCCAATCGTGGCATGGGATTTTGCTTGTTTGGAAATGCTGCGATCGCAGCCAATTATGCATTGAAACAATCTGAAATTAATCGAGTTGGAATTTTAGACTGGGACATTCACCACGGAAACGGAACACAGGCATTGGTCGAAAATAATCCTGATATTGCTTTTTGCTCATTGCATGAGATGCAATGTTATCCAAACACAGGTTACCCATCAGAGAAAGGAAAATACGACAATGTATTAAACATTCCGATCTTGGCAGGTAGCAAACTAGCTAGATATGAGCAAGCATTTGAGACTGAAGTTCTACCATTTTTCACGAAGTTTCAGCCTGACTTACTAATTGTGAGTGCTGGGTATGATGCTAATTTGGCTGACCCATTATCAGAAGTTTGCTTACAGCCGAGTGATTATGGCAAATTAACCCAGTACTGTCTTCAATTAACTAACAAAATTGTTTTTGGACTAGAAGGCGGTTACGCTGTTAAGGAATTAACTGAGTCAGTAGTGGCAACAATCGAACAGTTAAATATGTGAGGTCATTGGGAAAAAGTGCGTTTGTATATATTTCGTAAATCTTTTTGATCGTTATGAGAACCAATATGTCGCAGCGATCTCATTTGATTTTCGACCATGAGCTTAGCATCTGCTCTCGGAACTGATTCAAACGAAATACCATTAGGACTAATAGTAGTCAATAAAAATAATCTTTGAGAGAAGAGTGTAGTAAACAAACCATGGAACTCATCGACCCTACATAAGCAGGATATTAAACCAAAGTTAAGATGATTTAAATAGTGTTCAGCCATTTTGTAAATTGGATAATTTAGTGAATTGAATTTGTCAGTTTTTTACTCTATCAAAAAGGTTGATACGCGATGCGTATCAACCTTTTTTAATTTTTGAGCGCAGGAGGCATGATTACCTTAGTTGCTAATCCTAAGCTCCGTAGTATTTGGATTGCCCACCAAGTAACATCAACTTCCCACCATCGCCAGCCAGCCTTCGCCACATGGGGATAAGCATGATGATTATTGTGCCAACCTTCACCATAGGTAACGATCGCAGCCCACCAGAGATTTCGTGAATTATCATTGGTCTCAAAGGTGCGATATCCCCACATGTGCGTAACTGAGTTGATAAACCAAGTGCTATGCCATAGTAATACCGATCGCAGACACATTCCCCAGATCACATATGACCAACCACCGAGGAGATATAAGGTAACTCCTAGAGGAATTTGCAATAGTAGATAGTACTTATCTAGCCATAGATAAAAGGGATCGCGGGCTAGTTCAGGAGCATATTTGCGGTACAGGTTGGGATTGAAAAATTCTTCTTTAGGATAGATCATCCACAGCATATGGCTCCACCAAAATCCTTTGCGAGCGGAGTAAGGATCTTTCTCTTCATCTTCAGTATGAGCATGATGCAAGCGGTGACCAGCGATCCAAAAGATTGGACCACCTTGTAACCCACATTCCGCTCGTAATGGAAGGGTAAAATAATTAGAGCGAAGCAAAAAAGAGGAGGCAGATATTAATACAGAGATGAAAGTATCGAACCTAGACCATCTAGGGATCGTGGCAGGAATCATCGACGAGATGGGAATCGTGGAAGAAATAAACACGATAATCGGGAGAAGCTCAAGAGAAAAAGTAAGCGCAGGGGTAATCATCAAAGCTATGCTACTGAATGGACTAGGATTTGTATCAGCACCCCTGTATATGTTTAGTAAATTTTTTGAAGGAAAACCAACCGAGCACTTATTGGGGGAAGGAATAACAGCTGAGCAAATCAACGATGACCGCATCGGACAAGTACTAGATGATTTACATGAAGCAGGACTAAGTGAGACATTTTTAGGAATCAGCCTGAAAGCAGTAGCAAAATATGAAATCAAGGTAGAAACAGGACATATAGACTCAACCTCATTTCACGTAGATGGGGAATATGGCAGAGAGGAAGAAGGGAGTATCGAAATTACACATGGATATTCACGCGACCATCGACCCGACCTGAAGCAATTTATGATGAACCTAATGTGCGTAGGAGATGGAGACATCCCCGTGATGATGGAAGTGGTAAGTGGAAATCAAGCCGACAAAGCAAGATTTGCAGAATTATTACAAGAACTCAAGGAACAGTGGACATTTGAGGGAATATGCGTAGGCGATGCAGCGCTATACAGTGAAGAAAATCTGTTAGCAATGACAGGACTAAAATGGCTAACCAGAGTGCCATTAAGCATCAAAACCGCCAGTGAATTGGTGTCAAGCACAACTGACCTACGAGAAAGTAAATTTAAGGGATACAGAACAGCTGAATCTGTGAGTGAGTATGGTGGAGTAAGACAACGATGGATTTTAGTTGATAGCCAAGCAAGGCGTAAGTCAGACATCAAAAAGTTAGACAAAAAGCTTGAGCAAATTCAGCAAAACTGTCATCAAGAGTTACAGGTTTTAGCGAGACAAGATTTTGCCTGTGCTGCTGACGCGATCACTGCTGCCGAAAAATTATCAACCAAGATGAAATGGCATCAACTCGACCATATTCAGACAGTAGAAAAACCACATTATGCGAAACGGGGTAAGCCACAACCTGATGCTATACCCACCAGTATTAGTTATCGGCTTACTGCGACGGTGCTTCCTATAGACTCAGAAATCTTGGCTCAAAGACAACGCTGTGGCAGGTTTATTTTAGCCACGAATATTCTTAATTCCTTACAATTCACGGCTGATGATGCTTTACGGGAATACAAGGCTCAGCAGGGAACTGAGCGTAGTTTTCGTTTCCTCAAAGACCCTTTATTTTTTACTTCGAGTGTTTTTCTCAAGTCTGCTAAACGCATTGAGGCTTTGGGCATGATTATGGTGCTTTGCTTGCTCGTTTATAATTTAGCCCAACGTCAACTCAGACTTGCCTTAGCTATCGCTCAAGATACTATTCCCAATCAATTGGGTAAACCCACTAATTCTCCAACTTTGCGTTGGGTTTTTCAATGTTTTATGGCGGTTCATTTAGTTTCTTTTCAGAACCTGACTCAAGTTGTTAATTTGTCTCCTCTTCGCCTTCACATTTTGAATTTCTTTTCTCCCTCCTGCCAACGCTATTATTTGCTCCCTGCTCCTGTTTCGTAATTGTTTTTATCCTTCCATTACGAGCGGAATGTGGGATGTAAAGCTGTTGCACCGACTAAAGCGATCGCATATTCAAGCCATTTAGGAACTTGAAAGCTGCGATGACTAAGTAAACGGTGATATCCCAAACAAATACCAATACTGCCTAAGAACCAATGCAGCAAGATCATAATTCCCAATGCTGACCATGAGAAAAACCAAGGTGCTAATAGAGCTAACCCATGCACGATTGTGAAGATAACTATTGATACCCAGCTAAGCTTTAGCGGCTCAGGAGTGAGTGCAGAAGATGGAGGAATATAGCCTGAAAATAATCTTGTCATGGTTTGTAAACTAATAATTCTAGAGATTGGAAGATGAGCCTCTTATTTCCGAAACTTGTCTATTCGCACCTCGCAACAAGAAACTAAATCCACCAGAAAACTGACCAAATATTGTGTCTAGAGGTGAGGATGTACGGTGTGAAGCGCCGTATATCCTCACCTCTAGATCCTGTGCTACCAAGATTTGAAAAGAGATACTATTTAGAGAGTATTGGAAGATTTCTCTCTATCTAGATTTGAGATATTTTGTGTGTCTGAAGATCCTTGTGTAGCTCCTTGCCAAGTGCTACAAGCTTGATGAAACTCATAGCGAGGATCTTCTGGCACAGAACAAGGTTGTTCTTCTCTTGTGCAATCTTTGCATTCAATATTACTCTCACAATGACTAATCAACGGACGAAGCTCGTCAAGCAATATTTGCAGTTGCTGAATAGTCTCTTCGATGGATTTTGCTTTTTTGAGAAGACAATCATGCACAGCTTGACAAGTCTGTGATTTTCCGTCCTTAGCTGCAAGAATTTCTCTGATGTCGTCTAAGCTCAGACCCATCGCCTTGGTATGAGTGATAAATGCTAATCGATCTATATCCTCTTGGCTAAACAGGCGATAGCCTGCTTCAGTTCTATGAGGTGAGGGTATTAGCCCAATTCGCTCATAGAAATAAAGCGTTTGAGGATTTAGCCCTAATTTGCGAGCGACTTCACCAACTTGCAGCATTGCTATCCTTGCTTTTTTACATCCAACAATTACAGCTTAGACCTTATACTATGGTATAGGGTCAAGAGGATCAGCAAAGTTTCTGTTTTGCAAAGGGTTTTGTCATTATGCTTGGTTACGTCCTCATCGCGTTATTTCTCAAGGGAAAGCTTCCTTTGTATTTGGGCTTTTTTGAGTTTGTTCATAATGCCTAGAGAAGGGGTAGAGCTTTGCTAAGTGCTTTGTTAGACCCTCTACTTTCTTTACCTCCCCGAATCACCTATTGAACATTGCAATTAACGTCCGCCATGCATCAAGCAGGATTGGAGGAGTTATCCTTTTAGTAAACTCGCGACTGTGATGAATATGCACAGGTAGTTTTTCTCCTGGACGTACCTTCCAAAGACTTTGATGATGATCGGTACTTAGAACTGAAGCTGTAGCGGTATAGTAGTTCACTGCTAATGATCTCCGAGTGCGATCACATGGACAAGTCAGGGGATTAGGATGTCCGTGATAAGATGTATCCGTCGAAGTAAAGATGACGCAACGATTAAAGATAGGTAAAACTTTTTTCTGGCAGCTTGACATGTCGCGATCCCAAAGTTCAAAATGCCCACCATATTCTTCTTTCCAATCCTTATTTAGATAGAGTAAAAGATTTACCCTATGTTCAAGATTTAGTCGAGCAAGATGGTTATAGTCGGCATGAATCTTCATAAAGCCACCAGGTTTAATTTGATGAAGCCCCGCACCTTGAAAATGAGGATCAGCAATCAATCCTTTAATTCCCGTAAGAGCCTCTAAGAAATTCAGGAACATTGATGAGCTTAACTGATACAGTAATAACCTAGTTGCATCTCCAAGCTGGCTTTCTGAGACAGAGCCTAACTTGTTCTCTCTAGGGTTATTGTAAGAAACCCAGTCAATTTGATCGGATCGAGCGAACTCGTCCAGAACTTGGCTAAGGATATCCTCTGGCAGAAAATCATCTATTACAATATGAGGAAACGGGGTTTCGTTTATGTAAGTTTCATGTAGACCTTTCCCTTTTTCCTCAAATTGATTGAGGTCGATAAAACTAAGTTTATTTTGCTCAGTCAATTGTGAAAGTTTATTTTGCATTTCTCTGTCTCAATATTCAATATCTCAATACAAACCGATAATCTTAACTTTCGGGTGATCGATTACTTAGAGGCATAGCCATATCAACCATTGGCAAAAAAAATAATACGCGATGTGCAATTAAAAGTCTGAAAGCCATGATTTCTCGTCAGCAATTCTCATTATAAAAATTTTGTCTTGACTTAGAGTTAGCTATTGAGAATACTCACAATAGCTTCTCTTAAAAAGCCCATGCCTTCGTTAGAAATTTGACGACTTAGGCAATTCAAAAGTCATAATGAAAATTACTGGATTTCTTTTACTGCAAAAATGAGGAGTTTGAATTTTTGGTAGCTCAAACAACCTCAGGGCAATACCTCAAAAACAGTTGCACATTACGTATTCAGTTTAATCTATATAGAATAAATTCAAGTAATGTAAATCAAAAAAATTATTCTTAATTTATATATATATTGATTATCTATTAATTCAGTAGACATTGCAACCACTGGAAGTTAGCAGAAAGTTATATAAATAGGACTTATGCATTGACAAAATCTCATCTTATGAATTGGATATATTTAGTAGTAAAAATACTTTTTGCTCGGGCTATAAGAGGCTTTTTATCAAAAAGTCACTTACTACAGCGTCTCTATAACTAGTCTCAAATGACGTATTCTCGTTAACGCATATTTAGTACAATCTGACAATGCGTAAGTCCTAATAGAGTTATTCATACGCGATGTGCAACTAAAAGTCTGAAAGCCCTGATTTCTTGTACTGCACAAATGATGAGTTTGAATTTTCGGCAGCTCAAACGACCTCAAGGCAATAGCTCAAAAATAGTTGCACGTCACGTATTTGATGGTCACAGCATCAAGGGAACCTATAGAGTTTTTTATAACTTCAGGTTCATTTGCTGATGTTAAGTTAAGGGGTTGAGGGTATTTCCATTTGCTTTACCTGAAGGCAGTGTAATTTATGTAGACAAGACTTACAACGATTATGAAATTGAGGATTTGTTGCTTGAAGCCGAGAATATCCAGCTCTCGGCTATACGAAAAAGCAATTCATAACGTCTTGTTGTATAAAAGTGAACTTAGGGTGGAAATTTAGCGTAGCAGATAAATTTACGATTCATGATGAAGAAACGCCACTTTGAGCAATTTCTTCATCATGAATCGTAAATTTAGTTGAATTATAGGTATATTTGACGATCGCAAGGCTTAAGATCTTATATACACAAACATTTTGTATAGCGAGTTTTGCTTACCTTTGGTGAGTCTAAAACTTGTTGTAGCCTTCTCAGGAATGGAGAAAAGATCATGGCGATCGCATCAATCAATCCTGTAACGGGAGAAGTATTAAAGACTTTCGAGCCTTTGACGGATCAAGAACTTGAGTATAAATTGGCGCTTGCCGATAGCACCTTTGCTACCTATAAGCATAGTAGTTTTAGCGATCGCGCCCAATGGATGAACAACGCTGCCGATATTCTGGAGGCGAAAAAAACAGAATTCGCGATTATCATGACCATCGAAATGGGGAAAACGCTGAAAAGCGCGATCGCGGAAATAGAAAAATGCGCTAATCTCTGTCGTTTTTATGCCCAACATGCATCACAATTTTTAGCGGACACAACCGCGCAAACCGACGCTAGTCTCACCCTAATTCGCTATCAACCTATGGGAATTATTTTGGCGGTGATGCCTTGGAATTTTCCTTTTTGGCAAGTATTTCGCTTTGCCGTGCCTGCGCTGATGGCGGGGAATGTGGGGTTGCTGAAACATGCTTCTAATGTGCCGCAATGTGCCTTAGCGATCGCGGAAATCTTCCACGCGGCGGGTGTGCCTGAAGGTGCATTTCAAACTTTGCTGATTGGGGCAGATCGCGTGGCGAATTTAGTAGCGGATAGTCGCGTCAAAGCAGCCACATTAACAGGCAGTGAACCAGCGGGGCAAAGTCTAGCGGCGATCGCAGGGCATCATCTTAAAAAAGTTGTCTTGGAACTAGGGGGAAGCGATCCCTTTATTGTGCTTAAGAGTGCAGATTTGGACTTGGCGGTAAGTACCGCAGTAACGGCGCGGGTAATGAACAATGGACAGACTTGTATTGCGGCGAAGCGATTTATTATCGAAGAGGCGATCGCCAATCGGTTTATTGCTAAATTTGTGGAGAAATTCAAGACTCTAAAAGTTGGCGATCCCATGCAACCTGAAACTGACGTGGGACCACTTGCTACACCACAAATTTTAAATGAACTAGATGCACAAGTGAAAGCCACTGTAGATTTAGGTGCAAAGGTCTTAGTCGGAGGTTATCGACTTAAAGAGAAAGGTAATTTCTACGCACCGACGATCTTGACCGATATTCCCTTGGGTGCACCGCCCTACCAAGAAGAATTCTTTGGCCCCGTCGCTTCCGTATTTCGCGTTAAAAGTTTGACCGAGGCGATCGCCCTTGCGAATAGCACCAATTTTGGCTTGGGGGCAAGCTTTTGGAGTAATGATCAACAAGAAATCGAAACTGCGATCGAACAAATCGAGGCGGGTGCAGTCTTTGTCAATGGTATGGTCAAATCCGATCCGCGTGTTCCTTTTGGGGGCATTAAGCGATCGGGTTTTGGGCGTGAGCTAGGACTCGAAGGCATTCGCGAATTTGTGAATATCAAAACTATTTGGATTAAGTAAAATCTGTTTGGAGTCGTCAGCTTTGCTGACGACTCCAAACCAAATAAACCATTTAAGAATTACTTTCTGGTGCTAAAAGCCCTAAGAGATCCCCCTCAATCCCCCTTAAAAAGAGGGAAGAATTTAATTCTCCCCCCTTTTTAAGGGGGGCAGGGGGGGATCTAACGCGATTCTTAAAATAGATTTAAATTTGTGAGGAAGATATGAACACCGCAGAATTATTAGTCAAATGTTTAGAAAATGAGGGCGTAGAATATATCTTCGGACTCCCTGGGGAAGAGAATATGGCGGTTCTTAATGCCCTTGAAAACTCATCGATTAGATTCATCACTACTCGCCATGAGCAGGGTGCAGCCTTTATGGCGGATGTCTATGGAAGACTGACTGGTAAACCAGGAGTATGTCTATCGACGCTAGGACCTGGAGCCACCAATTTGATGACGGGGGTTGCCGATGCGAATTTGGACTGCGCACCATTAGTAGCTATTACAGGGCAAGTGGGAACTGACCGAATGCATACTAATTCCCATCAATATCTCGATCTAGTTGCCATGTTTGCGCCAGTAACTAAATGGAATGCGCAAATTGTCCGCCCTAGTATTACCCCTGAAATTGTGCGTAAAGCCTTTAAACTGGCTAAATCTGAGAAGCCAGGAGCGGTTCATATTGATTTACCCGAAAATATTGCCGATATGGAAGTGACAGGACTACCACTATTGATAAAAGGCGATCGCAATTCGATGTATGCATCTTATCGCAGCCTGTCGGAAGCAGCTCTGTTGATTGCTCAAGCAAAAAATCCTTTGATTTTGGTGGGGAATGGGGCGATTCGTTCTCAAGCAAGTCAAGCTTTGACAGATTTTGCAACGCGCTTAAATATTCCTGTGGCAAATACCTTTATGGGCAAGGGTGTTATTCCTTACCGTCATCCTTTAGCACTTTGGTCAATCGGTTTACAGCAGAGGGATGTGATTAATTGCGCTTTTGACGAAACAGATTTGGTAATAGCCGTTGGCTATGACTTAATCGAATACTCACCCAAGAGATGGAATCCCAAAGGCACGATTCCGATTATTCACATAGCGGAGTTAACTGCGGAAGTTGATAGCAGCTATATGCCGCAGGTAGAAATTGTCGGCGATATTTCTGATTCATTAATGGAGATTATGCACCGTTGCGATCGCACTGGCATGACTGCTCCCCATGCGATCTCCTTACGTCCACAAGTTCTCGCAACCTATGAGCAGTATGCGCATGATGAAGGTTTTCCAATTAAGCCGCAAAAAATTATCTACGATCTGCGTCAAGTTATGGCAGCCGAAGATATTGTGATTTCCGATGTGGGAGCGCATAAAATGTGGATGGCGCGGCATTACCATTGCGATCGCCCTAACACTTGCATTATTTCCAATGGCTTTGCGGCGATGGGGATCGCCATCCCTGGGGCGATCGCCGCGAAACTAGTCAATCCCGATCGCAAAATTGTCGCAGTCACAGGTGATGGCGGCTTTATGATGAATATGCAGGAACTAGAAACCGCAACTCGTATCGGTACGCCCTTTGTGACTTTGATCTTTAATGATGGCGGTTTTGGACTGATTGAATGGAAGCAACAAATCCATTATGGTCGATCGGCTTTTATCAAGTTTGGCAACCCTGATTTTGTGAAACTTGCCGAAAGTATGGGACTTAAAGGCTATCGCGTTACTTCAGCAATGGATTTAATTCCGACGCTTAAGGAAGCTCTAGAGCAAGATGTTCCTGCCGTTATCGATTGCCCCGTTGATTACCGTGAAAATATGCTTTTTTCTCGCAAAGTCGGTGAGTTATCTTGCCCGATGTAAGTATCGGGTTTTAAAAGTTCAAAATGGCTGCGCCATTTTGAACTTTTGTATAAAAATATATTTTCAGTCAAAATCATGAATGAGATCAATGCGATCGCAGTTTTAGATAAGGTTTCATACATATATCCCAACGCGAAAGACACAGTATTAAAAGATATATCACTAACGATTAAGAAAGGCGAGTTTTTAGGCATAATTGGCGCGACAGGAGCAGGTAAAACTACGCTGTGTCTTGCCCTTACTGGCATCGTTCCTCAGTTTTATGGTGGACGTTTTTTTGGCAAAATTGCGATCGCAGGTTTAGATACCCTCGACCATCCCGTGAGCGAATTAGCGCGTCATGTGGGAATTGTTTTTGAAGATCCTGAAATCCAGATTACTGCTACCTCTGTTGAAAATGAAATCGCCTTTGCTCTCGAAAATCTCTGCGTTCCGCGCGAAGAAATTTTGCGGCGAATTCCCATTGTTTTAAAATCAGTTCGTCTCGAAGGATTTGAAAAGAAAAATCCGCAAGAGCTTTCGGGCGGTCAAAAACAACGTTTAGCGATCGCGGCTGCTCTCGCGCTACAACCAGATTTACTAATACTCGATGAACCAACTTCACAACTCGATCCCATTGGTTCTCAAGAAGTATTTGCTACAGTCAGGGAATTAAAAGAAGAACTGGGCGTAGCAATTGTGATGGTTTCCCATGCTGCTGAAGAAATGGCAGAATTTTGCGATCGCATTGCCTTACTCTCTCATGGTAAATTAATCGCAGTTGGCACTCCCGATGAAATTTATTCACAGGTAGATCTGCTGCAACAGAATAAGCTACGTCCTCCTGAAGTCGCTCAAGCTTTTAGCCAAATCCAGCAAAAGGGAATTAATATTCCCAAGATTCCTGTTACCTTGGAGGCTGGAATTAAAGCCTTAAGTGAACTGCGATCGCAAATTCAACCAATAGAGCCGCCCATATTTACCACTCCCATTCGGAGCAATAAACCGCCCGTTCTCTCAGTCCAAAATCTAAAACATACCTACGATGACGGCACGGAAGCACTCAAAAATGTCTCGCTAGATATCCATAAAGGCGAATATGTGCTAATTGTCGGACAGAATGGTGCAGGCAAAAGCACTCTTGTTAAGCATTTCCTGAATTTGCTAAAACCCACATCAGGGAAAGTATTAGTACGCGATCGCGATACTAAAGATCTATCCGTCAGCGATCTTGCTCAATCCATCGGTTATCTCGCTCAAAATCCCGACAACCAAATCTTTAATACTTCCGTTGAGAAAGAAGCTGCTTTTGCGCTGCCTTTTCTTGGATATGCGCCCGATATCGTCAAGAAAGAAACTGAGCGCAGTCTTAAAGCCATGCAGCTATGGGAGGAGCGCCATGCTCATCCATTATCTTTACCAAAGGGAGAACGTGGTCGCATCGTTATTGCGGCGCTATTAGCCATGAATCCTGAGATCATCATTTTCGATGAACCGACCACAGGACAAGACTATCAAGGAGCTTCTTCGATTTTAGAAGTCAGTCGTCAGCTACACCAAATGGGTAAAACCGTGATTGTGATTACCCATCATTTGTACCTCATGCCTGACTACGCCGATCGCGCGATCGTCATGGGCAAAGGCACTATTTTACTAGATGCACCTTTGCGCCAAGCTTATCATCAAACTGATTTGCTAGAGTCCACCTACCTCACGCCGCCGCAATCGGTGGAGCTATCGCAAAAGCTTAGTGAAATATGCGATCGCGAATATTCTCTAATAACTCCAAAAGAATTCGCCAATTGTTTTATCCCTTCATAAACTTCGGCAACTCAGATCTTTCCGCATTAGCTGCCTTAACTTTTATCTTGCTCCGAAGTCATGACATAGCTCTAGGATTTTTTATAGCTACTCCCTTCCCACCCAAGAATTAGTGGTGCGGCGCAGAGCGCCGCACCACTAATTCTTGGGTTTTATGTCTGAGCTCACTTATTGACAGCCATCACTTACCATCCAGAATGATTTGACTTCGGGATAAAAAATTTTCTGGGACGCATCCCAAAACCACAAAAATTCCAGTGATCGCATACACTAGTAACAAATCTCTACGCAAGCTAAAGCATAAATCGTTATCGAATGCCAGACCATACCCATATCCACGTTAGAGGTGCTAGACAGCACAATCTCAAGAATGTTGACCTGACGATTCCACGCGATTGCCTGATCGTGTTTACGGGTGTGTCTGGCTCTGGCAAATCATCTCTAGCTTTTGATACGATTTTTGCTGAAGGGCAGCGGCGCTATGTGGAGTCGCTGAGTGCCTATGCACGTCAATTTTTGGGGCAAGTCGATAAGCCCGATGTGGACTATATCGAGGGCTTAAGTCCAGCAATTTCCATTGACCAAAAATCAACTTCCCATAATCCACGATCGACCGTTGGCACTGTCACCGAGATCTATGATTATTTGCGGCTTTTGTTTGGTCGTGCTGGTTCGCCGCACTGCCCGATCTGCGATCGCAATATTGCGCCACAGACCATCGATCGGATGGTGGACTCGATTATGGAGCTGAGCGATCGCACTCGCTTTCAACTATTAGCTCCGGTGATTCGTGGCAAAAAGGGAACTCACAAAAAATTATTAGCTAGCTTGGCTTCAGAAGGATTTGCGCGAGTGCGCGTTAACGGAGAAGTACGCGAACTTAGTGACAATATCGAACTTGAGAAGAACAAGCTTCATGATATTGAAATTGTTGTAGATCGTCTGACTCGCAAAGCCGATATTCAAGAACGTTTGACCGATTCCCTCGCTACATGCCTTAAACGCGCTGAGGGCATTGCAATGGTCGAGATTCTTGACTCGCCAGATTCCAATCAAGATGATACGAGCAATCTATTGACATTCTCTGAAAACTTTGCCTGTCCCGAACATGGCGCAGTAATGGAAGAACTATCACCGCGAATGTTCTCATTTAATTCTCCCTATGGCGCTTGTCCCGCCTGTCATGGTCTTGGCAGTGTCAAAACTTTTAATCCCGAACTGCTTGTTCCCAACCCTTCTCTGCCAGTTTATGCTGCGATCGCACCTTGGGCAGATAAAACTCATACTTATTATATTTCTCTCTTAGCCAGTGTTGGCGAATATGCAGGCTTTGAAATTACTGCACCTTGGGAAAAGCTCACCCAGTCTCAGATTGATATTATTCTTTATGGTACTACTGAGAAGATTTTAATTAAGCCAGACTCACTGTACCGCGATCGAACTGAGGGATATTACAAACGCTATGAGGGTGTGATTGCTATTCTCGAACAGCAATATAAAGAGGCTGGAGAATCTCAAAAGCAAAAGCTAGAAAGCTATCTAATTGAGCAGTCCTGTTCCGTCTGTGAAGGAGCAAGACTAAAGCCAGAATCTCTTGCCGTTCGTATCGGTGGTTATAACATAATTGATTTTGTGTCAACTCCAATTGGAACCTGTCGCGATCGCTTAAAGAATTTAGAACTCGATCATCGCACCCGGCAAATAGGCGATCGGGTATTACAAGAAATCGAAGCCAGACTTCAATTTCTGCTTGATGTGGGCTTAGACTATCTCACTCTCGATCGCTCCACTATGTCTCTCTCTGGCGGAGAAGCTCAACGAATTCGGCTTGCTACCCAGATTGGCTCAGGACTAACGGGTGTTCTTTATGTTCTCGATGAGCCGAGCATTGGGTTGCATCAACGCGATAACTCCCGCCTCTTAGCCACTTTAACGAAGCTACGAGATCTCGGTAATACCTTAATCGTAGTTGAACATGATGAAGAAACCATCCGAGCTGCCGATTACTTAGTCGATATTGGACCTGGTGCTGGAGTACATGGCGGTCGAATCGTCGCTCAAGGAAATGTCAAGGATGTTGAGAAGCATCCTGAATCTCTCACAGGTGCATATCTATCTAAACAAAAGCAAATTCCCACACCTTCAGAACGCCGTAAAGGTAATGGCAAACATTTAGAAATTTGTAATGCCTATCTCAATAACCTTAAACATGTCAACGTCAACCTTCCCTTAGGAAAGCTAGTCTGCATCACAGGTGTATCAGGTTCAGGTAAATCCACTCTCATTAATGACCTGCTTCATAATTCCCTAGATCACCATTTTTCGCGTAAAGTACCTGCTCCAAAAGGTATAGAAGAAATCAAAGGACTTAGTGCTCTCGATAAATTCATCGTCATCGATCAATCTCCTATCGGACGCACACCACGTTCTAATCCTGCTACTTATACGGGCTTATTTGATGTCATTCGTGAAACCTTCGCGCTCACCACAGCTGCGAAAACGAGAGGTTACAAGGCAGGACAGTTCTCTTTTAACGTTAAAGGTGGTCGCTGTGAAGCCTGCTCTGGGCAAGGTGTGAATATTATTTCGATGAATTTCCTGCCTGATGTATATGTGCAGTGCGATGTTTGTAAGGGTGCAAGGTATAACCGTGAAACTCTACAAGTTAAGTATAAAGAGAAGACGATCGCAGATGTTCTAGATATGACCATCGAAGAAGCAATGCACTTTTTTGAGAATATCCCTTCTGCTCACGCAAAGTTAGGAATGCTAGTAGATGTCGGTTTAGGCTATGTCCGATTAGGACAGTCCGCCCCCACGCTCTCAGGAGGAGAAGCGCAAAGGGTAAAGCTAGCGACAGAGCTGGCACGACGCGCGACGGGGAAAACTCTCTATCTCATTGATGAGCCGACAACGGGTTTAAGTTTCTACGATGTGCATAAGTTACTGGATGTGATGCAGCGACTTGTCGATAAAGGCAATAGCATCATTGCGATTGAGCATAATCTGGATGTGATTCGTTGTTCTGATTGGGTGATTGATCTTGGCCCAGAGGGCGGCGATCGCGGTGGTGAAATCATTGCGGAGGGGACACCTGAGCAGGTTGCCAAGGTCAAAAAATCGTATACCGGCAAATATCTCAAACAGGTTTTAGCTGAATATCCACGCAGTAGCTAGTCGCAATATCCAGTGAGGGCTGTGCGATTTCATTAAGTACCAAATATAAAACCAGAATGTGTGGGGCGGCAAAGCCGCCCCACACATTCTGGAAAATCTGGTTTGGGACTTTATTTTTTCGCAAGTCCCTAAGGTCTTAGAAGATATCACTGCGAATGGCTCTAAAAGCTGAATAAAATTCTCAACAAAAAAAAGGCGAGTGCTAAGCACTCGCCTTTTTTTGTTGGCGAAGTGCTAAATTACGAGTATAATTTTGAAAACGATTATCATTTCTTGAGCATCAGCATCTATGCTTGAAGTGCAAAACCTGTCAGTTCGATACCGCGAAGCTTCAGCTCTGTCGGACATTTCTTTTAGCCTCAAATCTGGCTCATTGGTGGGATTGATTGGTCCCAATGGAGCAGGGAAAAGCACATTACTGAAGTCGATGCTCGATCTAATCCCTACACAAAAAGGTCAGGTTTTTTATCACGAAAGACCACTCAAACAGCAGCGCCAAAAAGTTGCCTATCTTCCACAGCGATCACAGATTGATTGGGACTATCCTGTGACTGTTTGGAATGTGGTGATGATGTCGCGCACTTTACATAGTGGCTGGTTTGGGAAAATTAGCCGTAAATCAAAGGAAATTGTGCGCGAAGTATTGGAGCGCGTTGAACTTTATGACTTACGCGATCGCCCTATTAAGCAGCTTTCAGGAGGACAGCAACAGCGCGTATTTTTAGCGAGGGCACTGGCTCAACAGTCGGATATTTTATTGCTGGATGAGCCAATGACCGCAGTTGACAAAAAGACTGAAGCTTTAATGTGGAATATTTACAATGAGCTTAAGCAAGAAGGCAAGACCTTGTTAATAAGTTGTCATGAATGGGGTAATACGCTCGATCGCTACGATCAGTTATTACTACTCAATCGCCATTTAGTCGCCAGTGGGACACCTCGTCAAGTATTAACCCCTGCCAATATCAAGAAAGCCTATGGGGTATCGGTTGAGCAAATTAATCATAGCGATCGCGATCGCGCTGAAGAAGAATTATTATTTTGCTAGAACTGCAACAAGAGCATGGAAACTATACAACTACGCTCTTTTTGCGGTTTTTAGTTAACAAAAGTGTCGTCACACTTTAGTTAACTAAAAACCAAATCCAGTAAGGATTTTAAAAACATAAAATGGCTTCGCCATTTTATGTTTTGGTATTAAGTAGCTATGCATAGCTACTTAGATATAAAATAGATAGAATAGAC
Source organism: Pseudanabaena sp. (assembly GCA_003249035.1). GTDB lineage: Bacteria > Cyanobacteriota > Cyanobacteriia > Pseudanabaenales > Pseudanabaenaceae > Pseudanabaena. The sequence goes on from QBMK01000014.1 coordinate 17,769, forward strand.
AAATCGATGCGCTTTAGACAATTTCATGATCCAAATCTCTAAATATAAATCTATTGCGATCGAAGAAATTAGTATTACTGCCATCCGCTCTCAAGGTGCAGGTGGTCAAAACGTTAACAAAGTATCCACAGCAATTCATCTACGCTTCGATATTAATGCGTCTTCCTTATCACCTATCTACAAAGAACGTTTACTTGGCTTAAGCGATCGACGCATCACCAAAGATGGCATTCTTATCATCAAGGCACAACAGCATCGCACTCAAGAGCAAAATAAAGAAGATGCTCTAAAACGTCTCCAGTTGTTAATCCAAAGTGTGGCGATCGTACCAACTAAACGTAAACCGACGAAACCATCACGGAGCGCTCAAAACAGACGGATTGATAATAAAACTAAGCGTGGTGAGATCAAAGCTTTAAGGGGGAATATTACCGAGTAAATGGATAGAGTTAATTGTCTAAATCCCTTGCCAATTGTTGAGACTTTCCATTCTGTGCAAGGAGAAGGTTCATGGATGGGAGCTAATGCGTTTTTTATTCGCTTAGCGGGTTGTGATGTAGGTTGTTCTTGGTGCGACACCAAAATCTCTTGGAATATGAAAAAACATCCTGAAATAGCGATCGCGGATCTAGTAAATGAAGCGGTCAATGCAAAACCTGCAATGGTAGTGATTACTGGAGGAGAGCCATTGATGCATGATTTAACTGAGTTGACGCGTGAGTTAAAAGAGCAAGGGCAGCGAGTTCATTTAGAGACATCTGGAGCACATCCATTTAGTGGTAGCTTTGACTGGGTGACCTTCTCGCCAAAGCAGTTTAAACATCCCCATGAAAGTATTTACGAACAGGTCAGCGAGCTTAAGGTTGTGGTTAAAGATGCGTCGGATTTAGTTTGGGCAGAACAGAATGCTGAGAGAGTTTCTTCCAATGTCGTGAAATACTTACAGGCTGAGTGGGAGACTTTTAGTAGTAAAGATCTCGTACTGAAATATGTTCTAAGTAATGCTAATTGGCGCGTGAGTATCCAAACTCATAAGTTATTGGGAGTAAGGTGAGCAAGATGTCAGATGCAGAACTTTCTAAAAGAAAAGCGGTGATTTTGCTATCAGGTGGGCTAGATTCTGCTACATCGGCAGCTCAGGCGATCGCCGATGGCTATGAAGTAATCGCTTTATCATTGCGCTATGGTCAGCGCCACGAACGCGAATTGCTTGCCGCTCGGCAAGTTGCCACAGCTTTAAATATTCGTGAACATTTTGTAGTAGACGTGAATTTAGCTCAGTGGGGTGGCTCAGCTTTGACCGATGAAAGTATTGCCGTACCGACAGAAGGTGTACAAGTGGGTGAAATTCCCATTACCTATGTCCCTGGGCGAAATACAGTATTTATTGCGATCGCCTTATCTTTAGCTGAAGCAAAGAATGCTGAAGCGATCTATTTGGGAATTAATGCAGTTGACTATTCTGGGTATCCCGATTGTCGCCCTGATTATTTGGAAGCTTTTCAAAAGTTAGCGGCGCTTTCATCTAAAGTTGGGATAGAAGGAAATGCACCAAAATTGATTGCCCCTTTGGTGATGGATTCTAAAACTGATATTGTCCGACGAGCAAGACGTTTAGGGGTGCCGATTGAGCTTACATGGTCGTGCTATCAGGGTGGTGACGTACCTTGTGGTGTTTGTGATTCATGTCGGATTCGGGATAAAGCTTTACTTGAAGCAGATGCCTAAATCATTGGAAAGAGATCGCTTATGTTGATCAAAATTCCTAGCGAATATTGCAAAATATTTACATGAGCTATGCTACGATAAGAAATGCGGCAGCTTGGCTCAGGTGGTTAGAGCGACGGTCTCATAATCCGTAGGTCCCGGGTTCAAATCCCGGAGCTGCTATATAGATTTATAAAGTATAGGTGAAGCTTAGCTTCACCTATACTTTTATGATGTTCGTGATAATATGTAGACAATTTACTTCCTAACGCAAAGGACCGGATTATGGGATTACTCGATCGCATTGGTATGGTGGTCAAGTCCAATGTAAATGCAATGGTTTCGGCGGCTGAGGATCCAGAAAAAATTCTGGAGCAATCAATCATTGATATGCAAGAAGATTTGGTGCAATTGCGCCAAGCTGTTGCGCAATCGATGGCTGCACTCAAACGCCAAGAGCAACAATATAATCAAAGTGCTTCGCAAGCACAAGAGTGGGAAAAACGGGCAATGCTAGCTCTCCAAAAAGGAGATGAAAATCTAGCAAGGGAAGCACTTAGTCGTAAGAAAACCCATGGCGATGCTGCCGCGACCCTAAAAACTGGCTTAGATCAGCAGTCAGGTCAAGTAGATACGCTCAAGAAAAACTTAATTGCGATCGAAGGCAAGATCTCTGAGGCAAAGACCAAGAAAGAGATGCTCAAAGCTCGTATGCAGTCTGCTAAGGCTCAAGAGAACCTTAACAATATGCTTGGCAAGGTTAATACCAACTCCGCCTCTGCTACTTTTGAGCGCATGGAAGAGCGGGTCTTGATGGCTGAAGCCAGAGCTGGTGCAAGTGCTGAGCTTGGCATGGATAATCTCGAATCTCAGTTTGCTCAGCTAGAGGCTGGTAGTGGGGTTGATGATGAATTAGCCGCACTCAAAGCGAAAATGATGACTGGTAGCCCAGCATCTCAAGGTGCTTTGCCTCCATCCGATGCTGCTAAACCAACGGTTGGAGCTGCGATCGATGCTGAGCTAGAAGCTCTACGCCGTCAAATGGGTTAATTGATTTGTCCGATGGTGCTCTATAGCAACGTAAGCTTTTCTTAGGACATAAAACCCAAAAGATAGGTGGCGGCGCTTCGCGCCGCCACCTATCTTTTGGGTTTTGATTTTTTCTATCTAACTCTCGCATTGCTATATATTTGAATCATGTGGTAAAAGAAAAAAAACTGAAAACTTGCGCATGATATTATGTAGGCAATTCACTCTTTAGGACAAAGGAAAGGATTATGGGACTACCTGAACGCATTATTATGGTGCTCAAGTCCAATCTAAATGCAATTGTCTCGGCTGCCGAAGATCCTGAAAAGATTTTGGAGCAATTAATCTTTGACATGCAAGAAGATCTGGTGCAATTGCGCCAAGCTGTTGCACATGCAATTGCAGCATTAAAAATCCAAGAGCAAAAATACAATCAAAGTACTGCACAGGCTCAAGAATGGGAAAGCCGAGCAATGTTGGCTATCCAAAAAGGAGATGACGACCTTGCAAAAGAAGCGCTCAGCCGTAAAAAGACTCACGTTGAATCAGCAAATACTCTAAAAGCAGGCTTACAACTACAAACAGTGCAAGTTGAGTTGCTCAAGAAAAATCTAACTGCGATCGAAGGGAAGATTACTGAGGCTAAAACCAAGAAAGAGCTACTTAAAGTCCGTTTACAAACGAGTAAGTCTCAAGAAAAGCTCAACAATATACTTGGCAGCGTAAATACTAATTCGGCAGAGGCTACTTTTGTCCGTATGGAAGAGAAGGTTCTAAAAGCTGAAGCTTTGGTAGGTGCTACAGCCGAGCTTAATGCTGATGAACTAGCCTCTAAGTTTGCCCAGTTAGAATCAGGTAGCGATATTGATGACGAATTGGCTGCTCTCAAAGCTAAATTAATGATCGTGAGTTCTCCTTCTCAGGTCGCTTTGCCGCCATCTGATAATACGTAGCTAATGCAAAGCTAGAAGTACTGATCTGCATTTCTTTGATAAAAGTAACAACAATAATGCGCGATCTCAATTTTTAGATTTTAGTAATTGCACTCTCTCTAAGTCTCGCTTAACTTCAAAACTAAGTTCGCGATTTTTAGGATCGGTACTCAGTGCTTTATTGAGATAGATTTCCGCTTCGCGCAATTTGCCCATCAAAATCAATTCACTACTCCAACGATGGTAAGTTACAGCTTTCCAATGTATTACCTCTGGGGAGTTAGGAAACCTTTCACTCATCCCCTCGACAACCGCGATCGCAACTACATATTTTTTTTGCTTAAGCAAATCCTGTACACGTCTCAACATATCCAATTTGAGTTTCAGTTCTGGATCGCTATTAATTGGATCAACTTGATTATTAACTTGCTTTACCTCAATCTTAATTTTGGGATGAGGCTGAGGCGGTTTGCTGGGGGCTTTGGGTGAAGGAGGTGCGGGTTGCGATCGCGCCGTATTTACTGATGTATTTTTGGCGAACAGCTCCTTACTCAAATCCTCTTTATCCGCATCTTTGAGCATTTTGTAAGCTTCTTGTACCAGACGAAACTTATCTGTTGCCGTAGGATCATTTTGATTTACATCAGGGTGATATTTACGCGCTAGGCGGCGATAAGCCACCTTAATGTCATCTAAAGTGGCATTTCGTGGAATTCCTAAAAGTCGATAGCATTCTGATATGTGCATGAAGAAATTAACTATGCAGGCTTCGTCCGAATCGTATATTTGCCATTTAAAGTTTTGCTTGAACCTTTATTAGCTTCTACAAGCTTTGTGAATTTGTTTAGCGCTTCTTCTTTAGTAGCATGTTCCGAAATTACATGAACTTTACGACTTCCAGAGAGTTCGAGGACAACTTGGTACATGAGTAAATGATGGGAAACAGCCTTAAACCATTCAAGACAGTCTAGCAAACATATCGTCCAAATAAAGAATGTTCAATTATTTATCAGCAATTCTCATTATGAAAATTTTGTCTTGATCTAGCGACAGCTATTGAGAATACTCGCAATAGCTGTTCTTAAAAAGCCTATGCCTTCGTTATTAATTTGACGGCTTAGGCAATTCAAAAGTCATAATGAGAAACCAAAACACAAAATGGCTACGCCATTTTGTGTTTTTAAAAACCCTACAGGGTTCGGTTTTCAATTCACAAAAGTGTGACGACACTTTTGTGAATTGAAAACCGATTGTTGAGCTGCTCATTGAGAGTTGCCAAGCATGAGCGCTGCTGTTGTCTTACGGCTGAAGCTCTATCTCACCAGGTCGCCAAGTCTTGTTGAACCATGGTTCAAGTGGCCCGTAGAGGCGCAGGATCATAAACCAACCTTGACCAGGAATCGTTTGTACCCAGTTGTTCTCAAGTCCTTTTGGTGGGCGCGGGCCAAAATAGACATCCACAGATCCGTCCGCGTTGGTCTTCAGCCCTTTGTTCTGGCTGCTCACACTCGGAGCTTTCTGATCGGTCTGAACCATTGATCGCGTTTGGTTATCATACACAATGACAGACCAGAAATCCTTCACAGGTACGTTGGGTGGCAAGCGCAACTTGTAGTTTTTCCCGCCCTCGAACGGGTTGCCCTTGGAGTCCTGTACTGCCCATGGATACTGCGATCCCTTGCCGACAAACTTCATCTCCATGGCGGGAGTAACGCCAGTGGCAAAGTAGTAATAGAAGATGTAGCCATCCATGTTCGTCACACCAGGTGCGGTCTCGAACTTATAGCCGCCAAAGAACGGCAGGCGCCACGCGCTATCTGGGAAGAAGTAGGCATCTTTTGAGCGCACCTTGAAAGCGATGGTACGCGCCGTTACTGCGCCGATGTTTGCCGCGTCCGTGAGAATCTTTTTCATTCGCTCGTCGGGAGCGAAGGGCTTGCCCTTGACAATACCAATGGAGGCAATCAGGCCAAGCGTCGTCGGATCGCTTCCTTCCGTGGGTTCTTCCTGAATAACTTTGTTCAAAAGCTCCCAGAATGCGTAGTCGCCTGGTGCGACAAAGTTAGCGGGCACTCCTGAGGCATTGGCGAACTTGATCGCTGGAGGATTCGCAGCATCCGAAAGTTGATAGATCTTCAGATGCTTCTTCACCGACTCAACACCGGGCTTCGTGGAGCCATTGACAAGGAAGGAGCGAAAGAAAAGCCAGTTACCGAACGTGCTCGGCCGCACGACTACAAAACCCTTTGGAACCTCGCCCTTGTAGCCGGGCGGAAGAAAGAGGTACTTTCCACCTTTACCCCGATCCTCGCCGGTAATGCCCACATCGACAACCCAGCGATACCAGAAATCGTTCACGCCGCCCAGGACTTCGGGCGGAACCTCCACGACCACTGGGCCTTTCTTCGTGTCGAGCCAGATGAAGTTGTAGATGGTGTTATCGTTCGCCGTGAGTTCCACCGTTCGGGCATCGACGAGATTTTCCCAAATGACATTGGTCTGATTGTCCGGTCCAAACTTGCGGATTGAGTCGCGCATACCAGCCTGATTCACCATCGGAATCGCTAAAAGATAAGCCTGTAGGGCGCGAGAACGGTCGAGATTGTCGTAGATTTTCTCGACGGTGTCTGCCATAGGATAGCCGTGCCTCAAATTCAGGGTGCCAATGGAGCTTTCGACCTTGTCAGGCACTGCGACTCCTGGGGCGATGGGAGTCGTGAACTTAAACTGAGGATTATCCTGAGATCTAACAGGTGCCTGCCCGAAGGCTCCGCCTGATGCGAATAACATCATGGCGGTTCCTCCCGCCCAAATGCCAATCCGACTTCTTGCGTGCATTAATTTCTCCTTACTTGGTGTGAATCAGGGTTTACTTCCTGAGCTTCCGCGTCCTGAGCGGTGCATACAAATTATAAATTATACGCAGATGCAGTAAAAATACCTGCAAACTGCCAAACTATGGCAAAACCGCATGATTTTATATTTGTCAAACTCTTGCTTTCGTCCGCAGCGTCACATATTTTTACAATTCGCATTACCATCGTCAATATATTCTCAATTACTACTCAAATCCAGCTTAGCTGAGGACTAACTCTAAGGTGCGCTTAGTTCTTTAGTTGAAAATCCAAAAAGCGATCTAATAAACATTCAATCTGCTAGAGATTTGCTAAGGGCGATCGCTATTACAAAGGGGTGCGACCTTCACTTGACAAACCATTGTTGCGTAAGGATTCTGGCTTTCCCTTTCAGGAAATAATTTTTGAATGGATTTGATGAAAGCTATGCTAGGCAGGGATTTCGCTAATTTTAGAAGGTATCATATGAAGGTCGCACCCAATGAGAATTGCTGATTATTTATCTCTTGAATAGCTGACCATAAGTGTATTAGGGCACAAAATTCAAAATTGTTGCGATGAGATTCACCTGTTACAACGATTTGGGGATCAATTATTTTATGGAGGTCTCTTTACAAAACGGAGATTGATCCCAAATAAAACAGTTGTCCATAGAGGAATGTAAATGATAGGATCTGTGACTGTTTGTTTAAAGTGAAAAATGTCTATAGTTAAAAGATGCGTTGCGGAGTTTATCGGTACCTTTTGGCTTGTATTTGGTGGCTGTGGGAGTGCTGTGTTTGCAGCCGCTTTTCCTGAACCTAGTAATGCTATAGGGATCGGTTTTGTGGGTGTTGCCTTGGCATTTGGTTTAACAGTGATGACTATGGCTTATGCGATCGGGCATATTTCTGGATGTCATCTTAATCCCGCTGTTTCAATTGGGCTATGGATAGGCAAACGCTTTCCTGCTTCTGATCTATTCCCTTACATTGGCTCTCAAATATTCGGCGGCATTGCTGGAGCAGGGATTTTACTGTTGATCGCTAGTCAAAAGCCTGGTTTTGTGCTTGGTGCAAATGGTTTGGCAATCAATGGCTTTGGTGAGTTGTCACCAGGTGGCTATGGTCTACTAGCTGTATTTCTTCTCGAGTTTGTTTTGACTTTCATGTTTTTGATGATTATCTTAGGATCGACAGATCGCCGTGCGCCTCAAGGGTTTGCCCCGATCGCGATCGGTTTAGGACTGACATTAATCCATTTAATTGGTATTCCCGTAACCAATGTTTCTGTAAATCCTGCACGTAGTTTTGGACCTGCACTTTTTGTCGGTGGTGCAGCGCTATCACAGGTTTGGCTTTTCTTTGTAGCTCCAATTTTAGGGGCGATCGCCGCAGGATTTTTGTATACCTATCTGTTTCAAGAACCAACCTTGACGGATGTTCAATAATCCCCAGTTTTTAAAGTGTTACTTTGCAACACTTTAAAAACCTTCAAAAAAAAGGCGACGCTAAGCGTCGCCTTTTTTATTTGTTTAGCGCTTTGCAAACTTTTTGGTGAGCTTGCGTAGACGAATCGATTCAGGAGTTACTTCAAGGATTTCATCGGGCCCAATGTATTCCAATGCACGTTCGAGACTCATCTCGATCGGTGCTTGCAACTGAACGATGTCATCAGCACCAGCTGCACGCATGTTGGTGAGCTGTTTGCTCTTACACACGTTCAACTCCATATCTTGAGGACGGTTGTTTTCACCGATGATCATGCCTTTATAAACTTTCGTTCCAGGCTTAATAAAGAACACGCCGCGATCTTCAGCGTTTTTCAAGGAGAACTCAGTGGCTGTGCCTTCTTCAAAGGAGATCAATACACCATTACGACGGGCGCTGATTTCGCCAGCCGAAGGACGGTAATCGAGGAAACTATGATTCATGATGCCAGCGCCGCGAGTAGCCCGCATGAAGTCACCACGGAAGCCAATTAGTCCCCGAGCAGGAACGACAAACTCTAGCTGCGATCGCCCAGTACTGGACATTTGCATATCAACCATTTCGGCGCGGCGTTGACCGAGACGCTCGATACAGCCACCGACTGCATCTTCAGGAACATCAAGAACAAGAGCTTCGTATGGTTCGCACTGTTTGCCATTGAGTTCGCGGTAAATAACTTGAGGCTGTGTAACTTGGAATTCGTAACCTTCGCGGCGCATGGTTTCGATCAAAATACCAAGGTGTAATTCACCACGCCCTGCTACTGCAAAGCGATCGGGGAACTCTGGATTTTCTTGAACACGCAATGCTACGTTGGTTTCGAGTTCGCGCATCAGGCGATCTCGTACTTGACGAGTGGTAACTAACTTGCCTTCTTGACCAACAAACGGCGAGTCATTAACACAGAAAGTCATCTGCAAAGTGGGTTCATCCACCTTGATCATAGGTAGCGCTTGAGGCTCATTTGGGCAGGTAATGGTTTCGCCAATGTTCGCGGTCGCAAAACCAGAAACCGCGACAATGTTACCAGCGGAAGAGCTTTGCAATTCGACTCGTTTAAGACCATCAAAGCCCAAAAGCTTAGTGATTTTGCCTTTAATCATCGAACCATCTCCAGAGATCAGCGCGGCTTGTTGACCAGAGGTAATTGTCCCGTTGTGAATTTTGCCGATGACAATGCGACCGAGGTATTCGGAATAGTCAAGGGTGGTAACTTGCAATTGCAAAGGCTTTTCAGGATCGCCAACAGGTGGGGACACATGATGTAAGACAGCCTCAAACAGAGGCTTCATATCAACGCTTTCGTCTTCTAGTTTTTCTTTGGCAAATCCACCCATGCCCGAAGCAAAGATGTAAGGAAAATCACATTGATCGTCATCTGCGCCAAGTTCTAGGAATAGATCGAGAACTTTACTAACTGCAACATGGGGATCTGCAAATTCGCGATCGATTTTGTTAATTACGACCATTGGCCGTAAGCCCTTTTCTAGCGCTTTTTTCAACACAAAGCGAGTTTGGGGCATTGGACCTTCATTGGCATCAACGATCAGTAGACAGCCTTCTACCATGCCAAGTACACGCTCAACTTCGCCACCAAAGTCGGCGTGTCCGGGGGTGTCAACGATATTGATTAGAGTATCTTTATATTTAACGGCAGTATTTTTTGAAAGGATGGTAATGCCACGCTCACGCTCTAAGTCGTTGGAGTCCATCACACATTCGACGAGGGCTTCACCTTCACGAAAAGCGCCTGACTGTCTGAGGAGTGCGTCTACTAGAGTGGTTTTGCCGTGATCGACGTGGGCGATGATGGCGACATTGCGGATAGGGAGAGACATGGGTGATGTATCGAGTTGATCGAAAAACTTATTATTTCTTTATCTATTATGCTCGAGTTTGTCAAAAAACTTTGTATTTATGACCACTTGGAGTAATCATCAATACAAAAACAAAGACAGCTCTTAGGGCTGTCTTTGTTTTTGTTTGTTAAATGAACCCTTTAAAGCTTTTGCTATAGAGGACTTAACCCACTTTGTTGAAGTAAGTTAAATGAGTCTTTGAAAATCATCACTACGCCTAAACCCAGCAGAATTACTAATCCGCCTTGCATGACATTATTTTGTAGTTCTTCAGGTAATGGTTTTCCTCCTCGTAAAGCCTCGATCGCTAAAAACACTAATTGACCACCATCAAGAGCTGGTAAAGGCAAAATATTGATGATTGCGAGGTTAATACTAATAATTGCTGTGAAATCAAATAATGCTGCGGCATCAGACTTTACTAGCTCAGAACCCATTGCCACGATAGCCACAGGGCCCGAAAGTTGACTAGCTGTATTCTGAAAATTAGTAGCAAGTTGCTTTAAACCTTGAACTGTCATCACTACTAGTCTTTCAAAGCTCTGAGTAGCACTATCAAACGCTTCCCCAATATTCTTGACAGCGCGGCGGTGGGGTTTACCCGTAAAGTCGAGTCTCACGCCGATTTTGCCTTTACCTGTTTCGCCCTGTGGCAAAAGTGACAAGGAGAGAGACTTTCCATTGCGATCGACAATCAGATCAACGGATTGGTTGGCATTTTTGGCAATTAACGTTTGAAAGCGATCGAGCGTTGTTAAGCCAGTATCAAATTTAATTCCATTAGCCGACAAGACAATATCGCCTGCTTGTAAACCAGCAATGGCTGCAGGAGCATTTGGTTCAAGAATTTTACTAATTTTTACCCCAGCTTGATCGACAGTGCCGATGCCGACACTCAGAGTCATCACCAACAAAACTAAGTAAGCGAAGACAAAATTGGCAATCACTCCTGCGCTGATGACGATCGCTCGATCCATAATCGGACGATTTTTCATCAAATTGGGATCGTCAGCAGGAATGTCGCTTTCTTCGTCATCATCGGGAAAGCCAACATAACCGCCAAGGGGAATTGCTCGGAGCGCATATTCTGTTTGTTTACCTTGATATTTCCATAGCACTGGACCGAACCCAATCGAAAATCGATTGACATGAATGCCCTGTACTCGAGCAGCCATAAAGTGACCAAGTTCATGAACCAAAATCAGAATCGCAAGAACGGCAATTGCAGGCAAGGCGGACATAGGCTTCGCTCAAATAGTTGATAGTTTCTTAAAATTTTAATGTTGTATGCAATACATCAAAGATTGCTTAGTTTGCGATCGTAGCACAACCAAAAAGTCAAATGCTTGACAAAGCTTTTCGTTCGTCATCTAACTCAAAGAATGGCAAGACCCTATAAGCCTCAATACTTTTTTAATTATTGGATGGGTTGCATTACAAAAACTTATGTTAAGATTAGTTAATATACGTAATAAATTATTTCAATTAATTAACTTTTATTAATTAGGTGCGCTGACATGAACAATACTACTCGCATTGCTGCTTCTCTTTCCCGCCTCGTTTTGAGTTCAGACTCGGCGCCTGTTTCTTTAACACAAGGATCTTTGTTGCTATTAAGAGTTGTTTTAGGAACGGTAATGGTACATCACGGGTTTGATAAACTTGCTGATATATCTGATTTTGCAGAATCCTATGTGGCAGCTATTGGTATACCATTTCCCATCTTCTTTGCCTACTGTGCTGCAATTACTGAAGTAGTTGCTTCACCATTACTAGCCTTAGGTTTATTCGCTAGACCAGCCGCTTTGGGGCTACTGTCAACAATGTTAGTAGCCAACTATCATCATATTGTGACCAGTGGATTCTCCATCCCGACCCTCGAATTGTCATTACTTTATGCAGCAGCTTTTGCATTTTTTGCTGTGTATGGTGGCGGCAAATATTCGATCGATACCTTGATCACGAAATCATTAGATAAATTCTTGTCCGTTGGTTCAAGCGTTGACATGAAGCTACAACCAGAAAGAGTTACTGTTAATAAGTAGATATTTAACTAAAAAGCAAAAAGGGGCGCTGAGCGCCCCTTTTTGCTTTTTAGTTAAATATCTATAGCTCTAACTTTTCGGATTTGAATGAGATTCTTGTAATTTAGGCAAAACAGTATCGCAGACTACGTCTTTGAATAAAAAAATAACAAAAATTTTTTAGATTGTTATTTCGAGCTGTCTAAAAATCAAAAAGTACAGGTGACACTTCTCAATTCATCTTTATTTTTGGTGATATTGCGTAAATATTTTCAAGATCAGCAACTAATTCAAGATGACTACGCTAGAATATGTGCGGATGAGTATTTCTAGATTGCATGTTTGTTTTCAGTATTGACAGTTGTCTTCTGTTTCATCGTGACAGGCTTCTTTCCGAAATATCTATCTCTACACATATCTGATTGTTGAAGCAAGTATTATGTCTATTTATGTTGGTAATCTCTCTTACGAGGTTACAGAAGATGATTTGAAAGGCGTGTTTGCTGAATATGGCAAAATTACGCGCGTTCATCTACCAATTGATCGTGAGTCAGGTCGTCCACGCGGTTTTGCTTTTGTCGAAATGGTTGACGAAAAGGAAGAAGATGCAGCTATCGAAGCTCTAGACGAAGCCGAATGGATGGGTCGTGCACTTAAAGTTAATAAGGCTAAGCCTCGCGAAAGTTCTGATTCCTTTGGCGGCGGTGGCGGTCGAGGTGGATTTAAGGGCGGTGGCGGCGGTCGTCGTTACTAAATAAAAAAGAAGGGGTGCTAAGCACCCCTTCTTTTTTTATATGTTATTGGTAATTGCACGTCTTAGTGCTGCGCCATCGCCAATAATACCTAAATTTTGAATAACTTGATATTTTCTAGCTTCTTCAAGTTTGTTAAGGTCGTTGTAGTTCACCCACGCTATGCAGTCAACTGGGCAAGTATCGATCGCCTCTTGCACTAGATCCTCTTCATCCCCATCTTGAGCGATTACTCTAGCGCGTCCATAATCTTCTTCTAAAAAAAAAGTACTGCTTGCCGTATGCGCACAGTGACCACAACCAATACATACTGTTTCGTCAACAAACACAGCGTTTTGTCGCAGTTCCCCACCAAGTTCAGGTTCAAAGCCTGTGCGATCACACATCTCTGACTCTGAACTAGTGGGAATCTTAGTATGTATTGTCAAATTATCCATTCCAACGCTGTAGAACTAGGCGAACTGAGCCATCTTCACGCACTTGCTTTTCGGATAGTGCAAATCCCTGTTCGCTAGATTCACCCATGACTGTGGCGATCGCATAGCCTTGAGTGACTTTTCTTAAGAAACTCTCTACCGTCCAAGGTTGTTGCCAAAACTGCATGTCAGCAACTAGGGCATATTCAGATCCATTCCACTGAAAGCCAACATCATAACCATTGTCTTGCTCAATTACCACTTCAGCAGATGTGGTCGTGCCTTCATGTCCACGCATGGGTGAAGCGCCAGATTTCCAGTTGACTCCTAAGTCAGTTAGCGCCTTTTGCAAAGGTTCTAGGCTGCGGATTTGGGTTTTTACTTGGCTGAAATGTGACATAGGGTTTATCCTGACTTCGATCTAAACGGCTAACGGTCGAAAACTATAACTTTTTTGTCTTATATATCTGCTATATCTGCGGAAACTGGGAATTTCATCTATTTTACTACCATTGGCTAAAGCCAGAAGCGTCTGTATCTGACACTCGATCGAGTTGCGTAGCCGACTGAGATATTACCTGCTGTTGAGCAAAATTTTCGGAAGTTAACTCTCGATGAGCGACTATACCGAGCTTTGCTTCGATCGCGGCGGTTACCTCAGCACAACTAGAACCGATTATGCCCGTTACAAGCTCTTCGACTCGTCCATCTGGGTAAATAATGAATTCCAGATTTTCCATGCTGGTTCTAGCTATTGAGTTAATAAACAGTTTGACGCAAAGTTCCCATAAACGTCAAGAAATTAGATTGCAAAATAAAAATGCTTTTCTGATGCTTGTGATAGAGCGATCGCAATGCTCTGCAACTGTTTTCAGCTTTTGATTAACTTCTTAAATTTAGTTTAAATTTCTTGTCTTTACCAAAACTGCACAAAGACACACCCTAAGACATAGCCTACTCAAACGGAAATTGTAGGTCGAGGATCTGGGCGATCTCGTAGGGACATTCTGAAGGCAGATCATCAATATCTAGGGGCGTTTCTCGCAGCACCAAATTAATCCCTTGTCGAAATCCCTTTTGGACAGCTTCATCAAGATAAGGTTTTAAACTGGGATTTTCTTTTAAAATATCCAAAATCTCGTCCCGTTGCTCTCGAATAGTTGCTCTCCAACTTTTGCCGCGCAACTCAGGCTGAAACTGGCACTTCAACAGATGTCCGATTAAAACTCCTAGTTGATTGCGTAGTTCCTGCTTTTGCTGCTTACCCAAAGATGAAATCTCCTCAACTAAATTTTCGATATCTAAGGCTTGCCATTTACCCAAACGCAATAACTCAGACTGTTCCTGAGTCCAAGCATAAAAATCTTGTTCATATTGATTAGCCGATGGACTAGCTTGATCATTAGCGTGATTATGGCAATCGTCTTGCAAGTTTTGTTTCAATTCTGTTTTCAGCATCGATACTTCCTTATTACTAATCAGCTACCTTTACTGTGCCATATTTCATATCTATAGAGACAGCAACCTTGACTTTGTCGCGGCTTGCCTCAATAGGAAAAGTTGCAATATCGCCTTGGAGAATTGGCTTATTAAATAAGCAAGGACAAGATAGAAGATTTGTCATGACTGGCAAAATCCCAACCCTACGCTTGATATCGGTAGCATAAACATCACATGCACCACGAGAATCAGGGAAACAGGAAGTTTCGTAAATATATAGAGCCGTGGGCAGCCCTTGAAATTGGTATGTAGCAACGTAGCCGTAATCAATTCTAAATGTTAAGAGAAAGTACAGTAGTGGTGAAACTAAAACGGAAATTGCGAAAATTGCTAAAAATGGGAAAAAGATAAATGGGCGAAATAGCTTGATTCTCTGGCTAGGTGCAGTCTGCGATCGCCACCTGAATGCAAAAACTATCGTCAGGATAAAAAATATCAATATAGCGATCGGCTGGACTATTTCCCACGTCGGAATCATCTGCACAAACCACATACCGACAAGCGCAGGCAAGCAAGATAGGA
Source organism: Pseudanabaena sp. (assembly GCA_003249035.1). GTDB lineage: Bacteria > Cyanobacteriota > Cyanobacteriia > Pseudanabaenales > Pseudanabaenaceae > Pseudanabaena. The sequence continues at coordinate 32,834 of QBMK01000014.1, forward strand.
GAATTATCTGCTTTAGATATTGAGGATTTGCGAATATTTGTTTATACACTTCTTGGCTAGTCCTTAGTATTTTTTAGCAATTTGCTATAAATATAGATTGAATGGCGGCGCTTCGCGCCGCCATTCAATTATTGGGTTTTATGGACTAGTACACTTAGCAACAGATATAAAAAAGGCACTTGCTAAGCAAGTGCCTTTTTTTATTAGGTTAATGGAATCGGGCAGAGTCGAACTGCCGTCCGCACTAGCGCCTAACCTCCCAGTCATTCACAGGTTTATCCGATTTGATCCGCACGGAGGGAATTACTAATTATCTCTAGTAGCCAAAGATGCACTGATAAAGTCTTGAGCAAATAACCTACCAGAGAAAGTTATAAGCAGCATCCGTTGGGGGTTGGAGTGACATATTTAACGGAGTCATACATCACACCTCGAAACCGAAAAGGTTCTTAGGCAGCTACAGGAGCGGCTTTACGAGAGAAAGATACAATGTTGTTCGCATGTACTTGTTTGAATCATTGATTTACGAGAGATAATTCGCTCTCGACCTGCATCAAGGGATAGCTTCTACTAACACGTCGAAACCCTTACGATCCCTTATGATTTAATAATAGCATAATTTGATGAAATTACGCCGACGGCGTAATTTCATCAAACCCAATTTGTTTCTTTTCAGTGTCTTCGGAGCTGAAAAGAAACAAATTGGGTTCATCCTGAGAATAGCTTTTAATTTTCGCGAGCTACTTCCTTTTGATTGCAAAAGGGATAATATAATTTTTTTGTTTCAGCACTTGTTGCTTTAAAGAAAATAATGATAAGGAGAGGCTTATAAAGTGGCTGTTGCAAGTACAGAGACAGAATATATATCTTCCAAGGAACTCAAAGAGTTACATGGTTTTACTGACCCGACGATCAAAAAGTTTTTGGGTGAGTGCGATATAACTCAGAGCAATCCCAAAAGTAAAAGTGCGGCTCCAATTAAACTCTATAGTATTGAACGGGTTAACGCAGTTTTAGCGGATCAGGCTTTCATCGCATGGCAGAGCAAGAAGCAAGCTTCAACTTCAAAGCAAAAGCAAGCTGCTGTTAATATTGCTTTAGTTCCTAAGCCTGATTCTATTGATACTAGACAAGCCACACAAATTGAAGCTTTTGATTTTGAGGGTGGGCTATCAGACTTAAAAACTGCGGATTGGGATGATTTTCAATGGGAACATTTTCGCAATGATGGAAATAAATTCTCAGAAGAGCAGAAATTACATGCCGTTACAACAGTTAAAAAGATGCTGGCTGCTTCCTATTGGTTTGCACCTGAGGACTTTTTTAAAGCGTTTAGTCAATATGGCAAGGGTACCGCAGATAGCTCCGATTTAGTTAGTACATATAAATCCAGCATATTAATAAATGGATGGAAGGGAATTCCCCTAGTAAGTTTGATGATTTGCGATCGCAAATCTCCTACCAAAATGATGCTAGATTCTGGACATCACCGCTGGAATGCTCTCAAGGAATTATGGGAGGCGAAGGAGCTTCCTAACGATTTTAAAATTCCTGTCTTTGATTTAAAGCGATTGCGTCCAATCGTGAGAGATCAATACAACCCAAGCCTAGAATTTGCATTGCGTTATGCAGTCACAGGCGGCACATTAGGTCATGATTTTGCCCTGAGAGTAATTGCTAAAAATTGGTTTACAAGACTTTGCACTGGTATTGACTGCTCTTACTGAGCTTGATAAATAAAAATTCCTAAGCAGTCGATGTTGTGGCTTAACTTGCTTTATACCAATTCACGAAAGTGTGACAACACTTTTGTGAATTAAAAACCAAACCCAGTAAGGGCTTTTAAAACTAAAAATGGCGTAGCCATTTTTAGTTTTGGTATTATTCGTCGCTAGGCTTAGCAACTTCAAACTTAGTGCGCGGCAAAGCCGCTACGATCGCATCGAGAACTTTACTTACAGGAACGATCTCCATTCCATAGTCCTGCATCACTTGCATACTGGGAATAATCGCCCGTTTGAAGCCAAGCTTAGCGGCTTCCTTGAGTCGTAAATCTAGTTGAGATACTGGACGAACCTGTCCGCCGAGTCCCACTTCACCGATCATCACTGTGCGCGGATCGACTGTGCGATCTCGAAAACTTGCTGCTACTGCGATCGCTACACCAAGATCCACCGCAGGTTCCGCCACATTCAATCCACCTGCCGCCGCGACATAGGCATCAAGTTTTGACAAAGGAATTCCAATCCGCTTTTCGAGAACTGCGAGAATTTGCAGAAATCGATTTGTCTCAATCCCTGTTGTGGTGCGGCGCGGCGAAGAATAACTGGTGGGACTGACGAGGGCTTGTAATTCCACAACAATTGGGCGGGTTCCCTCACAGGCGACAATCGTAGCGGTTCCAGGGACAGATTCATCTCTATTACCAAGAAATAATTCGGAAGGATTGGAAACTTCGCGTAAGCCGCGATCGATCATCTCAAATACGCCGATTTCCTGCGTTGCGCCAAAGCGATTTTTGACCGATCGCAATAGTCGATGGGTAGCAAAGCGATCGCCTTCAAAATAGAGAACCGTATCCACCATATGTTCTAAAACTTTGGGCCCCGCGATCGAGCCTTCCTTAGTCACATGTCCAACAATAAATAGAGATATATTCTCTCGCTTAGCCACGCGCATCAGTGCCGCCGTGCATTCCCTAACTTGCGAAACAGAACCAGGGGCTGCATTTAAATTAGAGAAGTAAAGTGCCTGAATACTATCAATTACAGCGACTTTGGGACGTAATGATTGTAGTTCTCTGAGAACTGTTTCTAAATCAGTTTCGGCTAATAAATAGAGATCGTCAGAATTTTCTTCTAAGATACCTAATCGTTGCGATCGCAGTTTTACCTGCTGCGCTGACTCCTCGGCACAGACATAAAGCGTAGGATAGCGGCTCATCAATTTTTGCGCCATGCCCAATAACAGCGTACTTTTCCCAATCCCCGGTTCGCCACCAATCAGCACAAGAGAACCTGCGACAATACCACCACCTAAGACGCGATCGAGTTCTTCATAGCCAGAAGGCGATCGGGCTTGGTCGTTGTCAGTAATTTGCGAGAGAGTTAAGGATTCTCTAGGTTTGGCTTTGCCTGAAGATTTGGCTGTACCGAGATGCGAGAATGTGGCGATCGCATTGGTATTTGTTGATATGACAGGAATTAATTCCTCTTGCAAGGTTCCCCAACTAGAGCAAGAGGGACATTTCCCATACATCTGCGGGAAGTCTTCACCGCAGTTATTACAAACATATCGACTTTTTGCTTTTGCCATTTTTTAATTCTATTTTTATGAATTAATGTAATCTCTAGATTTAACAGCCTGCATCACCAATTACCGCTAATTCTTGGAAACTATCTCCTGTTTTAACTAACATCACCCCTGTACTAATACCAAGAGATTCAATTTCACCTCTTTTTCCCTGAACTACGGCTACTCTTACCTCAATTTTTTTGTCTTCACTGACAAAAGTTTGGAAACTCTTTTGCCCATAGAAATCATTACCCACTGCTTCGACAAGGCTAAATCGAGTCATTTTACTATTGATTTTCATCAGCATCGAGTTAGGAGAAATTCCATTAAAAAATAAAAAATTTTGAGTTCCCTTTGTGGCTTTTGCTTGTAAGGTCATGCCACATCCACCACCCTTAGCGGCAAACAACTCATCAATGGTGAAGGTATTAATATCTGCAAATGCTGAGGAGATCGCCTGTTTCTTAACAGGTTGATTGGCAGGAATGGATTTATTCTCCGCTGTGGTGGGAGTAACTTGAATTAATGGAAGAGTGTTGGCAGTATCAACTTGATTGGCAAATAAAGAACAACCCAAAAGAGCCATAGGCAATAAAAGTAGCATTGAGGTATTCTTCATCATATCTTTATCAAATTATTGGGCTAGATTTTTCTGTTTAATGTACTATCTTCAACATAGCGACTTGAATCAGTAGAAGTTTTATGTGGGTCATATTTATGGTTTAGATGTATTACGATAGATATAAATTTAAAAAGGATATAGCTTTTTGTTGATGAAACGTAACTTACCTTTTTAATGCTAGCTATTTGTGTTTAACGCTTAGCTAACACAAGCTACTTTCGTTGATGATCGCATAAGCCAAATTAGTTTTGTGCGATCGCAAACATATCATCTAGAGCGATCGCCACATCAGGAAAAGCTTGCATAGTAGCAGTATCATTGCTATTCAAAATCAACTCTTCACAATAGCTTCCATCCTCTGGTTGACGGAAAACGTAAACTTGTCGCTTTTGTAAATCGAGAATCCAATATTCTAAAACTTGATTTTTGCCATAAATACGTGCTTTTTGCTTGCGATCTTTTGAGATAGTCCAATCGGCAACTTCTATCAACAAATAAATATCAGGGGCTTCAGGATGTCTAAAGGAATATTCATTAGCATCAAACCTGACAACAGCAATATCTGGTTCTGGCTCAGAATCATTCCCTAATGTCACGGGTAACTGTATGCGAATTTCGGCGCGATCGCTTAGCAATTTAAACAGTAATCTACTACTGCGTTGCACACTTGCTGCATGAAATGGTCGTTGTGGACTCATACAAACAATTTTTCCTTCCAACAGTTCTACGCGATCGTCCTCATCCAAAACTCCTGCCTCGATCATTTGGTGATAGTCAGCAACCGACCAAAGATGAATTTGAGGTTCTTGTTCTTGTTCTGTTTCAATTACAGTTGCTTGCATGATATTTCTGCTCACAGCTTTGTTATATTGATTTTAGCAAATGATAATAAAGCCGTGCGATCTCCTATCTTTTCGTGCGCTTTAATGAAATGTAAAGCACCTTCTTAATGCACGGAATTTGTCTGAATAACATCCCGCCATATAGGTGGATTGTACATAAAAATTCAGGTTAACAAGATATTGCTTAGAGGGCTTGTTTTGCCAATCTCCTAAACAGATTGGTTCGATTTGACCAGTTTTAGAATTGAGCTTCTGAGATTGTGTATAGCCTGAGTATTTTCTTCGTCAGATGTATAGGTATCGTCGTGAGATGCTTCGTGAGTTGCTTGAGTTTCTGACTTCAACGCGAGGCGATCGCAAAGATCGTCAATATGGGATGCTAAAGTGACTGGCACATGAGGGGCAACTAAGTCAAGGTTAGGATGGTTTTGCAAGTCATCACATGGGCAGCAAACGGGAGTCCTTGGACCTATATCGACGGACGGTATCAGCAAATTGCAACGAGCGCAGGCAATAATCTCCCATTTATTGTCCAGCAAATCGCTAATAGTTTGGTCAGTACCGCTTAAATAAGCTTCTTCGGCTTTAATGGTACTAATTTCATCCCAGAGTTTATTGAATGAAGGCGAATATTTTTCTCCTTGTAAAATCTTGTAAATATGCACTTGTTCGTCCTCGGCTGAAAGGCTCACGGTTTTTCCCATCTGCATCCATTGTGCGACATAATTTTTGACTAAGGTTCTTGATGCCATATATTTGAACCTTCAAGGAATAGTTGAATAGATTTCATTGCACAGGTCATAAATGCACCTGCCATAATTGATATAGTCTGAGAGCTTCATTGATAGTCTGAATAAATCTTATAATTTGTCATTTATTTTGCTCATAGGTCTTTAGAATATGCTCGACACTTTTTCCGATACTGCAACACATCCTTTGTCTCCAACTGTCGAGCCATCAGTCCAAATTCGTAATTTAAATTTCCATTATGGAGAAGGAGATTTATTTAAACAGGTTTTATTTGATATCAATTTAGAGATCTACCCCGGGCAGATTGTGATCCTTACTGGTCCATCTGGCTCAGGTAAGACCACTCTACTTACTTTAATCGGCGCTTTAAGGACGATCCAAGATGGCAGCCTCCAAGTTTTGGGTCAGGAGCTGAAAGGGCTAAATCCTAAAAAGCTGGTACAAATACGCAAAAATATTGGTTTTATCTTTCAAGCACATAATCTTTTTTATTCCTTGACGGCAAGACAAAATGTAATGATGTCTACGGATCTATTCCCCCATCAAGGTGGAAATGCAATGGCGGCTAATAAAGCTGCTGAAATTTTGGGTCAGCTTGGACTAAGTGACAGGGTTGACTATAAGCCTCATGCCCTGTCAGGGGGACAAAAACAGCGGGTGGCGATCGCAAGAGCTTTGGTCAATCGTCCGCGTTTAATCCTTGCCGATGAGCCAACGGCAGCACTAGATAAAAAATCTGGGCGTGATGTAGTGACTTTGATGCAAAAAATGGCAAAGGAGGAAAACATCACAATTCTGATGGTGACCCACGACAATCGGATTCTGGATGTCGCCGATCGCATTATTAACTTGGTGGACGGCAATTTAGAATCAGATAATGTGATGAATGATTTTCTGTCAACTCGTGACGCTTCAGGCGTTGATTCGCGTACATTTATGTTGTAGAGCAGAATAGGTGGCGCTTCGCGCCACCTATTCTAAAATCCAAAAAGCTGATGTACTTATTTTATTAGGAGTTGATTTTTGATGAGCAGACATCTAGAAGAGCAAGCACTAGAAGCATCATTTTATAAACTTGCCGATCGCTTGATTGATAGTCTGCATCACGGCGAATGCCTAACTATTAATTTAGAGAGTGAGCGTAGCCAATTCACTAGATTTAATCATGCTAAAGTCAGACAATCAGGGGTGGTCGCCGATGGGAACGTGACCATTTTGCTAATTTACAATCAGCGCGAAGCTTTTGCCAAGTTTCCCTTTACAGGCGATCGCGAAATTGATATGACTTATGCGATCTCTAATCTCGGTTATCTCAGACAAGAAGTCGCCCAAATCCCCGAAAATCCTTATCTAGTCCTTCCTGAAGACCAAGGCTCCAGTCGTGAGGTTTATCAAGGAAATTTGTTAAATCCCGAAGATGCGATCGCCACAATTCTCGCACCAGTGAATAATGTTGATTTTACAGGATTCTATGCTTCAGGTTCGGTAATTCGGGCTAATGCTAACTCCGCAGGTCAAAGACATTGGTTTGCGACGGATTCTTTCTTTGTTGATTATTCGATGTTTGTCCAGACTGATTCAGGAGAAAAAGCGGTTAAGGGTATTTATGCTGGCAAAGATTGGGAAGCAGAAGCTTATAACTTACAGATTAATCGCTCTCAGCAACAATTAATCGCGTTGCAAAAACCAAGCATGACTGTAGAAAGGGGACAATATCATACTTATTTTGCACCTGCGGCTTCATCGGAGCTATTGGGATTTTTAGCATGGAGTGCGGGGGAGTCTGGTTTGCAGCAGAGTAGTAGTGCTCTTTTGAAATTAAAAAATCAAGAAAGAACTCTGTCGCCATTGCTATCTATTAGTGAGAACTTCACCTATGGGAATGTGCCTCGTTTTAACGATTTAGGAGAAGTAGCTCCAGAATATTTATCTATTATTGCTGAAGGGAAGCTAGTTAACACGTTAGTGAGTTCGCGCAGTGCCAAGGAATATGGCAAGATCGCCAATGGTGCAGATGAAGGTGAGTCCATGCGATCGCCTGAAGTTGCAGCAGGAATTTTAGCGGAGGCTGACATTCTCAAACAATTAGATACGGGACTCTATCTATCAAATTTGCATTATCTAAATTGGAGCGATCGCAGTGGCGGTCGCATCACTGGAATGACTCGCTATGCTTGTTTCTGGGTTGAGAATGGCGAATTTATTGCTCCCATTGAAAATCTGCGCTTCGATAATAGTATCTATGACTTTCTTGGCGAAAAGCTCGAAGCTTTTACCGATTTTCGAGAATTTATTCCGAATACAGGAACCTATGAAACGCGATCGCTTGGCGGTATTCTCGTTCCAGGAATGCTAGTCAAAGACTTTACATTCACTCTTTAAAATACAGTGATTTGTTATGCCTCAGAAAGATGAACAGCTTCAGCAATTATTCGAGCGTTAGGTATTGTTTCTGAACTCATGTAGGATTGCTGTAGTCCAAAATATAGTTAACGAGCGTGCAATCTTCTCACCCTATTTCAACTAAATCAGAGCATCTATCTGTAGCCGATCGCATTGAATCTTTTAAAGCTGGGTTTCTTGGAGCGATCGCTAGTGTTTTCGCATTTTTTGCGATCGCGCTATTACATCACTTTTTGAAGAATTTTCTGACTGCGCAACTAATCAGCAGTTTTGAGCTTAGCAGTCCCTTAATTTTGCTAATCAAACTGGGGATGATTGGCTTTTCAGGTTTTTTGTTTGCGGTTACCTATCGCTACATTGTGCGGCGAGATCGCAACTCCCATCTCAAATCAGGCGCAATCTTAGCCTTTGCCTGTATCCGTAGTTTTGCCACCATTGATCTAGACTTGCCTAAACTTACACTCCTGCCTTTAGTCCAATTAGTTTTTGCGATCGCCATCTTGTTACTTGAAAATATTGCATGGCTAGCGATCGTCCAAAGTATTCTCGAAACTGCAATTCAGCACAAATGGATCGCAGCATTTGGCTCAGCAAAGGATTTATAAATTTATGACTAATCAAATCTGGCAATGGATCGCCGAGCCGCTTGGATTGGAATTTATGCGTAATGCCCTTATTGCAGGTGGCTTAGCAGGAATTATTTGTCCAGCGATCGGTTGCTTTTTGATTGTGCAGCGGATGGCTTTGCTAGGGGACGTGATGACGCACACAGTGATGCCGGGGATGACAATCGCCTTTTTTTATAAAATTGATGTCGCAATCGGTGCGTTTATATCGGGGATTGGAAGCGCATTTTTAATTGCATGGTTGCGATCGCAGACTCGCGTGAAAATCGATGCGGCGATGGCACTGACATCTTCGAGTTTCTTTGCGATCGGGATTCTGTTGATTTCATTACTCAAAATCAAGATTGATCTGCATGGCTTTTTGTTTGGCGATATTCTTAGCGTTTCCCAGACTGATACGATTCGAGCAGGAATAATTACAGTGATCGTGCTGGCTGCGATCGCCATATTTTATAAGCAATTATTGTTTTACACCTTTGATCGGATTGGGGCGCAGGCTTTAGGATTGCCAGTTAATCTGATCTATTTAGGATTAATGGCAGGCGTCACCTTAACGATTATTGCTAGTATGCAAACGATGGGAGTGGTGTTAGTGGTTTCTCTTTTAGTTGGGCCCGCGATTACCGCTTATTTGCTAGTCAAAGAATTACATCAGATGATTTTTGTAGGGGCAGGCTTAGGTGTTACTGCAAGCGCGATCGGTTTATATGTCAGTTATTATCTAAATCTACCTTCTGGCCCTGCGATCGTCCTAGCAGTGCTGCTGTTGTTTTTAATGACTTTAGTTTTTAGTCCTAGTCAAGGGTTACTCACAGGCTCCAAATAAAAAGCGACGCATAGCGCCGCTTTTTATTTAACGTAAATGTAAGGTGAGATGCAAAGTTTACGCTTCAGTTGTTTCTTCAGGTTTGCTTTCTTCAGTTATCTCTTCAGATACTTCCGCAATAACTTCTTCCACGACTGGCTGTGGTTTGGTGGGTTTAGGACCTCTTACTAAAGCAAGATTTACGGGTTGTTTTACTTCTTCGTCCCGTGAGCCGCGTTTATCTCTTTTGTCCTTGCCACCACCACTTCTGGGAGAACGCTTTTTGTCGGAGTCATCAGACTGTCTGGCGCTAGGGGTGGCTTCGTTGATTTCGGGTTTTAGCTGACGGTCTGCTTTCTTGATAGGACGTTCTACCATTGTTAAATTCCTGATTAACTTGACGTATTTGTATCCTAGCCTGTTTAGGCATAATCCTGCGACAAAACTAGAAAGGATACTTTGCACACTTTCTATAGCAAAGCAAGGTTTGCTTAGGACATAAAGCCAGAAATGAGTTGCGGCGCGAAGCGCCGCAACTCATTTCTGGAGTTTAGTTTTGTACCAGCTAACACTTTTTTTCTACAAAACAAGAGAATTATTTACGAACATAAAAAATCGTTAAAAATTTTGTTGTGCATAATTTTTAACGATTTTTTTGGCTCACGCCTTACCGACTATACCGACTCTGCCAGATTCCATAATTGGATAAAACCAATGAGGACGCATCAGCATGACATTGTCGATTACATGAATCACGCCATTATCGGCTTCAATATCGGCAGCAATCACCGTGGCATTATTTGCCTCGAAGCATTCATCAGAGGCATTAATATCAATTTGTGTGCCTTCTAGAGAAATCAAAGATTTCACGCCGATTAAATCTTCTTTTTTGTATTTTCCTGAAACTACATGGAAGGTCAAAATCCTAGCTAGTTGAGGAATATTCTGGACTAGTGTAGTGATTGTTCCATTAGGTAATTTTGCAAAAGCATCATTAGTGGGGGCAAACACGGTGAAAGGCCCTGGACTTTGTAATGCTTCCACTAAGCTCGCAGCCGATACAGCTGTTACTAGTGTGGAGAATGCCTCGTTACTAACGGCAATATCAACAATTGTGGTCATATCTAATTCCTTTTTAATTGAAGTGACTTCCTAATACCCCCTCCACAGTCCCTTCTCATTTCAAGAGACTGAAGGATGAAGAATTTAATTACCGATAATTTTGATCCTGAACCATAGATAATCTGGCAGCCTGATCCATTCCATATTTTGGATTACAGAAGCGATTCAGTTGCCCCTCAAAATAATGGCGATTTGCCAATAGATGCTTAGGATTAGGATCATCTAACGGATAGAGCAACGCCGCTCTTCCGGCTTGAATTACTGCCGAGGTAACGTTATACATCGATCGCTGAAAACTAACGGCTAACTGAATTAGCATGTCATCTTCACCGCGACAATGTTGTTTGTAATAGTCCACCAGATATTGCGGCAAGAAGTGATACATGTCTTGATGCAGCAATGTGGGCGGAATACCTGCGGAACCGACAGGAAACTTGTCCGCATATAAAATTCCATAGTGGAAATCATTCTGATCGTCAGGAACTTCATGGGCTTGAGCGTTGTAAGACTTCGTGCCACGGAAAGGTGCAGTGCGGTAAAACACTGCCTCTACATAGGGGAAAGCAGCTTCATAAAGCCAAGTGAAAGCCTTAGATTTGGGGACAATATCAAACCACTCACCACCGATATTCACACGGTGATAAATGGGACGACCCGCGATCGCAAATATGCCATTCACCAAGAAATCCATCGCATCGGGAACGCCCTTAAATCCACCTTCATCATAAATATCCGACATCTCAAAGAATACGGGAGCCATGATTTCCCAAAATAGCCCAAGAACCGAAGTCATGGTTGACTGACGACATTGCTCCATGAACATATCAGGAAAGAGTTTGTATAGTCCCAACATCACAGGATTATTTTTAAAGAAAGCCCGAATAGCGCTATCGGCATTCTGCTTATATTCCTCAGAATCCATGTAAGGCTCTAACTCTCCGCCCATGCCACGATGCCAGAGCATTGCCCTCATACATTCTTCTGCGAACTCCATATTGATGCGATCGTGATAGAGATGATGGAAAATTTTGGGAATCTTGGCTTTGAGTTCTCCCTTGTCCATAAAAGCTAGGAGTTCAGGATGGGCTGTATCGCCACCACGCCAGAAACGCAGATCGGCATCATCGCCAGCATAGTGATTAGGCAAGTCTAAATATTCTTGGGGAATAAAATATTTAAAAGCAGGAATTGGCTCTAAAAATACTTGTTCAGCTATGTATAGCAAATCCCGCCAATAGAAATCCATTGGGACAGCATATGCCTTATAAAGTCCAATGATCTGCATGAGATTCTCGGGCGTATCAGGCAGCATCGAACCACCTGCTTCGAGGCGATGAATGACTTCTGCGTAGGGATGAGTAGAAGGCGGCAGTTTGGTTGTGGGTTCAGTTAGAGTAGCTGTCATCGTTGATTACCTTTGATGTATCTAAATGGTTGATTCTAAAATTGCTTCTAATTAATTAGACATCTTCATAAATTGCACTAATGCAGATCGATAGAGTTTAGCGGTTTGATTTCTTCATTTACGAGACTTGCACTAGCTACGATCGCAATTTCAGGAACACGAGCTATGAGTTGAGTCGCACTCGCTTGGCTCCAACGAACTAACCAAGAAGGTTGGACTCCTAAAATCAAAATTAATGCTGTCAAAATCAACGATGGCACTTGCTCTAGTCCACTAACTTTAGGGTAGTAAGCTGTATGGTTATCCAATTTGCCAAAACAAGTACGATTGAGCAAAATCACGAAATAAACAGCAGTAAGTCCCGTACCAATCATCGATAATATCGTGGGGATAGGGAATTTACTAAAGCTACCTTGGAAAATCAAAAACTCTGATATGAATCCAATCAGCCCAGGAATACCTGCACTTGCCATACCACCTAAGATTAGTAAGGCACTGGTAGAAGGTAAACCGCGTATAGGATTAAGTAAGCCATTCAGAACATCGAGATCTCTTGTGCCAACTTTCTCTTCGATGATGCCGACTAAATAGAAAAGTAGCGCCAACACTAAGCCATGACTCACCATTTGAATTATCCCACCGACCATGCTCAGAGGAGTGGCTGAGGCTGCCGCGAGGAGAATATAGCTCATGTGACCAATGGAACTATAGGCAACCATGCGCTTGATATCTTTTTGAGCGATCGCAACCATCGCACCATAAAGAACGCCTAAACCTGCCCAAACCGCGACCCAAGGAGATAGCAAAGACCAAGCATCAGGGAAGAAACCTACACAAAAGCGAAACAAGCCGTAGGTTCCTAATTTGGCAACAATCCCTCCAAGCATCATTACCGTTGGGGTTGTCGATTCTACATAAGCATCTGGTAGCCATGTATGGAACGGGACAAAAGGCGCTTTAATCGTAAAGCCTAATAACAGAACTACTAGGAGCGTAACTTGAATCTCTATCGGTAATGAGAGAGTTTGCAATGTCGCATAGTCGAAAACTGGCGTAGGATTTGCAGTTAACCATCCTAGAGCAAGAAATCCTACTAAAATCAGAATTCCTGACATAGCAGTGAAGATTAAGAACTTCATCGCGGCATAACTACGTTGTGCACCACCCCATACAGCAATGACTAAATAAAGAGGTATCAACTCAATTTCATAGAACAGAACAAATAGCAGGGTATTGGTGGAGAGAATTGCGCCACTTACTCCTGCATGAATTAAAAGCATTAATATGTGAAAGAGTTTGTTGCGTTCTTTGATTTGCCGATCGCAAAAACAAACGATTAACCAAGTGAGCAAACCATTAAGAACAACTAAGGGCAAAGATAGTCCATCGACTCCAAGGCTATAATTTAAGCCGAGATTTTCTATCCAAGGTAAAGTTTCTGTTAATTGGAAAGTGGGAATCTTAATATCAAATTGACGTAAGAGGATGAAATCAAGGAATAAGATCGCCGTAGCAATAATCGCCGATCCTTTCTTGACTTGAGTTTGCGGGAGAAATGCGATCGCTAAAGCCCCGATGACAGGCAACCAAATTAGAGCGCTGAGCATAGTTTTATTCCTGATTAAATAGCCCAATTGAACAGTAATAGAAGTAGAACTCCAATGCCAACCATGATCGTCAAGGTATAGAGCTGTAACTGACCAAAGGTGCTGTAACGGAGATTTTGTCCACTAAATAAAGTCGCTAGTCCAAAGAAATTTCCTACGCCATCGACAAAAAAGCGATCAAACCAGTAAATCCCTTTCGATACGCCATCGACAAGTCCCACAATCGTGACCTTGTAGAGTTTTGGTGTGTAGAAATCATTGGCAAGAAATTTTTGTAAATCTATCCAAGGTAAAACTACAGGTTTAGGAACTTGCTGATTGAGATAGAGATATCCGCCCGTAGCCAGACCGGCAATACTTGATCCGCTTAGCAGCAGAGCATTAGGACTAAGTATCAGTGCCCAATCAGTTATAACTCCCCAAGAAGTAAGCATTTGTGGAACATGCAACACGATACCTGCAAGAAAAGCCATTGGTATAACGATTAACCATAGAGGCTCAACGGATCTTTCGGTCATCTGCTTTGGTTTACCTCCCCAAATCAGCCCGAACACACGCATGAGGCTACATGCCATCAAGCCATTAATTAAAAGCAGCAATTCTGCCAAGGCTGGATTATCTTGCCAAAGATAAGTAATCAAATCGACCATAGCCCAAAATCCACCCAACGGTGGAAATCCAATCAAGCCGACCATGCCTACTAAAAAGCAGATTCCTGAAATTGGACGACGACTCCATAAGCCACCCATCAAAGTTATATCTTGACTAATATTGTTAGAAATAATGCTACCAACCGACATTAGTAAGAGCGCGATCGCCAAGGCATGGGACAAAATCAAAATGTAAGCACTATGAGTATCGCCAGTACCAACTGAGATAAAGATTAGTCCCATAAATGCGCTGGTTAGATATGAGAGAGATCGCTTCACGTCAATCTGAGCGATCGCAATTAGCGTTGCACCTAATGCTGTAGCCGCACCTACGGCAACTATTACGTGCTGAGTGAAGGATGACAGCGCAAAAAGAGGCTGCAATTTTATCAGTATCCAAGCACCTGTGGCTACAACTACGGAATTCCGCAGGACAGTACTTGGCAGGGGACCTTCCATCGCCTCATCTAGCCAGAGGTGTAAGGGGAATTGGGCACATTTTCCCATAGGACCAACCATCAGAGCTAAGGTTACCAAGGTTATTGTCGTTGGATTGACATCTGCGGTCTTAGCCCATTCGGCGAGCTCAGTAAAATTCCAAGTTCCAGCAAGAGGGAATAAGCCAACAACACCTACCAATAGAAATAAATCGCCAATACGCTTTGTTAAAAAAGCATCTCTTGCACCTGTAACAACGAGAGATTGGTTGTACCAAATTCCCACGAGAAGGTAAGTTCCGAGCGTTAAAATTTCTAGAACAACGTAACTAAAAAATAGGGAGTCACATAGAACCAAGGAGCACATACCTGCTTCAAAAAGAGCCAGCAGAGCATAAAATCGCCCCCAGCCCCAGTCCATTTCCATGTAACCGACAGCATATATCTCAGCAAGCAGGTTAATCCCTGTGATCAGGACGATTGCCCCTACGGTGATCGTCGATACCTGCAAGTCAAGGGTAAAGTTTAGCCCACCCACTGCTAACCAAGGAAAAGACAATAAATGTGCTGGCTGTCCCCAAACTACAGTCAAAGCGACGATCGCATGAACTAATGAGCAAAAAGTCATGAAAATATTGATGTAGCCTGCTGGTCTTGGACCCGTTTTACGCGTAATGCCTGGGAACCAGACGATCGATAACATTGCTCCTATCAAGGAGTAGCAGGGAATAAGCCAGATCGTGTCCAGCCAGTTATTTATCATATAATCTCTATCTGTTTATTAAAAATCATAATTAAATTTCTATGATTATTGCAAATTTAAAGCTAAATGAAAATAGGCAATATCATCAGTTTTTGTCTATGAATGCTATAAGATATTCTTAAAATACAAAATAGATGGATAGGCGAGCTCTGAAACTAAAATTTTCAATCAAGTAAAAAAATGGGGCGCTTCAATTGTTGGCTAAGACTTAAGCCCTACTTATAGAAAACGAAATGTTGCTTAATAACATCAAGTTTACTGCATTCCCAATAGTCAACATGAGAAATAATTAATTCACCTGTTGCATCAAGGGAGAGCTCGCTCCAACCAGTAACCGCAATTCTGGGCTTCCAAGGTAAAGGCGCATCCCAGCTCATAGTCCATTGAGTTTTGATTAGATTATCATTACGAGTAATGCCATGGAGATCGAGCTTAAGATTTTTAAACCAAAAGGTAATGAAGCCAATCATCTTTTGATATTGCTTGATACCACGAAAGTTATAGACAGGATCTTTAAAATAGACATCTTCGCTATAGATGCTGTAGGTCTGCGCTTCAGGGAATTTTGCGTAATCAGCTTGCACAATATCCAGAATATTAGTCATTATTTGCGATCGCCCCTCGCACATTAGCTAGTATTTACTTTAACCCTATGGTTAACAAGATCAAAAACCTTGAAACTGAAACTGAGTAAGATTTTTACGGCGCAAAGCCCTATAAAATTTTGCTCATAATAATTAGAAACATAAAATTTATAAAACTTAAATGAGATAAATAATTTTGAGTTTGAATGAGTTGTGCTAATCACAAACATTCCAAATTATTTGACTAGCCCTGCTCTGAGAGCGCGTACTGCAGCTTGAGTGCGATCGTCAGCGCATAGCTTATTCAATATATTCCTCACATGGGTTTTAACTGTACCAACAGTAATGTAAAGTCTCTGAGCAATTTCGGCATTGCTATTGCCATTAACAATCTCAGATAAAACTTCTAACTCACGCTCAGTTAGAGGAGTCGCTTGCAAAACTTGTTTGTAGTCTGCTTCAGCCGCATCAATTTCAACGGTTGCTTCACGGCGACGTACCTGCTGCAAGACAATATTCGCGATCGCTGGATCGATCCATGAGTTGCCTTCAGCAGTTAGCTTCAGAGCTTGCACCAGATTTTCGGAACTAATATCTTTGATGCAATAGGAATCAGCACCTGCGGCAAAAGCAGCTAATACAGTTTCCTGACTATCGGTCAACGTCAAAATTAAAACTTTAGTTGCTCTTCCTGCTTCAGTAGCCAAAGCTTTGATTTGGCGTGTTACCTCTACACCATCCATATCAGGTAAGCCCAAATCAACAATCGCTACATCAGGATGTTGACTATTTACCAAAGACACTCCTTCTGCGCCCGTGGCAGCCTCACCAACAAACACAAGCTCTCCTTGCTGTTGCAAGGCGATCTTCATGCCCATGCGGGTCAGGTCATGGTCTTCAATTAGGACAACACGAATAGAACTCATAAGCATTTTTGCAGATTATGCATAGTCTGTATTGATACCAGAATCTCACAGAAGGGGCATAAAAAAACAAAATACCTATCACAGAAAATTAATACCAAAGCACAAAATGGCTACGCCATTTTGTGCTTTTAAACCCCTTACTGGGTTTGGGTTTTAATTTACAGAAGTGTTATCACACTTTTGTGAATTGGTATTTAGACAACTTTAGGAGCTGCGATTAGTAAAATCTTTTCCATTAGGAATGGAAAGAGCCGATGAACCCATACTGCGAGATGACTTTGCCATCCAACAAGGATTTCGGGAGTCTCACGATCTAGACCTGCAATCAAGGCTTTTGCGACTTGCTTGGGTGTCATCATCGACACCCAGCGAAACCACTCCAAATCATGAGCCATATCTGTATCCGTTAGAGATGGAAGTAACGCAGTCACCTTGATATTGTAGGCTGCCAATTCACCACGCAGTGCTTGAGTGAATCCGATGACCGCAAATTTAGTTGCAGAATAGGTCGCCATCGTTGGCGCAGCGACTTTCCCCATGAGACTAGAGACATTGACAATTCTGCCATTGCGTTGCACTGCCATACGCCTTGCCACCATACGTGTGATCGCATACATGCCAAGCAAATTAATCTCGATTTCCGATTGCACATCTTGAAAGCGCGATCGCAAAAATGACGATTGATGAGCCACACCAGCACAATTAATCAACATATCAATTGGACCAAAATCACGCCATACTTGGGCGATCGCAATATTCACCTCAATTGTCCGAGATAGATCTAGAGGCAAAGTCACTGCTTCTATTCCTAAAGCTTCTATTTCTGAAGCAACAGAATTTAAACGCTTTAGATCGCGAGCAACCAAAATCAGGCATTTTGCTCCTTGTTGAGCTAGTTCCAACGCGATCGCCCTTCCAATACCCCTTGAGGCTCCAGTAATTAGAGCCGTTTTTCCACGAACATTCATAAAACCTCCAAGATTGAGGTCTCACTAGTTTTACTATTTTTTATTAATGCAAGTTTTTTAGCCTATGCCGCTAACTAAAACTTACACAAAGTAAATTCTGTGAGACGGTTAATAATCTCGTTGCAAACAAATTGTGACCAAACTTCTATATGCGTTGAGTTTTAAAAGTTTTTGTTCAGCCACGTTGCTTACAACCAGTAAGCAGTCAATAACTAGTCTTTGAAGCCCATCCCCAGTTCTGTCATGCCGTTACCTCCTTTAGGAAACATTGTCTATGCAGCAATAAAGGAAAATTAATACAGACTTTTAACATGCCAAACACCCTACATCTATTTCTTCAATATGTAAAGTATTGTAAAATACACATTCAACCTATCTTTACATAGCAGTTAAAACTTAGGCAATGCAGTTAGTTATTACCCCACCTACTTTACGAGTTTTTATTTGCGCTAAATTCAATAGAAGATCGCAATAAGTTTTAAATAAAAATAATCCTAAAGAGTTATTCCTAAAGATACAAAAACAGAAATTATAGATTTCAAATTACAAACAACCAGATTTTTTAAGCTTTTCACAAACTATCTGCCGAAGGTAAAACAACTGTAAATTTTGTACCCATGTTGACTTCACTTTCTACCATGATTTTCCCAGAGTGAGCTTCTACAGCTTGCTTTACTATATATAAACCCATACCTAAACCCTTCACAGCGCCAACATTATCACCTCTTAAAAACGGCAAAAATAGTTTGTTTAAATATTCCTGAGGAATGCCTATACCATGATCACAAATACTTAGAAATAACTGCTGTGAATCACAAGTTAACTCCACATCAACGGTACTTCCTTCGTATGAATATTTCACAGCATTGGAAACCAAGTTCATAAATATATGCCATAGTAACTTCTTGTCAATTTGCAACTTTTGACTTTGAACTTGACTATGAAATTTAATGTGACACTTACGCATACTATCTTCTGACTGAAAGTTGTTAACCTCAACCAGTTGTCGGCAATAGGCGATCGCATCTACACTTTCAGGATTAAATGGAAATTTTCCTGACTCCGAACAAGCAATAAATTTCACTTCCTCAAGCAACCAGTTAATATCTTTAATCGCTAATTGAATAGAAGCAAGATTCTTGGCACTATTTTTTTTAGTTATTTTCTCTTCAAAGTTTTGTAATTTCCAAGTTAATAATCGAATTACTGACATTGGCGTTGAAAATTCATGGGATACCATTGCAAGTAAACTGGACTTTAAAATATGAAGCTCCTTTTCTTTGTTCAGAGTTTCTTGCAATATTTTTTCTTCCTGATACTTCTTGAGAGCCAGCATGATCGCGACATTAACTTCTGCATATCTAAGAGGCTTCGTGAGATATCCATAGGGAGAAGTAGAGATCGCCCGTTTTATAGTCTCAGGATCGCTAAAAGCAGTTAGATAAATTATGGGGATAGGCGCTATTTTATGAATCTCACTCACTGCAATGATTCCGCTATCTGAGCCTCTTAATTTGATATCCATCAAAATAATATCTGGGCGTTGACGATGGATTGCGGCGATCGCGCCATCACTACTATCAACTATGGACAGAACTGTATAGCCTAGATCGACTAAAACATCTGAGAGAGCATTTGCCGTAACAAGTTCATCTTCTACAATCAAGACATTAGCGATCGTATCCGTTTTAACTGCCATGATTTTCATTCTGTCCCTATTACGCTTAGTCTAAATGGGTCAAAAAAACTCTTGGGATATTTAATTATACGATTAATACATAAAATTAGTCCAAAAGAATTAGCACATAGATTGTCACTGATTGACATCTTTAGGCTTTGATATCTATGTTTTTTGTGAATCTATTGATTGATTGCCTTGACATGATAGGATAGTAAATCTTTGCTTCTAAATCTAAATTAATAGAAGCCAATTACTGCCCGTAAGGAAAATTCAATGACCGTTAAGCGTTTGTACGAAACCATGTATATCCTGCGTCCCGATCTTCCCGATCAGGAAGCCGATGCCGCGATCGCTAAATATCAAGACTTCTTAGTACAACAAGAATCTGAAGATATTACAATTCAACATCGTGGGCGCCGTAGATTAGCCTATGACATCAAAGGTCATCGTGAAGGTATTTACATTCAAGTAAATTACACTGCAACTCCTAAGACTATCGAAAGTCTAGAGAAATCTATGCGTCTAGCCGATGATGTTATTCGTTATATGACTATTAAACTAGATCCAGAAGCTATTGAAGAAGATGCAGAAGCAATCATTCCTGATGCCGAAGAATCAGTTGCCGCTAATGATGTAGCCGTTGCAGATGTGGCTGTGGCTGTGGCTGCTGCTGAATAAGATCAATATCGGCACGCCGTCTAATATTTTGCCAATAAAAAAATCCTCGACTAGTCGAGGATTTTTTTATTGGCAAAATATTAGAAAATTACAGAATGCCCCAGAAGTGCAATACGCCTTGACCACTAATTAATTCGATCGCAACAGCAGAAACGAATCCGATCATAGCTAAGCGCCCATTCCAGTTTTCAGCACCAGAAGTGAAACCCCAATTCCAAACATTACGGTTTTCGTCAGACATAATCGAATTACCTTTACAGTTAATTTATTTATATTTAGTAATGTAACAGATTGGTTTACCATTCGCAATCTTTCTTCATATTATCCACCTTTAGACAGGCAAGCTTGAAACTCGTAAAGGCAACTAAGTCATAGAATAGATTTCCTACTTCTACTTGGTGGATTGGCAAACACTGTATTTATAGCTGCCATCTAACTTAGATGACGAAAGCTATTAGGTGCGATCGCTAACGAATTGGGTAGAATCTCAAAGATATCTCAGCAATAATCTACGCAAGGACAAAATTCACTATGCGAAAAATATGGATGCGGCTTCTAGCTGGATGCTTAGCACTATTAGTCAATTTGACAACAACTGGTGCAGTATGGGCAGCTAGCCCCAAGAAGTCTGGAGAAGCAAAGTTTCAGGGTGTTCCACTTCAGTGCTTCGTGTCATTGGCAGATTCAGGATCATCTCCCGAAGCCAAGGTTGCAGCCTATACTGAAATTGCAGGCAAATATTTAGAGTTGCAGCGTCCAGAGCAAGCCAAAAAAGTTTTAGAAAAAAGCTTAACTACAGCAAATACAATCACCACGCCATCCCTTCAAGCTTTTGCCCTATTGGATACAGCAGGTCGTCTAACCAAAGCTGAGCAGCCTAAGCTAGCAGTGAGTGCTCTAAATGATGCTTTAACGATCGCCAAAACATTACCCGATCCTGTCGATAGAGTTTTTGCCAATATCAAAATTGCACAAGCCTATGGTGAAGCAAGTAAAAAAGAGAATGCGCAAAATTTACTAGCTGATGCAACTAAGGCAACACCTGAGATCATTGATTCCTATGTCAGATCGCGGGCTTTTTCGGCGATTGCTAATGTCTATACCGAAATAGGTGATGATTTTAATTCTGAAGCTTCGATTTCAGCAGCAACAGATTTGTTGCCGATGATCGAAGATCCCAATCTCAAATCTAGAGCTAGGGTTGAAATTACTGGCAGCTATGCACTAGCAGGAAATCATGCCAAAGCGATCACTTCCTTAAATGCGGTCTTCCAAGAGTTTGACTCCATGCGAGATAATGCGATTGCTTCTGCTAAAGAAGCTGCAAAGAATGCCAAAACTGCCAAGAAAACCGCTCCTAAGCTAGCTAATAAAGCTTTAAAAAATGATGCACCCAAAGAAGAAAAAGCTGCACCAGATCCTAAAGCTGTCGAACAAGCAGCGATCGCTAATGCTGAACTATTGAAAACGAGATCATTATTTTTGGTTGCTAGTCAATATTTAGTGTCCAAGCAGTATGACAAAGCATTAGAAGTAATTGCCAATCTTGATCCTAAGTCAGTTGAGAAAAGTGTGGGCGTAGCTAATGTGGCGATCGCCTATGCCAAGGACAAGAAAACCGAGGAAGCGATCAAATTATTTGATCAAAGTGTGCAAGGTTTAAGCAGCGTTGCCCCTTCTATTGATGTATTTACGTTACTAGTAGAAATTGGTCGTCAATATCAAACAATCGAAGCCCCCGAAACGGCAGCTAAAGCTTGGGATCAAGCCTTAGCGATTGCCCAAAAACTCCCACAACCAGTTGATCGCCTTTTTGCTCTCAACATTATCGCCAGTACCTATGGTGAATTTGGATTAACTGAAAAAGTTGAGACAATTTTGCAAGAGAGTATGGCGATCGCCAAAACTGCCCCCGATCCCAACATTCGCTCCAGAGCTTACTCGGATATCAGCAGTACTTATTGGGCGATCGGTCAACGAGATAAAGCCAAAGAAATCGCTCAAAGCATCGAAAATATTACTGAAAAAGAACAACTAGAAAAGTTATTTACTTGCGCTAAATAGCAATAAAAAGGGCGTGCTTTGAACGCCCTTTTTATTCAGGTAGTTTTAAAGAATTTAAGATTTCCCACCGCTTATCTATGGGAAATTTTGAACCGTCAAGACTATTTGTATCTGTGATTTCAAGAGCAGGCGCGTCAGGTGCAATCTTCGGATAGGGAATAGCCAAAGTTAATTGTTCATATAGCCATGCAGCGGGGTCAAAATAACCAGTCGGAGAAAGAGACTCAACTAAGTCACCTGTTTCGATTTCCCGCTCTCTGGGATACTCGCTTTCTGGCAATGGCTCAGTTAACCAAATCATCTCAGAATTGTCGATCACTAACCTATAGTTAAACTGCACCAACGTGCGATCGCAAGTTAAAGTCATAATCGTCGAAGCTTTAGAACTAACTTCGAGAAAAGAACCAACATGCCTAACGCTAATTACTCCCTGTATAGGAGTTAGCGTCTCTAGCCCCTCAATAAATTCTTTGAATTCAAACGTTTCAGTCGCATCTACCGCTCTAGCGATCTGAGGTATATATAACTTTTCCATCAGCTCTGCACCAACTTCACAATTAAATGACGATTTGGCTCTCGACCCTGACTATGGGTTTCGATATCCGGAAAATCTTCTAAAAGCTGGTGAATATGTCTGCGATCGGCGGACGACAATTGCTTAATGACAAACTCAGTTTGCATCTCGCGAACCTGCTGAACTGCATTGTCTGCCAAAGCCTGTAAGTCAGCTATACGATTTGAACGATAGCCATTTAATTCGACTGTATAAAAATTACGTTTTTCCGACTCTATTGTGTCTGAAGGTAAATGACGATTCAATAGAATACTGGACAAATATTGCAACGAATCAATTACTACACCATCTTTACCAATCAATCTGTTAATTTGCTGATCCTCCAAACTATCAGCACTTATCTCTAGCCAATAGTTCTTAGATCCAGCAGTAACTTGTTCTGGAGACACCTCGGCAAGACGAATATCAACCGAAGTCGCATAACCCATCAAACTTAAAATCTCTTGCAGCCAATTTGCACCTGCTGAAGTATCTTCCATAAATTCTACTTGCCTGATCAAATTTCTATCAAAATATAACTTCAATACTAAATTGGGTGACGCAAAGCGCCACCCAATTTAGTTAAGAGCCTTTCTTCTTTTTCTTATTAGAAGAATTTGGCTCAAATGGTAAAGCAGACTTAGTCGGACTCTTTGTATCTTGTTCTTTATCGTCAACTACAACTTTAGCTTTGGCATCGACAGTCTTAGTCGTTTCAGGTTTGCTAGAGACGCTGGTTTTAGCATCAGACTTAGAGCTAGCTTTAACTGAAGGCGCAGAATTCGCCGAAACCGCAACCAACTTTTGCAAGTTTTCTGGAAGTGGTTCTTTAGCAACAATAAAAGCTTGCAAGGTTTGGAAAATATTTGCAATCAACATATAAAGCATTACACCCGATGGCAATGGGAAAAACAAAAACATACCAGAGAAAATAATTGGTGTGAGTTTATTCATCGTGTCCTGTTGCGAAGCTTCAGGAGAAGGATTGCTGGGCTTGGGAGTAGATCCACTGGAAATATTTTGGTTGACATAAAGACTAACGCCAAATCCCAATACCATGACCACGATATCCCAATTAATACTGCCATCGGCATTGGTAACCCCAGTTTTACCAAGAGCTTTAATAAATAGGAAGCCTTTATTTGATGCTAATCCTGGTACTGTTGCTTGAACAGTAACATCACCAGCTTGTTTGGCAATTACAGTTCCATCATCAAGAAGCTCAACTAAATCTTGCCCCTTCGTGATTTTCCATCTAGTCGTCAGCTCTACATCTGGATATTCGGTAGCTAAAGCGTTGAAATCTTTACCTTGGGAAGTCTGTAAAACAATCTTCGATTGATCCCCGATCGCTAGGTTTGTACCGTTTAAAGCGGTTGCCAGAACTGGGAAATGAACGCGATCAGCAAAATAAACGTTCTGACTAGGCGAAGTAAAAGGCTGATGTTGAATCTCAGCTTGATTTTCAGGAGTCGCAATCTGAAAGTTTAGAGAATAGTTGATATCCGCAAAGGGCGATCCCCTAAGGGTCGCAAACAACGCAAACAGAATAGGTAATTGGATTATTGCAGGTAGACATCCCGACAGAGGATTTCCAAATTCTTTGAAGTTAGCAGAGTTCACCTTGGCTAGCTCTTCTTGCTGCTTAGCAGGATCGCTCTTAAATCGCTCTTGCACTTCTTTGATTCTTTGTTGCATCACAGGGTTAGCAATTTTCATGCGACGCATACTGCGAAGCTGATTTGCACTAACAGGGAACAACACAAAACGGACAACCAACGTTAATGCAATAATTGCCAATCCATAGTTCGGCACGATGCCGTAGAAAAAATCTAGGAAAGGCAACATTATGTTGTTGGAAAGAAAACCTACACCGAAATCCATTTTCTACTTTACTGTTGGGTTTGCATCTGAATGATAACGGGTATCAATCATTAAAATTAGGATCGCCAAAAAAACATAAAGTTCTAGGACGATCCATAAATATTTTAGGCTTTGCTACCGATCGCGCCACTTATGTCTTGCGCTTTGATGCTTAGCTTCGATTCAATGTATTCGTATGTTTCTCGAAATTTAGGCAAGGATTTTAGTTCAAGGCGAGATCCATCTTTGAGGGTCAGCACCATATCTCCCCAGCTACCAAAACCACGAGGTACCGTGACAATCTTGGCAATTTCAGCATACACAATATCAGTACGCGTTTGACCTCTCCAACCACCTGTGACGGTAATGCGCCGGCTGGTGATGCGGTAACGAACCCACAATGCTCTTGAGATCGCGGCAATACCAAATGGAATTGTGATCACAAAAACACTCATCAGCAAGCTAATGATTAGATCGCCAATGTGCGGTGCGCCTTCGTAGTAAACTTCCTCATTAACTGCCATGCAAAACCTTCGCTTTTGCTAATAAATTCTTTAGGTCATCCCAAAGTTCTTGATAACTTGGCTTGCTCTGAACAGTAGTCACTGTTACAACTATTTGCAATCCATCTTTTAATTGTGACAGAAGTTGACGAAGAATAGCTCGAAGTTGACGCTTAAATCGATTACGGGTTACCGCCAACTTGCTGACTTTTTTGCTAACAACTATGCCTATCTTTGTTAAAGGGTCATTGATATCAAAAAGAATCCGCAAATTCAAATAACTGCCTCTATAGCGATCGCCTTTGGCATATACTTTTGCGAAATCTTCACGCCGCCGCAGACGGTTTTGATTAGGAAGCACTAGAAATTAACAATTGCAAATCGAGTACAAATTATGGTTACGAATTAAATCTAGTAATAGCTGATCTAGCGATCGCTTATACAGTTGTGAGGTTAACCCGACCTCTGCTACGACGCGCTCTGATTACTCGGCGACCTGTAGGAGTTTGCATTCTGGCACGAAATCCAGAGGTGCGCTTCTTTTTGCGGACACTACCGCGTAGGGTACGTTTTGTCATAACCGTTACTTACTTATTTAGTTTCTAAGGATGTCATTTTTTCACAGGCTTCTAAGTATAACACCTGTGTTTAGCCTATGTATAGTTTTACAAATAAGGCAAGCAATTCTCATTAAAAAATTGTTTTTTGAAAGTCAGCCTAAGGCTGACTTTCAAAAAACAATTTTGGTGCTTCTACAGCCAAAGGCTCTGGAAACACCAAAATTGTTTTCATATATAAAAAGAAAAGGGAGCGCCGGGCGCTCCCTTTTCTTTTTAACGAATGTACTCTTTTAATACACTATTGCGATTGGGATGTCGCAACTTGCGAAGAGCTTTAGCTTCGATTTGGCGGATGCGTTCGCGGGTGACATTGAAGATTTGACCGATTTCTTCAAGTGTCTTCATGCGCCCATCATCAAGCCCATAGCGCAGACGCAAGACATCACGTTCTCTGGGGCTAAGAGTTCCCAGAACACTTTCGAGGTCTTCACGCAAGAGGCTTTTAGCAACTTGATCGTCAGGTGTTTCACCTTCGGATTCAATAAAGTCACCGAGGCGAGAATCTTCTTCCTTCCCAATGGGAGTCTCCAAGGAGATCGGCAACTGGGCTGATTTGGCAATAAACCGCAGCTTTTCGATTGTCATCTCCATGCGAGTGGCGATTTCCTCTTCAGTTGGTTTGCGCCCCATCTCTTGAGAAAGCAACTTAGTTGTTTTCTTAATCCGCGAAATGGTTTCGTAAAGGTGAACTGGTAAGCGAATCGTACGAGATTGATCAGCGATCGCACGAGTAATTGCCTGACGAATCCACCATGTCGCATAGGTCGAAAACTTATAACCCTTTTCATGGTCAAATTTCTCAGCAGCACGGATCAATCCCAGACTGCCCTCTTGGATTAAATCTTGGAAAGACAATCCACGATTCATGTACTTTTTAGCGATCGACACAACTAGTCGCAAATTAGACTGCACCATCTTGTCTTTGGCACGGCGGCCAGAGTGGAGGCGCTTGCGAAACTCTCCAAGGGGCATATCCATTTTGACTGCCCAGTCTGCTTCCCTTACGTCGTCAGGATGGCATTCAACCTCAGTAGCTATTTCTTCGCGCTTTAACTCTAGCTCTAAAAGATCGGCGATTTTTCGAGCTAGCTCAATTTCTTCGTCAGCTCTTAGTAGGCGGATACGACCGATTTCTTGAAGATAGAGTCGAATCGAGTCTTCAGTAAAATGTTTTTTCTTAGTCTGGCTAGCTCGTTTTTTAGTCCCCCTTGCCTTGCCAGCTTTGTCAGGGTCATCGTCAGAGTCAGCGTCTTCATCTGAGTCATCAATTGAATCGTCCTTTTCGAGTTCGATATCATCATCTAAGTCTTCAAGGTCTTCTTCAATTTCTTCAAGATTTCCGCCAAGTTTGCCAACAGGCAACTTGATTTCAATAGGTAGGTCGATGGCTGTTTTGCTCATGCCAGATTCCTCAGATCCGTACTGTCTAAAACTTTGTGCTACGGGGAATTACACCTAGACGATTGTAGCTTGCCAAATATAAAAATGGTGGCTTGGGCTACTAAGAATCACAAAAAACCTATCTAAGGGTTAATTTACAATTCTTGGATTTAATCAAATTAGTGTAATTCCTACTTATATATTTATAGTCTAATGATGTCAAACCTAATCATAAAAACTTTTACAACAAAGGAATTTTATTAGCAATTAATGCGATCGCCAAAAAAATCTACATAAAATCGATACGTTTAACAGATACATTTATTAAGTATTATTAAATTTTGATTATGCTTAAACTTAATAAAATATCTCTAGCTTCAATTGGTTTATATGTTGGTGGAATTCTCTTTGTAGTTGGATTTTGGGCATACGCTAAAGGCAATTCCACATTAAATCTGGTTGGTTTTTTCTATGGTTTCCCAATTTTGTTAGGAGGATTCGCATTTAAATCTTCCGAAGTTACCCCAATACCTGTCATTGTTCCTGAGTCTGAAGCTGTTGTGGCTTTGCGGGACGAACAAGAAACCCCAACACAAAAGCAGTTACGGAAAGATGTAACCCGCTATCGTTATGGAATTAAGGCGCACTTAGATGAAATTTTAGAAAAATTGGGGATGAGTCCTACAAATGAGGAACGTCCTGTTTTGACAGGTATATATGAAGAAATTTCTCAATCCGAAGAAACTAAGGGCGCATACAGTTTAGTTTTGCGTTTCCACTCTCCTTTAATGGACTTTGAGACTTGGCAACAAAAGCAAGACAAATTAATGCGATTTTTTGGGCCAGGGATTGTGGCTACTGTTGCAGAATTAGCAAATAAGGAAGTTGATTTGAAGTTGATTTCGTTAGTTGGTAATGAGTAATTGTTAATGTTTAATTACTCTTTGCATTTTCTTTGTAACTAATTTTAAAATTTGGAGACAACGGGATTCAGTGGCTTTAGTTTCTTTCGCGGCTTTAGTGGCATCTGCAAGATCGGGGAAATTAGTTAGTTTTCCAACAGATACAGTGCCTGCCTTGGCGGTGCGCCCCGATCGCAGTGCCGATATTTTTACGCTCAAGCAAAGATCTCTTGATAAGCCGTTAATTTTGATGGCGGCGCGTTGGGAAGAATTTCTCCCATTTTTAGATATAGCTCATCCTGCTTTGGAGATTTGGCAACAAACTGCTCAGAAATATTTTGCAGGTGCGGTGACGCTTGTCTTGCCTGCTAGCGATCGCGGCTGTAGCTTAAATAGAGGTTTTCAAACTTTAGGAGTACGAATTCCCGACAATAAAACTGCGATCTCAATTTTGCAGCAAACGGGGGGCGTGTTGACCACAAGTGTTAATAAAAGTAATGAGCCACCTTTGCGCAGAATGCTTGAAATTGATGAGGCTTTCTCCTCAGTAATGGTTCTGGGTGATGGAATTAGTAATACTGAGCAATTAGGTAGTGGATTACCATCAACTGTAGTGGAGTGGACTGCGGATGGTTGGATAGTTCGCCGACAAGGGGCAGTTAGCTTTTAATGCGCAAAGCGCTGAAACCAAACACAAGATTTTTTAAAATGGCTGCAAAGCAGCCATTTTAAAAAATCTTGTGTTTCTTTTGATTGCAAATTTCTCCTAAACAAAAAAGGGCGCAAAGCGCCCTTTTTTGTTTAGATTGTTTGCCAATCTCGTGAAAATTGTTCTAGATTGCCTGTAGTCAGCTCTTTTTCTAGCCATTGTAAGGCTGTTACTTGACTGGGAAATTTCTGGCTGTCGTAGTCTTGAAACACATCCACCAGAGAAATGGCGATCGCCTTTTGTTCTGAAGCAAGTGACCAACGTTGAAAAAACTGTTGCATAGTCATTGCTGGTAAAACTGCTTGAAGATTTTCTACAGCGGTAAGCTGATTTGCAGAACGGGTATAAACTTTTATTGCATCTGTGAGGTTGATTAGTTGTAGTTGAGGCGCGCTGGCTTTAGGCTCACTGGGTTCAGTCGGCAGAATAAATGGTGTAGTTGTGGTTGCACCGATACCTGCGTTGAGGTTTGACCAATCTTGGCGAAATTGAGCGATCGCTTGTGGCAATAGTTGGCTTTGTAACCATTGCAAAGCAAGATTTTGATTGAGCATTTGGGCGCTGTTGTACCTACTGAGCGCGTCTTGCAAAGATGTAGCGATGGTTTCTAGACCAGAGGCGATTTTCCAACGCTCAAAGAATTGCTGCAATATTTCTGGGGTAACACTTGCCTGTAAGTTGTTAAGCGCGGCGGTTTGATTTGATGATCTTGCACGGCTATAACTATTCGCAGCATCAACTAGACTAATTGCGCTTGCAGGCGGAACAGTTATTGGTGGTTCAACACTGGGATTATTAGTAATTACAGAAACTGTTGAAGAAGGAACAAAAATCGAGGTTACAGGTGGGGTTGGAACTGTCTCAGGCGGAGAAGTCGATGGAGTCACAGATGTTGTAGTTGGCAATGGTTGGCGTACGATCTCCACAAATGTAACTGGTGGCGTAACATCGGCGATCACTGGCGCTTGCAATTTTTTCCATGTTTGTACTCCCACTTTGCCGTCGACCGTTAAGCCATTAGCGAGTTGAAATGCGGCGATCGCATCCCTTGTCCCCATACCAAAATCGCCATCTATGCGGCCTTGGTAATAGCCCTTGGTCTTGAGTAGTTGTTGCGCTTGAGAAACAGCAGCGCCTTTGGATCCCGGTAATAATGTTGGCAATCCCTGCGATGAAGTTGGGTTAGTTGCAAGCAGTCTAGCCCAGGTAGAACTACCAACTATCCCATCGGGCATTAATCCATTTGCCTTCTGAAATTTCAAGACAGCATTTGTTGTACCAGATCCAAAGTCGCCATCAATTTTGCCGCTATACAATCCTTTACTTTGAAGAATTTGCTGCAACTCAGAGACAGCATTACCCTTACTACCTTGCCTTAATATCGAGTCCATAAGTTAGCCTAAATCCATGAAATTTTAAGGTCTGTAATTGGCTCACAGTCTAAGCCTTAAAGAGCAGAAGTGGCGCTTTGCAACACTTCTGCTCTTTAAGGCTAAAAATAGAGTACACGAGCATCTAGTCGTTGCGATCGCAAGAAATATTTCAAAAATTCGGCGGCATCACGATTTGAATATCCACCAGAATATATACTCAAGACCTGACTTTGTCACAAAAGCAGGAGCTAACTGTCCTACCTACAATAAGGTCTCAGTAGTTCGCAAGCGTCTTACTCCCTTCCCACCCAAAGAATAGGCATTATAAAGTGAACAATTAGGCGTGCCCGGCGAAGCCGGGCACGCCTAATTGTTCACTGGGAAGGGAGTACCTTGTCTATGAACTAAAGCTAAATTCTATAGTACGGAAAGCGTTGGGCAACGCCTTTCTTGTTTGGTATTTATGTCTTAATGAGCGAGGCTCGCTATAAATTCCATCCCTTAGATAATAAGTTCTCAGAGATTGACTCATGCAATTGCTCCAGCAACACCCCAAATTCTGACGTATGTATATCTTTGCGCCACAACATCAACGCATCTTCACCCGTTACTTCGTAATATTTTGGCCTTCGACCAATTTCTTTAAAGCCAAAACTTTCGTATAGAGCGATCGCAACATGATTCGATTCGCGGACTTCGAGGGTTGCCCATTCTAAACTGCGATCACGAGCTTTTTTAAGTAACCCCCAGACCAACGACTTACCAAAACCTTGACCTTGATATTCAGGGCGCACTGCCAATACTGTTATATGCGCTTCTTCAAGAACTGTCCATAAACAGCCAAAACCCAGCAGTTCAAAATTTTCAGTAGTTAAGCCCAATACAAGACTACTGGGATTTTCAATTTCACGCTGATATGCTTCTAAACTCCAAAAATCACCTAGACATGCACAATCAATTGCTCGTAGTTGCGATAAAAATTTTTGATCAATTTCACTTAGATAGATTCGGGTCGATGGGTACATGTGGTAATAAATATTTATCTCAACAAAAGCGATCTATTAGGATAGGAGACTCAAAGCTCTATGTATCCTATCGCTATAAAAACGGATGTATCGATAATAAATGCCAGAAATCTTGCCGATTGTCTATCTCAGTGTGGTTAGCTTTTTTGCTTGGATAGTGAGCACATTAGCTGGTGGAGGTAGCCCCTTCGTTTTAATCCCTTTGGTGAACTTACTAATGGGGGCAGCATCCGTTCCGCCAGTTATTACGATTGGTATGTTTTTTGGGAATGCCCACAGAGTTTTACTATTTTGGAGCGAGATTGATTGGGAACTAACAGCTTGGTATGCGCCAGGAGCGATCACAGGTGCGGTTCTAGGTGCATATACTTTTACCAAAATCCATCTTGATTGGATGCAAATAGTAATTGCGATCTTCCTAATTGTGAGTGCAGTTTTATTTGGGTTAGAGAAAAGTCCCGAAAAAGCCGCTGCTGAAGATAATGCAAAACATCTAAAACTAGTCGATAATTCCAAAGATTTAGAAGAGATTGAGGAACTTATCGAGATCAACCAGTTGGGTGAGTTGAGCGAATTAAGCGATCTAGGGCAGTCAGCATTAATTCCTAAAGCAGTAAAGTCCAAATTTCAACTTCAGGCTTGGCACATTATGCCTGCGGGTTTCCTTAAGGCATATGTGTCGGGTTTAGTTGGCACAACGGGTCCTGTCTTAAATCCCTTTTATCTCCGCTATGGTTTAGTCAAGGAGAAAATGCTTGCAACCAAAGCAGCTCATATGACGATTATCCATGTCGTGAAAATCATCACTTATGGAGCGCTAGCAGCGATGTCTAAGGAGCAAATTTTGGCAGGATTAGCGATCGGCTTAGCCGCAATACCTGCGAATCTCATTGGCAAATATCTCCTTAGCCGCATGAGTCACCAACAGTTTCGCCAAGTGGTTCTTGCTTTTATGGCGATCGGCGGGTCGTGGATGCTTTGGCAACAAAGAACTTTATTTTTAAATGTGTTGTAGTTAGAGCTATGTCTCGATGTGATATGTACTAGCAACCCGTACAGCAAAGCCGCTCTTTAATCGGTTTCACAAACAACAAAAAGCACAAAATATTGAGTTCAATAGCTCATAAAAAGCAAACATTATCCCTAAGAGAGATCTTATACAATTTGAGTCAAAAGGAGTGAAAGCCGTACACACAGAATGCTGCTAATGCTGTGCTAGTATTAACTTTAACCAGAACGCAGCAAAGTATGGGGTAATGCCATGTTTGAACGCTTTACAGAAAAAGCAATTAAAGTCATCATGCTGGCTCAAGAGGAAGCTCGCCGCCTCGGTCATAACTTTGTCGGCACAGAGCAAATTCTATTGGGTCTGATCGGAGAAGGAACTGGCGTTGCCGCCAAAGTACTGAAGTCGATGGGTGTAAACCTCAAAGATGCGCGGATTGAGGTTGAAAAAATCATCGGACGCGGCTCTGGTTTTGTCGCGGTAGAAATCCCTTTCACACCTCGCGCCAAGAGAGTCCTCGAGTTGTCCTTAGAAGAAGCTCGCCAATTGGGACATAACTACATCGGTACTGAGCATCTATTGCTAGGACTAATTCGCGAAGGCGAAGGCGTTGCCGCTAGAGTTTTAGAAAATCTAGGTGTAGATTTGTCCAAAGTCCGCACTCAAGTCATTCGGATGTTGGGTGAGACTGCCGAAGTCTCCGCCGGTGGCGGTAGTGGCGGACGAACCAAGACTCCTACCCTTGACGAGTTCGGCTCAAATCTAACTCAACTTGCCCAAGATGGCAAACTCGATCCTGTTGTGGGTCGTGAAAAAGAAATTGAACGAGTAATCCAGATCCTCGGTCGCCGCACCAAGAACAATCCTGTTCTGATTGGTGAACCTGGTGTCGGTAAAACTGCGATCGCTGAAGGTTTAGCGCAACGCATTATTAATAGTGATATTCCCGACATTCTCCAAGAAAAGCGGGTTGTTACCTTAGATATTGGTTTGCTAGTGGCGGGTACGAAGTATCGTGGTGAATTTGAGGAACGCCTCAAAAAGATCATGGAAGAAATTCGTACTGCTGGCAACGTGATTTTGGTAATTGATGAAGTTCATACCTTGATCGGTGCTGGTGCTGCTGAAGGCGCGATCGATGCCGCTAATATTCTCAAGCCTGCTCTAGCTCGTGGTGAATTGCAATGCATCGGCGCAACTACCCTTGATGAATATCGCAAGCATATTGAACGCGATGCCGCTCTCGAACGACGGTTCCAGCCTGTCATGGTCGGTGAGCCTAGCGTTGAAGAAACCATCGAAATTTTGATCGGCTTGCGTCAGCGTTACGAAGAGCATCACAAGCTAAAGATCGACGACGCAGCATTAGTTGCCGCCGCGAAATTAGCCGATCGCTATATAAGTGATCGCTTCTTACCCGATAAGGCGATCGATTTGATGGATGAAGCAGGATCGCGGGTGCGCTTGATCAATTCGCAGTTACCTCCCGCCGCCAAAGAACTTGACAAAGAATTGCGCCAAGCCCTTAAGGACAAGGATGATGCGGTTCGTAAGCAAGACTTTGATAAGGCTGCTGAATTGCGCGACAAGGAAATTGATCTCAAACAACAAATTCGCGCACTTAGCCAAACTAAGAAGGCTGAAACACCTGCCGATGACGCACCTGAGATTCGCGTAACCGAAGAGGACATTGCCTATATCGTCAGTTCTTGGACTGGCGTACCTGTCCTCAAGATTACTGAGTCAGAATCAGTCAAACTCATGCAGATGGAAGAAACCCTGCATAGCCGCGTCATCGGTCAAGATGAAGCTGTTAAAGCAATTTCTCGCGCCATCCGTCGTGCTCGTGTTGGGCTAAAAAGTCCCGATCGTCCGATTGCTAGCTTTATTTTCTCAGGGCCTACAGGCGTTGGTAAAACTGAGTTAACTAAGGCTCTTGCTGCTTACTTCTTTGGTTCAGAAGATGCGATGATTCGCCTCGATATGTCCGAATACATGGAGCGTCACACCGTATCGAAATTGATCGGTTCACCTCCTGGATATGTCGGCTATAACGAAGGTGGCCAGCTAACCGAAGCCGTTCGTCGCAAGCCTTATACCGTAGTGCTCTTTGACGAAATCGAAAAAGCGCACCCAGATGTTTTCAACTTGCTTCTACAAGTACTTGAAGATGGTCGCTTGACTGATTCTAAGGGGCGTACCGTTGACTTCAAAAACACCTTGTTGATCATGACATCTAACGTCGGATCGAAGGTAATCGAAAAGGGTGGCGGTGGACTAGGCTTTGACTTCGCTGCTAGCCAAGAAGATGCGCTTTATACACGCATCCGATCGCTAGTTAACGAAGAACTCAAGCAATACTTCCGTCCTGAGTTCCTCAATAGACTAGATGAAATCATTGTCTTCCGCCAGTTGACCAAACCCGAAGTCAAAGAGATCGCCGATCTTATGCTCAACGAGTTCTTCAAGCGGATGCTCGA
Source organism: Pseudanabaena sp. (assembly GCA_003249035.1). Classification (GTDB taxonomy): domain Bacteria; phylum Cyanobacteriota; class Cyanobacteriia; order Pseudanabaenales; family Pseudanabaenaceae; genus Pseudanabaena. The sequence continues at coordinate 67,475 of QBMK01000014.1, forward strand.
TAAAGACATTGTCCTTACCGTAACTGAGCGATTTAAGGATCTCCTTGTCCAAGAAGGTTACAACCCTAGTTATGGTGCGCGTCCATTACGTCGTGCGATCATGCGCTTACTTGAAGATTCTCTAGCTGAAGAGATTCTGACGGGCAAAGTGCGCGAAGGTGCATCGGTACAAGTTGATGTCGATGACGATGGCAAGGTCAAAGTGATTGAACAACAAGCTCTAAGCGGTGCTGATAACAATCTTCAGTTGCTCCCTTCAGCTTAAACACAAACAACTGTATAACCTTTGCCAAGCAAAGGTTATACAGTTGTTTGAGATGGCAGTTAAGCGGATAGCGCTAAATTTAAAAAAGCTTCATGAATGCAAACAAGCAAAATATTGCCGTGAAAACAAATCCTCTGCCGCCTACAAAGTTACAGTCAGGTGCAGGGGATTTATCATCTGCGGAGATGCCTGAAGTCATTGTTGTGGCAGACAACAATGAAGAGACTGACAGCACTACTCTTACTCCTCTGACAGTTGCTGATGTTGAGGGTGGAGACCTCAAACCAATTTCTACCAAGTCTTCTAAAAAGTCTCAGCAAGAGCCAATACCAGATCCTGAGATCAGCCAAGTTCGGTTCAAAACTCTAGATGGTAGGCTCAATCTGTTATTGCCAACTGAAAAAAAGGTAAATCTAGATCTTGACAAGACGAATAATAACCCAGTTGATCAGACGATTGGTGAGACGAATGATTTAAATAATCCTGCCGTTTCCTTGTTGACATTGTCTTGGAAAGAAATGATTTCCCAGCTAGAGCAGCGTATGGCTGCAAGCGGTCATGATTGGAAGCCGCGTACACAAGTATATTTACAAGCTGGCGATCGCCTATTGGATACACGTCAACTCCAAGAATTATCCGAGGCATTGCAAAACTATCAACTTTTGCTACATTGTATTGTCACTAACCGTCGTCAAACTGCGATTAATGCTGCTAGCATGGGCTTCTGTGTAGAGCAAGGTACAGTCTTTCGAGAACTATTAGGATTTAATCCGATTCCTAATGTATCGATGGATGATCCGCTATACATTAAGATGACCGTAAGATCTGGTACAGAAATTAGGCATTCTGGCAGTATTATTGTGTTCGGTGATGTCAATGCTGGAGCAGAACTCATCTCTGAAGGCGATATTATTGTGTGCGGCAAGCTAAAAGGTATAGCTCATGCAGGTGTTAAAGGCAATGCTCAAGCTGTAGTCATGGCTTTACATCTAGATGCTACCCAAATTAGGATTGCTAGCTTTATCGCTCGTGTTGAGAGTCCTAGTACAACTTTCTGTCCAGAAGTCGCATTTGTAAATACACAAGGTACACCTACGATTAACATTGTCCAAGTTGTTGATTTTTCATCATTGAATTATTCTTCGCTAAACTATCCCTCGCTAATCAGTAATTCGTAAACATGAGTCGCATTATCGTTGTTACCTCTGGTAAAGGTGGTGTCGGCAAGACCACATCTTCAGCAAATCTCGGCATGGCGCTTGCCAAACTAGGACGAAAAGTAGTCTTAGTGGACGCTGACTTTGGCTTGCGAAATCTTGATCTCTTGCTGGGATTAGAGAACCGCATCGTTTATACTGCCCTAGAGGTGATTGCACGGGAATGTAAACTCGATCAAGCCCTTGTCAAAGATAAACGTCAACCGAATCTGTCTTTATTGGCGGCTCCGCAAACGCGCAACAAAACGGCAATTACGGCGGCTCACATGAAGGCGCTCGTTGAGGTTTTAGGTCGATATTTTGACTATGTTTTGATTGACTGCCCCGCAGGTATTGAGTCAGGATTTCAAAATGCGATCGCTGGAGCAAAAGAGGCGATCGTGGTGACGACTCCCGAAATTTCAGCTGTTCGTGATGCCGATCGCGTGATTGGCTTATTAGAAGCAAATCGAATTACAGATATTAAATTAATTCTGAATCGTATTCGGCCTGCGATGGTAAAAAATAACGACATGATGAGTGTCGAAGATGTACTAGATATTTTGTCAGTTAAATTGATTGGCGTAATTCCTGATGACGAACAGGTGATCGTTTCCACCAATAAAGGGGAACCATTGGTGTTGTCAGATAAGCCATCGCTGGCGGGCACTGCCTACGAAAATGTGGCAAAACGTCTTGAAGGAAAAAATGTTGAGTTTTTACAACTCGAAACTCCTCCCAAAGGATTTTTTGCCCGTTTGTTTAGCTGGATTAGTGGGAACTCTTGAGGTTTGGGATGATTTCAACGCTGCTCGATCGCCTATTTCAAAGAAGTAACGTCCCTAGTGGGGCGAAAGTCAAGCAGCGTTTGAAATTTATCCTTGCCCACGATCGAGCTGCGATCGAACCACAGATGTTTGAAAGTATGCGCGATGAGATTATGCGTGTAGTTTCCAAATATGTAGAACTCGATGAAGGTTCATTAGATATTCGCTTAGAGTCTGATAAACGGATGACAGCGTTAATTGCTAATTTACCGATCCGGATGGTGCGGGAAGATCTGAAGGATCTGGAAATTCTTTTTGATGAATCTACTAAAGATTTGAGTTCAGATAAGCCTGACACTTTGGCTTTAGAAATGGATCAATTAGCGGAAGCCGCTCTTGATGCGATCGCTGTTAAAGAAGACATAAAAAACACAACCGAGGATATTTCTGCTGAGCGCATTGCAGGAATTGCCGAACGAAATATAGAAGTAACGGGCAAAATAAGAACTGCTGCAAATAAGCCTCAAAATAATGAGGAAATCAGCAATACCGATGTAGTAGAAACTGATATAGCCAAAACCGTCAGTACGGATGTTTTTGATTCAGCCCCTTCTGAGGTTGTGTCAGAAGATTCTGGCAACGAAAAAGATGAAGGATGAGTTAAGCAGCTAAATACGAACGAGAGATTCTATAGTGCCGTTTAATTTTCTTGTTTTCCTATCTAATCTTCAGAGAGTGTAATACAAAAGCACAAAATGGCTACGCCATTTTGTGCTTTTAAAACCCTTACTGTGTTTGGTTTTCAATTCACAAAAGTGTGACGACATTTTTGTGAATTGGTCTAACTTCAGAAATCTAAACCGCATTTTAGATTGATATGCCTTTGTCTATATTCTTGAGTTGAAAGGGAATATATGCCAACAGCAATTAAAGATAATTCCACTTATCCATCCAACTTTATCTGAATAGAGATATCCAGTTTCTAGCTAAGCGGCTTAATTAACTCAACGCCATCACGACTGTCGCCGGCGGCGCTCAAGAACACTTTGACTTGTTCATCCTTAGAAGTTGGCAGAGTGCGACCAACATAATCAGGATGAATCGGTAGCTCACGATGACCGCGATCGATTAAGGCTAATAACCTCACCACCTTAGGGCGACCATAATCATGAATAGCATTTAACGCTGCCCCAATAGTTCGACCACTATAAATAACGTCATCCACGAGGACTACCGTTTTGCCGCTTAGGTCAAAGGGAATTTCAGTTTTACTAGGTGTCCGTAGTCCAATTTTATCAAGATCATCTCGATAAAATGTAATATCTAAAGCGCCTGAAGGAACTACGATCCCTTCAAGAGACTTAATCTGCTTGGAAATTGCCACACCCAATGGCACTCCACGAGTATAAACTCCGAGCAAGACAACATTTGATAGATCATCGCTAGCTTCAACAATTTGTGAGCTAAGACGATTGATTGTTCGACGCAACTCGTCAGCAGATAAAATTTCGACAATCTTAGATTGTGACACTACTTAGTTTCGTTAAATGAGCTTGTAGATATCTACTTAATATAGCGCTTTGCGTTTATCTATCTAAAACAAAAGAGGCGCATAGCGCCTCTTTTGTTTTAGATATGAATAAAATCTTAACTATCTAAATGCTTTTCGATAGTAGTGGATAGGGTTGTCTTAGGGACAGCACCAACAACTACATCCACCCGTTGACCACCTTTAAATAACATGAGCGTGGGAATACTGCGAATGCCATATTGTCCAGCTACGCTAGGATTCTCATCGGTATTAAGCTTGAAAACTTTGATTTTGCCCTCAAATTGTGTAGCGACTTCTTCCACTACAGGGGCAACCATACGACAGGGGCCACACCAAGGTGCCCAAAAATCTACTAGAACAGGGATGTCACTTTTAAGTACGTCCTGCTCAAAGCTAGCATCTGTGACGGCGATCGCTGATGACATGCTTTGCTAACTCCCTAAATACTAAATACTTTTATGTTTAAAAATTATGTGTGAGTAGTATAACAGTTAGCGATCGCATATTTGTTAAAAACCATAATTGTTAAGCTCAGCACTCAACCATTGACTTAGCTCTTCGCAACGATCTCAAAATTTTGATGCTGATCAACAAAAAATTTGTGGTTGGATTTACCATGACATGTCGTAATCAAACAAGAAAAGGCTTGCCAAAAAGCACTTATAGCCAAAAAATAAGAAACCGCCTTTGCTGCTCATAAGCTCAGGCGGAATGTGGTGTGAGGAGTGAACGGAAACTTTCGTCTCCGCTTACATATATATTGTAGTCTAATCCGCAAGTATGAATACAATCGCCCAATTTTTTCGAGTTTTTCAGAGTCGCAAAATGGCGGCTCTTTTTTCACTGGGCTTTGCGTCAGGGCTACCCTATGCACTCACCGACGATGCATTTCGTGCATGGCTTACCAGTGCTAAGTTTGAGCTTAGTACAATTGGGTGGCTAGGCTTAGTTTCACTACCATATTCACTCAAATTTCTGTGGTCACCCTTTATCGATCGCTTTGTGCCCCCATTTTTAGGACGGCGTAGGGGCTGGATTTTATTAACACAGGGCTTTTTAATTCTCGCAATTTTGACGATCTCATTACAAATGTTTACAATTGACAAGCTTGACTTGTTCAGTCGTAACGCAGCTTTACCATTTTTAGCGATCGCTGCTTTGGTTCTTGCTTTTCTGAGTGCCACTCAAGATATTGCGATCGATGCTTATCGTACTGATGTGTTAGAAGTTCAGGAAGTTGGCGCGGGGATTGGCATTTGGGTAATGGGCTATCGCATCGCATTACTATTTGCAGGATTTGTTGGGTTTAACTTAGCAAGTCGATTTGGTTGGGCTTGGGTATATGTGTTACTAGCAGTTGTAATGAGTCTTGTACTGATCGCCACATTCATCGCCCCTGAGCCTCCAGAAGCTCATGCTCGTCCTGCGACCTTAGATGAAGCTGTAGTTAAGCCTTTTCAAGAATTTTTTCAACGCTTAGGTGTGAGGAAAGTTTTATTAATTCTCGTATTCACGATCTTCTATCGTTTTAGCGATGCGATGGTAGGCAAAATGGCAGTCCCTTTCTTGAAAACGATTTTTGACGATGCCACGATTGGCACGGTCAGACAGGGCATTGGACTGGTTGCAACGATCGTGGGGACTTTGACTGGGGGCGCAATTCTCAGCAAAATAGGAGTCAACCGCTCTCTATGGGTATTTGGCTTTTTACAATCAATTAGCAATATTGGCTATTATGCGATCGCCGTTGCTGGAAAAAACGATCTAGTTTTATTAGCAGCTATTAATGTTGAGAACTTTTGCAGTGGGCTAGGAACAGCGGGATTTTTAGGATTTCTGATGGTGCTATGCAATCCTAATTTTTCAGCGACTCAATTCGCACTGCTTTCGAGTCTATTTGCGGTTGGCCGTGATCTCTTAGCTTCACCATTTTCTGGTGAGTCAGCCCAATTTATTCAACGCAATATTCCCTATTGGACATCGATTAATCAGAACCTATGGCTTGCAGGCAGTGACGGCAAGGGTTGGGCTTTATTTTTCTTGTTTACTTTGGTACTAGCTATCCCAGGCATGATGTTTTTACCATTTTTTGCTCCTTGGAATGGAGAATTTAAAAAAGTGGGTTCTTTGCCAATTGAATAAAAAAGATGCAGTGCTAAGCACTGCATCTTTGGTTTATTTCACCCGATTGCGCGAGGTGAAGATAGAACAGATTCTAGTAATCTAAATACTCAATGAAGCCTTAAACTGACTGCACCCAGCGCACCAACGCTGGGTTTTTTTATCCTAAAACAGCAACACTAAAAAATAGTAGATCTACAAAGATTGTTCCTAACACTGCACCACCAAAAGCCCAGTAAGCGAGATTAGGCGATCGCATGGCTTTATTCCCAATAATCAAGAGCAAAGCTGCCAAGATACAAGCCCAAGTCATCCCCCAAGGGGTTTCTACCAAAGTTAAAGCATTTTTTAAAATTGGTTGAGCAAGACTAATGTTTGATTCAACTTGCATCAAGGCTTTCCAACTAGGAAAAAGATGCGCGATGTAGAAATAGAGATCGGTAATGGCTGTCCCAAATAGTGAGCCTATATAAAACAAGCCGCCGACTCGGTGGGAATCTTGGCGAGTAGCCCAGATCGCCCAAGGCAAAGCTAAAGCTTCCATTAGTACATGGTAAGCAGGCTCCCAACGCAACCACCCCCAATACAGACAGCCACATAACCAAGTAAGGCTAAAACCCCAAATTAGACTGCCCCACATTTGGGTTTTGGATTCTATTCGAAGCTGTTTAGCGATCGCCAGCCAGCCAACCGTACAGATCAAACTAAGCCAAGGCGCATAGCGCACTAGGGGTGCTTCAAAAAATACGGGAACAGATACTAAAAAGAGAGCAGCTAGCCATACCAGCCAGTTTTGTAAGAAAGAAGCTTTGGATAGTAAATTTTTTGATAAATATTCAGGAAGCGCTGACGTAATATTTGCAGTTAAGGATATTTCCTGAACTGGTGATCTGGTACGTTCTAAGGAGCGCTCCTCTAGTTCAACCCTGTCAGGAGATAGAAACAAAGTATCTTAAAAAGTTATGTTAATTTTTATTACTTAATATATTAAAAGGCTTTTTTGAGCAATTCAGCACATTCTCTATCTTTTCTTAATGCGTAAGTTATCTCTCAACCACTGTCGAAATTCTTTGAGGGCTTGGCGATCGCCTAATTCACATCGCTTTTGCACAAACTCCACCACAATCGTCGCAGGCAAATTAGGAAAAGACAAACTATGTTCTATTTTGAGATATGTCCCATTTTCTAAGCCTAGAAACTCTAATCTATAGCCGTCATAGATCCAAATTTTAGGGACTTTGAGTAGCGCATAGATGGGTAAACGGCGATCGCTAGGATTAGTAATGTCAACGACTAAAACCAGATCGGGCGGTGGCTCTTGCCCCATCGTAATTACTTCTTGATTACGAATTTTTTGCGATCTCAGAGGGCTTGGTTGCAGCAATCATGGCGAATTACTCAGATACTACTGAGATTGTAATTAAAAAAGAAAGGCGGTGCAAAGCACCGCCTTTCTTTTTTGGGATTGTATTTAGAGAGTCAAAGATTGGGAATTGGTTTCAATCAGCTTTGCCAAATCTTGCAAGAACTGAGCTGCATGAGCGCCATAAATCACACGATGATCGGCAGTGAGATTTACTTGCATTTGACTGCTGACTTTAATTGCACCATCCTTTGTTGCCACAACTTGAAGCCGAGAACCGCCAACTGCAAGAATTGCGCCAGTTCCAGGGGGCAAAATCGCATCAAAGCGATCGACACCAAACATACCTAAGTTGGAAATCGTAAATGTGCCAGAGTTGTATTCATCAGGCTGTAACTGTTTAGCACGGGCACGTTCAACCAGTCCTTTCCAATCACGGGAGAGACTATAGAGGTCGGTTTGATCTGCATATTTTAATACAGGCGTAATCAAGCCACCGTCATCCATTGCGACAGCAACGGCAACATTAATACTGCTCTTGTACTCGATACCGCGATCGCTATAGCTCGCATTAATTAAGGGATGTTTCTGCAAAGTCACCGCCACAGCCTTGGCGAGCAGCGCCGTCATGGTCACGCCCTTAGTCTTTACTTGCTTATAAAGAGCATCAAGAGAATCAGTGGTAATCGTATAACCAACGCGGAACACAGGCACTGACAGGCTCTGATTCATGTTGTTGATTACCGCCTTTTGGAAGGTGGTAAGTGGTTGGGTAGTTCCTAAGGCAACAGGAGCAGCAGCCTTGGCTATGGGTGCAGTGGCAACAGATGGTGTTGGGGCAGATGCCTTGGCAACTGGTGCAGTTACAGGTTGGAGGAATGCTTCGACATCGGCGGCGGTAATTCGACCATTGGGGCCAGTCCCTGAAATTTTGGTTAAGTCAATACTGTTATCCTTGGCGATCCGCTTAGCTCTAGGGGATACAATTTGACGACCTGATGCTTGGGCTGATGCCGATGATTTGCGTGGAGAGGAGACAACCACATCAGGAATTGACGCTATTGATGCCGCTGTGGGCGTGGAAACTAATTTAGCAGGTGTTTCTTCAGATTTTTGTGGTGCAGCAGATCCATTTGAAGACGATAATTGTCCAGCTGCTTTTTGCTTGGCTTCTTCGATTTCGGCTTTGGTCTCAGCAACATATGCGATCGCGGAGCCAACTGGAGCAGATTCACCTGCGGGAGTGACAATCGCGCCAAGATAACCTTCGTAAAAGGTTTCGACATCCATATCAGCTTTGTCAGACTCTACAATCACGACAGTTTCGCCTTTTTCCACTTTGTCACCAGGCGATTTCACCCAAGAGGTAATTTTGCCTTCGGTCATAGTGGAGCTAAGCGCGGGCATGAAAATTTCGTAAATCATAGGGAATTTGTAAAAATCTATTGCACAACTAACAAAGTCAATGGCTGACAACGGCTGAGTTCACTAAGCCATCATAAATCTTAACTTGTTTTTGCGATCGCTGACAGCAATTCTCGTTTCAAAGATAAAAGGTTATACAAGTGATCCTCTTTTATCTTCGGTGCAGGAAGTAATGGAAACCGAGGTAAAACTTATTCGTTCATTTCTCGATAAATTGTGGCGGTAGATGGTGAGGCTTGAGTCAGGTATTGGAAAATCCAGAATTTAAATAGACCATCTAGAAACACTGGAACTGTTGCAATAAAAAATTGTGCCAAGACTTTATTTTCAGGCAGTCCATAATGCTGAAATAAATACGTGATTAATGCATCCCACCCTTCGCTAGAGTGGAATCCCACAAAGGTATCAGTTGAGATAATTATCAAAAAGGCTTTAGCATTATCATTAAGGCTATAAAGAATTTCATCCAAAAATTCTTTAATTGTTTTTAGTTCTTTTCGCCCAGAAAGCAGAAAAAGATAAAAGACAAAAGCAGAAGTAAGATCAGCTAGTAAGTTTTTTACACCATCAAGGCTTTCAGCATTAAATCTTTTTAAAATTTCGACCGATTCTTGCCGTATCAATGCTTCAAGTTCTTCTGAAGCTTTTTGTTGAGGAGCAGCAGTTTCTTTTTTCTCTTCAGTTTCTTTTTTCTCCGTAGTTTCTTTTTCAGTTTCTTTTTTCTCTACAGGTTGTTGCTCTTGTGATTGCTCCAGCGCAATTGACTTGATCATGTATTCAAATTCAATTCTTTCTCTAGATAATCGCAGAGCATTAAAGGCTCTTTCCTCGACCGCAGGGCTAAATTTGACAGCCAGATTATTCGTATCAATAAAGCTATTGATCATCGGACTAAAAATTAGTGCTTTCGACAAAAACTGAACTGCGATTACGGAAATCACCAGAATCACAATGTAACGTAAAGCTTCATTAATGCGCTTTCGTGACTGTCTCAGCTCTTCGACAAGATCTTTCTCATAATCAGTATATGAGCCACTAAGATTACGTTTGATCCGATCAAATGCTTTAAAAAAGGAGCCTGGTAAAATACTTTTCTCGACAGATGTCACTTGCTGAGGAGGTCTATAACTCTTGGATTTAGTATTCCTAAAGAGTTGAAATTTTTCGTCAGGTTCTGTGTCAGAGTCCTCTGATTCTAAGTCTTGCCTACCATTAGATATGTTGGTGCTACCTGAAGGCTTAACAACAACATCAATAATCTGTTCGCTTGCTCGAGTATATCTTTCAAGAGTGTAGTCAATAAAAGCGAGTTTTTGATAAATAGAAAATCTCCGACTATTCCCACCTAGTTGATTTGCCGATAATTGTCCATTCCCAACGGGATCATTGTCCTGATTGTTGGCTGCATATTTGGTGATCGCCCTATTTGCTTGATTGCTGGAGCTTTGAGTCTGCAAATATGGCAGAGAAGCACTAACTTTATAAAAATTCAATCGAGCATTGATGGTTCTGAGATACTTCTGTAGCTGGATCTCAAACACACTAAACACACTCTCGCCAAAGCTACCATCGTTAGAAATTTTATTACCTTTGAAGGTTTCTTCTTCAATGCGTTTGATGTTGACAGCCGCTTCAAAAGCTTCGTCAATTGCTCGCTCTGGCGTATTCTTGACCCAGGACAGTACATTTTGAAAGGGTGATTTGTTGTTTTCTGGGGAGTTGGGGTTCATGGTTAGGCGATCGCGACAATGCCTAGAATAAACGAAAAACTAAATAGTAGAGAGTATACTTCGATTCCCTTTTACTCTCTATGGAGAAGTTTCGCTCCAAAACTCACTGCCATTGAAGGACTTTAGCAAAGCATTCCAATGTGCTTTGATGCTTATCTACGTCAATTTAACAACCAAGTGATAGCTGCCGTCACATCTCAGATTATTGCCATCAGTTTTTTGTCAGTACAACTAACCGCGAAGTAAAAAACTTTTAAACTGATACTTACCACCTTTATTATGAATTTTTAAGGGTATGACTGCATAAAATCAGATTAAGTTTGCCTAACTGTGTAACCAAATGCAATAGCATTTTTTAATTGGCTAATTTAGTTTTGGGTGCAATGTTGAATCTTAATTTAAATCGTAATTTAGAGAACCCCAGTGATCTCACCAATCATCAACCAGATCTAGTTGCCGATAGATCTTCTTTGTGGTTAACAGGCGTAATGATCGCTGTCACTTGTCTCCTTGTAACTTGTTTGAGTATGGTAACGGCGATCGCACCGAGCATGGCTGCATTACCAACAAAAAGTGCGATCAAAGATGCTCGAGTAATATTGAGGAATGCTCTTCCGATTGATAGTGAGGTGCTGCGCGATGTCCAGAGTACTTTGGAGCAAATGCCTCGCCAAGCAAATCTGAAGCGATGGAGCAATCTCAAAAGAGATATTGACAAGATCTCGCAAACCCTAACCCAAAATCAGTCACAATTGATTTCTGAAGTTAGTAGCGATTGCCAAGGGTTAGTAACTGAACATTTGGCTAGTTTAACTACAGCGCTTGTCCCTTTAGAAGAAGCGATCGCCATCAAAGATCGCAATAGCGTTAAAGCATTATCGGAAAGAGCCTTGGATTATGTAGGTTTAGTAGAATCTGACTTTATCCAAGCCTTTCCCTTTGAAGTACCTGCCCAATATGCCCAATTGCCCCAGCTCAAGGGACGAGCCCTAGTTGAGCTATCCACCGAAAAAGGCAACGCCACAATCACGGTTGACGGCTACAATGCGCCAGTCAATGCAGGGCAATTCGTCGATCTCGTTCAGAAAGGTTTTTACGATGGTCTAACTTTTACGCGAGCAGATGAAAACTATTACTTGCAGACAGGCGATCCCGAAGGAGCAGTCGATGGCTACATCGATCCTAAAACTAAAAAGTATCGGACTGTACCTATCGAAGTGCGCCTCCCCGATCAAAAAGTTCCCACCTATGGCAAAACCTTTGAAGAGATGGGACTATCTGGAACAACCTTGCCAGTTCTGCCTTTTGCTGCCTTCGGAACTGTTGCCATGGCTCATCCTAATGACGATGCCAATGCCGGTTCCTCTCAGTTTTTCATCTACTTATTTGAATCAGAACTAACCCCAGCAGGTCTGAATTTACTCGATGGCAACTATACCGTTTTTGGTTATGTCACCGATGGCAAGGAAACTTTGGATAAACTAAGACTAGGTGACAAAATTTTGTCAGCCCGTGTCATCAGTGGCGCTGAGAATTTAATCAAGTAATATTGTGGGTCAAAGCCCCATCACATTGCGATCACAACCAGAGGATAACTAATTTAATGGGTACTCCCCGCAACGAACCGTATATTTTGAGTTTGCCAAATCCTAGTAGTGCGATCTGTCTTGCTGGGACACGTGAGGAAAACCTAAAGCTACTTGCAGAAACGACAGGTGTACGGATCATCATGCGGGGACAAGACCTATTAATTGACGGCACGACAGAGCAGATCAGCCTTCTAGAACAGGTGGTTAACGCCCTGAAGCCTCTGTGGTCGCAGGAAAAAACGATCGCTGCTGTAGATATTCGTGCCGCTCGTGAGGCGATCTCGGAGGAACGCTCTGGCGAATGGCGAGATCGCGCTACCATTTCCCGTAACCGACGCGGCGACTCAGTTCAGCCACGCACATATCGCCAGCAGCAATATGTGCAGGCAATGGAAAGTAACGATTTAATCTTTGGTGTGGGACCGGCGGGTACTGGCAAAACCTATCTTGCTGCAGTAGCTGCAGTGAGCGCATTGCAAAGCAATAAATTTGAGCGAATTATTCTCACCCGCCCCGCAGTGGAAGCAGGGGAAAGTCTCGGCTTTCTACCTGGCGACTTACAACAAAAGATTGATCCCTATCTACGTCCACTGTATGACGCAATGCACGAAATGATCGGGGCGGAGAGAGTGCCGCAATTAATGGAGCGTGGCATTATCGAAGTCGCGCCTCTTGCCTATATGCGCGGACGCACCCTCAGTAACTCGTTCATCATCGTTGATGAGGCACAAAACACAACTGCTGCCCAGATGAAAATGGTCTTAACGCGATTAGGGTTTAAATCGCGTATGGTCGTAACGGGTGACATTACCCAAATTGATTTACCTCGCCATCAAAAATCTGGCTTAATTATCGCCATGAATATTCTGAAAGGAGTCGAAGGCGTTTCCTTTAACTTGTTTGATAAGAATGATGTAGTGCGCCATCCACTAGTGCATAACATCATCGCTGCCTATGAAAAGGCAGAAGGAGATTAGCCAGTGGAAACGCAAATAGCCTCTTTTAGCTCAAGTAATACCAAAACACAAAATGACGTAGCCATTTTGTGTTTTTAAAACCCTTACTGGGTTTGGTTTTTAATTCACAAAAGTGTCGTCACACTTTTGTGAATTGGTATAATTTGCCACAAAAATCTTAGTCCTCATCTCAGCGCCAAGCACTATAAAACGATGCCCCACCAAATAATTTCTGAAGATATTCAAATCACTGTCAAATTATTTGCGATTTTTCAAGAGGTGCTCGCTACCAATGAAATGCAAATTAAGCTGGCGTCAGGTACTTCAGTGGTGCAAATTTTTGATCGCCTTGTCAACCAACACCCACATCTTGAGAAATGGCGATCGCTAACCCGTTATGCAGTGAATCTCAATTTTGTAGAACCACAGACAATTCTGAAAAATGGCGACGAGGTAGCACTGATACCACCCGTGAGTGGTGGATAAAGTAAAACTCAAAAAGCAAAGCGCCCACTAAGCGGGCGCTTTGCTTTTTGGGATCGTCAAAGCTAATCAGCGCTGACCAGACCAGTCCAGTAAGCCACTAAACTGCTGCAAGTCAATAAAACTAAGCTGCAACAAAATCATCAGCAAAGGTCCTTCCTGTCGAGCTTGCCAACGTTTGGCAACCGCCAACTGCTCGCGGTCAACGACAGATAACTCCAGCAGGTATCTCTCTAAATCTTCTTGGCGACTAGCGATCGCGTATGTTTGGGAGTGATAACTCATTGAGATCAAATAACTAATTACTTAGGCAATTTGGATTAATAGCGTAGCGCAACTTACCACATCTAACAACGTTCGTCAAAGTTATTTTTTTATACTCCCTTCCACTAAGTACTTATACACATAAAGCCAAGAAATTGCAGTGCGGGGCAAAGCCCCGCACTGCAATTTCTTGGCTGGGAAGGGAGTAGCATAAACTATAAAGATAAAATGCAGCGCACCTCATCTTTATTTAGTTTGATTTGTTGACGAATATGTCAAAATTTTTTTGTAAAAATCAACTGATAGAACTTTTAAAAGCACATAATAAATCTATTAAGCTTTTTTTGAAATCACTGATCTGGGTCTGAATTGCTTTGCTCTTGTTTGGCCGATTTCAAATAATTTGTAGTGCTTTAAAAAATTTTCCTACATGAACAATCCCAACGTTTCTGAAGAAATATCTACGAAAGCTTGGCAAGCCCTTCAGCAAGAAGTCAAGGGATTGCGGATGCAAGTTAGCCGACTTCAGATGGAAAATAGCGATTTGGAAAATTCTCTGTTAACTGCGATTGAACATGGTGATCTCGTTGAATCAGAACTTCTAGATGTTAATAAAAGATTAAAAAGTGAAATCGTCGAACGTAAGATGGCTCAGGCTACCCTGCAATCAATCTTAGAAATTGTCTATCGAGATAAAAGCGATCTTGAAATCATGCTAGCAACGACCACCGAGCATGGTGACGCGATCGAATATGAGCAATACAATCGCGCTGTCGAGACTATGCGTCAGAGTGAGGAGCAGTTTAGAGCGATCGCTGAATCAACCAGTATGGCAATGATAGTTAGCCGCCTATCTGATGGAGCGATCTCATACGCTAATACTAGTGCTGGCACTATGTTGCAAAGTGAATCCCATGAGTTAATTCAGCGATCGATTAAGAGTATTTACTACTTACCCTCAGAATGGGAGATTTTAGAGCAGCAATTTTCGCAACAGCAAAGAGTGCGTGACTATGAGATTCGTCTACGCAAAGCAACCAAAGAACCCTTATGGGTATTAGCCTCTCTGCATCTACTATGGCTAAAAGGGGAACAGGTCTTGTTAAGTACTTTTTATGACATTACGGTACTTAAAAAAACGGAAATTGCACTGCGTGAGTCAGAGTCAAAGCTAAGAAAACAAGCCATCGACTTAGAACAACGAGTTGAGGAACGGACTTGCGACCTAAAACTTGCCAAAGAAGCCGCTGAGGCTGCAAACCTCTCTAAGGCAGCCTTTTTAGCAAATATGAGTCATGAGTTGCGAACACCTTTGAATGCAATTCTTGGCTTTGCTCAGCTTATGCTCTACGACCAAGAGCTAAATGAACAGCACCAAACTGATCTCCAAACCATCTGCAATAGTGGAAATCACCTATTAACGATGATTAATGACATTTTAGAAATGTCAAAACTCGAAGCTGGCAGCGTGCTTTTGCATGAAAAGGAATGTTCTCTATACGACATCGTGGATACGGCAAGAGATATGTTATCTCTGAAAGCTCAAGAGAAAGGTTTATCTTTCGATGTGATAATTCAACCAGATGTTCCTCCCTATATTTATACAGATGAAGGTAAATTACGCCAAATATTAATCAATTTAATCGGTAACGCGATCAAATTTACAGATACAGGACGTATTCTTGTACGTGTGGATATCCGCAACCTCTCTAAAGATAATCAGGAAATAACTGACCGTTGTCTATATTTTGAAGTAGAAGACACTGGAGTAGGTATTTCTGAAGTGGAAGTATTAAACCTATTTCAGCCTTTTGTTCAAACTGATTCTGGCAAGAGATCTCACGAAGGGACTGGACTTGGACTATCTATTAGCCATAATTATGTAAGGCTAATGGGTGGAGTAATGGATGTCACCAGTAAAGTTTGCGAAGGTTCTACATTCAGGTTTTACATTCCCGTTAAGTCTTTAGATCTGTTTAGTCTCGATTCTCAAACTAAACTACCAAATCGGGTGATCGGGATTGAGACGAATCAAGTCTACCGCATCCTAATCGCAGAGGATATGCGTCTGAACCGTCAACTATTGACTAGAATCCTAATGCCTCTGGGATTTGAGGTTCGTGAAGTTAGTAATGGACAGGAGGCGATCGCGGCTTGGCAAGATTGGTCGCCACATCTGATTTGGATGGATATTAGGATGCCGATATTGAATGGGAAAGAAGCAGCATCTACTATCAGAGAAATTGAGTCCATAAAAAACATCTCTCAATCACAAAAAGTCAGAATTATTGCTTTGACTGCTAGCCTAATCGATCTTAGAGAAGAAGATTTGTTTATACATGGGTTCGATGGATTTCTCGCTAAACCATTTACCGAAGATAAAGTTTTTGCCAGAATGTCTGAGCATCTCAACTTGAAATATATTTATAGTAAACAATAGCCCGAAGTAGGAAAGTCCCAAGCCAGATTTTCCAGAATTGGTAGAGCAGCTTCGCCGCCCCACCAATTCTGGTTTTACATTTGGTACTTTATTAAATCGCTCAGCCCTTAGAGCGTGAGATTATGAGCATAATCCATTTTTAATTAGTGATCGTGTAGACTGAGACGAAAAGTATTCCACTTTCTATTTGTGATTATTTAGGATGTTTTTTGTAATGCGCCTCCAACCATACTTACTCTCAGCTTTAGTAGCACTCTTACTGATGATTACTAGTTGTGCTTCTACAGGGCAATCTGCAAACGCTCAATTGTCTGATGCTCAATTTGAAACTAAAGTCTTGGAGATTATTCGTAAAAATCCGCAGGTGATTTTAGACTCAGTACAGTCCTATCAAAGATCTCAGGCTCAGCAAGAAGAACAGTTGAGAGATAAGGTTTTATCGCAAATTCGCCAAGAGCCTCGGTTATTACTTCGTAATTCTCCAGTTACAGGTTCGGCAAGCCAGAAAATTATTATGGCGGAGTTCTCAGACTTTGAATGTCCTTTTTGTGCAAGAGGATTTGCTGTAGTCAAAGAGTTCATGGCAAAAAATCAGAATGATGTCACTTTAGTATTTAAGCATTTCCCGCTCACGGAAATTCATCAACAGGCTGAACCTGCTGCTCTTGCGTCTTGGGCTGCTTTCCAGCAGGGCAAGTTTTGGGAATATCATGATGCTTTGTTTGAGCAGCAGAGTAAGCTTGGGGAAGCCTTCTATCTTGAGCTTGCAAATACTTTGAAGCTTGATATCGATCGCTTTAATCGCGATCGCAAGAGCGAAGAAGCAAAAATGGCAATCAAGAAAGATTTTGAACTTGGCAAGTCTTTGGGAGTAAGAGGTACTCCGTCATTTGTGGTAAATGGAGTATTTTTCTCTGGAGTGCCTGAAATTAAGGATTTGGAATCTTTGGTTGCCCAGATTAAAGCGGGTAAATAATTTTAAAAAGCCTTGTTTTACAAGGCTTTTTAAAATTATTGTTTATATATTCAGTGTTTTTTAGGTGAGAACAATAAATGGGCAATTGGAGGGAACAAATAATCATTACTCCCACTGCTCGTTTGTCCGATCGCCTGATTTGGCTATCGGAGCATCCAGTTTTTGGAATAATGGCGATCGCCTTAGTTGCCTTTGCCACTCGCTTTTGGAATTTGGATGGCACTGCGGATGTGGTTTTTGATGAGGTTTATTATCCTAAGTATGCTCAAAACTATTTACAAGGTGAGACTCTATTTGACGCACATCCACCCCTTGCTAAGTACATCATTGCCATAGGCGTCAAGATTTTTGGTTATGCGCCTTTTGGCTATCGTTGCATGACAGCACTGGCAGGTTCATTATTACCTTTAGTTACCTATGAGTTGATCTGGCAACTGAGCGATCGCCGTAGTTGGGCATGGTTGACAGGTTGGTTTGTAGCGATGGATGGATTGTTATTGGTAGAGTCGCGCTTTGGCTTGATCAATATCTATATTCTGCTATTTGGTATTCTCAGCCACCTATGTATGCTGCTAGCCCTAAAGCGATCGCGACAAAGATGGTTTTGGGTACTTGCTACAGGCTTAATGTTAGGTGCATCAATCAGCGTCAAATGGACAGGCTTGGCTTATGTGGTCGGGCTAGTAACGCTCATGGGATATGCATGGTCACGCTATCACCAAGCTTTAAATGCCCCGCAAATTGCGATTGGATTAATCATTTTGCCGATCGCCTTTTATTTTGTGCAATGGATTCCACATTTAACGATCAATCCCGAACGCGATATTTGGGAACTACACCGCCAGATCCTTGGCTTTCATCAAAATTTAGGTCTTGGCAAAACTGAACCGATCCATCCCTATTGTTCGCCTTGGTGGAGTTGGGTTTTACTAATTCGTCCCGTCGCCTACTTTTTTGAGATGCGACCTAATAGCATGGTGCAATTTGTTCTAGCCATGGGTAACCCGTTGTTATATTGGCTCAGTGCGATCGCATTACTTATCTGTCTAACATTTTTAGTTGCTTCCAAGTTAAGATTTCCACCCAAGCTAATAGCTCAGATAGATCCTAAAAATAGATCTCAGGGACAATCAACTTTATTTTGGTTTTCTTTCTATATAACCACTAGTTTTCTTGCCCATTGGTTGCCATGGAGCTTGAGCAAACGTTGCATATTTTTGTATCACTACATGCCTGCCTCAGTTTTTGCCTTTGCGGCACTTGCATTGTTAGTATCGCTAATGTGGCGATCGCCATTACTAGAAATGAGAATGCTTGGTTCAGGGATTTTTGGGATTATTGCGATCGCTTTTATATTTTGGTTGCCAATTTATATCGGTTTACCGATCTCATCAGGTTATTTGCCCGTGCTAATGTGGTTACCTAGCTGGATCTAAGTTCTTTAAGATGCCCCACAGCATTTCCAAAAGCAACGATAAGGTAAGCTAAGTTATCTCCTTGTTTGCAGTTCGGGAAATATGCAAAACTTTCGCAACTATTATGAAATCCTCGGTGTACCGAAGACAGCCACGGCTGACGAAATTAAGCGCTCCTATCGTAGGTTAGCGCGGAAATATCACCCCGACCTGAACCCTAATGACAAGGCTGCCGAAGAGCGCTTTAAAGACATTGGCGAAGCTTACGAAGTCTTGTCTGATACAACCAAACGCCAGCAATACGATCGCTTTGGGCAATATTGGAAACAAGGTGGATTCCAAGGCTCAGGCGGACGACCACCATCATCGCGAGAACAATATACGCCAGACTTTGAGCGCGGTGGCTACACAGGTGATGTGGACTTTAGCCAATATAACGATTTCCAAGAATTTGTCGATCAACTTCTAGGAAAATTTCGCACCAATGAACGCGCTCAAGATACTGGTGGCGCTTCTTCTTATCGAACTAATACCCAAACTCAGACCCGCCCCACCCCACGCCGAGATTCTGAAGCTTTATTAGAGTTACCCCTTGAACGAGCCTATGTTGGTGGGAGGGAACGTATCCGACTCGAAGATGGGCGATCGCTAGAAGTGAATATGCCTGCAGGTGTGCTTTCAGGACAAAGAATCCGTCTTAAAGGTCAAGGCGCATCAGGCGGAGATCTTTATCTCAAGATTACGCTCAAGCCCCATACATTCTTTACACTCGAAGGTTCCGATATTCGTTGTCAATTACCAATTTCTCCAAGTGAATCGGTACTTGGTGTTCAGGTAGAAGTTCCCACCTTAAGCGGGCTTGTAAAGCTAACTATCCCTCCTGCGGTGAAATCTGGACAGCAGTTACGCCTCTCTGGCAAAGGTTTTCCAAAAGATGCGAGAACCTTTGGAGATCAATATGTGGAAGTCCAAATCGTAGTTCCCAAAACTCCCAGTAAGCGAGAACGCGAACTTTACGAGCAGTTGCTAGAAATCCAATCCTTCGATCCTCGCGAAAACTTACCGAAAAAATAAATGTAGGATGGGCGCTTTGCGCCCATCCTACTTAGCATTAAAACCCATATGTCTACTATCATCTACGTCAACCAAGCCTGTATTGAGTCACTGGATATTACTCCTGCCAAAATTGCGATCGCAAAGTTATTAGCAAATTGGGATGAAACTGCTGAAGGCGATCGCCAGTTTCAAATAGAACTAGTTTGGGATAAAGAAGATGGCGATCCTCGCGAATTGTCAGAGATATCAGAAGTGCGGCTCTGGTTTGTACGTCTTGATGCCACTTATCCTTGGTTTAGCTATCTCCTCGATTGGCGTGCAGAACTCAGTCGTTATGCGGCGATGCTAGTTCCTCACGAGTTTAAACGCGAAGGTGATGGCTATGTGTTGCAATACAATCCTGAAGCCTTGGAGCTTTTTGTGATGCAGAAAGTATTTACAATTTCTATCTGGCTCAAGTCACGCGGCATTGATAGCACAGCTAAGTTGCAACAAATGACTCAAAGTCTAGGCTATGAGATTGATTCGGCGTTCTTTAATCTTTTGTAAAATTGATGAGTAGAAAAGCTCTAGAAATAACTCCCTTGGCGCAATAAAAACTAAAATCAAAAAGGCAAAGCGTCCGTTTAGCGGGCGCTTTGCCTTTTTGAGATTGCGGGTTAAAGTGAGAGTAAAGCCTTAAGCTTCAGCTTCAGCTTCTTCTTCATCTCCAGTAATGATTGCTTCAGCTTCGACAAGAGCTTCAGCATCTTCTGGAGAAACTTCATACTCGATATCTTCGATATCACCATGACGACCTTCGTAGATCGCATCGGCAAGTTTGCCAACAATCAACTTAATCGAGCGAATTGCGTCATCATTTGCAGGAATACCAATATCAACGCTATCAGGATCGCAGTTGGTGTCAAGCAAAGAGACAATGGGAATCTTCAACTTTTGGCATTCTTGAACCGCGTTGTACTCACGCTTGTGGTCAACCACGATCACAATGTCGGGTGGCTTACGCATGAGTTTAATGCCGCCAAGGTACTTCCGCAGCTTTTCCATTTCACGGCGAAGTGTGGATGCTTCCTTCTTAGGAAGGCGATCGAGTGCGCCACTTTCGTCGCGACGTTCTAGATCTTTGAGGCGCTCGACACGGGTTTTGATGGTTGTCCAGTTGGTGAGCATTCCACCCAACCAGCGTTGGTTGATGTAGTAGCTACCGCAGCGGGCTGCTTCTTGAGCAATTAGACCTGCTGCTTGACGCTTTGTACCGACAAACAATACTTTTTTGCCTTGTTCAGATGCTTGACGCAAATAAACATAAGCTTCTTCGAGGTATTGTGCGGTTTGCACAAGGTCAATGATATGAACGCCATTACGCTCGGTAAAGATGTAAGGCTCCATCTTGGGATTCCAGCGACGGGTTTGATGCCCGAAGTGAACTCCAGACTCTAGCAACTGGGCTAGGGTTACGACTCCCATTTAATTTTCTCCTGTGTTCGGGTTTATCCTTTCGCCTGAGATGGAATTTAAAAGCTAAAAAATAGCTTTAAACACCCGAAACCTCAGACGTGTGTTTTTTACAGCCTATCTAGGATATCGCATAATGTGACTATAAATTACGGAAACTGCGGCACTATTTTTATGTTGTATCGATCTTTAGCTGGCAATGCGCTTAGGTCATGAAAAAAATGCAAATCTGGGTTTATCGTTTTTATCGAATGTTTTAATTTATTTGATTTAACGTAAGTGATGAGACAATACCAATTTTTCAAAAGACATGCTTCGCAACCCTTTTAAAAAAATTCCTGAATTTTCAAAAATGTAAATTGCTACAACCGTTACAATGTAGAAAGGACAGCGAGGCTGAAAAATGTTATGGCAAAAATTGAACGGAGACTTCCTCATAATGTGAGTGGCGATTTTTATGTTGATAGCTCCTGTATTGATTGTGATACCTGTCGATGGATGGCTCCAGAAATATTTCATCAAGTAGCTGAGCAGTCTGCTGTTTATCATCAGCCCACCAATGAAATCGAACGGCTCAGAGCCTTGCAAGCGGTTCTATCCTGTCCCACTGCTTCTATTGCTACAGTTGAGAAGCCCTCCGATATTCAGATAGCACAGCAAAGTTTCCCTATTCTCATTGACCAAAATGTCTTCCATTGCGGTTATCATGCGGAGTCTTCCTATGGTGCGGCTAGTTACTTGATTCAGCATCCTGAAGGCAATATTTTGGTTGATTCACCACGTTTTGCGGCTCCGCTAGTAAAACAGATAGAAGCGATGGGAGGAATTCGTTATTTGTATTTGACTCACCGTGATGATGTTGCCGATCATCAGAAGTTCCACGACCATTTTGGCTGCGATCGCATTCTGCATCAAGATGATATTGGCACAAGTACGCGCAGTGTCGAGATGCAATTGACTGGAACAGATGCGATCGCGATCGCGGACGATCTGCTAATTATTCCTGTGCCCGGACATACTAAGGGACATACGGTTTTACTCTATGGACAGAAGTTTCTGTTTTCGGGAGATCATCTTGCCTGGTCTGAGCAACTCCATCGTTTAATCGCTTTTCGGAATGCTTGTTGGTATTCATGGGATGAACTAGGGCGATCGATGGAACGGTTAGCAACCTATCAATTTGAGTGGGTTTTACCTGGGCATGGTCGCCGCTATCACTGCGATCGCGAAACTATGGCGCAAGCAATGCAGGAATGTCTAGCTTCGTTTTAGGTTTATTACGAATTGTGTTTTGCCTAACTCTTCTTCATTTTTACCTCTTTTCGGTCACTGCGTATGTCCTATATTTAAAATCCCAACTTAAAAATCCTTTTATTCCTATGGTTCTTGCGTAAGTCCTAAATAATAAAACATCACAGTTCAAGTATTTGAAGAAGCTAGCGTAGAAATCTGCAAAGCAAGTGCAGTCTAACACTTCGTTGGAGCCAACTTTTAAAAAGCGAATCTTCAAAATTTAAAGTTTGACTGTGGTGGCTCAACTAAACCGTTAGGCAGATTCAGCCCATTTTCCCACTTCACTTGACGATTTCTTTGCCCGTAGCTACAATGTAACTACACTACACTTTTGAAGTAATCCAGAAATGGGCACAGCGATTAGAACCCGAATTGTTAAAATTGGCAACTCTCAAGGTATTCGCATACCTAAGCTCCTCTTGGAGCAAAGCGGAATTCACGCAGAAGTTGAAATCGAAGTCCAGGGCGATCATCTAACTATTCGTACAGCATCACGCTTACGAAGTGGATGGGGTGAAGCATTTGCTGCAATGTCTAAGCAGCATGATGATGTTCTTCTGGATGAAGTTAGCACTACCGATTGGGATCAAGTTGAATGGGAGTGGTAGTCAAGCGTTTCGATGTTTTTCTGATTAATCTTGACCCCACTATTGGAAGTGAAATCAAGAAGACGCGACCTTGTGTTGTCATTTCGCCAGATGAGATGAACCATTATGTTGCTACGGTTATAATTGCTCCAATGACTACTAAAGGAAAAACATATCCTACTCGTGTGGTTTGTCAATTTCAGGGCAAAGATGGGCAAATTGTTTTGGATCAAATCCGCACAATAGATAAAACCCGATTGGTCAAAAAGCTCGGTCAAATTAGTCAAGATGAGCAAAGAGTGGTTCTTGACACCTTGGCTGAAATGTTTGCAGAGTAAGCGACCTAACAAGGGCTTGCAACGGAACGAGGCATACACTATTGACTATGCTGCAGAATGTATCGCCGTCCTCTGAAGCCCAAGCCGTTATAGCAAAACGATGAGCCTGTTGAAATCGAACTTAATTGCTCAACTTAATCTACAGGCTTACCAACAGAGTAATTTAGCGCATAACTCCAACTTAGTAACCTCAACCACAAACGGGGATTCGTCGGTTCTAACCATGTTTGACAACTACGTAAGAGTTGAGGCAGCCATCCACCTAATAGGGCATTAGCAAAAGAACTGCGGGTAAAGGCTCCATAACTAGAAAGCCATTTCAACAGATCCTTTGTACCTGCCATTTCAATAATCCAGAGAATCAGCTTGGGATTTTTGAAGGCAGCAATTAGGGCAAGACGATTGAACATCAACCAACTGAGGCGATCTTTGATAAAGCGATCGCTAACTGGTTGGGGCTCATCAGCGAGCAGTCCAAAGAATGTATTTAGCATTGAGTTCACTCGCTCTGGTGGTAAATACATACCCGTCGGAACCATCATCCCTTTAGAAAACAGCCATGTAACGGCGATATTGCTTTGATAGGCATTGATTTGATTAAGATCATCAGCATTTAGTAAATCATGTTTAAGTGCAGTATCAAGTAAGGTCGCTAGGCGGGGCAAGTTGCGGACGAGAGAACCAAAGCCTGTAAAGACTAATGGTGATTGCAGAGAAGCAGCATCACCGATCGCTAAAATCCGATCAAAAGCACATTTTTTAGAATCTTCATTAAGGCTGTAATGTCCCGTGATATAACCAAAAGTTGCTTTCTTCCAAGTCAGCTTTTCCATATCACAACGTCGATATTCAGGCAAAATTGTAAAGAAGTCCTCATACATTTCTAGCAACGATCCTGCATTCTCTGGATGCACTTGATGATAATGGAATAGATAAATTGTCAACTCATCCTTTTCCGCAGGAAAGAGTTCCCAAATTAACTGTCTTCCCCTTGAGATATCACCATGACTAAACAGCACATCACCATATTGGGAATCCCATACATGCTTATCAATTCCTTCTAAAACTGCGCCTACCGTCGGACAGACACTATCAAAAGCTTGACCTGCATTAATTTGCTGCGCGATCGCAGAAGCCGATCCCATCGCGTCAATTACTAAGCGAGAAGTAATAATTACTTCTGCTTCTGTTTCTAGATTCTTAGCAAAGATAGTCGCGCCATTGTTATCAATGACAACCTTTTGGAACTCATTGCGATCGCAAATTACTGCTCCATATTGATGTAATTTCTTACTGCAAATTTCTAATAAGCGATTAGTGTCAATCGCAATATTTAAAACCGTAGGCGTATGCAGCACCTTAGCCTTAAGATGGGGTGGATTATTGCTATCAAAAAACTTATTAAAGCCATCGACATATTCCGCCGTAATCATCGCTTCAAATTCTTCTTTAGTGAAGAGTCCAAAGTCAATAAGATTCTGAAATTCCGCACGAGAAATATTCCATTCGCGATTCATTCTTCCAAAAGGAATTCGTTCCACCAGACAAACGCGATAGCCTAATTTTGCCATCATCGCTGCATGGATCGCCCCCAACGCGCCGCCCAAATAGACAATATCGTATTGCAAATCTTGCTTCGGAGAATTTGCTTCTGTAAAGATTACCTTCTTCGGAGTTTCAGGTGATTTCACACTTTCGCGCCAGCGCTTTTCCCACCAATAAACACGATTGAGATCGTATTCGCCATTAGGAATGCGTTGAAAGAATTTAACAGTCAGCGGATATTCTGCAGCTAATGCTTCAAAAATAGACTGATTAGGCGAGATCGCAGGTGGCTGCTTATATTCGTATGGAAATGCCTGGCGGGCAGCTTTAGTCAAATGCTCAAGAAAATCTTTTTCCCCATCCATGACCTCATCCGACCAGCGAAACACTTTTAAGTAAGTTGTACGTTGTAATGTCCAGAGAAATACTGATAATTGCGCGATCGCCCCTGAGCGATTTTGGCGATCGAGAATAAAGCCATGATTAGCAATAGTTTTTTTACCGAAAGGTGATTGGTACTCAGACTGGAGCCATGTTTTCACGGCTTCAATTTGAGGTCTGGGGATTTCGATGTAAAGTAACTGCTGCATGGCTAAATCAATATCTTTATTGTTCTAATTCTGGCATATAGGCGATCGCATTACTAAATAAGCGTCAGCTACATTGTAAAGGCTCTAACCATTCTGGAACTAATCATTTAGGCTTTGCAAAATATTCTCAACCAATTTGTAAACACGAGTACCTAATTGTGAAGTCCAATATTCATTTAGTTTTAAGTCAAGACTTCGCGATCGCTCAATTGCGCTTTTGATATTCGGTGTGTAAACCAAGACATCCAAATTACTCTTATTGTAGCTTCCTAAAATACTTCTAAGTCTTGCTCCAAAATGTTTACAAGTTTTATCTTCAGGATGTAAAGCTCCAAAGTGCAAACATAACCAAATTTCAAAACATGGATTACTAATAGCTAATTGATAACCTTTTTGCTTAGCTTGAGGGCAGACGGCAATTAATTGATCCCTTTTGACCCAGCGATCTACATCAAGTACTAGCCAAAATTCATCTTCCTCATCAAAGTCATATAAATCCTTGAATTTATCCAGACGCTCCAGCACATATTCAGGTGCAGACTTGTTATCATCTCCAGTAGCTAATATTTCTACTTTGACTTTACGGCTACCGAACATTTCAAAATATTGTTTTTCAGTATCTTTGCCTTCAGTTGCTATCACAAATAGTTTTGCACTTCGGCGATCGTGTTTACGGTCTAAAAGCTTAGTGCGGTTTATCTTTCTCATTTCTCTTATCGATTTGCTTTATCAGATAGCGAATCTTCACATTCAAACCATCCTAAATCCTTTGGATTTCCAAAGAAAGGAATAGCTCCAAAACGAGCATTTAAGTAACCTTTTTCAATCTTAAGATCAGGTCTAATCTTAAATTCAGCTAACGAGTAGCAATCAGACACACCATTTTTATTTTTTTCGACAAACCATATCTCATCTCGCCTCAATAAATCTAGATCTAGCAAATTAGTATCATGAGTTGTAAAAATAAGTTGATTACTTCTCGCCCTACAATTTATAGCAGTCTCAACAAAATATCGAGAAAGTAAAGGATGTAATCGCCGATCTAGTTCATCTAAAAAAATAATCTTTTCTGATTCTTGCTGCAACAAAAAAAGAGCTGGGATAAGATGAATTAATCGTTGTGTTCCTTCTGATTCTTCTTCAATAGAAAAATTAATAAAGTCTCCATTCTCCGCAAGATGTATCGTTTTCAATCTGGTCAGGGTTACTTTACCCATATCATCTTTAGAAAATATTTCTCTCCCTCCTTGGGACTTTTCAACAGTTACTTCAGGTCTATTATCCAATTCTTGCAAAAGTTTTTCTCTTGTCGATTTATGCATAGTTGCAAGATGTTGATCAAAATTAACTTCTATTTTTTCGTCAACAACTGAATTTATGCCTGTTCCAGTAACTTGAAGAAATCCATCAAGAAAATTTCTAAATTTTTTATTTCTCTGTACACTAACTTCTAAGCCTGTACAATCTACATCAGCTGGAATAACAGTTAATGCATTGCTAAACCAGTTGTAGACAGGCATTAGAGTATTAAGATTGCGATCAATTGATTCTGTTAGAAAAAGTTGATTAGGGCGAGTGCCTAACGCAATAAAGTTTAAATTTTGTTCGTCTTTGCGAGCTTTACCTTTAATAATAGAGCCAAATTCTATAGTTGTTTTTGCTGGATTTGAGTCTTGAATAGAAGTAAATCTCTCAAAGTACCTTATCTCTTTCTTCTTACCTTGAGGAATTCCATATAGCCATTCTTCTAAAATTTGTTCTCTATTTAGAGTAAATCCGTAAGAATATTGAGAACCTTTGTAGGTAAAAATAAACTCGAATTTACTAGGATTTTTGCTGCAATCTCCTAGCTTAAATGGATGTATAGCAATAGTTTGAGTGCTTCTAGTTCCTTCCAGCACTAGATTTTGAGCAAAAGCTATAGCTTTAATAAGATTTGATTTACCTGCGGCATTAGCTCCATAAATGGCGGCAATCGGCAAGACTGAACGACCTTCTCCTGCTTCATGCTGAGCAAGATGATCGCCATGCTGACTATCGCTATTAACTGCCACCATGCTAAAAGTCACTTCATCTCTGAAGGACAAAAAGTTTTGTATGGTGAATTGAATTAGCATTTTTTAATCAAACATATTGAGAATTTTGTTTGATTATAGTTTATATGGTTTATCCAAATGACAATTTAGGAGATTTTTTCTCCTAAATTGTCATTTGGATAAGTATTTTTTATGAATTTATTACCATTTAAGGTTTAACTATCAAAATACCGTAGGCATCAGGATTGAGATATTTGCGAACGGCGGATTGGATGTCCTCTTTGGTGATGGATTTCATGAGATCGGGATAGTTTAACGCTGGCTCTAGCGAACCGACAATGCGATCGTAATAGCCATAGATACCTGCACGTTCTTTTGGTGACTCATTACCAAAAATGAAACGATTGCTAACTTGAGTGCGAATTTTGGCTAATTCCTCATCAGTGACTGGAGTTTCGTGCAATTTGATTATGTGTTCACGAATTGCTTGCTCAACTATTTCCACATCTTCTACGTTCAACTTGGCAAATACTTGGAATGTACCTTGCCAACGCATCGCTGAATTGCTCACAGAAATGCGATCGACGATGCGCCGATTTTCTCTCAAGTCTTGTACCATCCGCGAAGTACGCCCACTGCCAAGAATATTCGCCAGAATACTCAAAGGATAGGTCTCTGATAAGTCTCGCAAACTTGCCACACGCCAACTCATGCTCAGCCTTGCTTGCTTGAGACTAGGATCGGTCACTTCCCGACGCACAATCGACTCAAAAGGCTTTTCTGGGGTAAAGGATTGTGGTGTAGGCTTTTCAGCGATCGCAATTTCTTGATTTTCTGCCTCAAAATAATTAGCAATCACACCGATCATCTCGCTGACGGATAAATTGCCAACAACGGCGATCGTCATATTTTGTGGCGCATACCATTGGCGATGAAACGATCGCATTTGCTCTGAAGTGACGTTTTCAATCACTTCGACAGGTCCAAGTACAGCACGGCGATAGGGTAGCTGCTCATATACCAGCTCGGAAATATGCCGATAAATACGGCGATCGGGATTGTCTTCGCTGCGGCGAATTTCTTCTAACACCACATGCCGTTCGCGCTGAAACTCCTCATCGGGAATGCTTGCCTTCAGAACGATATCTAGTTGCAATGGCGCAAGCTTGGCAAAGTCCTTGGGCGCAACATTAATATAAAAATGTGTGTAGTCTTGGCTAGTTGCCGCATTGGTATTTCCACCATGCGACTCGATCGCCTGTTCAAACTCTCCTAAACCTAGTCGCTCACTTCCTTTGAACACCATATGTTCTAAGAAATGCGCCATGCCATTTATGGCATCATTCTCAACAGCAGAGCCAACATCAACCCAAATACTAAGGTTAACCGCATCAACAGGAACCTGCTCGGCAATAATCTTGATTCCATTGGGAAGAATATGCTGAGTGGGAGCAGATAGTTGGGCTTTAGTTGCTAGATCATTGAGATTATGATCGGTCGCAGCTACATCTAACCGACGCGGAATGACGATCGCTGGCATGGCAATGTTAGGATGTTTTACTAAATTTTTTAAATAAAAAGCGCTTTTATATTAAATTTGAGGTGGTGCATTGCAACACTCACAAAACTTACAATCTTTCTAATGCCTGCAATTTGTAATAAGCTTCTTGCAGTGGCAAGCTAGATGTATCTTCTAGCATAGCAGCAAAATCATAGGACTCTTGGTAAGCAGCGCGTGATTTTGGCAGATTTCCAAAAGATAAGTACAAATCGCCCAAATATCGCTGCATGATTGCAGCTGTTTCGTGATCGCCCATTACCAAAGCCAAGCTAGACCGATTTTGCAACAATTCCTCGATCCGATAAAAGTTAGGGACTTCGAGATAAGCGGCAATCAAGCGATCGCTAGCGACTGCCATCAGTGGATAATTGCGATATTGGCGAGCGATCGTTAACGCCATCCCATAGGATGTAATCGCCGTTTTGTAATCATCTAAAGCCATTGAACTGTCACCGCTATTGACATGGACATAGCCTTCGCCAATCGCTTCACGGATGGGAAATCTTTTGATCGAAGCATAGTAATGCTTGATCGCCGCCGTATGATCGCCATAGCGCCCAGCAATTAGCCCGTTGTTATTCATGGCGATCGCTGTATTCAGTCGTTGATCGTTTTGAAGAGCCAGATCGACAGTTGGTTTGTTCAGCTTTGTGGCTGATTCGAGTTTGTTTTGGACAATATCAAAACTGACCAAATTATTCGAGCTTTCCAACTTGGCACCATTATCCTGCAAGGTGTTGGCATAGCGCAGTCTTTGCCGATTTGTCTCTTGAGCCGCATTGGCTGACCCCATCATTTCATAGGCATCGCTCACTCGCGCTAACGTGTAGGAAATCGCGGATTGGTCGTTGACGCGGCGATAATATCCGATCGCATAGAGCCAAGTCTTAATTGCTTCGCGATGTTTACCCTCCTTGAGTTGACCGTTGCCAAGATCGAGCAAGCGATCGGCTTCATCTCTAACTGAACGATTTGCCGGGTTTACAGTTACTTGT
Source organism: Pseudanabaena sp. (assembly GCA_003249035.1). GTDB lineage: Bacteria > Cyanobacteriota > Cyanobacteriia > Pseudanabaenales > Pseudanabaenaceae > Pseudanabaena. The sequence continues at coordinate 97,473 of QBMK01000014.1, forward strand.
TGTGCTTGAGTTGGCACAGGCACGACGATCGCTCCCACAACTGCCGCTAAGATTGTTGCTCCTAGACTTGCAACGGACATTTTCTGACGCTTTCTATACATATCCCTACATCCTCACCAAAAAGGTGCACACATTGTAGCGACATAAAAGCAATTTTCTCTAGAATTTTTCTGACATTTTCTGACATTTGTACTATATACAGCGCTTTGCGCTCAAACCAAAACCAAGAAAACTTTTGAAAGCGTTGCTTCGCGACGCTTTCAAAAGTTTTCTCGTGGTTCGTTCGATCAAAAATTGCTTTAAAGCCCTTTTGAGGGAATTTATGGTTAAACTCACTCAAGCTCTAATTTTGAAATCGCACAAGTACTTAAGGGCTGTGCGATTTAATAAAGTACCAAATGTAAAACCAGAATTAGTGGGGCGGCAAAGCCGCCCCACTAAATTCTGGAAAATCTGGATTGGGACTTCATTTTTTCACAAGTCCCTAAAGCTTGATTTCGACCAGTATTTTTCTAAATATAGTAATGAAAGAGAGAGCTAGGACAAATCAAAACCCAAATAAATGAAGGCGGCGCAAAGCGCCGCCTTCATTTATTTGGGTTTTATGTCCTAAGCAAAACTTTCATTGCTATATATTTACTCAGCTTCTAATTGAAATGTTCTCGTTTTGAGTTTTGTTGCGAGCCGTAACTAAGTAATATTCTTTTACGTCAGCTTGTATAGACACAATTCCCAACAAAGCCATGCTGTCAGAATCCAAAGACTCATCCCCAAAACCAGTATCTCGATTTCCACAGCTATTTAGTGGAATGCTTGCCCTTTTGATCGCGCTTGTCGGCAGTGCGTATCTCGCGGGCAATGCCTTGCGATCGCTGCGGTCAAATGACATTTTGACTGTAATTGGTTCATCGACCCGTCCCATCCGTGCTGATTATGTGATTTGGCGTAGCTCTGTTTCAAGCCAGCAGGCGACATTGCCACTTGCCTTCCAAGAACTCAAACGCTATAACGAACGAGTGCGTGCCTATTTCAAGAGCAAAAATATTCCTGAAGATGCGATCTCAGTTAGTGCGATCGACACTCAGCCTGTTCCTGAGACCAACGCTAATGGAGTCCAAACAGGTAGAAACATAGGCTATCGTTTAACGCAACGTTTTGAGATTCGCTCTAAGGATGTGGATGGCACTTGTGCGATCGCGCGATCGAGTACGGATTTGATCAATGAGGGCATCCCATTCACCTCTGAGCCTGCGGAATATCTCTACACTCAACTAAGTCAGTTGCGTGTAGAGATGATTTCTGAAGCTACTAAGGATGCTAAAGCTAGGGGTGAGGCGATCGTCAATGTTTCGGGAAGTCGCCTCGGCACAATTCGCAAGGCAGAAACTGATGTCTTTCAAATTACGGCGCGATATTCCACCGAAGTTAGCAACAGTGGTTCTTACAACACCACCTCGATTGATAAAGATATCCGCGCGGTAGTTGCGATTACCTTTGCTGTTGAGTGATTATAGAGGTGGCGCAAAGAGCCACCTCTATAATTGTTTGGTGAAGTCATGAGTTATTTTAGTTCGAGATCGCCTTCTTCACCCTGTCCTGTATGTTTTCGCGGCGCGATTGCCCCAATGCCGATGATGGAATCTCTGGCTTGTTCCTTTTGTAGGCATATTTTTATTCTTGAGAATAGTGCCGATCGACGTCAGCAATTTTTGAAAATGGCAGATACGATCTCGATGTTGCGATGGGTTTGGACGGGAAAGCGATGGGAAAACGCAAATGCGGTGCAGGTTTATACAAGTCGTTGGCTCAGCATTTTGGGAATTTTGTTAGTAATCATCCCGACAGTGATCGCGTCCCTTGCTGTCTATCTATTCCCACCTGAGCCTGATGTCCCTCTAGCATGGTTTCCCAAGTTCTGGGCGATCTCTACATTTTTTGGACATTTGTTTGTGCTGCTATCAATCACTCGTGACTACACTGAGTTTCCCATTAAGGCTTATTGGCGATCGATCCGAAATTCTTTGTGGTTGAATAACTCTTGATCTTGAGAACTCTCAGAATATCTTTTTTGACCTACTTACGCAAAAAATACAGCACTTTGCACGGTTTCTTTTTATTGTGGATTAGTTTGACTGGGAATCATAACGATCGCCCAATAGGGAACTTCTTCAGCAACAACAGAGGCGATCGCCTTGATCGTTTGATTGGGCATAGTAGCGCGTTCAATATATAAAGCTCGCGTAAATAATCCCAATTCTTCTAAAACTGCCTTTACCTTAGCGAAATGTCTACCTAATTTGATGATAATCGCCGCATCAGCAACCGCTAAGCGATCGCGTAAGACACCTGCTTCTAAAGTAGCAGGCATGATGCTCAGCACATCATTGCGATAAGTGAGTGGCGCACCAAGCATCGCAGCACTAGCAAAGGTAGAAGATATTCCAGGGATGACTTCAGTATGGAATCTATCAGAGAGTCGGTTAAAAATATACATAAACGAGCCATAGAGCATGGGATCGCCTTCACACAAAACAGCCACATCACGCCCTGCTTCTAAATGTTCGGCGATCTTTTTGGCAGCGATATCGTAATAGGGCTGAGAAGAGCGATCGACACTAAATGGAAGAGGCATCGGCACTTCAATCTGTTCGGGACGAATAAAATCAGCGACGATCGCTCTTGCTAAAACTTTGCCACTTTCCATAGTGGGATAGGCGATTACAGGAACAGAAGTCAAAATGCGATGGGCTTTAATGGTTAATAACTCTGGATCGCCAGGTCCAATTCCTAAACCATAAAGACTGCCTTTTTTCGCAATTGCATTTTCGACTATGTTCATATAACAATCCTAAATCATGTGTTAGAGAATCTTTTCCTTGCCAAACTAGAACAGTTAATAGGATCAATTCATAAATTGCTCCTATTAACAAATCAAGTAGCAATGCTATAGCTCATTCTCCATCGCTAATGCATTCAAGGCTGCGGCTGCCATTGCGCTACCCCCTCGACGACCGTGAATGGTCAAAAAGGGCACGCCACGGCTATTTGCTGCAAGTGCCGCCTTTGATTCGATCGCACCGACAAAACCAACAGGGAATCCTAGTATAACGGCTGGTTTGGGCAAACCTTGATCTAGCATTTCTAATAATCGAAACAGTGCCGTAGGTGCGTTACCGATCGCCACGATCGATCCTTGAATATGCGATCGCCACAGTTCCATTGCAGCAGCCGATCGCGTATTGCCAATTTTCTTGGCAAGTTCTGGCACTTCAGGCTCATTTAGGGTGCAAATTACCAGATTATTGGCTGGCAGACGCTTGCGGGTGACTCCATTAGCCACCATTTGCGCATCACAGAAGATTCTTGCGCCATTTTTGAGCGCCATCCTGCCAATTTTCACCACATCTTCAGAATAGTCAAGAGCGCTGACAATATCCGTCATCCCACAGGCATGAATTAAACGTACAGCAACTACTTCTAGCTCCTGTGGCAAAATTGATAAATTCGCCTCGGAGCGAATGATAGCAAAGGATTTTTGATAAATTTCATTGCCATCACGGATGTAGTCAAGCATGGAACTGGTCAGGGGATATCTCAAGTTATTCTAAAGCGTAAAGCCCCTTAATACCAAAGCACAAAATGGCTACACAGCAATTTTCATTATGAAACCGATTTTTATAATGAGAATTGTTGATGGCTACGCCATTTTGTGTTTTTAAAACCCTTACTAGGTTTGGTTTTTAATTCACAAAAGTATGACGACGCTTTTGTGAATTGGTATAATTACCTCAGCATAATTTAAAAGTCAGAGTCAAGCTCTGTACCGCTTGCTAAGTGAACGTTACAGAGCTTGGGGTTTTGTATTTAATCATGCGTAGGGACTTAAGGGAACTCCAAACAAAAATGATCCATATAAAACCCAAAAATATAGCGGCGGGCTACGCCCGCCGCTATATTTTTGGGATCGATTATTTTGTGTAAGTCCCTAATAAGTAATCTGCATAGTTACTGAAGCCTCGACCTTTTGCTCGCCAGCCAAAATTGGCATAGAGCTAGCTCCCTTAGCCATAGCCTCCATCCGTGGCGCAGGGCTTGGATAGGCGATCGCCGAATCACTAATGTTAATTGCCTTAATAGTTTTGAGCGTGAACCCCAAAGCACTAAAAACAGTACTAGATTGAGTTTGAGCATCTTTGATTGCATCTTGAATGGCAAGTTGCTTGGCAGCATTTAACTCAGTATCGGAAGCGATAAAACTAATTTGCTCGACTTGATTAGCTCCAGACGCAACTGCGGCATCGAGAACTGCGCCAGCCTGCTCGATCGGCACCAAAAAACTCACGCTAGTTTGTCCCGTGAAACCCTCTTGTCGTTGACGATTATTTTCATAGACATATTTGGGACTAAGCTGAACGGTGGTAGTTTGTAATTTCTCAACGTTGAGCTTTTGCAGCCGCGAGACGATGCTATTAGATTGACGCGCAACTTCTTCTTGAACTGCGATCGCAGTTTTTCCTTCCACATTCACGCCAAGCTGAATTCTTGCCTTAGTTGTTTTGACAGATCTTTCTCCACGCCCTGTTAAGGTGAGAACACGCTCATTCTTGATTTCGGAATACTTTGCTGAAGCTTCTTGCGCTTTTGCGGCAGGTGCGATCGCTGCGATCGAGGGAATCCAAAAAGTAAGACTGAGAACGAATGTAGTTAAGTGACGCATATGATTAAATCCTCACGAATCTTTGTTTCTTTATATTTTCATCTTTGCTGTTTTATAAGGTATCACCTAAATCCAGTAGGATTTAGTCCGGTTGCATTTTTAGCAACGACAAAAAACTTTGTTCCCATTTTTATAGTTGCCCCCGCTTTTATTAGTACATAAAACCAATTCACAAAAGTGTCGTCACACTTTTGTGAATTCAAAAACAAACCCAGTAAGGGTTTTATACCAAAACACGAAATAGCGTGGCTATTTCGTGTTTTGGTATAAAACCCAAGAAGAGAATAGCGACGCTATTCTCTTCTTGGGTTAATACACTTGGCAACTATAGTTTGATGTCACGGCGCGTAATCCGACCATTGGGGGCATCAATATATCTTGGCAATATACTCTGATCGATAACCTTGAGAGTATCCATATCGTAGGTTGTATAAATCGTTTCCGCAGTTTCCAATTTAATGTCAATTACCGTCACAGTCCGATTTGGGGCTAGATCTCCACTTAGTAAACGACGGGGTCCATCGCCTAAGACTCCTGCATGGAGAAGTTCCAGTTTGCCTTTATGAGCAGGATAGTAAGCATGATGGTGTCCGCTAATGTATGTATTCACATTGTATTTTTCTAACAAGGCTCTTAAGCGATCGGCATCATCCAAATAGTTGCCAGCTGTTTCGCGTCCCTTGGAAACCGCATATAGAGGCAAATGCCCGATCGCCATGCGTAACTTTGCCTTTTGAGCAGCTTCACTTGATAGACACTTTTCCGCCCATTTCAATTGTTCCGATGGAATCTCTGATGTGGATGCATCCCAGATCAAAAAGAAAATATCATTTTGTTCAAATGTGTAATAGAAAGGGAATCCTGCGCGATCGACAAATTTTAAATTTGCATCATGTTTGGGATCGTTCCAGTATTTGAGCACTGCATTGCGATCGTTCTCAAAGGTAGATTTCCCGCCAAATGATGAACCAGATGCGTCATGGTTCCCAATTGTAAATCCAAAGGGAAGTTTCGCTTTGCGAATTGGGGCAGCAATATGTTTGTCAAAGCCTTGCCACATTGCTTCTATTTCCGAAGGTTTGAGGCTATTGTCTTGTCCCGCAACCATATCACCGCCACATAGTACTAAGTCTGGTTCCCAATCTGGCGCATAAGCGATCGCCTGTTTGACTTGATCGATATAATCCGTTGAGCCATAGGCACTATTAAGATCGCTAATTAAAACAATCCGCATATCTCCACGGGGCGGCGCAAATAAACCTTTAGGGGCAGGATTGGGCGATCGCTTGATTGATGTTGCGGATTGGGCTGGTTTGGGGTTACTGGCTGTAGTGGCTGTCGCATTTGTGGGGGCGATCGCTTCAGGCTTACGGCTTAATATTCCTGAAAAAGCAGCACCGCCTATGCCCCCACAAAAGGCAAGTCCACCTAAAATCAATAACTGTCGCCGTTTGATTGCCATAGGAAATTAAATATCTGATTGCTGCAATATTTTATAGCGATCGCTAGGATTAGGCGATCTCTTTACCGCCTTTTTCTGATGTGATAATAGAGATTAAGTAGCTAGGTGCAATTAAATTCAAAAATATTGCCGACTGCTTCGCAGTCGGCAATATTTTTGAATGTGGGTTTTAATTATGCCGAGTTACTTAGCAAAATTTTACTAAGTGATAAATGATGACAAAGCCTCTGTTGGTTGTTGGGAGTGATACGGGTGTGGGGAAGACTGTGTTAACGGCGACTTTGGCGGCTTATTGGCTAACCTATCGCGATCGCACCGATCTTTCTAAGCCTAGTACATCACTAGGTATTTATAAACCTTTGCAATCTGGGGAAGGCGATCGCGAGTTTTACGATCGGACTTTTAATCTTTCACAAACCCTTGCGGAAATTACACCTTTATATTTTGAAACCCCAATTGCCCCTGCAATTGCTGCACATAAAGAAGGAAAAGAAATCGATTTAGCATTAATTTGGCAACAGTTCCAAAAGCTGCAAAAACAAAAGGAATGTTTACTAGTCGAAGCGATGGGTGGATTGGGCTCACCAATTACTGATGAGTATATCGTGGCGGATTTAGCGAGAGATTGGGCTTTGGAGGCAATTTTAGTTGTGCCTGTGCGCTTGGGGGCAATCTCTCAGGCGATCGCAAATGTCGCTTTGGCAAATATGCAAAAGGTGAAGCTAAGGGGAATTGTGCTGAGCTGTTCTCAAGTTTATACGACCGAAGAGATTGAGGAACTTGCGCCACCACAGATGATTTCGCGACTGGGTTCTATTCCTGTTTTGGGGATTTTGCCCTATATCAAGAATTTGCATGATATTTCACAACTTGCCCATGCAGCTTCAGAGTTAGATATAGAGAGAATTCTGATTTAGCAAAGTCTATTATCAAAGTCTAATTTAGTAAAGGCGATCGCATAGCGCAGCACATTACTAGTGATATAAATTAAGCTATGAACGATCGCCTTACTTCTGTAGCTTTTATCAAGCAAATTTCCGCCGATCTTCAAAATATCGATCGATGCAACGATCGTGGTGAAATTTTGGTCGCCTTGGGCGATCGCCCGATTACTTTGGGGCGCGATCCAATTTGCGAAGTGGCGATCGATATTAATGTCTATGGCTCTGTGTCGCGCCGCCATGCCGAGATTCGACCGATCTTTGCTAGACACAAGTTTGAGGGTTGGGAAATTTGCGATCTCGATAGTGCCAATGGCACGTTTATCAACGATCGCCGTTTATATAGTTGCTATCCGCTCAAGCATGGCGATCGGATTCAATTAACTAAAGATGGGCCCCTGTTTGTATTTGAGTTAGAGCCTTGTCCTGAAACTGTCTTGGAGACTAATTACAAACTACGTCCGCGATCGCAAATTACGAGAATCACACTGACAAAGCTATTACCGATTTTCTCTAAGGGTAACGATCTTTGGAAGAAAGCCTATTTTTTACCTGGGATTGCAACGGTAGGCTTTGTGGTGATGATGTTTGCTTTTTTGGGGCGACCCCAATTATTTAATCTAACAATTTCGGTATATATCAGCCTTGCAGCCTATTATTTTGTCTATCAACTTTGTGGGAAAAATAAGCCTTGGTGGGTGATTTTAGGAGCGGCGTTATTTACGGCTGCGATTCTCAGAAGTCCAGTTTTGAATCTTTTTCTATGGTTCTTTTATACTGTTTTACCTGGTACTGCCCCAACTGGGCAGGTTAGCTTTATCAGTGTATTGATTGCGATGTTTTTTGGGGCGGGCTTAATGGAGGAGTTACTCAAGGCTTTGCCAGTATTTGCGCTGTGGTTTATGGGTTTGCGATTGGGAAAGAAATGGCGATCGCGTTTTGGCATTAGTGAGCCATTGGATGGAATTTTGATTGGGGCGGCTTCGGCAGTAGGTTTTACATTGACGGAAACTCTGGGGCTATATGTACCGAGCATTGTCCAAAGTATTAGCAGTCAAGCAGGTAGTTCAGAAATTGCCGAGCTTACAGGATTGCAATTATTGATTCCCCGAGTACTTGGCTCAGTAGCAGGACATATGGCATATAGCGGTTATTTCGGCTATTTCATCGGTCTAAGTATTATGAAGCCTTCTCTCCGTTGGCAAATTCTCACGGTTGGATATCTCAGTTCTGCTTTGCTTCATGCACTTTGGAATACAAGTGCCCTAGTAAGTTTTTGGCTTTTGGCAATAGTGGGCGGAATTTCCTATGCTTTTCTAGTTGCAGCAATTCTCAAAGCCCATAGTTTTTCGTCAAAGGTATAAGAATCTGCCAGTAAGTTCATGCTTGGCGAAATTATGGGTGTGCTATATTTTCTCTACATCAGTGATTAGTTACCACTATCTCCATAAACTCGTGATCGCTCAAGTATCAGAACAATCTACAGATCTAAATCAGGTATCGAGAGAGACGGAAGCTCAGCATTTTGTTTTTCCGAACAGCTATTCATGGAAAGAATTTAAGACGCTTTCTGCTTTAATTGGTGATTCACGTAATATCCATCTTAATTATCTTGACGGCACTGTCGAGATTATGACCACATCTGCCGCCCATGAAATCATCGTGCATTTACTCTCGATGCTGCTGGGAATTTACTTTGCAGAAATGGATATCGATTTTATTCCTACTGGAAGCGCAACGCTGGAGTCAGAAGCCAAGGGAGCAAGCGTTGAGCCAGATCTGTCTTTTTGTTTTGGGAATAAATTAGGCGATCGCGACTTGGCAATTGAGGTAATTTTCACGAGTGGCAATGTGACGAAATTAGAGCGTTATCAACGCTTTAATACAAAGGAAGTTTGGTTTTGGGAAGATGGCAAGTTTTCGATCTATCGATTACGCGAGGATGACTATGAGACGATCGCTCAAAGCGAATGTTTGCCTAATCTCGATATAGCATTGCTTACGCAATGTTTATTGATGGCAGAACCAAAATCTGCACTCAAAGCATTTCGACAAGGGCTATAGACGATATTGACAATAGCCATCACTAGGACAGCAAGTTTCTAAGCCTTTAAAATCACACATAATCCTTGCTCTACAGACACCATCTGCCCCTCTTTACAGAGGATTTCAGTTACCTTACCTGTCACATTAGCAACTATTGTCATTTCCATTTTCATGGATTCTAAAACGATTAGACGATCGCCTGCTTTGACCTCACTACCAACTTGCACTACAATTTGCCAGACATTGGCGGGAATATGGGAAATTACCAGTTCGCTATTGGGTGGAAGAATAAATTCATCGGAGTCAGGTATAGTATCGCGTAAGGTGTCTGCATCGATCAGGAGATTGTCGGCTACCCAGCGATCGCGCTCTGCATCAAAGGATTGCTGTTGTTGAGCTTTAAAAATAGCCGCTTCATCGGCAATAGCCGCAAGAAAATCATTGTATTTCTTTAAACTAAAAGTTTCATATTCGATCCGTAGTTTAAATTTGCCATGGATAAAATCTTGTCGATGCTGTAGTAGCTCTGCTTCGGAGACAGGATAAAAACGAACCTGATCGAAGAAGCGTAACAGCCAAGGTTTTCCTGCCTCAAAATCAGGGGTTTGGCGATAGGTATTCCACATCTGTACCGTGCGACCAAAAAACTGATAGCCTCCAGGCCCTTCCATTCCATATACACACATATATGCGCCCCCAATTCCAACGGCATTTTCGGGAGTCCAAGTACGGGCAGGATTGTATTTGGTGGTGACAAGGCGATGACGGGGATCGATAGGAGTCGCCACGGGAGCGCCTAAGTACACATCGCCTAAACCCAATACTAAGTAACTAGCATTAAAGATAATCTGCTTAACAGCTTCTACATCCGCTAAACCATTAATGCGCCGAATGAATTCAATATTACTGGGACACCAAGGCGCTTTGGGATTAACCGATCGCATATACTTCTCAATTGCCAATTTGGTGGAGGCATCATCCCAAGATAGGGGCAGATAGACGATGCGCGTTGGCACTTCCATATCCGTAACAGGAGGCATCTCAGTTTCAGCGACAATCAAGACCTCTAGCAATTGTTCTAGGGGCAAAATCTGGCTATCGTAATGTATTTGTAGCGATCGGATACCGGGGGTTAATTCTAAAATCCCAGCCAGAGGATTTTGGGCTAACCATTCCATTAGCGCATGAATCCGAAAACGAAGATTCAGATCGAGAACAAGTTCTCCATATTCAATGAGAATATTATCATCTCCCGAACGGCGATACTTTACGGCAATTTCGTTGTCGGGTAATTCATGCAATATCGCTTCTCTACTCAAGGCGGCGATATTTAAGGTCGAATTGGGCGAGAGAGAGAATTCTGTAGATCTGCTTTCAGTATCAGCAGTGCTGAATTCTAAGGTCGCAACTTGAGAGTCTTGTTGAATTTTTTGCTGTAGAGCTTGCTCATGACTAATCCGCACAAATCTGACCGTATTGCCTGGTTTGAGCTGACCAATCTTCCAGATCTCGGCAAGGGCAATGGTGGCAGGACAGACAAACCCGCCCAAGCTTGGTCCATCAACACCGAGAATGATGGGCATATCGCCGGTAAAATCGATCGCCCCCACCGCATAGGCATTGTCATGGATATTAGAAGGATGAAGCCCCGCTTCGCCGCCATCGGTTCTCGCCCATTGTGGCTTTGCTCCAATTAATCTGATGCCAGTTCGAGCCGAGTTATAATGCACTTCCCAATCACTGGCAAAGAACATATCGATGTCATCATCGGTAAAGAAATCTGGTGCGCCATGAGGTCCATAAAGCACTCCTATTTCCCAATGTTGGGGATACTCAGGAATCAGGGCGGGGGGAAGACTCAAAAGTGTTGCAGCATCAATGGTTTGCTTGTCAGAAGGATTAAGCTTAAGCACATCGCCAATTCGTAAGATCCTTCCACAATGTCCACCAAATTTACCTAGGGTAAATGTTGATTTACTGCCGAGATAATCAGGTACGTCAAAACCATTTTGAACAGCTAAATACGATCGCAGCCCGTTGCCTGCGATCGCCTTCATTTGTAAAATGCTACCTTTATTTACCTGTATCGCTGTCCAATAGGCAATTGGATCACTATCCAATTCCGCTTGCATGGTCGCCCCTGTCAAACAAATTATCGTATCAACATTAAAACGGAGGGTCGCTCCATTAACTGTAAATTCCAGCGCCGCCGCAGATTCTGGATTGCCGACCAAACGATTGGCATATCTTAGGGCTAAGGTGTCCATTGCTCCCGAAGGTGGCACGCCAATATTCCAGTAGCCTATGCGCCCAGGGTAGTCCTGAATAGTGCTAAAAGTACCTGCTTCTAAGACATCTATGGTTCGCGGTGTATAGCTAAAATAATTCAAAAATTTGGTATGGATATGCCCCGATGTAAATTCAGGTGCTTGGAGGATTTGGGAAAGATAATCTAAGTTGGTTTCAATACCTGCAATTTGGGTATTACCTAAAGCCGATTGTAATTTGGCGATCGCATCGGTTCTTGTCTCCCCGTAGACGATCAATTTTGCTAACAAAGGATCGTAATAGGGCATGATCTCTGTGCCAGTCTCAATCCAGCGATCGCAACGAATATCTTCTGGCAACCTGACCTCAGTTAAAACTCCCGAACTGGGCTGAAAGTTCTTAGTGGGATCTTCAGCATAAATTCTGACTTGGATAGAATGACCTTGAGGAGAATGCTCATAGGCATCAAAAAAACTAGTATCACCCGCCGCTAGACGGATCATCCATTCCACTAAGTCAATCCCCGTAACCGTCTCTGTAACTCCATGCTCAACTTGGAGTCGCGTATTTACCTCTAAAAAATAAAATTCTTGGCGATCGCTATCAAACACAAATTCTACAGTCCCCGCTGACTGATAATTAACCGAGGCAACCAGTTTGAATGCTGCCTCGTAAAGTTGTTGACGCAAAGCCTCAGAAATATTAGGCGCAGGAGTCTCTTCAATCACTTTTTGATTGCGACGTTGCACTGAACAATCGCGATCGCCTAAGGTCAACACTCGTCCATTTCCATCGCCAAAAATTTGCACTTCGATATGTCGTGCCGACTCCACATAGCGTTCTAAATAAATACCACTTTGTTTGAAGTTATTTTGACTCAATCGCTGAACTGTCGCAAACAAATCTGGTAACTGAGCTTGGCTGCGACATAGCTGCAAGCCAATACCACCACCACCCGCCGTACTTTTGAGCATCACAGGATAACGGATCTTGTCAGCTTCCCTTAAAGCCTCCTCCACATCTGTCAATAGTCCAGTTCCTGGCAGTAATGGCACTTGGTTCTGAGCCGCTAATTCTCTAGCTGTATGCTTTAGTCCAAAGCTACGCATTTGGCTTGGCGTAGGCGCAATAAAAATAATTCCTTGACTGGCACAAGCTTCCGCAAATTCGGCATTTTCGCTCAAAAATCCATAGCCGGGATGAATTGCTTCTGCCCCTGTTTGTTTTGCTGCTTCTAAAATTCTTTCCCAACGTAAATAGCTCTCGGCAGCCAAGGCTCCTCCAATTTCGATCGCCTCGCTTGCCATGGACACATGCAGAGCATAGGCATCCGCTTGAGAATAAACGGCAACAGATTTAATACCCATGCGATCGCAGGTGCGAATGATCCGACAAGCAATTTCCCCACGGTTCGCAATTAGAATTTTAGAGAACATAAATTAGTATTATTAAAATGATGAAGATTTAGTCAATAGTTATGGGCAGTGCAAAGCACTGCCCATAACTACATTGTTTTGCGCCTAGCTAGGCATCCCAAATCATCAATTGGATTGGAGTAGGATTGTAAGCATTACAAGGATTATTTATCTGAGGACAATTGGAAATCAAGAACAGTACATCCATCTCAGCCACAAGGTCAACTGTACTGCCGGGGTCAGAGATACCATCAACAATCTCTAAAGTTCCATCTTCACTCACTGGCACATTCATGAAGAAATTGATGTTACTCACCAAATCTCTCTTGCCCATATCGTAATCTTTGAGTGCGTATAGGTAGTTCTCTACGCAGGCATGTAGCCATTTCTTATCCAAACCATACCGCACTGAATTGCTCTCGCGGCTGCAAGCTCCACCTGAAGTATCGTGTTTACCACAGGTGTCCTTTACAACTGTCATCAATACATTGCCGTCACTGGAATATAGCTTTGTACCAGTCGTGATAAAAATGTTGCCCTGCATTCGGATCGTATCGGGGGCGCTATAGCGATCGCTAGTATCAGCAGCATTGTAAATCAGCACATCCACCGCCTGATTGCCGCCAAGATCGACGATGCGTAATGTTTGTCCCTTCATGATCAAATGCATCCAAGGACGGCGAGCAGGTAGGACTTGATTGTAGATAGCCTTTTGGGGATCGAGTTCAACTAAGGTTGCTAACATATACTTCTCCAAATTGAATATTGTGGTTAATGTTGTGGTTCTAAGTACAGAACAAAAAGCTTGAAATGCTCTCCCAGCAAGGATTTGAGGCAATAAATTCAAAAGCCTTGCCTAGTAACGGTTTCAGGGGATTTTGGCGTTCTATTTTTGATTTTTTGTCCTGTACTTAGGTTGTGGTTAATAAAGGCGAAATTAAACTAGTGGGCTAAAATCGATAATTCTTCAAAATAGGCATCCGTATTTTGAAATCCCCTGATCGCCTCTGGGCAACTTGTACGACAGAGATCGTCGCTTGTGGGGGCAGGAGATTTCCAAACAGTGACTTGAATGGGTTGAGGATCGTACACAGGATTAGTATCGAGGACGTGTGGAGTATTAGAGATCACTGCCAATACGTTCATCTCAGCACGCAAATCAATAAAATCTCCAGCTTGAGCGACCTGCTCGGCCCAAACCAGATTTCCGTTCCCATCCACCGCAACATGACCAAACCAGTTCACATTAGGCATGATGTCGCGTTTACCCATATTCCGTTTTGCCAATGCTAATAGAAAATTATCCCGCGCACTGCGATAGAAACTATCTTCTCCATATTTAGCCGAATTAGTTGCTGCATTACTACATCCAGCTAGGGTGTCATGACTTCCGCAAGTATCTTCTGTAATCGAAAATAAGACCCGCCCCATGTCGGTATATAGCAATTTACCTTTTGTGAGGAATGCATTAAATTGAATTTTAGCGGTGTCGGCTGCATTGTAACGCTCAATCACGTTATCTGCGTTGTAGCAAAGAAAGGATAAGCCCCTAGAACCTTCAGGTGCAGAGATCCGAAGTGTTGTTCCCTTCTTAATCAGGCGTGACCAATAGGTTCCACCAGGAATAGCTTCATCCCAAATTATTAATGCTGGATCGAGGTTAGATTTTGTAAGCATGATTAACTCCTTAAAGAAATAACTATGAAGAGCATACCTACAATAGCGAAAGCCCAGGAAGCCCTGAACAGTAACTCGCCATTGAGTTTGCTGTCATTTGACTCTCCCGGGCTTTTATCCCTCCGTGTGGCCAATTCCTAATCGAATTAAGATTATTTCTAATTAATCGATTAAAAATGGTTGCTTCTCTTGGACCAGTCACCACACTCAACGCAATTTTTGAAAGCTGAAATTGAATGCGATCGGAACCCTAGAAGCGAATATTTTTAAATCAGTATGCATTTGATTCTACATTAATACTCTCAAAACAGCACCACAAATTATATTAAAAATTAGTTTTTCCACAATTATCATGTTCGATAATATCCTGCTTTTGTATATTCAAGCACAAATACTTTGTGGTCTACTTGATAGCTTGTTTTGAAAGAAAGGTTTTCGATTACAAATATTTTTTTTAGAAATAGCGGTATTACCAATTTCACAGAAAATTTAATTGCTTCTAGGGTTCCGATTTGGTAAGGGTAATGATTACTTATTTCCAAACTAAGTGCTGGTCCAAGAGAAGCAGGTCAACTACCTTTATTATTAATTTAATGGGTTTAGTTGGTTACACGGAGGGATAAAAGCCCGGGAGGAACTTCAGTATTACCATCTGAAAGTTTCTTCCGGGCTTTTCCATTTTATTAACTTTTGCATACCAATTCTCTAAAATGACTGTCATGAAATTGCGATCGCTTCTATCCTCTCTTCTCATATTTTCCATCGTTTTAACTCTCGCTATTAGTTGCACAAATCCTGCTAGCAATATGCAAACTACTGTTAGCACCCCAACGAGTGACTCACATAATAAAGCGCCAGCAGATTCATTGCGCTTAGGATTTAGCGCTTGGCCGGGATGGTTTCCTTGGCAAGTTGCACAAGACGAAGGCAAGTTCACGAAGAATAATCTCACCGTTGACTTAAAATGGTTTGATGGTTATTTAGAATCGATAAGTACTTTAATTGCAGGGCAAATCGATGCCAACAGTCAAACATTAGGAGATACAGTTAGCTCTGTTGCTGGGGGAGCCGATCAGGTGATTGTTCTGGTAAATGACAATTCAACTGGTAACGACAAAATTATTGTTAGTGCAGAGATTAACTCGATCGCCGATCTTAAGGGTAAAAAAGTCGCAGCCGAAGAAGGTACAGTCGATCATTTTCTACTGCTATTAGGGATGAAAAAAGCTGGTCTATCACCGCAAGACATCCAATTTGTCCCTCTCGAAACTGGTAAAGCTGCTACTGCCTTCGTCGGTGGACAGGTAGATGCTGTAGCCGTATTTGCCCCATTTACGACCCAAGCGTTAAAACGAGCTGGAAGTAAAGAACTATTCAGTTCTAAGGATTTTCCAGGGGCTATTTCCGATCACTTGGTATTCACTCGCAAATTTGTTGATGCTAATCCTGAAAAAGTTCAAGCCGCAGTAGATTCATGGTTTGCGACGCTTGACTACATTAAGGCAAATCCAGCTAAAGCCAATGAAATTATGGCAAAACGTGCGGGCGTAAGTTTGGATGAGTACGCACAGTACGCTGATGGTACTAAAATCTTTACGGTTGAAGAAAATCTCAAAGCTTTTGAAGTGGGCGAAGATATGAACTCTTTACCATTCGCAGCAAAAGAAATGAGTAAATTCTTAAATGAGGTTGGGTTGGCTAAGACCTCTCCTGACACCAGCAAGATGTTTGACGATCGCTTTGTCAAGGCCTATGCCAAAAAAGTGAAAACCCTCTAAACACGATGAATGAACCACCCAAATCAATTCGTGAATTTATCAGGCCGAGAAAGGTTAACTCCAGTGTGTTTTGGCAAATTGCGGAAGAATTGCCCCCTAGACTAAACACAGTCCTGATCGTCACTTCGATAGCTCTACCATTCTCACTATGGTGGGCTATCACAACATTTGGAAATATTGATACGAAGTTTTTGCCATCACCTGCACAAGTAGCTACTGCATTTATAAGATTGTGGAGTACTGGCGAAATTCAAAAAGATACACTCGCAAGTCTATGGCGAGTAAGTGTAGGGGCTTTACTGGTGGGTTTGTTCTCAATTCCTATTGGAGTCTTAATGGGAAGTTTTGCTAGCATTCGTGCCTTATTGGAGCCTCTGTTTGGCTTGATTCGCTATATGCCTGCACCAGCTTTTATTCCTTTATTAATTCTTTATTTAGGCATTGGAGAAGAGCCGAAAATCACTCTAATTTTTATCGGGGTATTCTTTTTCAATTCCTTAATGGTGATGGATACCGTCAAGTTTGTCCCTAAGGAGTTAATTGAATCTACCTATATTCTGGGCGGTACACGTAGATCGGCATTGCTTCAAGTTATATTTCCCCATGTACTGCCTGGAATCCTTGATGCTTGCCGCATTAACTTAGCGGCTGCTTGGCAGTTAGTAATTGTCTCAGAGTTAATTGCCGCTACGGAAGGTTTAGGTAGACGCATCAGTGTTGCGGGGAGATTTCTAAAAACCGACGAGATTTTTGTAGGATTGATTGTAATTGGTGTGATTGGTCTATCCTTCGATCTTTTTTTCCAAGCAATGATTCGGTTTTCTTGTAAGTGGGCAAGTCAAAAAATGTAATTGTGCTGCGGGCGTTTCGCGCCCACAACACAATTACTAAATTTTTTATTAGGAGCAAATTATGTATATACAAATCAAGAATCTCCATAAGAGCTTTCCTACCAAAAATGGACAGCTTGTTGTCTTAAAGGATATTAATATCAATATTTCTCAAGGTGAATATATTTGTGCTGTTGGAGCTTCAGGATCTGGCAAATCTACGTTATTAAGGCAGATAGCTGGGCTCGATCGCCCTACCTCTGGCGAGGTAATTGTTGACGGTCAGTTAATTAACGCTCCAGGACACGATCGCGGCATGATCTTTCAAAACTACACCCTTTATCCTTGGATGAGCGTTTTAGAAAATGCTGAATTTGGGCTTAAGTTGTTGGGTGTCCCGAAAAAGCTCCGTAAAGAACGCGCCAGTTACTATTTAGATGTTGTTGGTTTGTCCCAGTTTAGTAAAGCTTTGCCCAAGCAATTATCGGGGGGGATGAAACAACGGGTTGCGATCGCTCGGGCTCTAGCCTCTGAGCCAAAAGTTCTACTTATGGATGAACCTTTCTCAGCGTTGGACGTTCACACCAAAGAAACCATGCATGAATTTATGATTGATCTTTGGCAGCGAACCAATATCACTATTTTTATGATTACTCACGATGTAGAGGAGTCAGTGTTTTTAGCGAACCGCATCTACGCTCTCGGTTCGAGACCAGGCACTGTCAGAAAGGAAATCACCATCAACCTTCCCGATCGCAGTGCTTCCGTTAAAAGGCACAAGATATTTCATGATTATCGTGACGAACTGATGGAATTATTGCGCCAACATGGGAAAGAAGTTTCCCAATAAATATAGCAAAACCCAAAAGATGAGTGGCGGCGCTTCGCGCCGCCACTCATCTTTTGGGTTTTATGTCCTAAGCAAAAATCTGCACTCAAATCATTTCGGCAAGCACTATAGACGATATTGCCGATATATCTCACTAGCGGCACGATGCAAGAGGGAATGTCGATAAACTAGCGATCGCATGTCTTCGCAATAACCACCACCGATCACACAGGCGACGGGGAAGCGCTGAGCAGCACAGGTACTCAAAACCTGCATATCGCGCCGAAATATACCCGTATCAGTGAGAGCGAGTTTGCCAAGGCGATCGCCTATATGCGGATCTACTCCTGCATCGTAAAGCACTAAGTCGGGCTGAAATTCAGTTAATATATCTGGCAAATAAGCAGCAAGAGTGCGTAAATATTCATCATCTTCCATTCCTTCGCGCAGAGGTACATCCCGATCGCTGATTTGTTTAATCGATGGAAAATTAATCTGGCAATGCATAGAGAAAGTAAATACATTTGGCTCGTCCTGAAAAATGAGAGCCGTGCCATCGCCTTGATGCACATCCAGATCGACGATCATGATTTTTTTAACCAATCCTTCTTTTAGTAATACTCGCGAAGCGATCGCAAGATCATTAAATATACAAAATCCTGAGCCATAGCTAGGAAAAGCATGATGAGTTCCTCCCGCTGTATTGCAAGCTAAGCCATGAGCTAAGGCTAGCCGCGCTGTTAATAATGTGCCGCCCACGGCGATTCTGGTGCGATAGGCAAGCTCTGGACTCCAAGGTAATCCGATACGGCGCTGAGCTTTCGGATCGAGATTTCCTATCCAATATGTATCCACATATTCGCGATCGTGCACCAAGGCGATCGCATCTAAATCTGGCAACTCTGGTGTAAAAAACTGCTCTGATCGCGCTACCCCATCGGCTATCAGCATCTCATAAAGCAAGCGAAACTTTTCCATCGGGAACCGATTGGTATTTGCGATCGGTGCGACATAATTGGGATGATAGATCAGTGGCAAATCCATAGTTCTCACCAAAAAAGAACCGTGCAATGCACGGTTCTTTCTTCTAAACTTTCGCTAACTGCTTACTCTTAATCACTTCCGCCGCACACATCTTGCCTGAAAGCGTTGCGCCTTCCATACTGTCGATGTAGTCCTGCATCGTGTAGCTACCTGCAAGGAAGAAATTCTTTACAGGTGTAGCCTGATCGGGTCGGAATGGATCTTGACCTGGAGCCTCACGATATAGAGACTGGGCGAGTTTGACCACACTTGACCAAGTGACGTTCAGCTTGTGGGAAGAAGGGAAAATCTCATGGACTTGAGCAATCATCTTCTCAACGATCGCTTCATTGCTGAGTTTAATGTAATCATCCGCAGGCGTGATCACGACTTGCAATAAAGAACCTTCTCCTTCTTTGTAATAGTCAGTTGGGCTAGTAATCGCCAAATCGGCAAAGGTAGAGAAATCTACTTTAATGGCATAAAGTAAATTATCAATATCTGTTACCCAACCATCAAAACGAAGCTGTACAGTAATTACAGGCACTGCATCCAGCTTATAGATATTGTCAAACTGCGACCAGACACGCCATTTCTCAGGGATGATTCTCTTTACTCCAGGTACATCAGTGGCGCAGATATACACATCCGCTGTCACAATTTCTTCGCCATCTTCCTTACCAATGATTAAACCTGTAACGCGAGTATCATCACTTTCGCCTTCAAAAAGAACTTCGCGTACACCACGACGCAAATGGATTTTGCCGCCTTTGGATTCAATATGTTTGACGATGGGCTTATGCAAGAAATCGTTAGGCGAACCTTCGAGCATTCTCAAAATCGATGCTTCGGTTCTGGATGCAAAAAATTGGAAAATCGTGAGCATACATCTTGCAGAAATATTCTCGCAGTCGATGAAGCCTAAACCGTAGGCGATCGCATCCCACATCAGGTCGAGACTAGCTTGAGATCCACCCATGCCTAGAAACCAATCTTTAAAGCTGATGTTGTCGAGGGCGCGGATTTCTTTCATTGCGCCAACATGATCGACTAAGCCGCGAATTAATGGACTTCGCCCGATCGCGATCGCATTTTGGATTTTGTCCTTCAGCGGCAATTGCCCTGTGGTCACAAATGCTTTCAGTCCATGAAAGGGTGCGCCGCCGAAGTTACGAAAATCAAGGGATGCTTGTTTACCACCTGGATTAACGAAAATATGCGTATGTTCCTTGAGGCGGAGATGCTCGAATGCGCCGGTTTTTTTCATGAGGGCAAACAGGTTGTAATAGCAGCCAAAAAACACATGCAAGCCCATCTCGATATGGTTGCCGTCTTTGTCCAGCCAACTGCTGACTTTGCCGCCAACAAAGGGTCGGGATTCAAAAAGTTCTACTTCATAGCCTTGCTCGCTAAGTTCGACTGCCGCACTCATACCCGCCAAGCCTGCACCAATAATCGCTGCTTTCATGTCTTGTTTTCTGGATCTTTACTGTCATTATGTTTGCTTAACATATTGTAATCTTGTTTGGCTTTATGGGTAATGGCTTTTAGCTGCAAGTTAGTAATGTGTATGTGAAGGATGCTTAACTACAGAACATCTAATATAAATCTCTTGTTGTCACTGCTAACTGATATTTCACACCTAAAGGCTCGAATAGAGCAAAATGCTTTTCACCGCAATTAATTTTCATCTTCTCTAACTCTCGTAATTCTTGACGATCTAATGTGCCTTTGGTTTCGGCAACAAAATAAATACGATTACAATCTTCGTGATCGAAAACCACTGCCCAGTCAGGGGTATAAGTTCCTATTGGAGTAGGTATTTTAAAAAATGATTTCGGTATTTTAAAAAAGAACTTTACTTTTTCGTCGGCTTCACAATCCTTCGCAAATTCTCTTTCAATGTTACTTCCACCCTCAATTTGAATATAGTTAAAGACAGTTTTATCGGTTCTAGAGACTGTAAAGAGTCTGTCTAGATAGGTTTCAATTTCTTCGAGTTCAAATAATTGCATCTCATAACGTTGTCCATTAATCTGCTCATAGCGTATTCCCTCGACCAATAGAGCATTGAGATTACGTTTGATCTCGGCTACGACATTATCGAGAAACATTTGAGGATTAATTTCTAGTTCATGGTAGCGATCGCATCGCTTCAAAATCTCAAAAATAGTGTTGCGGGTCAAATCAACTTTGCTTTGGATGTAGCCATAGACATCAGGAATTTGATAGCGAATTTCATCAGCATATTTGATACTGGTATTTTGCAAAACTCCTTCTATGCCTTGATTAGTGAGATCTAGGCGGACTGTTTTGCTCTCTAATAGAGGGCGTTTGGTTAGGGGGACTTGATTAAAATTCTGGAGTTCAGCAACGGTTTTATCGATTAATTCTGCGGTGTCATAATTAACGGAATAGCGGGTTTTGTGGCTGATTTTTTCCCAAATTTCAAATAACAAAGGGAAGTTTTCTAGGGTTAGTTCTTTGGTTGCTTTGATTTGTTTTTTGTCTCTAATATTTTTAATGCGTCCTACAAACTTGACACTGGTTTGTTCTTCAATTTCATTTTGCAGCGCTAGAGAAAAAATCTTCGTAGGTTTCGTTAGCGATTACGGTCAAGATATTGATTTGTTTATCCTGTACTCGCTGACCTTCGCTATTTACCGCTAAACGTAATCCGCGCCCGATTTCTTGACGCTTTCTAAGTTCAGATTTGCTTTCGTTTAAGGTGCAGATTTGGAAAACATTGGGATTGTCCCAGCCTTCACGCAAGGCGCTATGGGAAAAGATGAATTGCAGTGGTTCTTCTAGGCTTAACAATCTTTCCTTTTCCTGCATAATCAGGCTATAGGTATCGTCATCTTTTTTGGTGTTGTTTTCTTTGCTGTCGATCCAAATATCTTTTTTGTCTTTCCCTTTGCCGACTTTATCGCTAGCAAAGTACCCATTATGGACTTGGGTAACATTAAAGGGAATTAAATTTTGATGACCTTGTTTCGCGGATTGCTTGGCAAAAGCTTCTTCAAACCAAATTGCAAATTTGCCTTGTTCAGAGTTCCCATCGGCGGTGTAATTGCGATAGTTGGCGACTCGATCAATAAAGAATAGGGATAATACTTTGATTCCTTGCGGTTTCAGCTTTTTGACTTTTTCAAAATGAGCTTGGACGGTGCGCTCTATTTGAAATTTCATCACTTCATCGGTTAAGCCGCCTTGCGTTTCACCTTCTTTGAGGATAACGCCATTCGCAAATTCGATTTCCCGATCGCTTACTCGTATCTCATTCAAAATAAATCCATCTTTGTAAATATCGCGCCCATTGGACTTCGCAAATAGATCATCACCCAAGGCGATCGCTAGATCTTTTTGACTCACACCTCCTTTGTCATTAACGTAAATTGCTAATTTTACTTTGAGATTTTTCTTGCCAGCTTCAATTTTTTTGACCTGAATAAAAGCAGCGTTATAGTTACTGTCGCTAGTAATGCCATCGACTTCGATTTGTTTAACTAAGCCGAGATCGTAGGCTTGGACTGGATTTAGGGAATAGAGCAAGTTATAGAAATTGCGGTGGGTGGCGGAATAGCGCAGGGTGCAAAGGGGATTGAGTTTATGAATCGCTTGTTTTCTGACATCGGTTTCCATGTTTTGCGGCTCGTCTATGATGGCGATCGCATTGGTGGCTTGGATATACTCGATTGGTTTTACGCCTGTTTCCCTAACAGTGTTAATAACGTTGTTATCTTTGGTGAAGCTATCGATATTGATTACCAGTACTTGAATGGCGTTAGATGTGGCAAAATTTTTCAGGCTAGTGAGATTTTTACTGTCATACATCACATAGTTAATCGGTGGACATTCGTAAAGGCTTTGAAAATGTTCATGGGTAATTTCTAAGTTTTTAACCGTGCCTTCGCGGATAGCAACACTAGGAACAACGATGACAAATTTTTTGAAGCCGTAAACTTTGTTTAATTCGTAAATGGTACGCAGGAAAGTATAGGTTTTGCCTGTGCCTGTTTCCATTTCAATCGTGAAGTTTAAGCGGTTATATTCTGTCTTTTGATCTTCGGAATAGGAAGAAACTAAGCTTTCTGAAATTGCAATATTATTCCTTGCTTGAATAGTTTGGATATTTTGCAGAATTTGTGATTCAGTTAACACTAAGTTGTTCCCGATCCCTTTTTCTGTATAGGCAATACTTGCGCCTTCCATTGCAAAGGAAATTTCAAAATCGCCTTTGGCTAATGGTTGCCCTTCAAAGATATCAATTACCGAACTGACCGCTTCTAGTTGATAGTCTTGAGTTGCAGAGAATTGTAATTTCATGGGTGATTTTATGAGTCTTGATCTTGAGGCTTATCTTTTTTCTTGGCACTTTTCAGAGATTTTTTTACCTCTTTGTCAAAGTCAGATTCATATTCGCGATCCTGAATTACTCGATATTTTTCATACTCTGCTTCCGCTTTGAGTTTAGCTTCTAATTTCGATACCTTGCCTTTGTCACTCAAAATTGGATAATCGGAAAGTTGGAGAAAGTTGTCTAAAAATTTAATCCAATCTGCCATCCGCATCAATTGCTGACGTTGAGCTTTATTTTCTGCCAAATCAAGATATGCCGAAACAATCAGGTTTAATTCTTTGATGTGATTTTCGTTGAGATAGTTTTTAGCGATCGCAATGTCTGATTTCACAATTTTGCCATCGGGCGCATTTTTCCATGTAGTCAGCCCCATGTATATTTTGGTTGCATCAGCTTCTGAGTAAATGGTTTCGGCGGCAGTTCTACCTGTGATTGCCCAATGCAGTTTATTTTGGACTGTGGCAAAAAATTCTTTGGTAATTGCTGCATCCTTGTCATAATCGGCAGAAAGAGCATAAATATCGGTGATTTTCTGATAAAAACGCCTCTCGCTTGACCTGATTTCGCGGATACGTTCTAATAATTCATCAAAATAATCTTTGCCAAATAGGGTTTTACCTTGCTTTAGTCGCTCATCGTCAAGGACAAAGCCTTTGATCATAAATTCTTTGAGGGTTTGGGTTGCCCATACTCGAAATTGGGTTGCTTGCAGGGAGTTAACGCGATAGCCAATCGAAATAATGGCATCAAGGTTGTAATACTGCGTTTTATAGGTTTTATCATCGGCGGCAGTATGTTCCAAAATGGAACACACTCGATCCTCTTGCAGTTCGCCACTTTCAAAGATATTTTTAAGATGTTTGGTAATGGCGGGACGTTGTACACCAAATAACTCCGCGATCGCTTTTTGTGTGAGCCAAACTGTCTCATCTTGTATATAAACTTCTATACGGATTGCACCGTTAGGGGTGCTATACAGTAAAATATCGTTAAATTGTGGGGTTTCATTTGACGTATCACTCATGATCATCACCTAAATAATTACTAAATTAATTTCGTTTTCCTTGAGTTCTAGTTGCAGGTTACTAAGTTCAGCATCACTGGCAAAGCAGGAATTTAGGAAAATTACTTTTTGGACATTCCCCTGTAAAATCTGTTCTTTCATCTCTGGTTGAAATTTCTCGAAGCAGATCCAGAGATTACCGACCTTGTAAAAACTTTGATCTTGAATGTATTTCACCCCAAGCCCTAGACCTGTTTTCAGAAGTAGCTCTGTGAGCATATTTTCTTGTGGACTATCTGACTTTTCGGAACTTTGGAATACTTGTAATTGTTCCAAAATTGCGTCTTTGCCTTGAATATCAGATCGCCAAATTTTGAAGTTGCTAGGCGCGAGTTTGTAAGCGTTAAATCCTAATGGTTGCCTTGTTTCTAACTCTAGTTTGCTTTCTCTTTCTGTCGTAATTTTCTCAATTACCTTGCTAATTCTCGCTTTGGTAATATCAGCGATCGTTTTGTAACCTGCTTTATAAGCCTCACTATTTTCTTCCAATTCTTCAGACATCTGTACACAAATAAATTGTCTATTCCCTCCATCTTCTTCATTGAGTTCCATTACTGCTTGTGCAGTCGTGCCGCTACCTGCGAAGAAGTCGAGAATTATTGTATCTTTTTCATTATTGTCTAATTGGCTAATAAACTCTTTAACTAAATCTATTGGTTTTGGAAAGTCAAAATAATCTGCGCCACCAAATAACTCTCTAAGTTCTCTAGTTGCTTGCGTATTAAATGCTGTATTTAATATGGATGATTTGCCAGTAAATTCACTGATTAAATCTGCTTGAAACTTTTTTCTGCGTGGTCTTCCTGTTGGTGATTTAGGAAATATTACTTCACCATTTTTAATAAATTCAGTCATACGTTTGGGTTCATAACGCCAACCTGTTACAGGGCATCCGTAATTAATACCTGTTTCGGGGTCTATCACATCGTAATGTAAATTCGGACGTTGGTCTTTTGTCGCTAATCCAATCATATTGTCACTCATCCAAACACCTCTTGGGTCATTATCTGGATTTGAATATTTATCCATATCTTTATCTGCACCGCGAATTTTTCCATCCGCATTTTTTGAATAGACGATAATATATTCATGGTCAACTGACGCGCCATTTTTAGAGCGACTATCTACATTTTGCCGTCTTTTCCAAATAAAAGATGATATAAAGTTCTCTTCTCCAAAAACCTCATCACAAATCAACTTGAGATTACTAGCCTCATTATCATCAATCGAAATAAAAATTACCCCATCTTCCCTTAACAAATTCCGCGCCAAATACAAACGAGGATACATCATCGACAGCCAAACCGAATGAAAACGCCCATTCTCCCGATTATTCCTTTGCCAAAGATCCTGCTTATTCAAAAAGCCATTCTCATCCGTAATCCCCGTGCGCTTGTTAAACTCATCTGATCGCTCAGAATAATCATCAGGATACACAAAACTATCATTACCCGTGTTGTATGGCGGATCGATATAAATCATCTTGATCTTGCCAAAATAAGACTTCTGCAAAACCCGCAAAACCTCTAAATTTTCGCCTTCAATAAACACATTTTGCGTAGAACCAAAATTTACACTGCCACTGCGATCGGGCGTTAATGTCGCCGTCGTCTGCTTTTGGATCTCGCGCCGCGCCTCACTTTTCCCCGCCCAAGACAACTCATAATGCTCATTTTGGACAAAGACCTCTTCGCCTAAAATTTCCTTTAAGCGTTGTAGATCAATCTTATCCTCAGCGAAAATATCTGGAAAAAGTGCCTTAAGATGTACTAATTTCTCTGGCATAACATCTAAAGACTTACCATCCATATGCTTAGCTGATTTAATTTCAATGAAAACTTTGTAGTAAATTGCAACCTATAAGACTAAGGATTATAGCAAAATAAGCGATTTTTTACTAAATAAAGTGATCGCCATATGCCAGAATTTCCACAAACCAAAAAACAACTTAGACAGGCATTGCTCCCCCAACGCCACCAAATTCCTTATGAAATTTGGCAACAAAAAAGTCAATCACTATGCGATCGCCTGATAAGCACGATCGCGAATCTATAGCATTACTTTCAAATTTATATGTTCAATAGCGATCACAAATCTTTAGTCCAAATAAATGAATTTAATCTCGACTTGCCAAGTTAACATTAATCTATAAATCAATATCTAACAAAACTGTCGATCACAAGATTCCTATGACTAGAACCGAACGCGACTCAATGGGGGAAATGTCCCTACCCGATGACGTTTACTATGGTATCCAAACTGTAAGGGCGATCGACAACTTTAAAATTAGCGGACTTAAGCCCCTCCCCACCTTTGTAGATGCTTGTTTACTAATCAAAAAAGCAACAGCATTAGTTAACGCCGAACTCGGTTGTATCCCTGTCGGTATGGGCATGGCGATCGCAGCAGCAGCAGATGAAATATTAGACGGTCAATTACGCGATCAGTTTGTTGTCGATGTGTATCAAGCGGGGGCAGGCACATCGCATCATATGAATATTAATGAGGTGTTAGCAAATCGCGCCTTGGAAATTTTGGGTGATGTCAAGGGTAATTACAACAATGTGAACCCTAACGATCATGTGAATTATGGACAGTCTACTAATGATGTAATCCCAACAGCGATCAGGATTGGGGCATTATTAGCACTTGATCAAGTACTTTTTCCTGCTTTAGCAAATCTCAATGAACAGCTACGAATTAAGGCGATCGCCTTTGCTGGAATCGTTAAATCTGGACGAACCCATTTACAAGATGCTGTCCCCGTGAGGCTCGGGGATGAGTTTCAAGCCTATGCGCAGATTATCAGCGATCATGTCAAACGCATTCACCTAGCCGCGAATGATCTCAAAAGCTTAGGTTTAGGTGGTAGTGCATCTGGGACAGGGCTAAATACGCATCCGAAGTATTGCGATCGCGTTGCCGAAAAGCTCAGTGAGATCACAGGGTTTGAGCTAACACCAGCTAGTAACCTAATGGCAGCAATGCAAAGCATGGCTCCCTTTGTCAATGTATCGGGCTCAATCCGCAACCTTGCCCAAGATACTTGCAAAATTGCTAACGACTTACGCTTGATGGATTCGGGGCCCAAAACAGGTTTGCGCGAGATCCAATTACCACCAGTCCAACCAGGCTCGTCAATCATGCCTGGCAAATATAATCCTGTGATTGCCGAGATGACGAATATGGTTTGTTATCAGGTGATTGGTTATGACACAGCAATCGCCTTTGCCGCTCAGGCGGGTCAGTTGGAGCTAAATGTGATGATGCCTCTGATTGCCTATGATTTGATTCAAAGCATTGAGATTTTGGGTAGAGCGATCGATACTCTCGCAACGAAATGTATTAGAGGCATTACGGCTGTTGAAGATCGATGTCTTTCCTATGCTGAAGGTAGTCTGTCACTGGTAACAGCTCTAAATACGCATATTGGTTATCTAAATGCTGCGGATGTTGCCAAAGAATCCCTAGCAACAGGTAAATCTTTGCGTCAGGTGGTTTTAGACAAAGGCTTGATGACGGAAGAGAAGCTAGCGGAAGTTCTCAATTTAGAACAGATGAGTCGTCCAAATGGTTAGTATAACTTCGCCTTTAAACTATGTATCGCCAATGATCACCTCTATATATGCAGCATTACTTTCATTGTTGATTGTATGGCTATCACTCAATGTAATTATGATTCGTCAAGCAGGTCAGGTGATATTGGGTGATGGTGACAATCCTAAACTGCAAGCCGCGATTCGCACTCAAGGTAATGCTACAGAATATATTCCCATATCACTGATTTTGCTTTTGTTATTGGAATTAAGTAAGGGGCATTGGAGCCTACTACATATTGGTGGCGTTGTGCTGCTGACTGGTAGATTGATCCATGCCCGTGGGCTGTTAACAGGAAACATCCAGTTGAGGGTGCTGGGAATGCAGTTGACCCTTTTTAACATCATCTATCTGGCGATCGCCAATCTTGTTTACCAGTTTATAAAATAGAAAGGAGCAACAAAAAATGTTAGCAGTAGCAGTCTTAGCGGCGGGTAAAGGAACACGCATGAAGTCAGCGTTACCCAAAGTATTACAACCTCTTGGCGGTAAATCATTAGTTGAACGAGTTCTCAATGCCACAGATGCGCTCAAAGCCGATCGCCGTATCGCAATTATTGGCTATTGCAGCGATCAAGTGCGGGCAGGGCTTGCCGATTACCCAAACCTCGAATTTGCCGAACAAACAGAACAATTAGGGACAGGTCACGCAATTCAGCAATTGTTAGAACCACTATCTGGATTTGAAGGTGAACTTGTAGTACTTACGGGTGACTCGCCATTAATGCGAACAGAAACTATTCAAGCCTTAATAGATAGCCACCGTCAACACAAGGCTTCCGCAACAGTGCTTACAGGGATTCTTACTGACCCAACTGGTTATGGACGTGTCTTTTGCGATCGCGACATGCGCATCGAAAAAATCATCGAACATCGTGACTGCAATCCTGAGCAGATTCTCAATCAGCGCGTTAGTACGGGTGTTTATTGTTTTGATTGGCAAGAATTGGCTCAGGCTCTGCCGAAGCTCACTACTAATAATGCTCAAAAGGAATATTATCTAACCGAAGTATTTGACTATCTCACTTCAGTTTATGCCAGTGATTTAGAAGATCCCGATGAGAGTCTTGGCATTAACGATCGCATCCAGTTATCTCATGCCTACGATATCTTGCAAAAAAGAGCGAGAGAAAAATGGATGAAGGCTGGTGTCACCATGCTACTTCCAGAAACAATTACCATTGATGATGGAGTGGAACTTGCACCGAATGTGATTATTGAGCCGCATTCCCATTTGCGCGGTAATACTAAGGTTGGAGAGGGAACTACGATTGGGCCTTCAAGTCTATTGGAAAATAGCATTATTGGGGAGAACTGCTCCATCCAATTTTCAGTAATCGAAGATAGTCAAATTGCGGATAACTGTCGAATTGGCCCATTTGCGAGGATTCGGGGCGAGTCAAATGTGGGTAAAAAATGTCGGATTGGTAATTTTGTGGAGCTTAAAAATGCCAAAGTTGGAGATCGCACTAATGCCGCTCATCTTAGCTATCTAGGGGATGTCACACTCGGCAAACAAGTAAATATTGGTGCAGGTACGATTACAGCTAATTATGATGGATTCAAAAAGCATCATACTGTCATTGGAGATCGTAGTAAGACTGGGGCTAATTCAGTATTGGTTGCACCTATTCATATCGGTGAGAATGTAAATATTGCCGCAGGTTCAACTATCGTGGAAGATATTGAGCCTAATTCTTTAGCGATCAGTAGAGCTAAACAAGTAATTAAACTTGATTACTACGATTTAGAAGGTAAGAAGAAGAATTAATTCTAAATAAGGTGTCGCTTTGCGACACCTTATTTATTTTGAAAGATACTACTTCCAGATATTTTCCCAGAATGGCGTTTCTTCAGGATTGGGAAGACTAGAGATATTCATCTTGCGGCGAATATCGGTGATATTCCAACCTGTTAGTCTGGCTAGAGTTTGTGCTTCTTTCTCAAAGCGCGGACGTAGCGATCGCTGATATTGTTTACCTGCATCACAGTTGGTCTCGCCTTTAAAGGTATTTCGTAAAACATAGCGCCCTTGGAAAGATTCTTGATTTGAGGTTTCCTTAAATGTTAAGTCTTCAGGGAATTTATCACGGTTGTAACGAATATGTAAGCGCGTGATAAAGACTCGACTGTTATTGGTCGGGAAAGGAATCGGACGACGAATCCGTCCACCTGAAGAAGTGTTTATATCTGGAGACCCGATCCAAAATACACCTGCTTTACGAAGTTCCTCTTGCGAGAGTGGTTCGGCGGAGCAAGGATCACAGCTTGACATGTCCCAAGCATATTCTAAGAAGGCAACTTTGCGCCCTTCTTTGTTATAGGAAGTCTTGAACATTGACTTATAGAAGTCGCCAAATTCATTCTTCACATAGACAGGAATATCATTGCCCGATGGCACTTTGATCGTGCGATAGTTAGCAACTTCAGCTTGTCCCTTCGGCGAGAGTATATAGACTAGCAAGTCTTGATCGCCGTTCGCATTCAGCATTCCCAAGCGAATCGGAAGCATGAACTTCGGTGATTCATATGCCATCATTAGAGGCCTTAGTGATTGTGAACCTGTTTTACTTAGTTCTGCAATATTTACCTTTGCCACAAAGAACTTCATGTTCTGACGAATATAGGGCTGGAGTAGCTCTTTTGCCCCTTGGGGAATTTTGTAATCATTATCAATGAGCCAAGATTCTAATCCATCAGAATCTTTGGCACTAAGAATTAGAATATCGTATTCTCCTACGGCAAACTTAGCCTCAATGGTGACCTGATAATTACCACCACGAGTTTTTGCTTCTGACACAGGAGCAGCACTTCGAGCGACTCCTGAAAGAGACACATTGTCATAGGCTTCATACCTTGCACAGGGGTCGGAGTCAAAGTATTCCACTAAGCGAGGAGCGCTAAAGGAATCAAGGCGATCGATAATTTTCTGTTCACCGATGCGAACTTGCTTTTCTTTTAGCAATACTGGCACTGGCACAACTAACGCGAAGTCTTTGACATCTCCTTGATAGTCATTTGCCATCGTTAAAACTGTGCGCTTGCCATCACGGGCAATTACAACCTGTGAAGCTTTGTTAAAGAGACTAGCATCGGCTTGTGATACATAAAAGCCGCAGAAGGCGAGGACATCTGGAGAATAGGCAAAGGCAACTAAACAAGCAAGGGCGGTACTTAAAAATACACGCATCCAAATCAGAAATTTTTTCATATATCTATCCTTGAGAATCAGTAATATGAGTGAGCACTCGAAGCGCTCTCACTCAATATTGGTTTTAGTTGGAAGGTAAAGCGCTATATCGTTTGGTTAACCATTGGAATCGTGGCGCATTCCAGATGCGATCGCATAAAACGGTGAGCGGTGAGATGAGAAATAATGCATAAAACATCGCATCAGCATTGAAGAACACATTACGGAAAATGAATGCTAAAACCGCGATCGCAAATGCCCAAATTAACCGCGCTACTTTGGCATTAGGAATGGAACGCGGATCGGTGATCATAAATAAAGCAAATAGCAACAGAGAGCCACTAGTTAAGCGATGGGCTAGGACATCCCAAGTCCAACCCAACCAAAGATTTCGCAATCCTTCTAAAATCGCATAGGAGGCTAAAAACATAAAGCTCGTATCCCAACGCCCCACTTTTTTGAGAACGATGCCACCTAAGCCCAGAAAGACCAGCGCATATAAGCTATCTTCGCCCCATTGCCCGTTAGAAACCCATGCGTAGCTGTTCCCAACAAAACTGTCTAGTAATAAAACTACAACAATTCCAAAGTTGGCGGGATTGAACCAATGTTTACCATTGGTACGGAAGATAAATTTGCTAGTGATCGCTAAAAATGAAGCACAGGCGATCGCGCTATAGCTATCGGAGCGTAATAATAAACTCAAGCCCAAGCCTGTAATCGTAGCGCTTTTGAGCGAGAGCCAGCGTTCATGCTTTTGTGGTGTTGCTGGTAGAAATATGCTGACCATACATATTTGCGTTAGCCAACAAGTCGCAAAGGTAATTGTGATCGTGATCGGTTTCAGTGACCAATCGCGGGTACATACACCGAGTAGGAAAAATACCGATAAAAATATAATCTGATAATCGCGAGCATCTTTGAAGAGTAAGGTGCTAAAAGCGAAAAATCTGGAAAGCGATCGCGGCATCGCCAAAGGAAACTTCAATGACTGCATAGCTTTCTGACCAACAATAAAGTTTGCATCAGTATAAGCTCATAGATTTTAGAAATATCATCTGTTGCATTTTTTGTAACGATGAATCTACGCCATAGAAAAGAGCGCAAAGTACTCCTTTCTATGGCGTAGACTCATTTTCTTCATTGTTGAAATTTGTATGATTAACCATTTGATTACCCTACGGCACATATTCCTTCATCGGTTCTATACCCAATTCTTGCCGCCACTCAGTCAATGGTCTATCCCAATTTTCTTCCCATTTTTTCGCGAATAATGGTTCCGCTTTTGTTCCTAGCCGATAACCGATCGCAACCTGTTCTAGTAACTGATCTAGTTTTTCGGGCTTCTTGAACAGAGTGCCTAGTAATCCACCCGCAATCAACACCGCAGACATTGTTCGATGAGTCTGCGCTAGCTCAAAAGCTTTTAAGCCCAACTCTCCATATATGTCAGTGCTAAAGCCTACCACAATATGCCAGATATCATGGGTTTGACGCATCCGCAAAAGGAAATAACTAACATCATCTTCGACTTTGACGAGACGATAGAAGTTGGGGTCAAAACCCGAATCTTTGATATAAGTAGCATAGGCATGTCCGAGTGATGCTTCAGGGAGTTGCAATAAGTCGTCAATATTTACCGATGGCGCTAAGTACCGCTCTTTAAAGAGTTCTGCTACTTCAGGCTTAGATTTGACAAACTCCACCGACAATTCTGTCGCTCTTGTATGACGTAGTCCATCCTCCACATCATACACGGACTCAGTTTGAGTGGGATCTCGCAATAAAGTTGCAATTCCTTTTAGAGTTGAGAGAAAGTCAAGATTTTGGCGCAAATTTGCTAGTGTCATAATTTTTTAAGTTAGCAATTACTTGATTGTACAAAATGGCTTCGATTTCTGATCGATCACCCCTCACACCCACAACCGCGATCGCCTATTTCCCTCACATAAAACAGCGATCGCCCCTCACCACCCATAAAACCCGATCATCTATCTCCCCAAAACTAAACAGCGATTTCTAGTAGTGAAAGCGGCAGGCGAGAATTCTGATTTTATCGTCTAGGACTTCATAAACTAGGCGATGTTCTTGATCGATACGGCGTGACCAGCAACCAGATAGATCGTGCTTTAGAGCTTCAGGTTGTCCTGTACCTTCAAATGGATTACGTTGAACTTCACGAATCAGTTTGATAATTTTCAAAGCTTTTTTACGATCATTTTCAATCCACCAAGCTAAATCCTCAAAGGCATCTGCATCAAATTCCAAGTTTTTCACAGGCTTCTTCCAATGAGATTCCATCTTGACGTTTTCTGGCTGCAAGCAGTCTTTCTTTCATGGTTGGACTGCTGAGTAAATAGGCTGTTTCTCTTTCAGCCATTAGTTCTTGCCAGAAAGCAATGGGGACAACTACCGATACTGTTTGTCCTTCTGAATCACAGATGTATTGTAATGCGTTAGTCATAGCAACCAATATAACTTACTGGATTAATCGTAATTATAACTGATAGCCCCCTCATCACCAACAAAACCAGATCGCCCATCACCACCCATAAACCCGATCGCCTTTTCCCACATCAAACAGCGATCGCCCCTCACCTCCACAAAACCCGATCGCCTAAATCTCAAAATCAAACAGCGATCGCACCCTCATCATCCACAAAACCCGATCGCCTATTTCCACAACACCAAAAAAGCGATCGCACCCACAACATCCAAAACCCGATCGCCTATCCCCTCAACATCAAACAGCAATCGCCCCCACATCACCCAAAACCTGATCGCCTATTTCCTCAAAGCAAACAGCGATCGCCCCCAGCAGAAAATCTTGGATAAATTTGTATTGACAACGTAAATACGCTTTGGCTAAAATACACGGTATGGATGTGTATTTTGTATTGAACAGGATTAAATTTGTTTGGAATGAGGAGAAGGCTCGAATTAATCCCATTAATCATGATGGTGTGACGTTTCAGCAAGCTACTGAAGCCTTTTTTGATCCATTTTTAGTAGTAGTTGATGCAAGTCGTAATGATGAAGATAGAGACGCTGTGATTGGCTTAGATAAACGATGGAATCTTCTTTACGTTGTTTATGTTGAACGGGAGAACGATTTAGTTCGGATTATTTCTGCAAGAAAAGCAACACGCAAGGAGCATGAATATTATGAAAACTGAAGCTTTAAAAAAACGATTGGATCGAAATCGTCCGATGGCAACGGTGACAATCCGTATTCCTGAGGATGTTATTGAAGATTTGAAAAAAGTTGCACCATTATTAGGCTTTTCTGGGTATCAGCCTTTGGTTCGTGCTTATATTGGTCAAGGGCTTCGCGCTGATCTTGAGAGATTAGATGGGGATACTGTTTCTATATTTATTGAGAGTTTAAAGCGTCACGGTGTGAGTGATGAGGTGATTCGTGACGCTTTGAGTGAGGTTGCTTAATCATTTTTTTGCGATCGCCTATTCTTCGCCCCTCATCACCCACAACCCCGATCGCCTATTCCCTCAACACCAAACAGCGATCGCCCCCTTCATCACCCAACACCCGATCGCCTATTCCCCAAATCAAACAGCGATCGCACTCTCTTCACCCAAAACCCGATCACCTATCTCCAAAATCAAACAGCGATCGCCCCTCACCTCCACAAAACCCGATCACCACTCAAATCAAACAGCGATCGCACCCTCACCACCCATAAAACCCGATCGCCTATTCCCAAACAAACAGCGATCGCCCTTCACCACCCAACACCCGATCGCCTAAATCTCCACATCAAACAGCGATCGCCCCTCACCATCCACAAAACCCGATCGCCTATTTCTCCAATCATCCAGCGATCGCCCCTTCACCACCCATAAACCCGATCGCCTATTCCCCACCAAACAGCGATCACACCTCACTATCCACCAAACCTGATCGCCTAAATCTCCACATCAAACAGCGATTTCTACTTCTATTTATCCACTTCATTGAAGCAGCATTTATTATATTTTTTGCCACTACCGCATGGACATAGTTGATTTCTACCTACTTTTTTTTCAATTTTATACTTTGAGGCAAAAGGTTTCATATGTTGCATATTTGTGAGATTCTTAACGGCTTCTTCTTTCTTATCAGAGAATTCCCAATCATAATCTAATTCCAATAAAAACTTAATCTGTAGATTTTTAGGGTTTAGACAAATTCCAACACACTTTTGTAATCGTTCAGTGTATTTTCTTTGTTCACAGTGTTTTTTTAGTTGAGACCTACATATGTGTATTGGAGCATTATTACAGTGAATAATTAAACCAGTAGTTTCTTCATCAATAGTCATAATTAACTGATGGGGGTTTCCATCTATATTTGATGATTTTGCTTTAGAAAATTTGGAAACTAAGTCTGACATTACAGGGAGCATCATGGAATCGTGGATTTTCTTTAACAGGGACTCAGTTTTGTCTATATATCCTTGAATAATATGTGGCTCAGGGATAGATAGATCAATCTCTTTTGTGTACATTAACCCAATTAGAATAGATACTTCAGTACGGACAAGTCTATTACTTGAGAATTGTTCTAGAACGTCTTGAATAGAAACATTCTCACCATTAAAACGAAGAGTATTGTCTCTATAACAGAAGTATGCAATTGCATGAGCATACCCAAATTATGTACATAATTTGGCTAAATCATCAAAAATTTCCGATTCATTTCTTGTTTTTTTATTCATTTTAATTTTACTTAATAGCTAAGAAGTAAGGGGAATGAGTGCCATCTAGGTTTAATCTTACTCTAACCCTTTCAGCACGATCGCCAATGCCCTCGCCATGCACGAAAAACTGATGCTTCATGGCATCCGCTATCGTCCCAATTACAAGATTGCGATTGATCGCATATTCAACTTAATCCTGCAAATTCTCGTACAAATCAGCAATGACGATATCAGAGAACAACCAACCATTGGGAGAAATTAATATAATGCGAACATCCTCAGCCTGTTCCACAAACCTGACCCAATCCTTCTCACGATAGCGATCGAGAATCCGCAAGGCGCGATCGCATAATTCTTTACCATAGAATTCTTGCAACGCATTCAAACTCAAACCTTCCGCCAATCGCAAACCTTGCATGAGTGAGTCCATTAACTCCTCCTTAGGCTCAATAATCGGAGCCGTAAATCCAATTCCTGCACTTTGCCAGAGCGCGACCGCATCGAGATATTGGCGCATCTTTTGAGGGCGATCGATTCTTTGGCGATCGATGTAACTGGTTGCACCCATGCCCATGCCATAAAAAGGCTGATTGTGCCAATAGGTCAAATTATGTTTTGACTGATAACCAGATTGAGCATAATTCGAGATTTCATAATGTTCATAACCCGCAGATGGAAGTAACTCATGTGCTGATATATACATCTCAACCGTATGGGATTCCGTTGGCAATGGATTGTCACCTGCTTGATAGCGCTTACCAAAGGCAGTTCCCTCTTCGATAGTGAGGTCATAAATGGATAGGTGTTTAGGCTCTAACGCAATCGCTTTCTGAAGTGAATCTTGCCAATCTGCCATCGATTGATGGGGTAGCCCTGAAATTAGATCTAAACTGAAGTTCTCAAAGCCAGCATTCTTAATTACATCCACAGCTTCATAGATATCAGCAACGCTATGACCGCGCCCACAGACATCTAATAACTCTTGCTGAAAAGCCTGTGCGCCTAAACTGATTCGATTTACGCCCAAACTACGATAGCCTTGCAAACTCTCCAGACTAACTGTTCCCGCATTCGCTTCAAGAGATATATCAGCATTAGAAGCGATCTCGAAATTTTTTGCGATCGCTTCTAGGATTTGCTCGAGCTGTTTTACTGATAGTAAAGATGGCGTACCACCACCAAAAAAGATAGTTTGCAAAGCTTCAACTGGTGGAATCTCAGCGACAGTGAGCGCAATTTCTTGACATAGCACATCTACATATTGCTGCTTCAGATTCTCGCCGCCAGTAGTAATTGCGAAGTCACAATAAAAACAGCGTCGCTTGCAAAAGGGAATATGTATATATAGCGATTTGGGAAAGGTTTGGCTCAAGATATCGATACGTTAATTAATCAAAGGCTGGCACTTCGCGCTAACCTTTGATTATTGGATAAAGAGATTATATAATTAGATTTAGCTGCTTGGCGATCGCGAATTTATCAACACCAAATACCGATCAAAAACTATGACCAACACAATCTCCAAATTAGAAATCATCTATCCTAGTAGTGATGGGCAACCGATGGCAGAAAGTACCGAGCATTATCAATGGATTGTCACGATTGAAGGCGGATTGGAGGCTCTTTTTAAAGACAACAATGATGTATTCATCGCTGGAGATTTGCTTTGGTATCCTGTAGAGGGACAGTCAGAAATTCGTCGCGCTCCTGATGTGATGGTCGCGTTTGGTAGACCCAAGGGCGCAAGAGGTTCCTACATTCAACACCTCGAAGAAGGAATTGCACCTCAGGTAGTATTTGAGGTTTTATCTAGGGGAAATCGAATTTCGGAGATGGCGCGAAAGTTTGAGTTCTATCAAACCTATGGGGTGGAGGAATACTATGTTTACGATCATCTTGCCAATGATTTGGTTGGTTGGGTAAGAAATCATGAAGATCGTCATCTAGAACCAATTGCCGATATTCAAAATTGGACAAGTCCTCGCCTAGGAATTCGTTTTGAACTCACCGATGAAACTCTCAAGATTTTTCAGCCTGATGGTACAAGGTTTTTAACTTATCTCGAACAAGCTGAACAAGCTGCTACGGAAAAAGCTGCTAAAGAACAGGCTCAGGACACGATCGCAAAATTTGCAACTAAGCTCCGTGAAATGGGTATCGATCCAGAAAATCTTTAACAAAAATAAGATGAGACGCAAAGCGTCTCATCTTATTTTTTCATTTGAGTAATTCTACTCATTGAAAAATCTAGTTGAAAATTGAGTAAAATAACTGAATAGAGTTGCCTTGCATCGGCTTTAATTAAAAGGAGCGATCGCACAAAACAAAGGAAATCACGGCGGAAATATGGGAATTGCGCGGCGACAATTCTTACAAGCAGGACTGACCAGTCTAATCGGATGGCAATTTCTCACTCGCGATCGCGTGGCATTTGCCGCCGATCAATATGCTCGTCAAATGACTGCCTCAACGCCACGTAAACGAGCGCTATTGATAGGGATTAATCAATATGACGCTAAAGAGGAACCGCAAAATTTATTGTCAACAACAGCAAATGGATGGCTACCTTTGCATGGTTGCGTCAATGACGTGGAGTTACAAAAGGAATTACTAATTCATCGCTTTGGCTTTGCACCCCAAGATATTGTGACGCTGACCGATCTTGATGCCACCCGCAGTAACATTGCCGATGTGATCGCGACCCATCTAGTTGCCCAGACCTTGCCCGATGATTTAGTAATCGTTCACTTTAGCGGACATGGCTCTCGCCTTGGTAATTACAATACGCTTGTGCCTGTAGATAGTGGCTTGCCGCAAAATTTGGAAAACCTGCGAGATATTACGGAACAGGAATGGCAGGGGTGGCTGCAAGCGATCGCCACGGATCGGATTTTGAATATCATCGATGCAGGCTTTTACTACCCGAATGTATCGGCAATTGGCAATTTCCGTTTGCGATCGCGAGTTGGACTGAAAAACTGGCAACCACCAAATGTCACAGAGCCGAGAGAGCAACCCATTGATCAGAAACTAATTGGCGCAACCCTACGCGCAGCATCGGGCGATATGCTCTGTGCAGATGCGCAATGGTCGGGCTTTAGTAGTGGCGCATTTACCTATGCCCTAGTACAGCAACTATGGCAGATCGTTCCTGCTACGAAAATCAATGTGGTGATGAGCGATCTTGCCACCACCCTTGATCGCCGCGCTTTGCACAATGACAATCTCACCATCGAGAAACAAGTTGCAAATATGTGGGAAGTTGAAGAGGCGAAGCAAAAGGCGCTCGCTTCAAGCACCTTTGCGGAAATGTTACCAATTCCTAACTTTGGTTCCGATGGCGTGATTATTAATAGCAATAGCGATCGCCATACGGCGGATGTCTATTTGGCGGGTTTACCGATCGCCGTTTTGAGTAATTACGCGGCTGGGGCAATTTTGAATGTGGTGGCAGCCGCTAGCGCTTCGAAGACTTCTAATGAATCAGAAGCAGAGTCTGTTCTCAAATTGATTGCAGCTAACCCACAAGCTACAGTTCAACTGAAATCGCGCAATGGATTTAACGGCAAAGTTGAAGTTTTAAACGAGCACAGCATCAATCCCAAATTGGAAACAGGGCAATTACTTCAGGAAGTAATGCGTGCAATTTCGCACAATGTCAAATTAGCGATCGCCCTTGATGTCGGCTTGAGCAAAATTGAGCGTGTTGATGCCACCAGTGCCTTCTCGACTATGGCAAATATGTTTGGTGTAAATGCCAATGAACAATGCGCTGATTGTCTATTTGGAGTGCAGTCGGCAAGCTATGGTTTGTTTACGGTTGGACATATACCGATTCTCGGCTCCTTCGGTTCTGTGGGCGAATCGGTAGGTGTTGCGATTAAGCGTTTGCAGCCATTTCTAGAAAGCCTCTTTGCCGCCAAACTGATCCGCACTACTGAAAATCAAGCTGCAAGCCATCTTGATGTACGTGTCACCCTCAAAGCCATGATCGGAGTCGATGAACGAGCCATCACTGTAGCTAGTAAATCTGCAGCACGGGCTACTCTAATTCCTGCAAATGCCGTCAGCAATATCGCTCGGACTAAACCGATCAATATCGGCGATCGCCTTGAATGTCAGATCGAAAACTTTAGCACTCAGCCGCTATATATGCGAATTTTCTGCCTCGATCCGCGCAGCAAGATTCTCACTCCTAACTTTATCGCCACTCCCTACGCCAATGATGGCATCATTCCACCATCAGAAACTTTAACTATTCCCTATCCCAAAGCACCAATGAATTGGGCTGTCTCTGCTCCTAAAGGCATGGTCGATGTTTATATTGTGATTAGCCGATCACCACTTTTGCAGGTTGCCAAAATTTTAGAAGCGTCGCAACGCCAAGCCTCATCTCTGAATGGATTAATTTCTATTTCCAATCCATTACAAGTCGCACAATCTCTACTAGATGATCTCGATCATGCAGGCAAGCCTTCAGAGTTTGGCAATGTCGCTAACATAAATGATGCATGGATGTTAGATGTTCAGCAATGGGCAACTTTCAATTTCAATTATCAAGTTGCATAAAGTAAAAAGTGGCGCAATGCGCTGCTTTTTTATATTCCTAGCGATACAGGCGGCTATCCCTACGTTTGCAGTCTAGCGCGAGTAAACCATCATTTCTATAATGACTTCAGCAACAAATCTTAAAGTATAAAAAAATGGCTGTAAAAAAAGAAGATCCCAAGCGATCGCGCGCCAGACTCATCGGCAATGTCCTATTGCTGATCGGTGCAGGATTGCTCATTATAAATATATTTTTACCAAACTTATTCGCGCCTCCTGTAGCCCGTGTTCCCTACAGCCTCTTCGTGCATGAAATCGAAGAGGGGCATGTGGCGCGTGTATATATCGGACAAGACCAAATTACCTATCAATTAAAGGGTGTCAGCCCTGAAGTTCCTGGTGATGTGATTTCCACCACCCCAATTTTTGACTTAAATCTCCCAGAACGCCTCGAAAAGAGTGGCGTAGAATTTGCGGCTGCACCTGTACAAAAGTCTGGCTGGTTTGGCACATTACTTAGCTGGGTAATTCCCCCGTTGATCTTTGTGGGTATTTTCCAACTCTTTAGTCGTAACGGTGGCGGCGGCGCTCCTGGCGGCTTACAGATTGGCAAGAGCAAGGCAAAGGTCTATGTCGAAGGCGAATCGACCAAAACTATGTTTACTGATGTCGCAGGTGTTGATGAAGCGAAGCTAGAACTCCAAGAAATTGTGCAGTTCCTCAAGACTCCTGAGAAGTACACCAAAATCGGAGCAAAGATCCCTAAAGGCGTATTGCTAGTTGGCCCCCCCGGAACAGGTAAAACGCTGCTTGCCAAAGCGGTCGCTGGTGAAGCAGGTGTTCCCTTCTTCAGTATCTCTGGTTCTGAATTCGTCGAACTCTTTGTCGGTGTTGGTTCTTCACGAGTACGCGATTTGTTCGAGCAAGCGAAAAAACAATCTCCATGTATCATCTTTATCGATGAACTTGATGCGATCGGTAAGGCTCGTTCTAGCGGTGGTATGTACGGCGGTAACGATGAACGCGAACAAACTCTCAATCAGTTGCTCACGGAAATGGATGGATTCGGCGTTGATGGAACGACAGTAATCGTTCTTGCTGCTACTAATCGTCCTGAAACCCTTGACCAAGCCCTATTACGTCCAGGTCGTTTCGATCGCCAAGTATTAGTCGATCGCCCTGACAAGAGTGGACGTTTAGCGATTCTCAAAATCCACTCCGCTAAAGTCACTCTAGACAAGAGTGTTGACCTAGAGACGATCGCAACACGTACTTCTGGTTTTGCAGGTGCTGACCTTGCTAACCTCGTAAACGAAGCAGCACTACTTGCGGCTCGTGCTGGACGTGAAACTGTTCTACTCGAAGACTTCGCTGAAGCTGTAGAACGGGTTGTTGCTGGTCTAGAGAAGAAGAGTCGAGTTCTCAATGAGAACGAGAAGCGGATTGTCGCCTATCACGAAGTTGGTCACGCTCTAGTAGGAGCACTTAACTCCAGTAGCGGCAAAGTTGAGAAAATCTCGATCGTGCCTCGCGGTATGGCGGCTCTCGGTTACACCTTACAACTCCCAACAGAAGATCGCTTCCTGTTAAGCAAAGAAGAAATCGAAGCCCAAATCGCTACTCTCCTCGGTGGGCGATCGGCAGAAGAAATCATCTTTGGTAGCATCACTACTGGTGCATCGAATGATCTCCAACGGGCTACCGATCTCGCCGATAAGATGGTGACTAGCTACGGTATGAGCGAAGTTTTGGGACCCCTTGCCTACCAAAAGCAACAAAATCAATTCCTCGGCGGTATGGAGATGGCGCGCAATGTCAGCCCTGCAACTTCGGAAGCGATCGACAAGGAAATCAAAACAATCGTCGAAAATGCTCATGCAAAGGCGCTAGCAATTCTCAATGCCAATCGCGATCTACTAGAGTCAATCTCTGAGAAGCTTTTAGAAACAGAAGTAATCGAGGGCGAATTCCTGACTGGTTTACTAGCT
This sequence comes from Pseudanabaena sp., assembly GCA_003249035.1. Lineage (GTDB taxonomy): Bacteria > Cyanobacteriota > Cyanobacteriia > Pseudanabaenales > Pseudanabaenaceae > Pseudanabaena. Next base: position 139,905 of record QBMK01000014.1, read on the forward strand.
CAAGTTAAACCTGCTGAAGTTAACGTATAACTGTCTATTCATAAAAAAGGCACTTGCTGAGCAAGTGCCTTTTTTATTGTCTAACCAAACTGGATAATTGTTCTTCATCAAGAGCCACACCTCGACGCTGCAAATATTGACGGAGGTTAATTTGAATGAATAAATCTTGTAATTCTTCGGCAATTTCTGCTGGAGGATTGCCTGATAGAGCCGTTGCAATTAGTCGATTGGCAATCTCAAACTCTCCACATTCGATCGCTAATGATGCTGCACTACGATGTAAAACTGAACGGGTTGGCTCGGATTCCCAATGATTAGCAATTAATGCGGCAGCGCTTGATTCTTGAGCAAAGGCTTGTCTAAGCAAATGATTAGATTGCTCTATTTCACCTCTGAGCTTAGCCACTTGAGATAATTCTGCTAAGTCCATCGCCTCTTTATGTAATACATTAACTTGCGTCATTTTTTTGCAGTCATTGCTATCGGTTTGCTAAATTCAACTACTACAACATAAGCAGGCAATATGCCATCAGAAGATTTGGTCTGTTCTAGCTTCTGCTTTAATCTAAAGTTTATTCGTTTTTGATATCCTGCTCGAATACCTGATATCTCTAATCGAACTTTATTCTGAAATGGGAGCAGCTCATCATCGGTTTCAGTACCTAGCCAATAGTCAAATCCTGTGCCTTTGCGCGATCGCTCAATAACAGTAAAATCTGTAAGTCTGGCAATAATCATAAAAGCAATACCGTAAGCTGCTTGCTCTGTTGTATATTCTAAGTCATTCCAACACCGAATCATCTGTGGTGTTATAGGTTGCCAATACAACTTAAATGCTGCTTGAAAGTCACCTTCAACTATAAGGTTTATGCCTTGAGGATGTCCGCGATCGCTTAGGCAAACTGAACAAGCTTCGGCTAAGGTTGCCCCAAATACAGGAGTAATCGCTGGGAAACCGTTAGCCAAGTCAGTTAAAATTATCGAGTCAGAATTTTTGGAGTCCATATCAGCTTATTTTGTTAGACAAGATTTTACCTCTTAGCATGATCTTCGCTGGATATCGTACAATCTTAATAACTTAGGTAAAACACTATGCTCGAATTATTTGACTGTTGCTGAAGCACAGTGAAAATCATCAGCATCAACCCAACCTACTCGCAATTATGACTCTCACTGAGCTTTTACCCACTGTTAGTCAACTAACGCATGAGGATAAACTACGGTTAATCCATTTTCTTTTGCTTGCTGTAGCGAAAGAAGAAGGTTGTAATTTGGAAACAACAAAGGTTAATCCAGAACAAAATCTACTTAATCAATTAGCATCAACTAATGCAGTTGTATGGTCGCCTCAAGCTGATACTCAAGCAGTTGCAGCGTTATCAGATCTTCTGAGAGACGCAAAGGCAAAAGCAAATGCTTAACGGACAGCGTTTTAGTTTCATTGAGAAAATCGATAGCTCTGGGCGATCAGTCGTTATGCCCTATTTGCCTTTGCGGCTTACTAATGGCAGTCAATCTATAGAAATTATGGCTTTATTGGATACAGGGGCAAGTGTAAACGGATTACCTTATGATATTGGCTTACAATTAGGAGCAGTTTGGGAAGATCAAACAGTTCTAATTCCTTTAAGTGGCAATTTTTCTCGCAGTGAAGCCAAAGGTTTGGTTTTGTCTGGCACTGTTGTAAATTTCTCAAGCACTTTACTCGCTTTTGCTTGGACTCAATCAAATGACTCACCTGTAATTCTTGGACATATGAACTTTTTTACTGAGTTCAATGTTTGTTTTTACCGACATGAGTTAGCTTTTGAGATTCGTCCAGTATCAAGGTAATGCGATCGCTTATCAAACTCATAACTGCCATGCCGATCGATTGACTGAATATCGTACAATTAAACTTCACCAAAATAATGCTAGACACTCAGGTAGAAACATTATGCTTAATTATTTGACCGTTGCTGAAGCACAAGAACAATTACCAGCGCTGTTTAAAAACCTCAGAGATCCAGCGATTATTACTCAAGACGGTAAGCCTGTAATTGTTGCTTTGAGTATGCAGCAATTTGCTTCTTTGGTGGAAACAATGGAGATTTTAAGCGATCGCGAATTCATGTCAGAGTTACGAGAAGGCATCCGTCAAGCAGATTTAGGACAAACGATAAGTTTAGAAGCCTTGAAATTAGAGTTGGGTTTCTAAAATGACTATGGAATATAGAATTATTTTTTCTGTTCAAGCGCAGAAACTTTTCACTGCCATCAAGGATCGGCGCGAGCAGAGTGTAATTTTGACTAGAATTGAGAAGCTTAAGGATGAACCAGAAAAACAGGGTAAAGCTTTATCAGATGAACTGTCTGGTTATCGAAGTATTCGGGCAGTAGGACAGCGTTATCGGATTGTCTACAGGGTTGAGCAGGATCAAGTATTGGTAGTTATAGTGGGTGTGGGAAGACGTAAGGAGGGGGATAAGCGAGATGTCTATGCTGTTACACAAGATTTGATTTCAGATTTTGCGATAGATGTGGAAGATGATAAACCTTAATACTGCGATCACCCAACACATCAAAAATCTTGTAAATTTGTTCATCAAAAATATAATAACAACTAAGTAACTTTTTGTTGGAAAATTTTTGACAAATAAGTTTGGCTCAATAGGTGATTCGGGGAGGTAAAGAAAGTAGAGAGTCTAGCAAAGCACTC
>QBMK01000015.1 GCA_003249035.1 Pseudanabaena sp.
AGTTTGGCGATCGCTTTCCCCTCTGATTTTTTCTTGACACAATCTTATTGACAAATCCATAACTGAGTTGCCGCAAAGTCAACACCCTGACATTTTGAACATTGAATATCCCAATTGAGCATAACAAGCCCTTCTTTCAGCGCCACCACTAAAAGTTGCAAAATGTCATGCTCAGACAGCACTACTCCCTTCCCACTATAAAACTAGACATTAAAACCCAAGGATTAGCGGTGCGGCGCGAATCGCCGCACCGTCTAATTCTTGGCTGGGAAGGGAGCAAATGCTCAGAAATTAGGCGTGGATTAGCGTGATACAGGGATCTCACATCTTCACTTTACAAGAATGTTGTGAACTGTTCTTGCTCAATCTCTCCAATTCCATACTGACTTAATGCCTTTACCGCTTTGACAACAGCTTTATTAGTATTAGATTTATCTGAATTAAAGAAATTTAGCATGGTTAGATTTTGCCTACCGCTTCAGCGATGAATTTGATTGACTGCGGGTTTTGCTGTGTCTCAAACCTATGATCAAATCTCTACTAATTCCAGCATATAGCAATCCTAAATGATGTGAGATGTTGCACAGCACTATCGTTTAATGTAAACATTTATACCGATAAAAGCGCGTTTACGTGGTGTAGGGCTTGTCTTCATAAAAGCATCGTCTAATGCGCATTAGAATATGTTCATTAACAGAATTAGCTCTCTGGAAAGATGCTTATCAGGCATCTTTAGGTATAAACACTCCACTGGCTAATCGATAATATACATGGAGCTTTATACTATGTTTAGCCGAAATAGCGAGGCTCTTAAACAGTCTGGCATCTCTCTTTTTACCTCAAGAACATTTATTTTAGGAGCCTTCTTCTCAAGTATTGCTTTTACTTTGCCAGCCAATGCTGTTAAGTTGACTAATGGTGAAACTGCTTTTGATAGCCCACCAGCGTTGATCGACAGTGCCTCTAACTCTCTGGCATTCGATGGCGCAACAACTTATTACTTTACTGTCAAAGTTCCTGAAAACGCTGGCGAGCCGCTAAAGACTCTACAAATCAAACAGGCTGATAACCTAGGTACAGTTGAGTTTGTTGCAAATCAAAGTCGTGCCTATTTTGGCAGTGACTTATCTATGGCATCAACAATTCCACTGGCTAGTATCGGTGGAACAGCCCCTCCTCGTGGTGAGACAACTGTGGTTTTTGACCAACCGATCGCTGCTGGCAAAACTGTGACGATCGCTTTACAAGTAAAGACAAATCCTGCTTATGCAGGTGGCATTTATCTGTTCGGTGTAACTGCATTCCCTGAGGGAGAAAGTAGCCGTGGACAATTTTTAGGCTTTGGACGGTTACAATTTTACGGTCATTAAATTAAATAGATATAGCGGTTTTCATTATTTCTGTACCTAAATGAAACCTCAGAATCTAACTAACAAGAATTGGCAGTGCCTTTCACAGCCAATTCCTTTCTAGTTTATGTAGCTACGCAAAATTAAATCAGAACCCCAAGAATATACCGCCAGCGAAGCTGGCGGTATATTCTTGGGGTTTTAGATTATGCTGAGTTACTTGCTTTATGACATAGTCATGATTTTAGATGATGTGGATTAATATCAAAGAGCGGAGCAGGTGATGTGACTTTTACAGTAGTCCAATATTATTGAAGAAGTTTAAATTCGAGCTTTACAAATCAGATTAGAAGTTAACAACCCTAAGCGCATACTTCAAAGAAGACGTGATGTTGTGGCTGTATTACAAAATTATGCTTAACATCAGGTTTTCATCAATTGCTATAGAATACTAGATCTAGTATTTAACCAAGTATTCAAGATTTCGACTCATGGAAGATAAGTTGATGTTAATGATCCCAGGCCCAACACCTGTGCCTGAACAGGCGCTGTTGGCTCTGGCAAAAGCACCCATCGGACACCGTAGCGGCGATTTTAGTAAGGTCATGGCAGATGTGACCGCCAAGCTCAAGTGGTTGCACCAGACAACTAATGATGTATTAATTCTTACCGTAAGCGGAACGGGCGCGATGGAGGCAGGCATCATTAATTTCTTAAGCAAAGGCGATCGCGTCCTTGTTGGGGACAATGGTAAATTTGGCGAACGCTGGGTCGAAGTCTGTCAAGCATATGGTGTGAATGCCGAAGTAATTAAGGCTGAATGGGGGAAAGCCCTCGATCCTGAAGATTTTCGCACTAAATTAGAAGCGGACACTAACAAAGAGATTAAAGCGGTAATCATTACTCATAGTGAGACCTCAACGGGTGTTCTCAACGATCTTGTGACGATTAATCGCCACGTCAAAGCCCACGAAAATGCTCTGATTATCGTTGATGCTGTCACTAGTCTTGGTGCGATGAATGTTCCTATCGATGAACTAAGCTTAGATGTTGTTGGCTCAGGTTCCCAAAAAGGCTACATGATTCCTCCTGGTCTGGGATTTGTAGCAGTCAGTCCTAAGGCGTGGGAGGCATATAAAACAGCAAATCTACCAAGGTTCTATCTCGATTTGGGCAAGGCTCGTAAAGATGCTGCTAAAAATTCCACTCCTTTTACTACTTCGGTGAATATGGTGATGGCTTTGCAAGCTTCGCTAGAAATCATGCAGCGTGAAGGTTTAGAGAACATCTTTGCGCGTCACTTGCGCCATCGGGAAGCAACTCGCGCCGCAGTCAAGGCTCTCAATTTAGGCTTATTGGCTCCCGATGATGCAGCTAGTGCATCAATCACATCGGTGGTTCCACCTGAAGGATTGGATGCAGAAAAGATTCGCGCCATGATTAAGAAGAAATTCGATATTGTCATGGCTGGTGGTCAAGATCATCTCAATGGCAAGATCTTTCGCATTGGGCATCTCGGCTTTGTTGGCGATCGCGATATTCTCACAGCGATTGCAGCACTAGAAGCATCCATCTCGGCACTCGGCTATACCAACTTCACTTATGGTGCTGGGGTCAAAGCAGCGATCGAGATATTGAACTAGTTAAAACCACTCAAAGCGATCTAAATTAAAAGGGGTGCGCTGCACCCCTTTTAATTTAGGAATTACATCAATCCACAAAAGTGTGACAATGCTTTTTTAGATTGAAAGCCAAACCCAACAATGGTTTGAAGATCACAAAATGGCTATGCCATTTTGTGATTTGAGATTATGCGCAATGGGGTATATCAAATGTCGCAGGATTATTTAGCTTTAATTCAGGATTTGCAAAGCCAGATAGAAATATTGCAAATAGCTATCGTCTCGCAGAAAGAACCTGCACCTGAGATTGCCAAAGACTGGCTGAGATCGCAAGGTGAAATTCAAACATTCTTTCAATCAACCCTTATTAACTCTAATTTAGAAATCACACCACAAAATTTATCTTTGCAAGTAGAAATTGATAAGCAATTGAAAATGCTTGGCGTAGATTTAACAATGTTACAAACCTCACGCAGTCTAGCCACTTGGCAAAAACGACATCAGCAAGCCTGCGATCGCTTTAATTTACTGGGGCGCTACTTCCAAATGCATTAAAAAAGGAACAGGAAGCATCACTTTTGTGGTGAATTATGAAGATTTTCATAATTTCTGCGCGAAGCATTTTACGGTAGACTCTTAGAACATCTAATACATTTTAAGATAAACATAGTAAAAACTCTATAGTATAATCAATGATCCTAGAAACAGCTTGGTTATTGCCTTGCTATGGTTTGCTGGGTGCAGGGCTGACACTCCCCTGGTCATTAAGGATAGTGCGTCGTTCTGGGCCACGTCCTGCGGCTTACCTAAATATATTGATGACTGTACTAGCACTAGTGCATAGTTGTTGGCTACTGACATCAATTTGGGGGCAACCTTCTCAACAATTTGAATTTATTTGGTTTCAATCTTTTGATCTGAATCTTGCTTGCTCCTTTGATATCTCCACGATTAGTGTCGGTGCGGCAGTGATGATTGCCGTGATGAGTCTAATTTCACAGGTCTATGGACTAGGCTCCCTCGAAACTGATTGGGCGATCGCCAGATTTTGCGCCTTAATTGGTTTTTTTGAAGCTGCGATCACAGGGATTGCCTTTAGTGACTCACTATTTTTCAGCTATGCCCTGCTGGAAATGCTTACTCTGTCAACTTATTTACTGGTTGGGTTTTGGTATGCACAGCCCCTAGTCGTAACTGCCGCTAGAGATGCTTTTTGGACAAAAAGAGTCGGCGACTTATTTTTGTTAATGGCTGTAGTTACATTGTCCAATCTTACGGATAGTTTGAATTTTTCCGATCTCAATACATGGGCTGAGGCACCGCAAACGATCGCCTATTTTTCTGAGCATCAACAATTTGGCACATTATTGGGACTAGCTCTAATTGCAGGTCCACTGGGTAAATGTGCCCAGTTCCCACTGCATCTATGGCTGGATGAAGCGATGGAGGGACCCAACCCTGCTTCGATTTTGCGAAATTCTGTGGTTGTGGGCGCGGGAGCCTATGTCTTGATTAAGTTTCAGCCTGTATTAGCTCTGTTTCCAGTGGCTGCCGAGGTGACTGTGGTGATTGGCGCAATTACAGCTATCGGCACATCACTCGTTGCGATCGCCCAAATCGATATGAAACGGGCTTTGTCTCATTCAACCAGCGCTTACCTCGGTCTAGTTTTTATCGCTGTTGGTATGCAACAACCAGAGCTAGCAATAGGTTTGCTCTTTAGTCACGGCATCAGCAAAGCACTGCTATTTCTGAGTTCGGGCGCAGTGATGATGACCACGATGACTCAAGATCTCACAGAAATGGGCGGCATTAAAACGCGAATGCCTGCTAGTCTAGTCGGCTTTATTATTGGGTCTCTGGGCTTAGTGGCGTTGATTCCCTTTGGTGGATTTTGGACGTTATTACGATGGGAAGAAACCTTTTGGAATAGTGACCCTTGGTTAATTGCGATCGCCTTATTAGTCAATAGCATTACTGCCTTCGGCCTCATGCGAATGTTTGCACTTGTATTTCTGGGACCCACTCAGCCCAAAACCCGTCGAGCAGCCGAAGTTGCCTGGCCAGTAGCACTTCCATTAGTCTCACTTACAATCATTACTTTGCTTGTGCCCATCTTGTTGCCATCATGGGAATTTGTAGATATTGACATAGATACAGTGGATATCTGGGGTAGTCTCGTACTATCATTTTCTGGCTTTTTGGGCTTTGGATTGGGTGCATATATCTACATCAAACCTTACGAAGCTGGCAGCTCAGTCCCGATGTTGCCCAAGTCTACTCGTCAGGCATGGAAAGCGGTACAGGATTTACTAGCTTATGACCTATATGTACAATCCATCTATAAATACACAGTGGTCTTGATTGTGGGCGGTGGCTCCAAATTTTTAGCTTGGATCGATCGCTATTTAGTCGATGGTTCAGTCAATTTTGTTGGTTTTGCCTCAATCTTTGGTGGCGAAAGCTTGAAATATACAGTAACAGGAAGATTACAGCAGTATGTTCTGACGATCATGTTAGGTGTAATTCTGATCGGATTTGCCGCTTTTTATGGTCTGAATTAAATATTCAGCGCCTACAGCGCTGAATATTTAGTTGTTTTAATAATTATTTTTAATCAAAAATGCTTAGTACATTAGTTTGGGTACCGATCGCAGGTGCACTTCTTATCGTTTTATTGGGAGCAGTCTTCGACTCCCGACAGTTGCGCCGAATATCGTTGGGAATTGCGATCGCCACATTTGGATGGTCGCTATTCTTAATCACCAAATTTGATATTAGTCTATCCACCAGCCAATTAAGCGAATCCTTAGCTTGGCTAGATCCGATCGGACTCACCTATCGATTGGGTGTCGATGGATTATCATTCCCATTGGTGCTTATGAATGGATTGCTTCTGTCTATCGCAATCTATATTAGCAATGACATCCAACGCCCTCGACTGTATTTCCCTTTACTACTAATACTCGGAGGTGGAGTAAATGGAGCATTTCTTTCTCAAAATCTACTCCTCTTCTTTCTTTTCTTTGAAGTTGAGCTAATCCCTCTTTACTTATTGATCGCGATTTGGGGTGGAGAAAAGCGCGGCTATGCGGCTACTAAATTTTTAATTTATACTGCCATCTCAGGTGTACTTCTCCTAGCGGCTTTCTTTGGCATGGCATTTTTGGGCAGTGCTGATACAGTATTTACTTTTAATTTTCAAGAATTAAATCTTGAGAACGTATCGCAAACCACTAAAGGAATTTTGCTGATTTTGCTTCTCCTTGGCTTTGGTATCAAAATTCCAATCGTGCCATTGCATACATGGTTACCCGATGCCCACGTTGAAGCCTCTACGCCAATCTCCACTTTACTCGCAGGTGTTCTACTAAAACTTGGAACCTATGGCTTATTACGTTTTGGGCTAGGCTTACTTCCCGATGCATGGCAAGCAATCGCACCCTTTTTAGCAGGTTGGGCTGTGGTTAGTGTCATTTATGGATGCCTCAACGCAATCACTCAGACTGACATGAAAAAAATGGTTGCTTATAGCTCTGTGGGACATATGGGTTATATCCTTCTGGCTTTAGCTGCTGCTACGCCATTGTCGCTAGTTGGAGCAACCTTCCAAATGGTTAGTCATGGTCTAATTTCGGCTCTACTATTTATTCTGGTGGGTATTGTTTACAAGAAAACAGGAACTCGCAATATTAACTCTCTCAATGGTTTGCTCAATCCTGAACGTGGTTTACCAGTTACAGGTTCGCTGATGATTTTGGCGGCAATGGCAAGCGCAGGTACACCAGGGATGGTGGGTTTTATTGCAGAGTTTGTGATTTTTCGCAGCAGCTTTGCGGTTTTTCCTGTGCAGACGCTCCTCTGTATGATTGGCACTGGTTTAACAGCAGTTTATTTCCTAATTATGATCGATCGCGTATTTTTTGGTCGTCTCACTGTCGTGAAAGATATAAACCAGCCCCCTATAGATAGTTTTCCATTTGCAAAATGGCACGAAAAGTTTCCTGCGATCGCCCTTGCGCTGATCATTGTTTTCTTTGGACTAATTCCCAACTTTGCCACTAAGATGATCGAAAGTTCTGCCGATGCGATCGCGCCAAATCATACAAAACCTAGTCATATTGCTTTGCTATAGTGTGAAAGCGGAAGCTTTGCACTGGCTTCTCAATATATTGAGTCTATTTTAGATTTGAACTAAGCCTCAAAGGAGACTCCAATCCAATGAATAAAGGTAGATTAGAAGCGTTTAGTGACGGAGTAATTGCAATTATTATTACGATCATGGTTCTGGAGCTGAAAGTGCCCCATGATGCAGACTTGGCGGCATTGCGTCCATTAGTTCCAGTGTTTCTGAGCTATGTACTCAGTTTTATTTATCTGGGAATCTATTGGAACAATCACCACCACATGTTACAGGCAACTAGACAAGTGAATGGCGCTATTTTGTGGGCTAACATGCATCTGTTGTTCTGGCTATCACTAATTCCCTTTGTGACTGCATGGACAGGAGAGAATTTTTTCGCCCCAGTACCAGTCGCATTCTATGGATTCGTTTTGCTAATGTCAGGTGTCGCCTACTACATTCTTAGCCGAGTGCTTATCTCTCATCATGGTAAAGAATCTACATTAGCGATCGCGATCGGTCGAGACTTTAAAGGCAAGATATCAATAGGAATTTATGCTTTAGCAATTCTATTATCCTTTATTAACTCATGGCTGGCTTTAATTTTGTATGTTGCCGTTGCGATTATGTGGCTAATTCCTGACCGCCGCATTGAGAAAAGATTGACTTGATACGCCAATTCAAGGATGAAGTGCAACGCCTTAGGGCAACAGCACACGTTTCTTAACAATTAATAAGATCTAAGCAGTGACTAAATTTAAAGCTTCAAGGACATTCTGCAGATAGTTGTTATTCTAGCCTTGAGTCTTTCTATTTGAGCCAGTAAAACCAGCATTCTGTAAGACGATGACATTTGACAATGGAAGAGAATTCTGCTGACATGAGAAGCTGTCTGCAAGTCTCCAAATTGACACTTTCTTCGCAAATCCATATCATTCATGGGAGGGTGGGTTGAATGAACATACAAATGGATTGATTAGGGAGTTCATCCCAAAAGTGCAAACTTAAAAACCATAAAAGAAGAAGACTTTCAGTAGGCGGTGAATTTCATAAATCACAGACCGATAAAATCTCTTGACTGTCGCACTCCTTACGAAGTATTCTTTGATTCATCAGACCCCGCTTCATTTCATGCTTGGATTGGCGATATTCAGAAGTTTAGTACAAACTTTTTAATTATGGTCTCAAGCTTTGTTCGCACATTAAATCATGCCAGTATACTGGGGTAAGCAATCAAATCTAATCGCAAATAATAATTATAAATTAAATATGAAAATATCTATCATAATCCCCACTTACAATAGAGCGCAAATGCTGAGTATGACTATAGATAGTTTTCTGAACCAGTCTTACGATAAGGATTTGTATGAAATTATTATATCTAACAATAACTCTACAGACTCCACTGAAGAATTAGTAAATAATTATATTAAAGAATATCCTAACAGGATTAGATATCTCAAGGAAACCCGTCAGGGATCGCATTTTGCGAGAAATTCTGCTGCAAAAATAGCTAATGGTGAAATATTATACTTTACTGACGATGATATGATTGCAGACAAACATCTTTTGAGTGAAATCATCAAAGTATTTAAATTTGATCCGAAAGTTGCTTCTGTGACTGGAAGAGTATTACCCAAATGGGAAGTCAATCCACCAAATTGGATATTCAAATTATGCTTTAATGGTTTACTAAGTCTTAACAATCCTCCAGAAGATTTTCTCATTTCATCTAATGATTGCAATGTTTACAGTTGTCATCAAGCAATTCTAAGAAATGTATTTTTCGAGAGTGGCGGATTTAATCCAGATATTATAGGTGATGAGTGGATAGGTGATAATGAAACAGGGCTAAACATTAAAATAAAAGAGCTTGGCTATAAATTTGGATATAACGGTTCAAGCATCATATATCATATGATTCCTCCCCAAAGAATGACACAATCATATCTCAATAAAAGATTAGCAAACCAAGGTAATTGTGACAGTTACACAGATTATAGAAAATACAATTACTCAAATCCTTCTTTATACAAAAGAATGTTAATACATTTTATTAAACTGATAATTTCAGAGATAATATCTTTTGCTTATAAAATTCAAGGTAAGGATTTATGGCGGATAAGACATGCAAAAGTTTTCTATTACTGGAATAGAATTAAATACGACTTCAGATTAATTGTTGATCCTCCTTGGAGAGAGCTTGTATTGAAACGTGATTGGCTTTTAGAGTAAGCAACAACTATGTACTTCATTCTCAATACAACTCTTAAATGGAACTGAATACCACTCATGATTAATCAAATCACCCACCATAATCAGCTACTCGCTCTAATAGTTTCCCATAAATTTGACAAGCCAGGAATTCACTTTTTCACACCCAATGAGCTTTCCCAACAGCTGGCTTATATGCACCATCCAGTGGGAAAAATCATACAACCCCACGTCCACAATCCTGTAATTCGGGAAGTGCTATACACCCAGGAGGTATTATTTATTAGAAAGGGCAAGCTGCGGGTAGACTTTTATAACAACAAACAGGAATATCTAGAAAGCCGTATCCTAGTGTCTGGTGATGTCATCCTCTTAGTGACTGGTGGACATGGCTTTGAAGTTCTTGAAGAAATCGAAATGATTGAAGTCAAGCAAGGTCCCTACGTTGGTGAACATGACAAAATACGATTTACTGGCATTACATCCGAGCATGCCAAGATAATTGAGCATATTCAGACATGAATCCAATACCAGTAAATGAGCCATTGCTAAACGGCAACGAGAAGAAATACTTGTTAGAGTGTATCGAAACAGGCTGGATTTCTTCTGAAGGACCCTTTGTCAAGCAATTTGAAGAACAATTTGCTGCCCGTGTGGGACGTAAATATGGCATTGCAGTTAGCAATGGTTCTGTTGCTCTAGAAGCGGCAGTAGCCGCTTTAGGCATTGGTAAAGGTGATGAGGTGATTTTGCCTACATTCACGATTATTTCCTGTGCTGCTGCGATCGTGCGTGCTGGTGCTACGCCAGTGGTAGTAGATTGCGATCGCCATACTTGGAATATGGATGTCGGCCAAATTGAGTCGAAAATCACACCCAAGACAAAAGCCATTATGGTTGTCCATATCTATGGCTTACCGACAGATATTGAACCAGTTCTAGCATTGGCTAACAAATATGGACTAAAAATCATTGAGGATGCAGCCGAAATGCATGGTCAAATCTATAAAGGTAGTCCTTGCGGTAGTTTTGGCGACATCAGCACCTTTAGCTTCTACCCTAACAAGCACATTACCACGGGTGAGGGGGGGATGCTGGTTACGGATGACGAAAAATTGGCTGAACGTTGCTGTTCTCTACGTAATCTCTGCTTTCAGCCCCAAAAACGCTTTGTCCACGAAGAGTTAGGCTGGAACTACCGCATGACTAATTTGCAAGCCGCGCTCGGGGTTGCACAGTTAGAGCGACTGGACGAATTTGTGGCTCGTAAACGCCACATGGGGCAGAGATATACTGAACTCTTATCAGATATTCCTGGGTTACAATTGCCCATCAACAAAACTGACTATGCTGAAAATATTTACTGGGTCTATGGATTGGTCTTAAAAGATGAAGTGCCTTTTGAATCGATTGATGCAATTCTCCGACTAGGTGAGTATAAAATCGGTACACGTCCATTTTTCTGGTGTATGCACGAACAACCCGCATTTCGAAAAATGGGGCTGTTTGATGATGTTTCTTGTCCTGTAGCAGAAAAAATTGCCCGTCGCGGTTTTTATATTCCTAGCGGAATGGCATTGAAGGATGATCAAATAGAGGAGGTTGCAAAGGCTTTGCACGAAGTGATTACCTGAGCACTTATAGCAAACACTAAATCAAAAAATGCGTGAAAGTCTTATAAATATACCCTTCCTAAAACTTGCAAAAAAAATATACTATTTTTAAGACTTGGCTTTGCAAATTGATAGTTTAGATCTGAAGAATATTGCTTTATCATTTTCTACGTTAGTCATTCTTTTTTACTTAAACTTACAGATTAAACCAAACAATCAGTATGCTTATTCACAGCCGTTCACTTACTTTCATATTCAAACAACTGAAGGGAATTAAGAGATTTTTTCTGAGACACATGGGAAAAACAAAAAAATTCTTACGGAGGCTTCATAATAGAGCTGCTAATTCACTTTTCTCTTTACCAAAAGCAGACAATGAAATTTCAATTCATGCACAAGTCATTGCATATCCATTAAAAGAGTTAGCTCATTTAGATTATTCTGGTGGACTGATAAACAGTACAACCCATAAATTGATTGCAGAATCAATTTATTATAAAGAAGAAATTCCTTGTCAACATTTCACAAACTTTAACACTCAAGAAAATTTGGATTTAGATGTTCCTGAATTTGAAGATACATGTTTATACATTGGAATTCTATTTAACCATTATGGTCACTTTTTATTAGAATCTCTTGGGAGATTATGGGCCTATGAATCTGTTAAAGAACTTAATCCCTATATTTGCTTTTACGCACCCTGGGGTGTACCTAAGTATTTAGAAGAGAATAATTACGTCAATCAAGTGTTAACTGGCTTCAAAATACCTCATGAAAGATTGATTTTCCTCGAGCATTTAGTGAGGCTAAAAAAAGTTGTAGTGCCTCAACAGAAGTATGGCTATGGCTATCTGAGAAACCCTGATTCTGTATTCTTTAATTTTGTCAAAACTTTCAGTTTCAAGGACCATACTCCACAGGGATTTGAAAACGCAGATAAAATTTATGTATCTCGTGCGAAATTACCATTCAGTATTAAAGGAAATGTCTGTGGAAGAGCGATTGCCGAGTCTGTTTTTGAAGAGTATCTTATATCAAATGATTATAAGATATTCTATCCTGAATTTTACAACTTATTTGAGCAATTAACAGTATATAAAAATGCTAAAAAGATAATTTTCTCTAGTGGTAGTGCCTTGCATACATGTATTCTTCTTCCAGATTTACAAGCTGATGTTGCTATAATTTCAAGATCGCAAGACCCCGGAAATAATCTAGTATTTGAAGAGCAATTCCAAGGATATAGAAAAACTGTATTTTGGGCTTACGCAATAAGAGCACAATATCAGTTTGGGCTCGATTCTTGGGCTGCCTTGTCAGATATTGATTATTATAAAGCAAGTATTTTATTAGAAAAACAAGGGTTTGTAGATAAAATATTTAACAACTTTAATCAACATGATTATTCTAATATTGTCAGATCTGAAATTCAAAATTATATACAATCAATATCAAATGATACTAACTTCATTAATTTTATGACAATGTTAAAAGAGTAATAGCAGAATGGCATTAAAAAGACAGCTGCGGAGATAATAGTATGGAATCAGTCATAATGGGAGAAGAATAATGAAGACTAAATTAAAACAATATATTAAAAATATTTTCAAAGCTTTTGGAGTTGAGATTCATAAATCTGGGTATTCAAATTCTAGCCCATATGCGTTGGGATACATATCGGCAAAAGAAACTATCGATGTATCATCAAAGAGTGGTCTTTCAGTTGGCGATTATCTAGAGACGATTTGGGATCAAAAAGATAATAGATACATCATCATTGATGAATTGAATAAATTTGGCATTTTTAATATAAATATTAAAAATATTTGTGAAATTGGCACTGGTGCTGGTCTGTATGCAGAAAAAACTGCTGAACTCTGTCAGCCTGTACGTTACGAAAGCTATGAACCAGACAAAGATTGGGCAGAATGGCTAACTAAAAAATATAATATTATCTCTCATGATGCTGATGGGAAATCACTGTCATGCACTCAAACATCTTCTATCGATTTGGTGTTAGCTCATGGAGTATTTGTCTACCTACCTTTCTTGCTTACTTACAGATATTTTCAAGAGATAGTTAGAGTAACTAATGATGAAGGCTATGCTGTTTTCGATATTTTATCAGAAGAGTGTTTTGATGATAACACTCTAAAAAGCTGGGTGGATTCCGAACAAATGTTTCCCTGCTTTCTATCTGAAGACTATATAATTGAATTCTTTACTAAACATAGATTTTCATTGATTGGAGAATTTTTTAATCATAAATTTAATGTTGGTAAATCAAAATATTTAATTTTCAAGAAGGAATCCTCATTGACGTAGAAGAGATTATGATCCATATATAACAAGACAGTTTTTTGAGGCTGGATAATGAGTGTTTTTGGTAACTATGCAAGCTACTATGATTTGATATATCGCGATAAGGACTACGAGGGAGAATCGCAATTTATTCATCGGTTAATTCAAACCCATGGACCAAATGCGCTGAATATCCTAGAGCTAGGCTGCGGAACTGGGAACCATGCAGCTTTATTAGCCAAGAATGGATATCAAATTTATGGTGTAGATTTCAGCGAGGAAATGTTGAGTAAAGCTCGTAGACGACTTGCCGAACTCCCTCTAGAATTAGCTTCAAAACTCAAGTTTTATCAGGGAGATATCAGAAAAATTAGGCTTAATCAAACATTTGATGCTGTTTTGTCTCTTTTTCATGTCATTAGTTATCAGACAACGAATGAGGATCTATTGGAAACATTCGTAACTGTGAAGAAACATTTAAAGCCAGGTGGCATATTTATTTTTAATGTTTGGTATGGGCCAGCAGTTTTAACAGAAAAGCCCGAGGTAAGAATTAAGCAAATGGAAAATGAGGAAATTATAGTGACTAGAATTGCGGAACCAGTTATTCATCCCAACGAGAATTTAGTAGATGTCAACTACCAAATTACGATTAGGGACAAAACCAGTAATGCGGTTGAAGAAATGCATGAGACTCATCGCATGCGTTATCTATTCAAGCCAGAAATAAATTTATTGCTGAATGAATTTGGGCTCAATCTTATTGATAGCTTAGAATGGATGACAGGATGTGAAGTAGGATTTAATACTTGGGATGTTTGTTTTATAGCAACTATATGAAAAGTCGCAAAATTGCATATATACATTATCCACATTTCGCAAATGACGCTCGTCTAGAGACGGTGCCATTTTCTTTTAACCCTGTAGTACTTTTAGCAAAGATGGGTTGGGAGGTAGACCTTTATCTTTGGGAGGAACCTGGAGTAAACTACAATAATTTATTGCCAGACGCAGTTACAATTAAGTACTTTAGAGAGCCAAAACTGAGTATGTATAGTCGGCTTCATTTACTTAGACGTATCTCGCTCCCGTTTCAGTTTCTATGGCGTAAAAATTACTGTATTGTGTTTGGGTATGGACAAATTGGTGCATACATAGCAAACATCATTGCTAAGTCTAACAAGTGCCCCTTAATCTATTTCAATGATGAGTTTCCTAGTGGTTGGGGTGAAAATCCTTGGACTCACTTGGAACAGAAAGCAGTGAAAAATGCATCAATGGTTGTAGTTCCTGATCCACAGCGCTTTCATCCTTTGTGCCAAGAACTTGATGTTAGTACAAAGCCCTATGCTGTTTTGCCTAATATGCCAATGGTTAAGCCTCCTTTTGAGGAAATAAATTGGCACGAAAAACTAGGAATACCAAATGATTACATCCCATTTTTATATGCAGGCACAGTGTCGGAATGGGCACAATTACCCGAAATTTTGTCTAGCATACCTTATTGGCATGAGAAAGCAGTTTTAATAATTCATAGTCGGTCTCGTCAAAGCATGGTGAAATACCGTAAAGAAATTTCACATCTCGATGTTCCGGATAAAGTTTTTTGGACTCATGAATCCATGCCAGACAGTCGGATAAACTCCTTGATTTCGTATTGCGCAGGGAATTTTGGACTTTACCGCAATACAGGTCCAAATTTTGAATATGTGGGTTTTTCATCTGGAAAATTAATGCGTAGTCTTGCCTGTGGTTCTCCTGTAATTGCTTCTAAACTAACTTCCTTATCTTTTATTAAAGATTATCAACTTGGGATTCTGGTAAATCATCCATCCGAAATTCCTGCTGCTGTAGAGGAAATTATGTATAACAGAAGAGACTATAGTAGCAGGTGCTTGGATTTTTCTCAGACACATGCTTCGGTTGAGAAAGCATGGTTGTTAGATTTCTTGCCTAAGTTTGAAACCTTGCTTAAGGAGAATTTGGGGTCTTAAGCATCTCAATTGTGTACCAAGTAAAAACACTTATAGCAAATTCCGAGCAATCCCGCCATACAAGATACGACCTCAATCAAAGGCTCAAAGCAAATGCCCCAATGATGGTGAAACCAATTAAGAGCGTCTTCATAAGTTTAGCCAGTGGGATTCTATTTTTACTGATTCTGTTATGACTGTTGCTGCTGTTGACCAGCTCTTGCACCATGCACTGATTATTGAGATTCAAGTTGATAGTTTTCGCAAACAGGAGGCTGCTGTTCGTTGTCTCAACTAATTGTCATTTGCTGTCGCGTCAATTATTTTTTTCTTCTCTCAACCGGACAAATTCGCTGACATTTAACAACTAGACAGCGCTTTTGTATCTCTCCCCTCACTACTTGATAAGGATATTGGGTTGCCCATACTCTGCGAACTGTTAGTCTGGTAACTATGTGACCGACTTGTCTATTTTCTATCATTGTCTTTTTTCTTTTTAGCCTAGACCTTTTAGATTTGAGTAACTTATAAAGTCTCGCTATGAAAGTGCGTAGTTTTGCCTAGCGCTTTGGGACAATTTATCGATTAGACGAAGTACATTGTCTTGAGATGTTAATCAGCCAAATTGTTATATGACAAAAAGCAGTGATAGAGTTCGGAGCTTCGCGCCGAACTCTATCACTGCTTTTTGTTGAAAGTCTATAGCAAAAGTTCGGAATTTAAAGTTACGGCTAGGTCAGTATTAGGATTGACAGAAGCAAGAGTGACACTATTACGTCCTAAAAATAGACTGATTAATGCGCCCACACCGGCACCACCGAGTACTTCCTCTGTTGCGATCGCGCGATCGCCTGTTACCGCAGAGATCGCAGCAGCAGCAGCAGCACCAAGAGCTGCATTTTGTAGAAGACTGCCAACGTTTACTCCCTTATCAACTTTCTCAGTTGAAGTTACAACTTTAGAAGTTGCATTGATCGCTTTTCTTTGACCATTGGCAAACACAAGCTCGCTGGCAAAAAACTGAGCACCACCTGACACAGTTCTCAATTCACCTACAACCTGAGTACCAGCAGGTATCAAAATTACTCCTTGGGAATTAGCAATATTCTGTGAAACACTGAGAACAAGGGGGACTTTTTCATCGGGCCCAAGCAAAATCTTGTCTTTGGAATACTGCACAGCGATTATATTGCCTGCGGGAATTCTGACTTGGTTTTGCACTGGAGGAGTCGGAGTCGTTTGCCCCACTATGTAAGGAGAGGCGATCGCATTGGCTTGTCCTGAGCGTACCAAAGATTGATAGATAAACGCGGCAACTTCGGCTCTGGTTGCGGTTTGATTAGGGTTTAAGAACTGGGCATTGGGATAATTAACCACCAATCGATTTTCAGTAGCTGCCGCAACGCTGCCTCTAGCATAGTTTGGAATACCCGAAGCATCTGCATAGGTTTGGAGAATTGTTTCAGGTGCTTCACTCGCAGAATAATTTAAGCCATTAGCAAGTGAAACTAAAACCTGAACACGAGGGATATTTTGGTTAGGTTCAAAAACGTTGCCTGGATAGCCAGACATAAAACCAGTTGTGTAGGAAGTTTGAATAGCGGAAGCTGCCCAATAACTTGAATCAACATCAACAAAACTTACTCCTCCTCGAATAGGCGCTTTGTTTACTGCTTTGCTGAGCATCGCTGCAAATTGTGCTCTCGTTACTGGATCATTTGGACGAAATCCACCGTCTGGAAAGCCTTTAATAATGTCTTTAGAGGCCAACTCTTGAATAAAAGCCTGTGCCCAATAGCCTGAAGGCACATCATTAAAAGTGGTCTGAGCAAATGCAGAGATTGCGCTGATTAACGAAATTGCAGAGCTACCAATAAAGCTAGCAGCAACAAGTAATGAAGTGCTAGACCGTCTAATTTGATTTGTCATTTTGAGTGTTTCTCCTATACATATTTATGTGTATTTAGTGAATGACAGTATATCTAAAACAAATGTTCCTGAAATTTTAAATAATAGAGTGATGCCGTTTTAAAAAAACCAAATAACTTATAATCGTAAACCTAATAAATAAGACAAATCAAACATTAAGGTTCGTTAAATTAGCGTTTGTTTCACTAAGTTAAATAAATAAATCAAGCAAATCAAACATTTAATTTATTTCGTGAATCTTTGAAAATCGATCAAATTAGAATTTTTATAAAATTTAATATCTCAACAGAGTCGATATCTATGTCAACAACATGCATAGCTTGCGACATAGTTGGTGTTGTTGCCCTCTTTATTTTCTGGGTAAAGCAATATAGAGATTGCTATATGATGGATGATATATATAGCTTGAATGCTCAACAGTAAGCCTTGACTAAGTTTCAATTTGACTCTATTCCCGATGCTATTAACGACCTCAAATCTGGTCGTCTCATTGTCGTTGTCGATGATGAAAACCGTGAAAACGAAGGGGATCTGATTGGGGCAGCCCAATTTGCCACTCCTGCAATGGTGAATTTTATGGCGGTGAAAGCACGGGGGCTAATATGTCTTGCTATGACAGGCGATCGCCTTGATCGCTTAGATCTCCCACTAATGGTTGATCGAAATACTGATAGCCAACAAACCGCCTTCACTGTCAGCATTGATGCAGTAGAAGGTACATCAACAGGAATTTCAGCAGAGGATCGATCGCGCACAATTCAAGCGGCGATTAATCCAAATACGCGCCCCAATGATCTGCGTCGTCCTGGACACATTTTTCCGCTCAGAGCAAAAGATGGCGGCGTACTTAAAAGAGCTGGACATACTGAGGCAGCGGTGGATTTGGCCCAAATGTCGGGGCTATATCCCGCAGGTGTTATTTGTGAGATCCAAAATGATGACGGCTCAATGGCTCGACTGCCTGAACTGATTGAATATGCAAAGTTACATAACTTGAAATTAATCAGCATTGCCGATCTAATTAGTTATCGGCTAGCTCACGATCGCTTTGTTCAGAGAGAAGCGATCGCGAATTTACCATCGTTATTTGGCGACTTTAAAGTTTATGCCTATCGTAATACCCTCGACAATACGGAGCATCTGGCGATCGTCAAAGGCGATCTACAAGACTTTTTTGATAATGAAGTCCTAGTGAGAGTACATTCAGAGTGTCTTACGGGTGATGCTCTCGGATCGCTTCGTTGTGATTGTCGTGGACAGTTACAAAGTGCTTTAAAGATGATTGAGTTTGCGAACTGGGGTGTAGTTGTATACCTGCGACAAGAAGGACGCGGTATCGGTCTGATCAATAAAATCAAAGCCTACTGTCTACAAGATGGCGGCTTAGATACAGTTGAAGCCAACGAAAAGCTAGGGTTTGGGGCTGATTTGCGTACCTATGGAGTTGGGGCACAAATTTTGCATGATCTAGGCATTAAGAAAATGCGCTTAATTACTAATAACCCTCGGAAGCTAGCGGGACTTAAAGGTTTTGATATTGAAGTTGTTGGACGATTGCCTTTACTGATTGAGACTAATGAGCATAATTTGCGCTATCTCGAAACCAAGGCAGAAAAGCTAGGGCATTTGCTCTTAAAAACTAAACTAATCACCCTTGGGATTCGTTGGACAGATCGGAAACCGTCTGAATGGTTCGATCAATTAAGTGAAGTTGCTTCAGCTAACGATCTATTACTACAAGAGGAAACTTCTATAGCTTTTGCGAGTTTATTTGCGAATGCTGATACTCAAGATCCAAACCTATTAGCCAAAGAGTTTTCCAGTAAGCTCTCGATTGTCCATTTAGGATTTGATCGCTCCAATGAAATTTCTGATGATTGGTATGAACAGCCAAATCATCCCTATCGCCAGGCGATCATCCGTGTATTCAAAAATTTAAAACAGTGGGAACAGGTTACTACCTTTCGGTTTTGCGTAGCGATTAATGATGCCGATTTACCCAATAGCTTTGTGGAAACGATTAACTTGGGTTTATCATGGCACACGCCTTGGCTCGAAGATCGGATGTATGAGTGGTTTAACTTTTTCCTCCGCGACGGCGACGATCTTGCCATTCTAGATAAGTGAGATAACCAACCCCACTCGTAGCGATCGCCATTAGCACAATGGCAGCCCAGAAAAAAGTATTGAGAAGAATGGCTTCCGACATAAAACTTGATTGATTTTTTGCTAATTGATCATAATTTACCGTACTTTGCGTATGTGTTTGGCAATCACCCGCAAAGCAAAAATCAATCTTGTTCTCAAATTTCAGCAGTCTTTTATGACTATAGAAATTAGATTAAGATAAAGGCGGGATAGTTATAGAGTACGTGTAAAAATCCGGCAAGATCGGTCTTAAACACGCATTCTATCTTTTGTCTTTTTGGACAAAAAAACAAAAGATCTATTTTTGGGATGTACTCCCTGCATGGCTTTAAAGGTCATCTTGCAGGTTTTTACGAGTATCCTTTTATCTATACCCCTTACCTTTTATACTGCTGTTTTTCTTTATATTACGAGTAGCTAGCGAGAATAGGATTTTTAAATATGGCTTTTGAGCAAATCGAAGCATTTTTAAAGAAAATGCTGTCTGAACCTGAACTTAAAAACGAGGTGGTCGCAGCATCAACCGCAGATGATGTTGCGCGAATAGCACTAAAGCTTGGTTTTGAATTTTCAGGTGATGAATTATTGAGAATGTCAGGTAAGAAAGTTGGCAGGCTTACTGTTAGAAAAACTGATATTCCAGGAGAGTACAACTAAATGCTTTTTGAATATCTGATTGGACAAGTATTGGAAGAATAAACACCAAAAAAAATATGGGACGGAAGACAAGTGGAGTCCCTCGCATGAGATGCCAATTGTCAACATCGACAATTTATAAAAATGCCCTGTTTTATAAATTTGGGATAGCTACAGGGCGGCGCGAAGCGCCGCCTTGATCTTTGTGGGTTTTATGGCAATTTGGGATATTGACGAAAATTGGGTTTGCGCTTTTCCAAAAAGGCTTGCTTACCCTCTTGGGCTTCCTGAGTCATGTAGAACAACAGCGTTGCATTCCCAGCCAACTCTTGAATACCCGCTTGACCATCACAGTCAGCATTAAAAGCAGACTTGAGACAACGAATCGCCAAGGGACTTTTATCTAAAATTTCCTGAGCCCATTGGATACCTTCGGATTCCAACTGCTCAATGGGTACAACTTTATTCACTAAGCCCATATCAAGAGCCTCTTGAGCATCATATTGACGACATAGATACCAGATTTCCCTTGCCTTTTTCTGTCCAACTAATCGAGCCAAATAAGAAGCACCAAAACCACCGTCAAAACTTCCCACCATTGGGCCAGTCTGCCCAAAGATAGCGTTGTCGGCTGCGATCGTTAGGTCACAGACAACATGCAACACATGTCCACCACCGATCGCATAACCAGCAACTAAGGCAATTACAGGCTGAGGCATGGTGCGAATTAAACGTTGCAAATCGAGCACATTTAAGCGCGGTACGCCAGACTCAGAGATATAACCCCCATCACCACGCACATTCTGATCGCCACCTGAACAAAAGGCGTATTTACCATCTGGTGCAGGACCTGCACCAGTTAGCAAAGCCACTCCAATCTCAACATCTTCTCGCGCATCAGCAAAGGCAGTAATCATTTCTGTAATCGTTTTAGGCCGAAAAGCATTACGAACTTGTGGACGATTAATCGTAATTTTTGCCATTCCATCGGCTTTGTGATAGAGAATGTCTTCAAATTCGGCGGCGATTTGCCAATCGGTCATGGTTTTGAGATAGAAAAGTACAGATACTCATTTTATCACCGGCTAAAGTCGCCTTATCTTTTTTCATCTCTGATACAGCAGATTCAAATGAGATTTCGTATCTTTTGTAAAGCTGAAACTGGCTCTAATTATAATTCTTGGCTAAGATATCAGTAGCGGGAACATATTACTCGCTTTTAGTGTCAACTAATAATTGTTAAATTTTGTCAGTAATCACTTCAGATAGTATAAAAAGATACTAAGCTATAAAAATTATGTAAATACGGCTAGATTTGTGCGTTCAGGAGAAAAGTAAAATGATTATTGTCTGGAATAGCTTTTTCTTAGGAGTTATTTCTGCTTTTGCCTGCTCGAGCTTAGTCTTGTGGGTAATGGTTACGATGTCTTTGGGGAAATTTCCTTTGCAATTCAAATAATTGGCGGTTATCGAAATGTCAATAAAGCTGAAGAATAAGCATCCCGATTACCGCGATGCTTATTCTTTATGGGTTTTGGTAATTACGGTTGCTATAATTGATTTCAAAACAAGTTAAACAAATTTTAAGTAAGGGCAAATAATGGCGACTCCTCATAGGACAAAACAGGTAAATCTTCGTTTTCCTTTGCCTTTATTGAGCCAAATCAAAACAAAAGCTGATGCCAAACAACAGGCGATCGCTGATTGGATTTTAACAGTAGTAAGTCGCGAGTCTGAACCTGAACCAATACCAGAGAAGCCACCTGAGCCATCTCCGTTCATTTTACATCCTGAGCTTTTGACATATGTAGAGAATTGTCTAGCTCCGTTACATGCTCAAATTAATCAGATGAGTATGCAACTGGGGGAGTCCAAAGCCTGATTGACAATGGGAAATCTAGTCAGGCAGATGTCATTATCCCCAATGCAGCTAGTGACACTAGCCAAGATGCTAATAGTCCTAGTGGCTTTAGTTCAACGCCAACCATGAAGCCATTGTTTAATTCGTTAGCAGGATTTGCGTTAGAAGTTGGCGATCGCTTAATAATTAACGGCGAGGAAATCATCTTTAAAGGATGGGTTGATCAGTCTCAGACAGCGATCGAGGTAAATGCGATCGCCGATGCTCAGTCATCAGTTAGAAAAATTCGCGCTAAGGAGATTAAAAGTCTATCGCGATCGCAGGATGTAGTTATAGAATCTGATGCATCGCAGGATTTTGACAATAAATCTCGCGATGTTGTTGCAGATAGTCCAAAGTCATCACCTTCTGAATCTGAAGATCGGATCGATCCTCCACAGGAGGATCGCCAAAAATCTTTAGATCAGGACGATCATGCAGAAACTTTTTCTGAGCCTGAAGAAATCATTGAAACACCCAAAGAGCCTGAATACAATGCTTGGGAAGTATGGACATACCTAGAGCGACAACGCCTAAAAACGCTCAAATTGATCAACACATTTCAAGCAGAATGGGAAGCTAATCGATTTGTTCGTGAAGCTGAACGCAGTGCTCCTGCCAACCTACGAGTTCATTACGAGATTCGTCCAGTTTGGTTAGATGAAGCTGAAGTTATGGAATCTTATCAAAATGAGCAAAGTTCCCATAAACCTAAGGAGAGTCAAGCTAAAAGTGAACAAGAAGATTATGCTGACGCGATCGATGTAGAGGTAATAACTCAGGTTAAATAGAATGAAACAATAGAAAAAGTCAATGTAGCCATAGACCTTAATCTCCGAGAAAATTTGAGCAGTTAAGCAACTCGTGTCTATGGCCTCTGAATTATGCCATTGCAGAAAAAAGCTTAGAAGTTTCAGGTATAGCAATGCTAGAAATGGCTAGGACAAATCAAAACCCAAAAGATGAGTCGCGGCGCTTCGCGCCGCGACTCATCTTTTGGGTTTTATGTCCTAAGCAAAACTTACATTGCTATAAAAGTTAGCAAGCTTTACTTGACTAATTCACCTAGGCAATCGATTAATTCTCCTACCACAATTGGTTTACTGAGATATCCATTAGCACCTAGGCTGATTGCTTTCTGCCGATGCCGATCGCCTGTGCGAGAAGTTAACATCACCACGGGAATCGTATACCAGAGATCATTTGTGCGAATAGTTTGGAGCAGATTAAATCCATTGATTCTTGGCATTTCCACATCAGATATAACCATCGCAACTTTACCTTGAATCCTATTCAAAGCATCGATCGCTTCTTGACCATCACGACAGGCGATCACTTCAAAATCTAATTGCTTTAAAACTCGTTCCAACATATTGCGCGTTGCGATCGAATCTTCGGCAATCAAAATTGTTTTTACAGGCGCTTGATTGTTATCCTGACTGGTCTTTTGGTTGTTATTATTTGATACTTGGTTTTTGGTTTTACGACTATTCTTTAAATTGTTTTCTAGAATGAGTGCATTCAAATTATCAGGAATTAAAACAGGTACAACTTGCCCGGTTCCTAAAATCGTGCATCCAGCCAGATAAATTGGAGTTGAGACACTCCGATCAAATGGTTTAAGGATTAGCTGACGTTCTTCGATGAGTGCATCAATTGCCACAGCGATTGGAAGATCGCTACGATTAAGCACTAAACAAACTTTAGAATTCACTAATTCATTACTTGAATTGCTATATGGCAAAGTTTGTTTGAGGTGTATTAATGGGATAAATTTTTTCCGCCAAGCAATTTCTATCGAATTACCTGAATTAGAAATTTGGGCTTCGGCATAGGGGAAAATATCTAAAACATCATTCGCGGGAATAGAGATAAGGTTCTCACCGATCGCACATATTAATAGGGTAACTAGACTTAACCCAAGCGGTAATCTAACCGTAAAAGTTGTCCCTTGCCCCTGTAATGTCTCAACTTGGATATTTCCACGTAAACGGTTGATTTGCGATCGGACAATATCTAATCCCATGCCACGCCCAGAAATATCACTAACAATATTGCGTGTAGAAAAATGGGGTTGAAAAATAAAATTAAGAATTTCTTGACGAGGAATTTTGCCTATGGGAATTTCGGCTGGACAAATCCTCTTTTCAACAGCTTTTTTATACACTGTATGAAGATTAATCCCATCACCATCATCCTTAAGAGAAATTACTACTTGGTTGCCAGCAATAGCCGCACTAAGGGTAAGAATACCGACTTCTGATTTACCCAATGACAACCTAATCTCAGGGCTTTCTACACCGTGATCAAAAGCATTTATCAATAGATGATTAAGTGGAGTCTGTAACTGTTCTAAGATAACTTGGTCAATAAGAACATCTTCTCCAAGAATAACTAACTCGACTTGTTTGTTATATCGTTGACAGAGGCGCTTAAGTTGAGGCACAAAACGATTAGCAAGGCTTTTAAATGGTACGAGTCGTGACTGGGTAAGTTGACCATAAAGGCGATCCAAATCTTGGCGCAGGTATTCAATTTCTTCACCCAAGTCCCGATAACTAAGATCAATATCAGAACGACTTTCTCGCACTCGAAGTAGAACTTCTTGTAAATTTTGAAGAGTTGTATGGGATGTAGAATATTGATCAAGTTCTAATTGATCGAAATCATCGTCAATAGCATTAGTTGTAGATTGATCAACTGATTGATGTTGTATGTTCGTGTCAGTTGGATAATTGATTGGCGAAGCGACAAGTTGATCGTAAATAGTCTGTACTTGCTCTTGCAAGGGAATCATCTGCAATACTAGAGACTGTAAATTCTTATTGGTTTGTCCTAACTGCTGCTGTTGTCGAAGTAATCGTTCATGACGCAAAATCATTTCTGCGACTATGTTGGTCATGCTCTCAATTTGGGAAGAGGGAATCCGTAAAAATGAAATTGACTCAGCAGAAGTTGTAGCGATCGCTTGCACTTCTTGCAAGATTTGTGGTTTGACAAAGGATTCTTCATCTTTTTTCGCTTTCTCTTCTATATGCAAAGAAATTGGCTGAGGCAATAATTTTGAAGCTTTTAGTTCTGGATATAAGTATTGTAAACGCAGCGATCGCAAGCTGCCGATCACCAATTGGACTTCGGACAAGAGGTCTGTGGCTACCTGTTCTTGTTGAAGACGAGCTTCAAATGGTTCCACTGTATCAATCAGCCAATCCAGCTTTAAAGTGTCCCCCAAGAGAAGACATTCATCACAAAAGCTTTGCAGTTCATTTCTAATTGCTATTTCAGATAAAGTGGAATTGGATAATAATTGAGTTTCTACTTGCCGAATGCAAGATTCTAAATCTTTTTCTAAGGAAGATATAACGATTGAGCTAAGTGCAGGATTTGGCTGATTTGCATTGTCCGTGATTGACTCATTTTGCAATGTGCTTTGAGATTCGCTTTTAACAATCTCTAATAATGAATCCAGTCTCTGCAAGAGTTCTAGATCGATCTTAACATCAGTTAAAGCATTAGCTGGCAAGTTACTCGCTTGTGAAAGTACCGCCGCCACTTCATCAATACCATGACTGAGGATTTCAGCAATTGTAGTGCGATCGCAAAATTCATCATGTTGCAAAATCTCCAACATATCTTCTAATTTATGCGCGAGTTTGCTGAGATTGAGCAATTCGGCGATCGCTGAACCACCCTTGAGTGAGTGGGCAGCATGCATCAAGAAAATGTAGTCTGGCTGCCCCGATTGAATTTGAGCTAAACCTTTTTGAAGATTTGCCAAATAGCCAGGCGCATCTTCGCGAAGAAAGCATTGGCGAGTCTCAACCGCTATTTCATGCAAAACTTCTGAATTTAAGGTTTTCATTGGTACTGTTCAGGTTTTAGATCTTACGTCAGAGTCGATGGAGCTTTGTAGGGTCTATTCCACCGCAGATTTTTCTAGACGGAATTGACGAACGGATACTTGAAGCTCATCAACTACACCCACAAGTACTTGAAGTGAAGAAACTACGGTCTGCGTATCTGTTGCCGTGGATTGGGCAATATTATTGGCATTTTCCATAATGCTATTTACCTTTTGAGAGACTTGCGTTTGCGAAATAGTACTACTAGAAATCGTCTGTAAATAGTTGTCAATCGTCTGACTAAGTTCTGCCAAGTCTTTCAGGGTTTCCTTGGTTTCTTCGACAGACTGCGTTCCAGCGACAACCTCTGCTGTACCTACTTCCATCGCTTTTAAAACTTCTGTGGTTTCATGCTGAATGTTGGTAACCAGTAATTGAATCTCTCTAGTTGCATCGGTAACTCGGTCAGCCAAGCGACGCACCTCATCAGCAACTACACGAAAACCTTGTCCATTTTCACCTGCCCGTGCCGCCTCAATCGATGCATTGAAAGCAAGTAAGTTAGTTTTTTCGGAAATAGTGGAAATAATTGCCACGATTTGCGAAACCTCTTGCGATGATTCGGCAAGTTGCTTCATTTTCTTTGATGTCGCAGCAACAGTAGAACGAATTGCTTTAATACTGCCAACAGTTCGATCCATTTTTACATCGCCTTCACGAGCGGCGATCGCAACACGTCTTGCCATACCTGCCGCATCCTGAGCTGATTTAGCCACCTGTGCGATCGATTGGGTGTTTTGTTCTACTGCTTCAAGAGCTTGAGCGATGCCGTCGGACTGAGCCAAGGACGCAGTGGAAAATTTTTGGACCGAATTTTCGCTTTCCTTTGCTAGAGATTCGGCATGGATTGCAGTAGACTTGACTTCTTCGACTAAGGTCCGCAACTTCCGAATTGTGGCATTAAAAGCATCAGCAATCGATCCAACGACACCATCAGTTACCTTTGCCTCAGCAGTTAGATCCCCTTTTTGCGCACCTTCAATTTCTAAAAGTAGATTAATAACCTCCCTTTGCAGCAATTCCTTCTCTTTGCGTTGGGCTTCAGCCTCTTGTTCTTTGAGCAATGACTGTTGCGCTAAAGCCTTCTCAGACATCTCGATACTGTCTGCCATACTATTAAATGATTGTGCTAATTCCCCGATTTCGTCATTGGCAAATATCTCAGCCCGCGCCTTGCGATCGCCTAATGTAAAACGCTTAGCGATCGGCGTGAGTGACTGAACAGGTTTAGCAACAACGCGATCTAAAAATTGCGCTAATAAGATATCCAAAAGGATGACGATCGCTGCCGAGATACCTAGAGCAATCCATGTGTTTTTTAGCAAATCGTTCATTTCCGTTTCAGGAGTACCACGCACCAAGATGGCGATCGCATTGCTATACTTCGGTACACCACCTTTATCGGTTTCAATAATGCGATTAGGCACTGCTCTCGCTGCCATCGTGTAGTAGGTATTCCCCACCAAAACTCGACCTGTCACCGTTTGCCCATTTTCGGCTGTAGCTGCACGATTGAGTAAATCATCTGCCGCAGCCCCTGTGATGGGTTGATTTGGATTGCTGGCTTCAAAATTTGACTGCTCCGCAGAAGTCGCGATCGCAAATTCGCCCGAAGGTTTGCGATAGTACACAGCACTATAGCCACCTAGTCCTTTTTTGCCTGTAGCAACTGATTTTGAGGCTAGAGCTTTGAGCGTATTTTCGACGATAGGCGCTTTTTTGTTGACAATATCGCCTGAGATCAACACACCAATAATTTTCTGAGTGGTAGGTTCTTTGACAGCCGTTGCTGTGTAACGAATCAATGAATCTATGGGCGTAAAGCCATCAGGCAAAGGCGGAGCTTCTTTTTGAAGATCTTCAGCACTAACGATTGCTGTTGCTTTGATCTGATTTGGCTCTGCGAGAATATCGCTAACTAAATTATTCGGATTAAATTCTTGTCCAGTGCGATCGGCATTAGCGCTGACAATTACTTTTGCATCTACGCCAACAAGAGTTGCGTATTCGATCTTTCTTGCCTTAATTTCATTCTCTAGAATCGTCCTCACTTGATCTCTTAATGGCGTTGGGATCGTCTGCTTATTCGTATAAATATTCGCAGCATTAATTACTGCCACGTTATCTGATTGCCCCCGGAAGCCAAATCCCATCTGATTGATCTTGATATTGTAGTTGATGTCCATAACTGACACCTCAGACTGTGACTGCTTGAACAATTGATCTTGCAAAGACCGTCCAATTAAGAATGCCCCAAAACCAACCAGAGAAAGAGAGAGGAATTCTGAAGCTAATAAAGCCGTAAACTGCTTTCGTCCAACAGGTAGATCATAAAACCACTGAAATGGAGAAGACTTTTTCTTGGATACAGCCTTTGTAGCTTTTGCGGATTTAGGTGCCTTTTTGGCTTGCTGGGTATCTTTTTTGACTGGGGATGATTTTGATAATGGAGATTCTGCATATAACAAATTCGCCTGTGAATTTACCCCTGAGATCACAGACGAATTTGCTTGTGAGGAAATAGCATCAGCTTGCACCGATCCATTTTGTACTTCACCCATGGCTTCGATTGCTTTACTTGCGATCGCGGCATGAGTACCATCTCGATCAGAATCAATAACTTGTTGATAAATCTCTCTAGCTGCTTTTACATCCCCCTGACTTTCTAAATCATACGCATACAAAATCCTAGCCATAGGATCGTTGTCATGGGAAGAATTATTATTCCCGTTACTTGTTCCGTTGCCATTGCCATTAGAAGCTAGATATCCGGATGTTAAGGTGTCGTTGTTTTGAGTCATGGCAGTAATTAAATGTCAATAAGACTATATTGGATGGAAAAAGCTGGCTCATTAAATTCAGGTATCAACGCAAATCGTTTTGCTCCTGAACAATCAATCCCTACGCTGAAGAAATATCACCTAATTGAGAAATCTCTTCACTACCACTCATATCAGGATTTAAAATCCGAAACATCTCATTGATGTTGACAACTCCATAAGTATTGCCATCAAGTTTTGCTAAACCTGACAATAAAGCTCTAGAGCGTTTAGGTAATTTATCTGGGACTGGAAATAGCTTCTGCCTATCAATGGGAATGATTTCTTCTAGTCCCATAATCACACAGGCAAGACGACGAATCCCCCCATCTGGCATCACAGTACGCAATGCGATCGCCATAATTGGTTTTGCTAGAGGCATAGGTTGGATGCCAAAAAACTTCTCCAAATGCAGTACCCATAACAAGCTTCCTCGTTGATTAGTGACACCCAACAAACAGGGATTGACTCCTGGCATAGGACTAATATCTCGAGACTGAAGCTGTAAAACCTCATCAACACATTCCACTGGGACGGCTAACCGCATTAACGATGAAACTCTAAGTCTGCAATATTCTTGAATCATAGAAGTATTTTTAGTAAACTCATTTAACAAGTAAATCTTCTATTCCTAATTAACATGCTGATAAACTGTTTCCAGTAATTGCTTCGGAGCAAATGGCTTCGTCAAATAAGCATTCCCGCCCTGTCGCAAAGCCCAAAATTTATCAAATTCTTGATCCTTAGAAGTACAAAAAATGATGGGAACTTGTTTTAACTTATCCTGATTGCGAATAGTCCGACATAGATCTAGCCCACTTTGGCCTGGCATAATCACATCCAAGACAATCAAATTTGGTGGAGTATGATTTGATAGCCATTGCCAAGCATCTTCCGCATTTCCTTGTAAAACAACTTCAAAGCCAGATCGTAATAGTAAACTGGAAATAAGTTGTTGCTCTGCATGTCCATCTTCGACTACGAGTATTGTTTTCATAAAGTCTTCAGTGATTTTGCTCTAAATTAATTAACTTTTAGAATACTCGGGTTTAATAAAAACGATTTGAAGAGCCATCCATATTGACCCCAATGTCACTAATAAGTTGACTACTTTTGTTATTCTGAAGTAGTTGTTGAACTTTAGCAATTAGTTTGTCTGCATTTACTGGTTTAGTAATATAGTCATTGGCTCCTGCAAGTTGTGCTCTCATGCGGTCAATGAGTCCATCTCGACCTGTAAACATGACAATTGGCACATTTCGCATATGTCGTGATTGACGTAACATCGTACAAAGTTCGTAACCATCAATTTCTGGCATAGTGATATCCATTAAAATCAATGCAGGCTTTTGCCTTACAAGTGATGAAAGACAGCTAGTTGGATCGGTAATTCCCCACACTTGAAATCCAGACATTTCGAGTACCATTTTTACTTGACGCTGAACTGTATGACTATCATCAATAAATGCAATCATTGGACCAGAGGGAGACTGAGATGCGATCTCAGAACTTGTCGATGAGGAGGAAATCTCCAGAGTTTTATTGGCAATCAATGGACTCAGCCAACCTAACAAAATATGAGGTTCTCTTCTTAGTTGACGACAAATTTCGTATATACTCAGTTTCTGCCCTAAGATATCCAACCAAACTTTCAATTCCACCTCTTGCATGCTCGTGTGTGGGACTGATTTAGCCGCAATTTGAGCGTTTATTGATGGATTGTTAGCATTATCCCAAAAGTTGCTGAAGTCTTTAACTCTGCTCGCATCAAGATAGATTCGCGAAAAAGGAGATGGTATTAGAGCATGAAGTTTTTGCCAAAATTGCACGTGACCAACAATTGGCTTAATTAAATCTGATAATGGTGCCGCAATAAGTACTGGTTTTATGCAGATATTAGATTCAAATTTTACATGGGCTTTAGTATTCGAAATTGCATGA
The DNA here is from genome assembly GCA_003249035.1 of Pseudanabaena sp. GTDB lineage: Bacteria > Cyanobacteriota > Cyanobacteriia > Pseudanabaenales > Pseudanabaenaceae > Pseudanabaena. The sequence goes on from QBMK01000015.1 coordinate 30,471, forward strand.
ATAAGAGATTCTCTAGACATCCCAAGCAGAATTCGACGAAAGTCGGTTAGAGAGAGTTGGTTTTCAACTTGCCATTCACAAAGACTCTCATACTCTGATTTGTCTGAACTCAGTCTTGGCAATGGCATATCTGGATTTATTTGTTGCCAAAGAAACGCGAAGCGCTCAGGGCTATGATCTATCGTTGTGGCGTAATATAGCCTTGACCCACCAACGTATATCTGCCAACCAATTGATTTGTCTTGCGGGGCTGATATGGATAGACAGCCAGTTAACTCTCTTTGACCAATAACCTGCAATAACTTATATGGATTCTTGAGACTATCTTGCATAAAATTGAAGTAATAATTTAAGTGAATTATTCAGCAAGAAACAGAAGTTTCGTAAAAAGAAACTTTAATCAGACCCCCCATGTTCAAGATACTTAAAATAAATTATTCAAACGACAAGAATCAACAATTTAATATAGTTAACATAAATAATTTTAGCATTACCATGTTGTACTTTATAATACATAAATGAAGCCGTCTCAACCTAGATTTATCTCTCAAGCATGTTTTATCAACATTATTTTTGATGAAACTTCGGAATAGCTTCAACTGACTATGATGAGATGATCTGGTTCAATTTATTAATTAGTTCTTGTTCTCGATATGGCTTACAGAAATATGCGTTCGCACCCAGATCTAAAGCCAATTTCCGATCGCTTTCATTAGTCTTGTCTGTAAGTACGATGATCGGCAAATTTTTTAGATCTATATCAGCACGAATACTTGATAAGAGATTGAATCCATCCGTATGATGTATTTCCAGATCAGTGATTACTACGGCAACATTTAGGCTTATCTTTAGGCAGTCTTTGAGAAATGAGATCGCCTCTTTGCCATCCTGAACCTGCTCAGTCAAAAAGCCTGACTTGGTGAGCGTCATCGCCAGATAGCGCCGAATATTAGCTGAAGACTCGACAATTAATACTCTGGGCTGAAGCGATCGTCTCATCTGAGGGGGTGTTAGCTCACTGGTAAACATTACAGAGCTTTCCAGATTTTCAGGCTCATGCGATCGCTGTTCCGTTGCATCTAGTGAATCGAACATCGATGGTTCGGTATCTACGCTAAAGGATCGATCGCCCGAATCATCTACATTAGAGTGGATTGAATGAGAGGCAAGAACGGGAAGATTGGGGCGCTGACATTGCTTGACTAATTCTGCAGGATTAAGCAAAGCAATAGCCTGATTACTACCCAAAATTACTGTGCCCAGAAAAATTGGTGAAAGGATAATATCACCTTCGATTTGATGGAATGTCGCTTCTTGATCGTGCCAACAACCATCTGTTTGTAAAGCAAATAGCTCATTTTCATGCTGGATTACTAAAAACGAAGGTGCGGCATGGTCAGGTTTCTGGCTTTCAGCCAAATTTGTTGATTGCTGGGATTTGGTTGATTTTGACCTTAAATTAGTGCGGCAATTGAGTCTTAGGAAAGAATTTAGTCGAACAATGGGCAGTAAGCGATCGCGCCATAGTAAATTCTCTTTCTCCCCAGACAAATTGTCATTAGCCTCGATTGGAATAACTTCCGATATCATCTTACTGGAAATAGCCAAACACATTTGATTAATATCGATTAGTAGCACACGAATTAAGGAGAGTATATTCGGCAAAACCAGAGTAAATTGAGTACCTTTTCCTCTTTGAGACTGCACCGAAATAGTTCCTCCAAACTTTCGCAACTTTTTCTTCACATCGCTTAATTTAGCTCCAGCTTCTGAATTACTTTGTACTAGATTAAAGCTTGGCTCAAGAATCAAACTAATTAATTGTTCATCACTCATATCCATCGTTGAAAAGCTTGGCATCCCTGCGATCGCTGCCGATTGTTCGACCTGATGGCGGATTTCGTCTATATCAATGCCACATCCATCATCACTAACCTTGATTATCGTGCTTTCATCAGTTTGAGTTATGATAAATTCAATTTTCCCTTGCGACACTTTACCCTCTTGTTGTCGCTCTTGGGGAGATTCAATTCCATGTTTAAAGGCATTGCGCAACAGCAGCTCAAGTGGCTCTGCGATTATTCCAGAGATTAATCTCTCAACCTCAACTTCTGCCCCTTGGACAACCAACTCAACCTGCTTGCCATACTGTAGGGAAAGATCACGCAAAATACGTGGGAACCTTCTCACGAGACTGGAGATCGGATGTTTAAGAACTTGACGTAGATTCTTTCTTAAGTGATAAACATCTTGACTCATAGCATCAGCTTGCTGCTCAGTGAGAGCAAGTACATTGTCAATCTGCTCAACTGCATTTTGTATACCTGCGATCGCGGTTTGGTTCTGGCTATTGGAGTTAGTTTCTAATAACTGTAATTGTTTTTGCGCTTCTTCCGAAAGCGATTTGATTTCGTTTAAATAAATATCTAGACTCCCCTTCCGCACTAACAATTCTTCTGACAAATCCCCCAACATTTCCAAATGATTTAATGGAATACGGATCGCCCCATCATTACCTCTTGCGGCAATCAGGACGTCTGACTTCCTGCTTAAATCCATCTCAGATTTTGCAACTATGGGTAAGGCAGAGAAATCAGCAAAAGAGATCTCTTTGTCCCCAAAATCAATAATTGATAAGTCTTGCCAAGAAGAATCGAAATTATCAGGATTATTCTGATAAATTGGAGATTCCTCTATAGCCGTATCAATATCAGAAGCCGGAAAATCTTCTTTGAGTACTTCTGCTAACGTTGAGCTATTGTCTGGATTTGGACTAGTAGTTTTTGGTGCTTGGAGATTCTGAGCGGAATCTAGACGAGATGTAATGTGATCTAATGACTCAAAAAAGTTGACGAGAGGCTCGTCAACAGCTTTGTCATCATTAGATAAATCAAAATCAGATAGATCAAAAGCCGGCACAAGTTCTTCATCATTCGTCCTTGTCCAAGAATCCATGATTGTGAATTTGCTCCAGGCATCTCCATCCTCTCTTATATCTTTTTCCTCGGCTAAATCTTGCTCATTCCACTTAGTCCCTTGGATTTCAGTCTCATCCTCACTACCCTGTAACTGTTCAGAAGATTGAGAAAATATTTCAGCAAGTAATTCGGGCATTGGTAATCTTTCCTGATTACTGCTTTCATTCAAGTTTTCAATTAACCCATCTAAATCCCATTCAGGTGAGTCTTCAAATAAACGAGGGAATAACTTCTCTAATTCATCGATAGACCCTCCTAAGAGGTCTTGAGGCGACTCGCTGAAGTTCAAATAATCGTCTAATTGACCCGTCTGAGTTATTAAATTAACTTCTGGATTATCAATTTCTTCTGTTGGATTTTCATAATAGACATCCTGATCTGCAAGATCGGAATCTACACCAAAATCTATATCAAATAGATGGAGATCCTCTGGCTTGTCTTCAATGTTTGAAAGTTCATTTGTTCTATCATTGAGCTCTAAATATCTTTGGGATAGAGTTTCATTTGTTTCCAATTGCAAATGTTCGTTAACTTGAGAAAATAAGTTCTGCTGTATCTCTACCCAGTCTTTAGCTAAATCAATTCCCAAACAATATTCATTGATTACTTGATTAGAAATATTAATCACTTCAATCAGCAATTCTTTGGCAACCCAATCAAGATCGGCACGGCGATCGCGAAACATGTTGATTGAAGCCTCAAGATTGCTAGTTATTTCTGCAAAGGGAGAGGAACGGATATTAAAGTTAGCTTTAGTTGCGGCATCTTGAATCAACTTAATCGTAGAAATTATACTATCAATTTGTTGGCTAAAATTTGGCAGGCTTAAATCTAATTCCAAAATTTTATTTTTTAACTCATGCGTCAATGCTTGAGATTCTTTAGAAAAGATTTTTTTAGTTTGTGGAACAGTTTTAATCATCGGGAAATTCATTGCTTTTATTCTCTGCTAAGCTTCTCTGCTAAAATCAGCCCTAAGCGTGCTGCTTATCCTTGCTACGCTCAATTAAACTTTAGCGAGTTTTAAAATTAGTCAAGGATTGCTGGAGTTCTCCAGAATGCTCTTTGGTTTCTTTAACTAACTTGGAAGCTTCTGAAGAAGATGCAAGAGTCCGTTTAGCCATATTAGAAATATCGTTCATCAAGTTAGCAACCCCTTCAGATGTCTGGACTTGTGAAGTCGTCGCCTCTGAAATTGCGACCATTAATCCATCAATTTGTTGAGAAATTTTGGAAACCTGATGCAAGCTATCCTTGGCAGAGATCGCTAAGGTATTACTCTCTGAAATTTGCATGCTACCTGAATCAACTGCTGCCATCATTGCGGAAGTCTCACGTTGAATATTGCTTAGTAGGTTTTCCACTTCTTTCGTCGCAGTAACTGAACGAGCCGCTAGCTCTCCGACCTCTTCTGCAACCATTATAAATCCACTACTCGAATCACTTGAGCGAGATGCTTCAAGTGTTGCATTGATCGCCAGAAAGTTAGTCTTAATCGCAATTTCATTAATTGAAGAAATTGCCTTAGAAATTTTTTGGGATGTAACGCCAAGATGCTTGACCCTCTTTGCGGTAGTGGCAACTGTATTTTGCAATTCCCCGACCTTAGCCATTACAGCGTCGATAGTGCGATCGCTATCTGATACTTTTTCTGCTACTAGTTGCGATGATTGCAATGCTTGCTTACTATCACTAAGAATTCGTGTTGCTGATAGCTTCGACATTTGCATTGTATTTAGCGATCGCGTCACAATATCTACTTGCCTTTGTGAGACATTAGCTAAATTAGCGATCGCCTGTTCATTTTGTCCGAGTGAGAAATTAACTTGGTTTGCCGACGACTTAACTTGACCAACAATATTTTGTAAGCCTCGAATGATATCATCAAAGAATAAAGCGACATTTGGCAAGCTGCCATCTATCGATTGAGTGGAAACAGTAAGATCGCCATCGGCTAAAGCTTGTACATCTTTGAGCATTCGCATCAAATGCCCTTGAAGTTCTTCTTTCTGTTGACGATAGCTCTCAACTTCAGCATTTCGTTGTACTAACTCTGAGCGTACTTTTTTGCCCATACGCAATACATTCTCATCAGACAAGTCCGCATTATGGACTCCGCGTTTTTCTTCTCTAGCCAGCTTTGCTAAGACATTAAACAACTTCACTACTTGCAATTGCAAGTTTTGCTTTTCCTGTTCTTGCTTCTGCATCATCGTCTGAAATTGTTCAGACATCTTATTGATACTTAAGGAAATATCTGAAATTTCATCATTCCCATCCACACTTAAAGCCCCAAAGCTTAAAGCCGTTTTGCCTTGTCTAAGATCTCGTAAAGCAGCACGAATATCTTTAAGTCTTGAGCTCAGTTTGCGAGACAGAGCATAGGCTATTATCGCTACCAGCAAAGGTGTTGCAGCGATGCCAACACCGATGACTAGCAGTAGATTTTGATTCCCAGCGATTGCCTTAGCCTTGTCTACTGTCGTTAATACCCCCCAAGTTGACATGTCATAAGTCTCCACATTAGGCACAGGCGCATAGGCAAGCATCTGCCCATTGCGATCAATCTTCACGATATCTCCTTGTTCAGAGGATAGTGAAGTTCGCAAATCAGGGAGCTTTGGAAAATCAACTAAGGCATCTTCTCCAACAGTGACTGGTTGTGAGCTCGTTACATATTTGTTAGCACTATCAATCACATAAAAACTTCTAGTCTCTCTAGCATTAGCTTCTAATTTACTATCATTGGCTAAATCGTTCACCAATTTTTCTACAGGAATCTCAACCTGCAAAATCATATTGCCTTTTTTTGAGGCAGAACTCTCGATCAACCTAACTGCATATAAATGTACGCCTTCTTTACCCACTACTGGGTTACTAAACAAGACATTATCCACAGAATCGACTTTACTGAGGATATTAGGGTTAAGAGTTTGTAGGGTTTTCGAGTTTGCTGATTGGGCGAGTAACTCTCCATTAGTGCTAAACAACGCGATGCTTGTGTACTGTGGATAAGCTTGAGAATAAAGATTTAGCCGATTAGTCAACTGTTGCTTATATTGACGCTGCTGATTAATTGGCGAAGAGTTTAAACTATTAGGAGCTTTGGTGTTCGCAGATGGATTGGGCACTGGGAGCTTTGGCTGGGTATTCTGTTCCACTTCTGTCGAGACCAGCAACTTTTGTAGCACTTCGACATTAGCAGTCTGCTGTCTTAAAAAAGTCTTGGTCACATTTGCTAAAGTATTCGCCTCCTGTTGCTGAGCTTGGGTGACCTTGTTTAAAAGTAACCCATCCCCTACTTGGTATGCAGCTACCCCCAAGGCGACCGCAGGAATAGTAGCAACCAAAGCACCCCATAGGGTAATCTTTTGGCTGACACTAGAGAATTTAAACATGTCCTCTAATGCGATCGCTGGGGAATCTTTTTTGTCAGTCGCTTTACTAATTGCTTTACTAAGATCCTTGCTGATCGCTTTACTCGGAGTTTTACTACGATCTTTGCTGGCAGATTTATTTTTCGAACTCTTTCGCAGCCCTGAGAAAACTGATTTTACAGGTGAAAACTCGATTTTTGGTTTACTATTTTGATTTGCTTCTTGAGTATTATCAATCGTACCGCTCAAGTTTAATGGAGAACTATCTTCTATATCTTCTATATCTTCAAGATCTCCAATCATTATATTTCCCACATCGCCAACCAACAAAGGCTCATCATCTGGCAATGATTGCTCCTGTAGAGAAGTTGATTGATCCTGCTCCTGAATCAGAGTTTCATCGCCTAGGAATAGTTGTTCTTGCGGAGAAGATTCTTGCTGGCTGCTTTTAATCAGCACTGCAATGGAAGGTGGAGGCGGTACTACACCATTGCCGTTAATCTTTGCATTTACAGCGACAACAGGTTTATTAAGAGCTTTAATTGAAGGGGCTGGTGCAATGGATAGGTCACTAACGGACGTGTCATCATGGTGAACAGCTTGAGAAATACTCCCATTGATAGATGTGCTCTTTGCTTGTGTGGAATCTAGCTGCAATGCTCTGTAGTTTTCTGCTTGAGCTTTATCAGCATAACTAGCTTCGATGTGATTGGGACTATTGAGGAGAGCGGTCGCTTTTTCAGGAGCTTTTGACTGTGAAATACTTGCTAGCTTGTTTTGGATTTGGGCAAGCGAAGTACTTGCAAGATCGAGCAAATCCGGATCGTCTGTAAGAGTCAATACTTGTTGATATTGAGCCTTTGCAAACTCAATTTTCCCCGCCTTGCGAAATGTTGCGCCTAACCAAATATGCAGTTTGGGGTTGCGAGGATCTTCATGCAACAATTCTGAGAACTGCTGCATTGCCTCTTCATACCGACCCTCTGCATAGGAGTGTAGAGCCGCCTGATACTGCGCTGTCATCATGATCGTCCCTGTATGAAAATACGTCTTTGTTTCAAGAAGGAGGCTTTAAGTCTCTACAAGCTTCCTTATACATAATTAAACGCATTTATATGTATATTCTCTAGCGCCATTTTGCTTGTGTTTAGCAAAAAAAGTGCTATCATACAAAAGGATTTGTTGCACTCAGCTAAATAAAAATTGAAAAAACTGGTTTTATTGCTTGGATGTGATTGGCTCCTCAACCTAAAGTTGGATGAAAGACGCGAGTCTGACCCGACTCTTTCTTGGGATGATGCCTGTGAAGGACCTAGTATGTTCCGATCGACCTTCTAACTATCAGGGTTGTAACCACTGTTAACAACCTCGGTCGATCGCTTCTCATCGTGGAGAAGACTAAATATTTTCCAAAACTTAATAAGCTGTAGCCAAAGACGCTTGGGGCGAGTAGCTTTTTTTGCGTGCAGATTTTAAAACTGTCGTTATCTATCTTTTGACTGGTTAGATAATGTTGTTTATAGTCGTGCGCTGTAAAGAAAGAGTTATTGTTCTTGGATGTTTAGATTTGCTTGTTTTGTTCTGGAATTCTGCTCAAATTTTTTCTCGCATACATTTACAACACATAGCATCTAGGACAAAACAGAATCATGAAACGCGAACTACTTAAACAGACTGTCGAACACATTGACATCAAAGCTTTTGATGTTGTTGGATTGGTTGATGCAATGGCTAACACAGCTTTTCAAGGTAGAAACCTTGGTCGTGCTGCCCATATCTACGACGATATGATCAAAGACAAAGATTGCGCAATCATCTTGTGTTTGGCAGGTTCTTTATTTAGTGCGGGTCTTAAAGGAGTTGTTTACGACTTAATCGCCAACAACATGGTAGACATGATTGTCTCCACGGGCGCAAACATCGTCGATCAAGACTTCTTTGAAGCCCTCGGATTTCGTCACTATGTTGGCGATATTTTGGCTGACGATACTGTACTTCGCGAAAATGCGATCGATCGCATTTATGACACCTATATCGATGAAGATCAATTGCGTGTTTGCGACATGACGATCGCCGAAATCGCTAATTCTCTTCCACCCCGCCCCTATTCTTCCCGTGAGTTCATTCACGAAATGGGCGCGTATCTGGACAAGAATGCTAAGAACCGTCATTCCGTAGTCTTGGCAGCCTATGAGCATCAAGTTCCCATCTTCGTTCCTGCTTTCAGTGACTGTTCTGCAGGTTTTGGCTTAGTTCATCATCAGTGGTTCTCTCCTGAAGAGCATGTCAGTATTGACTCTGTCCGCGACTTCCGCGAGTTGACTCAGTGCAAGTTGGCTAGCCCTCACACTGGTTTATTTATGATCGGTGGTGGTGTTCCTAAGAACTTCGCTCAAGACACAGTGGTTGCAGCTGAATTGCTTGGATTTGAGGCGGCAATGCATAAATATGCAGTGCAGATCACTGTTGCTGACGAACGCGATGGCGCTCTGTCTGGTTCTACTTTGAGAGAAGCCCATTCTTGGGGCAAAGTCGATATCGTTCAAGAGCAAATGGTTTTCTCTGAAGCAACCGTCGCTCTCCCTCTGATTGCTGGCTATGTCTATGGTAAGAAGAATTGGTGCGATCGCGCTCCTCGTCAATTGGCTCAAGTATTCAACAAGCCATCTATTGCTTTCACGAATATTCCTACACCTGTAGGCGTATAGACTGGTTTTACGCTTATCAAAAAATAAATGGGTGCGCTTCGCGCACCCATTTATTTTTTGATAAGGCTATATAATCACAGAAAATAATTAGCTCTGGGCTGCTATTTATGGGAGGAATATAATGGCTATTAAAGTTTTACACCTCTCTGATATTCATCTTGGTAGTACCACTCATGGCAAAGTCAATCCTCAGACGGGATTGAATACACGCCTAGAAGACTTTGTAGCGGCGTTGACGATTTGTATAGATCGCGCAATTAACGAGCCAGCCGATATCGTTCTATTTGGTGGTGATGCTTTCCCTGATGCTACGCCACCGCCACTCGTGCAACAAGCCTTTGCCAAGCAGTTTCGCCGCCTTGCTGATGCTGGGATTCCCACGGTGTTATTAGTGGGAAATCACGATCAACATTCACAGGGAGTCGGCGGCGCGAGTTTGGCGATTTATCGAAGTCTAGCCGTGCCAAACTTCACCGTGGGAGACACGATCGCAACACACAGAATTTCAACAGAAGCAGGAGAGATTCAGATTGTTACTTTGCCTTGGATTACGCGATCGACTTTGTTAACTAAATCTGAGACAGAAGGCTTCTCGATGACTGAAGTAAGCCAGTTTTTGATTGATCGCTTGCAGGTAGTGATCGAAGGTGAAATCCGCCAACTCGATCCACAATTACCGACGATTATGCTGGCACATGTAATGGTGGATACAGCTACCTATGGAGCAGAGAGATTTTTAGCGGCTGGCAAAGGCTTCACAATTCCACTTTCGATGCTAACTCGTGAAGCCTTTGATTATGTGGCACTCGGTCATGTACATCGTCATCAGATTCTAGCCACGCAACCACTTGTGGTTTATCCAGGGAGCATTGAGCGTGTTGATTTTGGAGAAGAGAATGAGGCAAAAGGATATTGTTGGTTAGAAGTTGAGAAGGGGAATGTAAAGTTTGATTTTTGTCCAATTCCTACCCGCTCTTTTCGGACAATGGAAGTGGATGTGACTCAATCTGATGATCCACAGGCGAAGTTACTTAAAGCGATCGCCAAAGGGAAAATCGATCAGGCGATCGCCAGACTAATCTATAAGGTCAGAGCTGAGCAGTTAGCATTAATCGACGATCGCCTATTACATGAAGCAATGGCGATCTCTCATAACTATGCGTTGATCCCTGAAGTTGTTAGCCAAAATCCGCGTAGTAGGATGCCAGAACTCAGCACCGCCGAGGCACTCGATCCGATGACTGCTCTCAAGACCTATCTCAGCACTCGCGAAGATTTAAAAGGGCTTGAGCCTGAAATGTTGACTGCCGCTCAGGAATTACTCAGTGAAATTGGTTTGCATATGGATGAAGCTGATCTTGCTAAGGATTCAGATCAGCCCAGTCAATTGGTGATAAGTTTCAATTAACTGAGCTTGAAGTGTTTCTTTAGAAACATGACGCAATGCGGCAGCACGATCATAAATTTGACTGATACTAATATCAGTACGATCATCTGTTTCTAAGAGAAATTTGCCATTTGGGATTGTAGCGATCGCTTGCAGAATAGGAGAGCGATCGCTTAAAATTGCGGCTCCAAAGGAGAAATAGAAATCATGCTTGAGCAGTTGTTGAAAGACTTCTTCTTTCTTATTGAAACCATGAATAATCCAAGGAACCGTAGATTTAGTATCTTTCTTGAGTGCGATTAATTCAGAAAATGCTCTCACACAATGAATTACAAGCGGTTTTCGTAACTCTTCAGAAAGTTCTATATGTTTTTTAAAAATAGAAATTTGTGTTTCTAAAGGCAAATCAATATTCCGATCTAATCCACATTCACCGATCGCCACAATCTGAGATAATTTCGCTAAATCCACAAGATTTGACCATGCAGCTTCCCATGTTTCTAATTGGATAAACCAAGGATGCAAACCAAGACTACAGAAGTTTGGCAGCTCTTTTGCTTGCAATTCTGGCGTAACATGTAGAGTTTGCAAATTGATTAAATCTGGAGATTTGCGATCGTGATGTGTATGAAAATCAATAAACATATTCAGACCCACAAATTAGAGAGAGGCGCTTTGCGCCCCTCTCTAATTCTATTCAACAAGTTTTGCCTCTAGTTCCTCAATCCGCTTCTCTAATTTGCGAACTGTACGCAGTAGATCGGGAAGTTGACGCTCAGCGATGACGATGCGCTTCCAGTCTTTTTCAGGAACGACTGGATAGCCCATCATCGTCACACCTGCGGAAACATCGCTAGGAATACCCGACTTTGCACCAATGATTGCGCCATCGCCGATATGGATGTGATTAGCAGCACCAACCTGACCTGCCATGACTACATGATGACCAAGGGTGACACCACCTGCTAAGCCCACCTGTGAAGCGAGAACGGAATGTGCTCCAACTTCGACTCCATGTCCGATCTGGACAAAGTTATCCAATTTTGCGCCTTTATGAATGATCGTCACGCCGACGGCGGGACGGTCAACGGCACAGGAGCAGCCTAGTTCGACATTGTCCTCAATAATTACATGCCCGATTTGAGGGACTTTGTACCATGTGCCATTAGGGGAAATCTCGAAGCCAAAGCCGTCGCCGCCTAAAACCGTGCTGGGATGGAATAGACAATTTGCGCCGATTTGGGTACGATCGCTAATTACACAATTGGCATGAATGGTCGTATTTGCACCAATCTCGACATCGTTATAAATGGTGACATGGGGATAAATCGTGACATTATCACCAATTTTGACGCGATCGCTAATGACCACATAGGGTGCGATCGCGACGTTATTCCCCAACTGCACATCTTCACCCAAAATTGCGGTGGAATGAATACCGATAGGCGGAGTGGGCGGTTGATAAAACTTTTCAAGAACCTTGGCAAATAGGATGCGGGGATGGGCGGTACGAATACAGGGCAAGGTTGACGGAGTTTTGAGATCGAGGATGACAGCGCTAGCTTGGGTATCTTTGAGACGGGCGACAAATTTTGACGAGGACACAAAGGTTATCTCTCCAGATTGCGCCTTGTCGATTGCAGCGACACCCGAAATTATGGGGTCAGTCCCATCGGACTCAAATTGACAATCGGGCAGTGAGGCGACAAACTCAGCTGCGAGTTCCGAGAGTTTGAAAGAAATTGTTTGTGTCATGGATCTGATGTCATATCAAGAATGCGCGATCACCATAATACTTAATCCACAGGTACTCATTTTAAAAATGCTATAAGGGCAATTCATGAATTGCCCTTATGCTCACATTTACAGCAATTTACGATCAAAAATTTATTGTGGATTTCTATGAGTGTAAATTACTGTTAGCTGCCTTAGCGATCGCAGTGCGGTGACGGGGAGTATTAGCAACAATAGTCGGAGACTCAAACCCTGCGGCGACTAATTCTGAGGCAAGATCAAAGGAGAAGTACTGATCGAGATAGGGCTCCGTACTTTTGAGTAGAGTCAAAATATAGGGTGGCATTTTGAAATAAATATCAGAGTAGGGATTCATATCCATAAGTGCAAAATGACCATCGGGTCTCAAAACACGGCGCATCTCACGTAGGATTTCACGCGTCGCATCTTGAGGCAACTCATGGAATAGAAGGAAACACGACACAAAATCAAAGGAGCTATCAGGTAACCCAGTTTGTTCTGCTGTGGAATGTACCCATTGAACTTGTTGATTTTCGGCTAATTCAGGATATTTAGTGCGCGTATTGTAATTTGCGATCGCTAAAAAATGTGGTGACAAGTCCAAGCCCGTAATTTTCGCTTGTGGATAAGCCTTATGTAGAGCGAAAGTGCTCATGCCAACGCTGCAACCAATATCGAGAATATCTTGAGGTGGAGTTGAGATCTTGTCTTTAACAATATCGATATAACTTTGACGCAATCTCGCATCACCTTCTACAGGAGGCTGAGCATCATTCCAAATGCGTGAATGTACAGCATAGGCGGCAACTTCTACTTCCGTTGCTGGCAGCCAGCCAAGATTGCCTTCTTCATAGGCGTGGAAATGTTTAAGATAATAGTCGGGATATTGTATATGAGGATTTTGGACTTTGGCAAGTTCTCCATCAAGATCCTGTTTTTGTAAATCAGCAACAATTTGCCTCCAGTTTACGCCCATCGACTCAGCCCGTTCGATCATCATTTTTCGAGCGCGTTGCTTAGCTATGTTAAATAAAGGCGCGATCGCTAAAATGCCATTTACTAAACGGGAAGCTAATCCGATCTTTGGGCTAGTGGCTGAAGTTGTGACAGTCATAAGTAATTTTAAAAATATAGTTTATAAAATCGTAGAATAACAAACAGAACTTTATCCTCTAAGATTTTACGTGACTTAATCTCGATCTCGGGATTAAGTCACGTAAAATCATTATCGGTTCTAGCGATCGCATCGCCACACTATGCAAACCGCCTGATTTGCAGCACGCTCATCAAAAATCTTGGAGTAGGCATGTTATACAATATGAAGGCTTTTCTAATGGTTGAGTTTTTTCTATGCAAGTTTGGGTATTGCTGTTTAACGCCAACACCGATAACGAAGGTATATATACTCTAGAAATTGAGGGCAACAATATTATTGTCGCCTTTGAGCAAGAGGATGACGCAATTCGTTATGCAGGTCTATTGGAGGCACAGGACTTTTTGTCGCCTACAGTTGAACGCATCGACAAACAGGATTTAGAAGAATTTTGTGAAGAAGCTGGCTATGACTTAAATATAGTACCGACCGACGCTTTGTTGGTTCCTCCCGAAAAAAATGTTGATAAAACTGATTGGTCTAGCGATCGCGATTTACAAGATGAAGAGGATGAAGTTGAGGTAGAAGATCCCGTAATTGCCATGATGCGTCGTCGTCTAGAGAATTTACTGTAGTGATTCTCAATTTGTTATAGGTATTACCAAGATGTCAGATCTACCTTCCAATACTTTAACCAACGTCATCACCAAATTTGAACCAACCGCTGAAGGTAATGAAAGTGATGGGTGGTTTAACTATCCCGTGCGTGTTTATCCTCATCACACTGACTATGCTGGCGTAGTGTGGCATGGCACTTATTTAACTTGGATGGAAGAGGCGCGGGTTGAATGCTTGCGAACAGTGGGCATGAGCTTTGAGGAGTTAGTCTCAGCAGGTGTGGATTTGCCAGTAGCCGAGATGAATCTGCGCTATCACCGCTCAGCGCGTATGGGTGATGATGTGCTGGTAATGACTAGGCTTGTACCAGATAAAGTCCGCCTGAACTGGGAATATCAAATTCGCACCGAAACAGATCTATGTGTAACAGCAGTGGTTACCCTTGTACCTGTAGATTTTGAAAAACGTAAGTTGTTGCGATCGCTACCAAGTTCATTAGAAGGGGCGATCGCTAAGCTTACGGGAATTTAAGTTTTGAACCTCGCATTGCGAGGTTTAAATGCATAGTAACTGAGGAAATCAATCAAATCATGGCAAATTGGCAAGTAATTGCAGGCGGCGTGACCGCAGCAAAGGGCTATAAAGCAGCAGGGATTACAGCAGGACTAAAACCATCGGGCGCACCTGACCTAACTTTGATCGCCTCCGATGTCCCTGCGATCGCCGCAGGTGTATTTACCAAGTCTTGTGTCAGAGCTGCTTGTGTGGACTTTAACCGCGAAATACTAGCTAAGGGCGGCTACGTTAGCACAATCCTTTGCAATGCTGGTCAAGCCAATGCCAGTACGGGTGCTGAAGGTTGGCGCAATGCCGTTGAATGTGCGGAACTTGTAAAGAAAGCTTTGAATACCGCAGACGGCGTTTTGGTGGCTTCTACTGGTGTAATTGGTAAGCAATTGCTGATGGACAAGATGCGGGCAGGCATTGCCAAAATTGCGCCATTAATTTCAACCGATGGTGGTGAAGATGCTTCGCGATCGATCATGACCACTGACTCCGTGCCCAAAAGTATTGCCTTAGAAACAGTGATCGACGGCAAGCCCGTTAGAATTGGCGGTATCTGCAAAGGCTCAGGGATGATTCATCCTAATATGGCGACGATGCTGGGCTTTGTCACTTGTGATGCGGGAGTCGAGCCAAAGCTTTGGCAAAAGATGTTGTCTAGTTCTATTGATGCTAGCTTCAACCAAGTTACTGTCGATGGCGACACCAGCACCAATGACATGGTTTTGGCACTCTGCAATGGTCAGTCTGGCGTAACTGTTGTTGATGAAGATTCTGATGCAGCACAGCAGTTACAAGCCATGCTAAAGGAAGTCTGTATGAGCTTAGCTAAGGCGATCGCTCGTGACGGTGAAGGCGCAACCTGCATGATTGAGGTCAATGTCACTGGCGCATCTAGCACCGAGGCTGCGCGTCAAATCGCCAAAACCATTGTCGGTTCATCACTTGTAAAATCCGCAATTTTTGGTAACGATCCTAACTGGGGCAGAATTGCCGCCGCCGCAGGGCGATCGGGAGTTGATTTCAATCAAGATCTGTTGAATATTCAGCTGGGTGATTTTGTTATGATGAAGGATGGCACACCGCAGGAATACGATCGCAATGCCGCTAGTAACTATCTCAAAAATGACACCGTAATTATCAACGTTGGTGTCGGCGATGGCAGTGGCGATGGCACTGCATGGGGCTGTGACCTTAGCTACGATTACGTCAAGATCAACGCTGAATACACCACATAACAAAAGAGGCGTGCTTGGCACGCCTCTTTTTTGTTCGTCATCAGACGGTTAATGCACTGCCTCACGAATTTAGCGATATTGAGTTGCAATCAATAAATCTTTGCTGAGTGTTTTGCTTCAATCTCAACTTTCTTTACCTCCCGGATTCATCTATTAAGCCAATCGAATTACTCAATTATAAGGTTTCAAAAAGCTAAAATCTGTAGATGGATAAGCTTTCACTTTTTCCCACCGAAGACGGATCTGTTACCTTTTGGTCAGAAACATTTCAAGAAACATTCCATAGTACGCACGGGGCAAAACACGAAGCCGAAGCTAAATTTGTCATACCCTCCAAAATTGCCGAAAAAGCCAGCGCCCAAACTCAACTCAACATACTTGATGTTTGTTATGGATTAGGCTACAACACTGCCGCCGCGATCGCATCCGTATCAGAATTGAGTAATCGCAACGCTAATCTCCACATCATCGCCCTCGAAAATAACCTCGAAGTCCCACAACAAGCGATCACCCTAGGATTATTGGATGTCTGGCAGTCTGAGATTGTGCAAATACTTACTGTTGCTGCCAAAACTCAAGCTGTAAAAAACGATGATTTATTTTTACAACTACTAATTGGCGATGCAAGGCAGACTATTAGCCAAGTGCCTACCAAGTGGGCAGATGCCATCTTTCTCGATCCTTTCTCACCGCCCCATTGTCCCCAACTCTGGACAGTGGAATTTATACAGCTTTTAGCCAACTGTCTCAAACCCGACGGCTATCTTGTCACTTATTCCTCATCCGCAGCTGTTCGTGCCGCCATGCTTAACGCAGGGTTGCAAATTGGTGCGATCGCGCCAATTGGTCGTAAATCTCCCAGCACGATCGCCGCCTTTGCACCTACACCATTACCACCAATCTCCGAAACTGAAGCAGCCTTTCTCAAGACTCGTGCTGCTATTCCCTATCGCGATCGCACCTTGCACAGCACAGACTCAGAAATCATAGCAATCCGTAAAGTTGAGCAGAATAGTAGTGACCTTCCTCCGAGCTCTAGCATTCGAAACAAAAAACTAGCCTCATCGTTGCCATAAAGCTACAACAGCTTAGCCGCAATTGATTTATCACATAATCTGGTACTACCAATTCACAAAAGTGTCGTCACACTTTTGTGAATTGGAACTAAGTATAAATTTCGCCTAGTAAAACCGATCGCTTTGCACCGGTAACACTTGGCAAGTTACCAGCACGTCCATTTAGTCGCAAGTATCCCAATACGGCAAAGGCGATCGCCTCTTTACTGTCACTACTCATCCCAAAATCATCAGTACGTTTAACGATCGCAGGAGCTAATAAATCTTGTAAGCGCTCCATCAAATAACCGTTGCTCCCACCGCCGCCGCCAATCAAAACTTCATTAGGAAATACGGGTAGAAAATCACGGTAACTTTTGGCGATCGCCATAGCCGTAAATTCTGTCAGCGTAGCCAAAATATCGTAATTACTCAAATGTTGGCATTCCGCTAAACGTGCTGCTAAATAGTCGGGACTAAATAACTCACGACCTGTAGATTTTGGCGGCGTGGTTATAAAAAATTCTTGCTTTAACCAATTATTTATTAAATTTAAATCTGGCTTACCTTGTTGGGCGATCGCACCATCACGATCAAAAGATTCACCAAATAGCTTTTGGGTTGCCATATCCATTAAGACATTGCCAGTACCATTATCAAAACCAAATACCTGCGCCTTATTCTCTATTGAATTAGGCGGCAAATAGGTTAGATTGCTGATGCCGCCAATATTTTGGCAGACACGATATTTTGTGGGATCTGAAAACATCAAAACATCCAACATAGAGACAAGTGGAGCGCCCTGACCACCAGCCTCAATATCTGCAACTCGAAAATCGCTAACGGTTGTGATTCTCGTCAGTTTGGCGATTAATGCTCCTCTGCCAAGCTGGACCGTATAGCCCATTTTCTTAGCAACAGGAGGACGATGAAATACAGTTTGTCCGTGAGAACCAATCAGATCGGGTTTTTTAACTCCTTTTTCCATAATTGCGATCGCGGCTTGAGCAAAACTCTCGGCAATACGATCGTCGAGTTCACATATTTGCTGTAGCGATCGCGCTTCCCCTGCACAGACAGCTAATATCTCGGCTCTGAGATCGGCGGGGTATGGGTAAGTATATCCTGCGATTAAATTGGTTTCCAGATGATTGTGGCGATCGCAAATTTCCACCAGGGCTGCATCGATCCCATCCACCGATGTCCCACTCATCAAACCAATCGCTAATATTTTTGTTCTTCCCGATAGAGAATTAATCATGGATTTTAGCTAAAAAGATAATTGTGATCGCCTTTATTGATTTACTAAGCCTGTTTCCGATTGAGCATCTCAATCATCAGCCTGATACTTTCAGCTTGAGTCTGAGCAACAATGGCTTGCTGTCTGGTGATTTCTTTGATTTCTAGTAATTCGGTGTGAAGATATTCGCTTTGAGTTTGCGACTTAATGGCTTGCTGTTTAATAATCTCCTTTATTTCAACAAGTTCGGCATGGAGAGTTTCACGTTGCTCTCTAGCTTCTTCCCTAACACTGTTTATCTCAGCTTTGACTGTTGGCAGTTCGAGGTAAAAAGCCTCTATGAGCCTACCTATTTGTTCGCCTTGCTGGTCTATCTTGTCAGCTATCCGATCTACTTTGTCGGCAAATCTATCTAACCGTTCATCTGTCCATCTTTCAGCCATTGTTTTACTATCTTATTTATTTTCATTTTAACTCTCTGCGATCGCCGAAAATAGCCTTGTCTTAAGGTGATTTGTTTGAGGAGAGTGTATAGACTTCGTGAAGATAATTGCATAGGTTATAGCTGTTTTTGAGCAATATACTCGCTAAATGCGATCTATTCACCACTTTTATACTCTTAACGTACCTTTTACATTTCTGGTGCTGGCTTATTGACTTCTAGCCAGTTATTTTCTTCTGCTTGCGCGATCGTTTCACCCAGAAATAGCCAGAGTTTGTGTTTCTCTTTTATGAGTGCATTGATAGACTCAATAGCTGAGTGTAATGTTTGGTGCATAGCTTACGCCTTTAGATTTTAAGCATGTCAATTATTTTACTTGTCTACAAGGCGATCGCTAATTTTCACTAGAGCTGCGTCGATGCCATCGACCGATGTACCACTCATCAACCTGATCGCTAATATTTTGTCAGTTATTTGGTTTGCCAATTCTATAGATACGTATGATATATATTGATGAGCCTATTATTCAGATAATAATGTGGATTTTCTTAGATATTGATGGAGTGCTTGTCCCCGAAAAAAAGTTTGACAAGCCAGTTCCACAGGAAGAATATATGAAATTCGACACCTATTGCCTGAATGAATTTGAAAATGTTCTTCGGAGCTTTGAGCAGGCAAAAGTGGTGATTAGTTCTTCATGGCGCGAAATTTTTCCATTTGAAGTTATTCCGCCATTATTTTCACCAGATATCAGGGCGCGTATAGTTGGGGCAACCCCTCTTTTAGAAACCAAGATTATCCATAATTTCCAGTTTCTTCGTCATCAGGAGGTTATGGAATATCTCCGCCAAAATAATCAATCAGAAGATTCTCATTGGGTAGCCGTTGATGATATTCCCGAACACTACGCACCCGAAGCACCAGTTGTCGCAACTGATCCTTACATTGGATTTGATCAAAATTCAGCTAAGACGCTTTCCCAGTATTTAGGCTCATTTAGGTAATAAAAAAAGCTGCTCTGCGCCATTTTTGTCATTATTATTTGAGTATAAAGCTATAGCAATTGTCAAAATGGAATTGCCATTTTGACAATTGCTATAGCTTTTACTAAGTTTGGGTATTAATTGCCAAAAGTTTGTTTACACTTTTGGCAATTGGTATTACTTCATCCACTCAGTGTGGAAAAATTCGCCTCTGGGCTTATCGGTGCGCTCATAGGTATGAGCGCCGAAGTAGTCGCGCTGTGCCTGAGTCAAGTTTTGAGGTAGGCGATCGCGTCTGTAGCTATCGAAATAATCGAGTGAAGCACTAAAAGCGGGGATCGGAATACCCAATTGCGCCGCCGCCACAACTACCATGCGCCAAGCCAATTCCTTAGAAAGAATAGTTTCTTTGAAATCGGGATCAACTAGCAGGTTAGGCAATTGAGGATTGCGCTGGAAAGCAACCTTAATCTTGTCAAGGAAAGCCGCACGAATAATACAGCCACCTTTCCAGATCCGCGCAATTTCGCCCATATTTAAGTCATAACCAAATTCCTTAGATGCTGCACCCAAAAGCGCCATCCCTTGAGCGTAGGAACAAATCTTTGAGCAATACAATGCATCACGAACCGCATCGATAAATTCTTGGCGATCGCCTTCATATTTACCAGAAGTCGAACTGACTAGCACCTTGGAAGCAGCCACCCTTTCCTCCTTATATGAAGACATGACTCGTGCTGTTACAGCAGCGATCATCGTGGGGATCGGTACGCCCAAATCAAAGGCGCTTTGGACAGTCCATTTGCCAGTGCCCTTTTGACCTGCCGCATCAAGAATTTTATTGACCAAGGCATCTCCTGTCTGATCGTCAATCTTGGTGAAAATATCAGCAGTAATGTCAATCAGATAGGAATCAAGCTCTGAACTTTTCCATTCAGTAAAGGTTTTGTGCAACTCACTTGCAGTCAAGCCCAAACCAGTACTAAGCAAATCATAAGCCTCTGCAATAAGTTGCATATCGCCATATTCAATGCCATTATGCACCATTTTTACATAATGCCCCGCGCTGCCTTTACCGATGTATGTCACACAAGGGCCATCATCAACCTGAGCCGCGATCTTAGTCACGATAGGCTCAATTTCAGCATAGGCAGATTTCTGACCGCCAGGCATCATACTGGGGCCATTGAGTGCGCCTTCTTCGCCGCCGCTCACACCCATACCGATAAACTTGAGATTGATAGCCTCTAACTCAACCGTTCTGCGTTCAGTATCGCCAAAGAGCGAGTTACCACCATCAATAATGATGTCACCTTCGTCCAGAAATGGGATTAGTTCTTTAATCACAGCATCAACTGGTGCTCCTGCTTTGACCATAATAAGCATTTTGCGGGGACGCTCTAAGGATGCTACAAAATCGGCAATCGTGAATGTGCCCTTAAAATTCTTGCCAGCAGCTCGAGTGGCAAGAAATTTATCGGTCTTGTCTCGACTACGGTTATAAACACTCATCGAAAACCCGTTGCGCTCAATATTAAGAGCAAGGTTTTCACCCATCACCGCCAAACCAATCAATCCAAAATTTTGCTTGTCAGATGACATAAAATCCCTCTCTATTCGTGAACGTCCATGAACAATATGATGCATTCCCAAAGTAAAGTCAGTTTTTACTGAACTTAAGGACGAATGTTATCGTAAGCGCTGATTTAGTGGGGATCGCAAATCCTTTGTAAATCCTTAATACCATCAGCCAGAATAAGTGATACTTCAATAAATGTTTCCTGTTTTGATTAGAACAGCTATTTAATGTGGCTTGGAGTATTTCTCTTGATGATGCTTAAAGATACTTTATGAAATTCTATGAAGTATTCATGAAGTATTAACATGTCTGCTTAGAAAGGTGTATGCTTATTCAAGTTATGATGCTCATAAGGTACATTTTAACTAAAGCTAGATTTGGCAATTTTGCTAATCAAACTATAGCCACAAAGCCAATTAGCAAGGGGATAAGTTAAACTACCTAATATTTTATTTTTTTGCGGAAGTTAGTTTAGGTAGTTTTAAAATATACATATATCTCAGTTATAGCTGAGATATTTATCAACTAAAATTTTTTTATACAGGCTGTATAAAAAAAAAATTTTATGTTGGTTGACATATTTTTTCTAGCAATTGCTTAGTAAGGTCTAGTCCGCATTAGACAACTTATTTTTCTGGAGGTTCAGATGAGTAAAATCAATAAGTCCAGCCAATCCGATGACTCAAATAGTAAATTACCAAGCTCTGTCACACCTAAACCTCCAATTAAAGATTTGCCTAAATTAGAAGTTGTCAAAGTAATCGCTCCAAAGTCCCAAGAGCCTACGCAGACTGGAGAGCAGAATTCAGTAAAGCAGAAAGAGGAACCAGTTAAATCTTTTGCAAAGGTTATTCCCGCTCCTACAAAGGTAAAACTGCCTATTCTAAATCGTGGTGGGGATACACAAAACGTAACTAACAATCGATCTGAAGATTCTCAAGAACCCAAAGTCTGTTTGCAGCCAATTCCGTCGCCAACAGAACCATTTCAATACAGAGCCATCGGGGTAATCAGCGGCAAATATATCGCTAGTGATGATAGCTTTGCGAAGGGGTATATATTAACTTCAGATGGCTCTCAAGTTGATGCCGTATTACTAGGCAAAATTATTTCGATTGTCAAAAAAAGATTAGAAGGCGATCGCGAATATTTGTGGGTAGTCTATCCACGCACAAATGACAAAGCAGGTAAATTGCATGTTCAGATCTCAGGTGTCTGGGCTCCAGTTGAACTTGGCAAACCCGATATACCAATTGAACCTCATATTCAAGATGGTTATTTTTCAGTAAGGGGAGAGATCTCTAGTCAGTCAATCGAAGACAATTCTGTAATCGTTAAGGTGCGTCGAACTGAGCAAAAGTTTGACAAGCAAAAAGATAAGGTTTCCAAAGAATACACTAAGTTTAAAGTTCGACTCACTGGATTGTTGCCAACAGATGCTGTGGGGCAGTTTTGGAGTGTTAATGTCCAACGCCAAGGGGATGTTTTAACGATTATTGATGGTGAATTTATCGGGATTATTCCTTATAAGGGTAAGCGGGGATCGCAATTTAAGGGTCGTCCGAGTGGTGGCAGTTTTGCGCCGAGAAAATATGGAGATCGCCCATATAGCGATCGCCCATTTAAACCCTCCTATTCGAGCGATGGTGGCAGTGGTTCTGTTTATCCACCACGCCCAAAATTTTCTTCTGAAGATCGTCCACCCGTTCCAAAGCCATTAATTAAGCGCAAAGATCCAACTGAGTAGCTAATTACACAAGTATTGCAACCATAAAATAAGCTCTCGCAATGCGAGAGCTTATTTTATGGTTGCAATACCATACTCCATTCTTTATTTTTGCTGTCCCAAAACGGAGCGTCGGTTTCACCAACGATATTTGGTCCCCAGTAAGTACGGGAGCCATCGGTAGCAAAGGCAAAAATCACGTCACCTTTACCGATCGCAATTTTGTAATTTGGCAAAGATAGTAATAACCCCTCTTTGCCACCCTCATTGGGTGCAAAGTCCCAATTTAGAGGCTCAATCGATTGCCAAACATTTTGGGAAGTAACTCTGGAAAATAAAACAATTCGCACAGAGCGATCTGTACGATTGCCAACGCGAAGGCTACCGATATTTTCGCCATCATTTAGGTTTGGGCGAGTAAAAGTTGTCGGTAAGGGCGGCACGATTACCTTCGCCGCTTCAATATTTTCAGAAATATCACGGGCTGGATGTGGAATAAAACGTTGCCATAGGGAAACCCCAGTCAGGGCGATTAGCATTCCCAGACACATCGAGTAAGCGTACTTGACATCAACAGTTGGCATCACAGCTTAGATTTTGATGTTTCTATTATTATTTTATGCTTTCTGATTTCTAAATCAAAAATAGTACCCAAATTTTTTAGAATTACTGGTTCAAAAGCAATATCTATTCAAGTTTGTGAATCATGAAAAGATAGTATTTCTTGGCAAAGACTATAAAAAATTCCTATCTCCTCGTCGGGGGATTCTGGCACAAAAAAATATTCTGTCAAGGGTTTATAGCAATACAGGAGTTAGCCAGACTCAAAAGATAAGTGGTAGCGCTTAGCGTCGCCACTTATCTTTTGGGTTTTACTTCCTGAGCCAAGCTCACATTGCTATATTTTTTGCCGTATTCGGCAAGACTCAGGTATAGGTTATAAAACTGAGATATTGTTGTGTCCCATGCGATCGCGCATACAGATAAAATTGGGAGACTCTCTAGCAAACAACCCTATGGATTTTAAAAGCATTATTCGTGATATTCCTGATTTTCCGCAGCAAGGCATCATGTTTCGAGATATTACGCCTTTGTTAGCACATCCTCATGGACTAACAGCAGTTATCGAAGGCTTTAAAACAAAATTCGCTGATACGGATATTGGGGAGATCGATAGCATTGTTGGAATTGAGTCCAGAGGATTTATCCTTGGTGCAGCGTTAGCAATGGCTTTAGGTTGTAGCTTTGTGCCAGTTCGTAAACCTAAAAAGTTACCGTCCGCAGTATTTCGGGTTGAATATTCTCTGGAATATGGAACCGATACTTTAGAAATGCATCAAGATGCACTTGCAGCAGGAGAGAGAGTGATGATCGTCGATGATGTGATTGCTACGGGAGGAACTGCGGCTGCTACTGCAAAGCTAATTAAACAAGCTGGGGCAGAATTGCTTGGTTATGGATTTTTGATTGAGCTGGATTTTCTCAATGGCAGAAAAGCATTACCTGAAGTACCGATTGTTTCCTTAGTAAATTATTAGATAGCTAAGCATCAAAAAGCCGAAGATGCAGCGTTTAAGATCCCCGATTTTTTTTTGCAATCTATAGATTAGTTCTGCTTCACCAAAAAAGTCGGGGATCTGGGCAATTACAGTTTTCTTTTTGCCGAACTACTGATGGCGATCTCAAAGCCGCACTGTCAAACAGTTTCTTGGTTTGAGTTTGAGTGCTAAGCGTTATAAGTAAAATTTTAAAGTTGGTGTAGACTGAAGTAATTAATTTTTAACAAAAATTTCTCATGGATATCATTACACCGCTTGTGAGTTTTCTGGCTCCTTATTTGCCTGCGCTGTTGGGGTTCGGGAAGAAAGCCTTGGACAAAGGGGCTGAGAAGTTGGGAGAAAAAGGGGCTGAAGAAATTTTTAAGAAACTATCGCCTCATTTGGAGTCTAAACCCAATGCAAAGGAGGCGGTGGTTTATGTTGCGGAAAATCCTGATGATGCGGATGGGCTGGGGCAGTTGCGGCTGCAATTAAAGAAAATTCTGGAGTCACCTGAAAATGCAGTTTTGAAGGCGGAAATTGCAAAGATTTTAGAGGGAGAAGAAGCAACGGCAAAGGGCAAATTCAATGTTAATGCTCAGGGTGCTAATATTGGGGTGATCGGCGATCGCGCCAATATTGACAATATGAATTTTGGGAGCAAACCCTAAATTTGAACCTTTTTGTTGTGTTCGTTCTTTTTGGTCATTAAGGACTGATCGCTAAACCAATGAGTGAATCTCAATACAGCATTGATGCTAGAGAGGCGAATATTGGGGTAATTGGCAATGATGCCCAAATCACCCAAAATATTTATCTGCAATCGGTTGATTATCAAAGATTGGTGGAGCGGATTAGGGAAACTCAGGAAAGTTTGGAAGATGTGCCAGCGTCTAAACCAGAAAGGCGTTTGAAACTTGCTGAAAAACTACAAGATCTGAAGGAGCAGTTAGAAGAGTTTAAGGGTAACGTTTTTAAGTTATATGAAACTTTTACTAAGATTGAGATTAATACGGAACGGTTGAGGCAGGCTAAGGCGCATTTTGACAAGGGGGAATTTCGAGAGGCGGATGCGGTACTGAAGGCGGAGGAGATGACCGAGGATCTCGATAAGCTGATCGAGAGGGAGCGGCAACTGGATCGCCAAAGGGACAATGTGAGGGGCAGTAGGGAACAGATCGCGAATGAGTTTTTGATTAAGGCGCGTCTATGGGCAACTTTTTATGACCAACCGAATCGTTTAGAGCAAACTTGCGAATATTTTGAAGAGTCTTTACGGGCGGCGCGGACATGCGAAAACTTGCTTGAATATGCATATTTTTTAAGAGAGCATTTTAAGCTCAATCAAGCGGAACAACTATGTCAAGAAGCTTTACAGATTTATCGTGAATTGGCAAAGCAGAATCCTGTTATTTTTCTGCCATACGTGGCAGGTACGCTGAACAATTTGGCGGTTTTGCATAGTAATACCAATGCAATGGCGATCGCTCTCTCGGAATATACGGAGGCTCTAGAGATCAGACGCGAATTGGCAAAGCAGAATCCTGCTACTTTTCTGCCAGATGTGGCAATGACGCTGAACAATTTGGCGGTTTTGCATCGGAATACCAATGAAATGGCGATCGCTCTCTCGGAATATACGGAGGCTCTAGAGATCAGACGCGAATTGGCAAAGCAGAATCCTGCTACTTTTCTGCCAGATGTGGCAATGACGCTGAACAATTTGGCGATTTTGCATAGTGATACCAATGAAACTACTTTAGCAATATCGGAATATCAAGAGGCTTTGCAGATTTGTCAAGATTTTGCGAAAAAGAGTCCTGCTGCTTTTCAGCCAAAGGTGGATCTCGTACTTGAAAATATTGCTGATTTGCAAAATGCTACTGATGAAAGGAATATCTCTGGGTTTAAGAATGGACAAGCCCCACCCACAAAGCAGAGAAGTAGGTCAATCAAATCCCGTTCTTGGCTCAAAAATATTTGCCGTGGCATCAAAAATTTGTTTAAACGGAGTTAACCCATAAATTGTTAGTGTGATTATTTATTCTTGCCCATAGAGATCCTTAGGGGCAGAGCATTCCCGCGACAATCTATAAGTTTCTCAGATCCTCTTCAATTGGGAATGATCTGCCCAAAAACTCACAACGTAGGGAGAAATTGTCAGTAAAAGCAAAGAGGGCTTAGCATTTGCAAATCAAATTTTTTGTGATGAGCCTAGAAATAGTGGCGCAAATGCTAAGTCCCTACAGCATCTTGGTGTTTTCATCGCAAGTACAATTTAATGAATTTGCAGCCCAGAACTTTTATTCTGGGTTTGTTCTAGACTAGGCGATCGCCATAATTAATTGCAAATATTGCAACTGTCGTAATCAAAATTAAAGGATAGATAATCAAAGAAGCAATATTAAAATACTTAAAGGCTTTTTTATGTCCATCTCTCTCTAACTTCGTCCCAATCACCGTCACGATGATGGGGAATAGACACAGACAGAAAAAGACATAAAACACATATTCCATCGCCACTGTATAGCCAACTTCGGGTAATTGATTGTTAAAGGATAGTAACAACACAATCCCTGAAAGTAATGCTGACGCAGGAGCCATCGTGCGCGGCACAAACATTGTATAGGGGAAAAACAGACAGCAATAGACTAAGAGCGAAAGCAAAATCAGCGGTAAAATATTCTTAGACAAAAACACTAAGGTTCTGCGCTTAACAGTCATCCGAATGCTTAACCCCGGATATTCAACCTGAACATTTGATTGAAATAAATCAGGATCGCCTTGAGTAGAGGTGCTGCGCGATGAGTCTTGAAAATAGGTGATATCTTTGAAAGTCCAAAGTTGCAGTCCTTGAAATGGTTTGCGCTCCAAATCTTTATCTCTGGGCAATCTTAAGCCAACGGTATCGATCGCATAGACCAATCGATCTGTTGATAGATTCGGATTGTCAAACCGCAAATTTAATTTTTGGGAATCAAAGGGATAATCGCGAAAATCGAAGGCATTGCGAAATTCACCACGAACCCTAAAGAGTCGGTAGTTTAAGCCATCGACCACCTGCGCTTTGATTGGATCTTTGCTATCAAATACAGGAGCTGTTGGATTAACACTATTAACAACCGCATCGGGAAATTGAATTTTAGTGGGGTCATCATTACCGCTATAGCGGAACCAAACATAAAAATCGGCGGTAAAAGTTGACTTATCAATTCGATTTAGTTTGTTGATGTCCATTGCTGCATAAACCACCCGCTGTCGCCAGAAATATTGATCGCCCGCTCGAACAATGCTCCCGGCTTCCAGCTCTTTTGGCAAATTCAGTCGTTCAGGATTAGTGATCTGTGTGAATTGCTGTGAGGCGGAGATAAGTTTGTGGTTTTGAAATTGAGCGAGGCGCACTGGCTGATCGCTATTGCGATCGCTGTTGAAATAAAGCAAACCCGTTAAACCTCTAAGCCCAACTTTGCGATTATTCAGCTTAGCGAGAGCCTCGCGTACCTGCTCGCGATCGTCTGTTAGACTTGCTGGGGTTAATCTAGGATTAGCCTTACGAATGGCATCAACTGCCACGATCGCTGCCTCATAAAACTTTGCTCCTAAATATGATGGAGTCTTGTTATAAGCGTTTTGATAAGCAGACAGAAAGTCTTGCGCATCTGCTCCAGCACTATCAAACAAAATTGGTAATGGCACATACATGCCATCAGTAAAGAATCCTATGCTTTTCTTCTCTTCATCATATTTATCAAACCGCTTCGCAAAAGATTCCCTTCCCAGAGCTTGCTCACCTAAAATGCTATTTTTTAGCCCCTTTTGTTTGAGCGCCACCAAGAAGTCTTCGGCAAGGTCTTCCTTGGATATGGTTAAAAACAAAATCCCCGCTTCAGGTTCAGCAGCTATCTCGTTGACGATCTGCTGTATTGATGATTTACGATTGGCTGGATCAGAATCAACCGCCCAAATACGCTGAATCTTGCCATTACCATTGGCTTCAAAGGCAGATTTAATTACTTCCGATTGGGTCTGTTGATTTTTGCTGGATTTGTCATAAATTACATTAGCGGTTTTGACTTTTAGGACTTGCTGAGCATATATTGACAAGGTTTTCGCTAGATCTGGATTGGTATAAATAATCCGAAAATAGTAAGGGCGATCGATAGTAACTTTAGGATTATTCGCCGTACCCGTAATTGCTGGTAATTTGCGTTCTTGATAAATGCTACCTGCCGCGATAGAAGCATCTGAAGAGCGATGCCCAAAACTACGAGCGCATCACTTTTAGAAATTTCATTAGCAACTTGAGTTGCTCCCTCAGCATTGCCCTTGTCATCAAAAACATTTAGCTTAAGCTGACGACCATTGATACCCCCTTCTCGATTAGTCGCATCAATATATAGCTTGATGCTATCAACTATTTCTTGCCCACCACTAGCGACATCTCCGCTTATAGGTGCAGCGACGGCGATCGCAATCGCGTTATCATTATTTGCTCTTAAACTTTGTGGATATAATCCGCCGAGTGATACAACGATCAAAATTGTGGTCAGAGCGATCACGCAAAATCTTACAACTGTTTTACCCATGTACCCTACAGCCGTCATATTTAAAAATTGCTATTGCATTAATTGAACTGTTTCGCAATTTTAGTGCTTTGAGCTACCGTCAAAACGTCCAAAAAAGAAAAGAGGTCACAAAGTGACCTCTTTTCTTTTTGTGGATTTTAATTTGAGGGCGAATGATGGGAATTGAACCCACGAATGGTGGTACCACAAACCACTGCCTTAACCACTTGGCTACACTCGCCATTTAACCGCTATTGATAATACTACTGATTAGTACATTTACACAAGATCTTTTGTGGGATTTCTAGTAATTTAGAGAAAAGCGGCGCTTTGCAATGTCTTTCGCTTTTTGGGCTTTAATGTTAAATGGCGATCGCCATACTAACGAGCATAGGCATCAATGGATTTAGATACCATTCTTAACAAGCGTTATCGCATTCGTCAAACTATTAGCATCAAACAAGTTAGTGCGATCGCATTATCAGTTTATCTAGCCGAAAATCTAGAGATGCCGATTACACCCAAGCCTTGGTGCGTGATTTATTTCTGGCAAGTATTAGGAGAAGATGTTCTAGATCGAGAAGCGATCGCCGCAAAGCTTTATGAAATTGGACAGAACTACACTCTAGCTCCTAAAGTACAAGCTTTTTTTACAGAAGAAGACAATTGCTATCTGGTACGTGAATACCTAGAGGGTTATGAATATCTAGAAGAATTTAGCCGAATTGTTAATGCTCTTTCTACTCCTGAGGCAAAAAAGAATTCAGAAATTTCTACAGTTAAAGCCTTGCCAAACTCCCGAGCATGGGCAAACTCTCTTGCAAAATTACCCATCAAGATTAGTCGTCGTCAGTTAATTATTAGCACTAGTTGCGCGATCGCAGGTTTTACCTTGGCGATATTTCTCGAAAACCTCAAGCCTCAACCCTCCCCGATTATCATTGCTGAACCTCAGCCAGTTCCTGAACCGCCAAGCGATCCGATTAAGCGAGGGGATAAAGCCTTTCGTGATGATTTAGGCAATGGGATCTATATGGAGATGGTGCGGATTGAATCGGGAAAATTTGCGCTAGGTTCGCCGCCCAATGAAATTGGTAGACGTGACAATGAATCACCCATATCTGAGGTAAATGTGCCCGCTTTTTATATAGCAAAATTTGCAGTTACCCAAGAGCAATGGGTGGCGATTATGGGAAGTAATCCCGCCATGTTTCGCGAAAACTTACAAGCGCCTGTGGAAAACATTTCTTGGCTTGAGACTCAAGATTTTTGTCGCAAATTAGCAACTAGATCTCAACATCTTTATCGCTTACCTAGCGAATCAGAATGGGAATATGCATGTCGAGCTGGCACAAATACGGCTTACCATTTTGGCGATAGTCCATCTCAACTCGCCGATTATGCATGGTTCTCTGACAATGCCAACAAGCGATCGCATCCTGTCGGACAGAAAGTACCAAACCCTTGGGGGCTATACGAAATGCATGGCGGTATTTGGGAATGGTGCGAAGACGTTTGGCACGATAATCTTAACGGCGCTCCTGCCGATGGATCGGCATGGATAAGCGATGGCTACGCCAGTCGGCGCGTTCGCAAGGGTGGCTCATGGAGTAATGAAGCCCGTTTATGTCGATCGGCAAGTCGTGAATGGCATTGGCAAAGCGATCGCTACAATGACATCGGCTTTCGCGTAGTTATTTCGGCAATGTAGAATTGAGATATGATTGCCATTAAAGCACTTTACGCTCAAACCCAAACCAAGAAATTTTTTAAAAGTCTTGCTAAGCAAGACTTTTAAAAAATTTCTTATGGTTCGTTTGATCGGAAATTTCTGTAATTCGATCTCAATGCCTAGGAAAACCTAATTAAGATCATGACAGCTCAACTCCTTACGCATAAATTTACGACACAGCAATATCACCTCATGCATGAAGCTGGTGTTTTTGCACAGGGCGAGCGTCTCGAATTAATTGATGGAGAAATCAAAAAAATGTCGCCAATTGGCAGAAAACATGCTGCTTGTGTAAACCGTTTAGTTACAATATTTACCAAAAAATTAGGCGATCTCATTATATTGTCAGTGCAAAATCCCATTCGCTTGGCTGATAATTCAGAGCCACAGCCCGATCTTGCCATCCTCAAACTGCGTGCAGATTTTTATGAAGAGGAATTGCCAACACCTTCAGATATCTTGTTGATTGTCGAAGTTGTTGATAGCACGATCGCCTATGATCGCGAAGTCAAAGCACCTCTTTACGCATCGGTGGGTATTCCTGAAATGTGGTTGTTTGATGTCAATAAAAAAGCGATCGAGGGATATTCGCAACCATCTGCATCAGGATATAAACAGTTAAATCGGTACGAAAAGAATGATAAGTTATCGATACTTGCCTTTCCTGAGGTGATGTTTACTTGGGAAGAGTTATTTTAAGGCGGAGCCGTTTAATCCCAATTATGAATGCTAGTCAAATTGAACCAACCGATCGCCAAATTTCCACTCAACTTATTCTCGAAGTCCGTAATGTTGTGGCGGGATATGTGGAAGGGGTAGATATTTTACAAGGCGCGAATTTATCAGTGTACGAAGGTGAACTTGTCACCGTAATTGGCTCTAACGGAGCAGGGAAATCGACCTTAGCAAAAGCGATTTTTGGTTTAGTGCCAGTGAGATCGGGAGAAATATTATTTGGCGAGCGCAATCTGATCGGACTCAAGCCCGAACAAATTGTACGACAGGGAATTAGCTATGTACCGCAAGTTGCCAATGTGTTTCCGTCGTTAAGCGTATCGGACAATCTCGATATGGGAGCCTATACTCGCGATGGCAACATCAAAGAATTAAAAGATAAAACTTACGAAATTTTCCCTGTGTTAGCCAAGCGCCGCAATCAGAGAGCAGGGACATTATCTGGTGGAGAACGCCAAATGCTAGCTATGGGACGAGCGTTGATGCTAGAGCCAAGGTTGCTGATTTTAGACGAGCCATCGGCAGCGCTGTCTCCGATTTTGGTTCAGGATATTTTTAATTTAATTCAACAAATCAATCGAACTGGAACTTCGATAATTTTGGTGGAGCAGAATGCACGTAAGGCTTTAGCGATCGCTGATCGCGGCTATGTGATGCATTTAGGCAAAGACGAGTTTACTGGCAAAGGTACTGATTTATTGAACAACCCCGAAGTTGCCGAGTTGTATTTGGGGATGGGGAATTTTTGCAAACCATCTAAGGATATATCCTAGATGGTAATGATTAAGAGCGCAATGTAAAGACTATCGTAACCATTGCCTAATTTTTACCAGATATTGGATTTAGAATACATTGCGATCGCTTAGCTTATAGATAGAATATTAGATTAAGGCTTTTTATAGAGGAATTTCATGACAATCGTAGATGTAAAGCTTTCGTTTGAAGAACTAACAAAAGCACAGACATATTTGCAAAAGTTAGGACTATATGACGGTCAAGTGGATGGCATCTATGGAAGATTATCGGAAGCTGCTTTTGTACAGTTTGCCAATGCCCTCAGCATCGATTCGATTTTGGATGCTAACTCGCAAGCATTGACAAATAACCTTTTACAAATGCCGTCAGTAGTTAGACATTTGCTTCAAATTCTTGGCGAAGGCGATCGCATATTCTCAAAATTTACCAATGCTCAACGTATTTTCGTAAATATGGGGCAAGCCGACTCTAATTACCTTGGCTTTCTTGATCGCGGAGTCAATGGCTGTATTGCCGGATCGATGAAAGGGCTACCTAATCGAAACTTTTCACCATCACCGTTGTTGAGTCATATTCCCGCCTATACAGATCGACTATCGAGCTTGCCTGATGGGGTAAATGTGGTTTCCTATGGTGAAGTTGCCATGCTTTCCAATAGTCAGGTACGGGTTCGATTTCGTCCTTATCCTGCGATCGGTACTATCCCTAATATTGAAACAATTGGGTTAGAGTTCCTCCATAGCAGCATCCAAGAGGCTTGTATCTGTATTGGTAGTGTCGTTAATGGACAAATGTTAACTCGTTGGATTGGGCGCAATCCTTTAAGCAATGTCCAGTTTTGGAGTTCCACCAAAATATTGCCATTGCTCTATACCATCGACACAGCCAATCAAATTCAACCAAATCAAGAGATAGCTAATTGTGTGATCGCCGATTCGCAGGGTAACAAAGAACCTCGTACATTTGCCGAAATGGCTCAGCGAATTTGTGCATATGAGGAATCTAGCGGTATTACTTCCAATAGTTTGTCCGCAATGTTTAAGCAATTTACTACACCGACAAACTTACAGGATTGGCTCAAAAGAATTACGGGCAATCAAAAGCTGATTTTTCAAGGGCGCTATGGTGAAGCTCCTTATATTGAACAGCCCATTTTGCGAGATATTACGGGCACAAATATAATTAATGGAGTAAAAGATAGACATCGTGGTGATAATTTAATTTCGGCTTACGACTTGACGCGAATTGTTTCTCAAATTGCATGGCATCGACATCTCGCGCCCGTTTCTCGATTAACGAATGCTAAGTGGCATAGTTTAAGCACTTTGATTTCTGTAATGGGACAAGATACCGCAAGATATTTGGATGCAGCGATAGTGGGTTTAGGATTGTCATATTTTATTGACAATCCTGTGGTGATCTCCAAGATGGGTTTTGGATATAGCGATCAACGTAAGCAAACAGAGCTTACCTATACTGCTTGTATCCAGTTTGTCGATCGCCTTGCCAAATCCCATGATTTGCCTTTGCCAAAGTTGAGATCGGTTAATATGACTTTACGTGCTGTTCTTAATCTTAAAGATCCTGTGCGCGAAGCATTAGAAATTGATGCGAGAATGGCTGCTACAGTCGCTGATGTTTTGCTTAGGATCGTAACAGAAGAACTAATCTAAAAATTTAGTGCTGCGATCGAAATCTTCAAGCTAGCTGGCAATGTAGGATCGATATACATAATGCAAAAACAACGCACTTTATCTCCTGTCGGTCTATGGTGGCGATGGGTACTGGCTACGCTAGTTGGTGCTGCAATCGGCAATATCTTTGGGATTGCGGCTTGTTTGGCGGGAGTTCATTACCTAAGCGATCGCTTGATGGATCTTCGCATCTGTAATGCTGGCTTTGGTAGTCTAAATTGTCCTGCGTCAGCTGGTATTGTCAGTGGCGCCATGGCAGTAGGTGTTTTTGTGGGCTTGATGCAATATCTGGTCTTACGACGATTCCTAAAGTCTCCAGCATGGTGGATTTTAGTCAGCACCTTTGGTTGGGCTTGGGTTGGCTTTGCTGCTACAAGTTTGGCTTATACAGCTCAATTTGGCTTTGTGATTAATACTGATGGTTCTTTTTCCGAAAGTAATATAATCGATCGCATTCCGCTATTAGCCGTTAATTCTCTATGGCTAGTATTTGCAGGAACAATACTAGGCGTTTTACAGTGGTTAGTTCTGTGGAATGGTCTGACTCCTAAATTTTCTGGTGCAAAATCTTTTAAAGGGCGATCGCTATTATGGATCGCGGTTAATGTTGTTTTAGTGACATGTATGGCAGTGGCAATAATGACAACTTTTCGTGGTCAGGGGAGCTTGTTTGGAATCCAATTATTCTTTTTGGGATTTACTCCTTTTTATGCCACGATTACGGGAGCAACCCTCGCGAAAATGCGCTTATACCACTCAACAAGAATAAGTGCAAAAGCAGATATAAATTCCCCGTTGCTTTCAAGTGAAGGAATAGATGGAATTAATAAAATGAGTAGTGATGAAACCTAAACCGAATCTAAAACTCAAAAAGTTATTCTTCCAACGTAGTGAGCAGAACAACTTTTTAAGTTTTAGATCTATTTATCGTATAGAGAATTAATGTCTAATTTACCGCCTGAAGTTACACAACTGCGATCGCAACTCACCGAACCAACATCGATCGACCTTGTTGATAATATTCAATTTTGTCTTGTCTCTACTACCTTCACCAGTGAAGTGATTTTGACTAGCTATGTCTGTGATGGTCTAAGTAAAGCTGAGCAAGATATACCGATTTTGCTATTGCATGGTTTTGATAGCTCTCTATTAGAGTTTCGCCGACTGCTACCAAAACTGGCGAATCCACGCCAAACTTTTGCCGTGGATTTGTTTGGGTTTGGTTTAACTGAGCGTCTTGCTGATAGCCAAGTTAGCCCAGAGACTATCAAAGAACATCTTTACTATTTCTGGAAAACGGCGATCGCTAAACCAATTGTGCTCGTCGGGGCATCAATGGGCGGTGCAGCTGCAATTGATTTTGCACTTACTTATCCTGATGTAGTGAAAAAGTTAATTCTGATCGGCAGTGCGGGAATGAGGAAAGGAACTGCTGCGGGTAAATTTCTTGTGCCGCCATTAGATCGAATGGCAACAGATTTTTTGCGCAGTCCCAAAGTCCGCCGAGAAGTTAGTCTCAAGGCTTATGCCGATCCAAGATTTGTTACGCCCGATGCAGAGGTTTGTGCGTCGCTCCATTTGGCGATGCCTCGATGGAGTGACTCGCTGATTGCATTTACTAAGAGCGGTGGCTATGGTTCTTTTGCAAAGCAATTAGCATATTTGCAACAGGAAACTTTAATTCTCTGGGGCGATCGAGATCGCATTCTCGGTACAAAGGATGCAGCCAAGTTCCAATCAATTATCCCCAATAATAAGCTCGTTTGGATTGACAATAGCGGTCATGTTCCTCATTTGGAACGCCCCGAAATTACCGCTCAAGAGATTCTCAAGTTTCTTTAACCCCATGAAAATTATCGCGATCGCCCTTTCGGGTGGAAAAAGCTCAAGGATGGGAAGGGATAAAGCTTTATTAGAAATTAATGGTGAAACTCTATTATCTAGAACTTGTCGAACTGCTTTAGGAGTGGCTGATTCGGTCTATATAGTGGCTCGGAGTCAGGAACAATACCAAGAAGCGATCGCCCAAAATTTACCGCATTCTTATCTAGTTTTAGATCAACAATTTGATGGGGCATTAGTTGGCTTTTGGCAGGGGCTTCAGGCGATCGCAAGTCCTGTTGATTGGCTCTTATTGCTAGCCTGTGATTTGCCAAGTCTGCAAGGTGATGTTCTTCATGGTTGGGCTAGTCAGTTAGCAAATTTACCTGAAAAAGCGATCGCTTATTTACCACGTTATGTAGATGAGAATTCACAAAAGCAATGGGAACCTCTATGCGGTTTCTATCGTTGGCAATGTCAAGATTCTCTTAAAGAATTTGTCAATAATGGTGGGCGATCGTTTCAAAAATGGTTAAGTAATCAAGAAGTTGTTGAGATAGAAAATGCACCTTTTGTGATGCTTTTTAATTGCAATACTCCAGAAGATTTTCGCTCGATAAAATTAGGACTTACGCAAAAATGACTTGAAACCCGCAATGCATTGTAAGGGCAAAGCAATGAATTGCCCTTACAATGCATTGCTTTGCGTAAGTCCTAAAAATAAAGGCGCACCCTTTGGGTACGCCTTTATTTTATGTAATCACAGTAGGGCGATCGCGTCCTGTTAAAGTCTTGATCTGCGCGATTTGATCGGCAATCTCAATTAACTCTTTCAGCGCTTCCTGAGTGTCGAGGGAATGCTTCGCAATATTTGGTTCATAGCTTTCTACATAGAGTCGCAGAGTTGCACCTTCAGTACCAGTACCAGACAGACGGAATACTATGCGCGAGTCATCCGTAAAACCGATCCGCACACCTTGCTTGCTACTAATGCTGCCATCCACAGGATCGGTATAGCTAAAGTCATCGCAAAATGCGACTTCATAATTGCCAAATTTCTGACTTGGCAAATCTGCAAATTTATTGCGAAGATTATCGATTAGGGTATTGGCGCGATCGCTATCTACACCCTCGTAATCATGGCGCGAATAGAAATTGCGTCCATAAAGTTGCCAATGTTCCTTAACAATCGCCTCAACCGATTGCTGACGTGCCGCCAAAACATT
Source organism: Pseudanabaena sp. (assembly GCA_003249035.1). Classification (GTDB taxonomy): domain Bacteria; phylum Cyanobacteriota; class Cyanobacteriia; order Pseudanabaenales; family Pseudanabaenaceae; genus Pseudanabaena. Next base: position 67,281 of record QBMK01000015.1, read on the forward strand.
GAGCCAGAAAAGTACTGCCCAGAGTCCGTCCTTTTCGCGGACATGATTAGAACCTGTACCAAAGCTCTCTTCGCCGCAGAGAGTCGCCTTACCTGCATCGAGCAAATTACCGAAGAATTTCCAGCCTGTCGGAGTTTCATAGCATTCAATGCCTAAACGAGCTGCTACGCGATCGGGAGCTTGGCTAGTAGGCATGGAACGGGCAATACCAGCCAGTCCACCTTTGTAAGCAGGAACTAGATGTGCATTTGCCGCGAGGATGGCTAAGCTATCACTTGGGGTGACAAAAAATTTGCATCCTAAAATCATGTTGCGATCGCCATCGCCATCGGATGCTGCACCAAAATCAGGAGCATCTTCACCGTAAAGAACTTCAACTAAATCGTGGGCGTAAACGAGGTTTGGATCTGGATGTCCACCACCGAAGTCTTCAAGAGGTACACAACATTGCAAGGCACTAGCGGGTGCGCCGAGGCGATTAACGAGAATTTCTTGGGCATAGGGGCCAGTTACCGCATGCATTCCATCGAAGCACATCCGAAAGCTTGGAGAGGCTAATAATACTTTGATGCGATCAAAATCAAATAACTCGCCCATTAGTTCGGCATAGTCAGCAACGGAGTCGATCACTGCGGTCGTGGTATCACCTAATTGAGATTCACCGAGCTTGTCAAGGTCAAGATCATCAGCTGCTAGAATCTTATATTCAGTGATGCTCTTAGTGATGTTGTAGATCGCATCAGTGATTTTCTCAGGTGCGGGACCACCATTGCCTGTGTTGTATTTAATCCCAAAGTCACCATCTTTGCCTGCGGGATTATGACTTGCCGAAAGGATAATGCCACCAAAGGCTTTGTATTTGCGAATAATGCAAGATGCCGCAGGTGTCGATAAAATCCCTCCATGGCCAACGAGGATTTTACCAAAGCCATTGGCTGCTGCCATTTTTAGAATTACTTGGATCGCGTGGCGATTGTAGTATCGTCCGTCGCCACCGACGACGAGAGTTTGTCCTTGAAATCCTTCGAGGCTGTCAAATATTGATTGAACGAAATTTTCAAGATAGTTAGGCGTTTGAAAAACGGCAACTTTTTTTCTAAGACCAGAAGTACCGGGCTTCTGATCGGAAAAAGGGACTGTAGGAACGACTTTGATGCTCATTAAAATTGCTAGCTAAAAATGCTCTGAGTAAATGCTCTAAATACTGAAATGCCCATACCTTTAGGCTTGCTTTCATTTTACGAGTCATTGGTCAGTCAAGCAAAAAAAAGAGGAGATGAAAAGCATCTCCTCTTTTTTGAGTTGTTAAGCAGCGACTCCTAAAGCGATCGCACCCTGAGTAACCACATTCGTAACATCAATTAATTCCGACTCAAAGCTAACTTGGGCGCGATTGGTTTTGCCACCAACGTAAAGGCGATCGCCAACTTGCAAAGCCCATACTTGCGAATGACTAACGTAACTCATGATCACCCCTAACATTAGCAATCCAAATCCTGCATAAACAATCGGAATCCCTGGATCAGCTTTAATTTGTAAACCAGTACTCCCGATCGCTTCTTTTAAGGTAAAAGTTACTCCATTAACTTCAGCACTTTGATTGGTGCGAACCGTAGTAAGGAGATTTCCTTTCTCGTCATAGATCAGAAAAGTCCCTTGCAAGTCGGGTGTAATTAGAGTAATTCCGGCACTGAGGTCTGGCTTGGTAGGAATCCATGTTCCCCATACTTGACGACCACCATTCTGGGATTCTAACTTCCTAACGGGTAATTGCAGGATAGGGCTATTGTTAAACGTAAATCTGACAGCATGAATATCCCAGTTCGCTTGATAGAAGGTAACACCCTTGTACTTGAGAGGTTTATTAACATGGATAGTTTGGCGATCAACTTCTTTGCCATCATTATTAAGAACTGATAAGTCTGAATAGAACTGATCGATGCTTCCCTTGGGTGTGTAATCAATCCAAAAGCGATTTACTCGCACTGACCAATCTTTTGGAACTTGCTTAGCAGACCAAGCGCCAGCCTCGGTAATATTTTTAACTTGAAATGTTTCACCACTGGGAACCATTTCTTGCGCGATGAAACCAGTTAAGGAACCCCAAATTGAACCAATTAAAACCAGTAACATACTGGCATGAACAATAATTGGTCCAATTCTACCAATCAGTCCTTTACGGGCATAAAGGCGATCATCAGCTTGATAAACTTTGTAATTTTTGCCTTGTAGCGATCGCGCTAAATTACTCAAATTCCCACCAATAATTTCAGTAGCGAGGGGGAGTTTGGCAAAGCTTTGGGGCTTGGTGTAGTAAAACCAGCGTTTAGAAGCTTTGAGAATTGGTAATTGACGGTTAAAGGTACAAGCAGTAAGACTTGTGCCAAATAAGATTAATAGCGAAAGAAACCACCAGCTACCATAGACATGTTCTAATCCGATCGCCAAAATCACTTTGTAAGACAAAAATCCAAACAAGGCAGGATGCTCGGGATAATTTTCGCGATAAAAATCGATAGGTTGTCCCTGCTCGATCACCGTACCGAGAATACTGAATAGGGCTATCAATAATAATAAAGCGATCGCCACTTTGAGATTGGCAAGAAGCGCCACCACCTGATGTCGCCAAATTTGGTTTGCTTGGAATCGGATTTTTTGAAACACGTCACGTCTATGGTTATTACTACTTGCATTGATCTTATCTCAGCTTGCCAGAAAGTAGATCCGACCTTGAGCTACTGTGGGAAGACTAAATTTAGGGTAAAGTTAAGCCAATCTTTCAGATATTCATTGAGAAAAAGGGTATATGTCACAAGGCAAAGAAACTACAGTTTTATTATTATCTCTTCTAGTCACAGCAGGGATTGCTGGTGGGGGCTACTGGTTCTTTTCGCAACAAAAATCAGCAATAGTCCCAGCTACAACAACACCTGATTCATCACCGCAGGTAACGATAGGAACTGCAACTCCCGCGCCAACATCAGCTAACTTAAATCTTGATACATCTTTGCCAAATCCCAATATTTTGGAGATAGACGGCAGTACCGCGATGGTTACTATTGTTAAAGCCTTGCGAAATGACTTTAGCCAAGTTAATCCAAACATACCGACTACCTATGGGATTCCTGATGGCAATCCCAATGGCTCTAATAAGGGATTAAAAAATCTCATTGATGGTAGTGTAGCGATCGCAGCGACTTCACGCCCTCTAAAAGCCGCCGAAGCCCAAGCTGGAATCCAATTAATACCGATCGCTAAAGATGCGATCGCAGTGGTAGTGGGAATTAATAATCCCTTTAAAGGCAATTTGACTAAGGATCAAATACGCGATATTTATCTGGGTAAAGTCACTAATTGGTCACAAGTTGGCGGTACAAACCAACCAATTAGAGTGATCAATCGTGCTGTGGCAAGCGGGACTAGAGTAGCTTTTCAAGATATTATTTTACTCGGTCAAGAATTCTCGCCAGATGGGCCCAACTTTATTACATGGAAACAAGATGAAACAACGGCAATCCTGCGTGATATAGGTGATAACGGTATCAGTTATGCCACAGTTTCACAGGTAGAGAAGCAAGAAATAGTGAGGATTATTGCGATCGATGGAGTTTTACCCACAGATGTCAATGCTGTCAAAGCTGGTAAATATCCAATTAGTCGAAGCTTATTTTTAGGCGTTAAGAAGATCACCAGTCCTGTATCTAAGCAGTTTATTGAGTTTGCGCTCTCACCTCAAGGGCAGCAAATTGTCCAAAAGCTCGGATTTATTCCTGTGCAGTAGATGGTAAGCCCAAAAAAAGAAAGACCGCGCTTCGCGCGGTCTTTCTTTTTCTTTAGTTGTCTGTCTCAACTTGCTTAGTAGGAATCTTTTTCTCAGGAGCCTTTTCCTCAATATCTAAACTGCCTGATAGGAAATCATCAATTTCAGCTCTAGCAGTATTGATTGAATCCTCAGCAGGCAACTCAAATGCAGAAAAATCAAAATCAGGCTCACTTTCCAACTCTCTATCGCTTTCATCAGCTCCTAAAGTCTGATTGTCACTTAGGGCTGGAAAAGCTTGTAAATCAGGCAACCCAATGGATAGACCGTCAAATCCTTCATCAGATTCATCCATTAGACTGTCCAGCAAGTTATCAGCAAAACCATAGGCATTATTATCATCTAATCTGTCACCGACTTCATCTTCAGCAGGATATCCAATTGACAAATCATCATCTAAACTAGCAATTTTTTCGCTATTCCCTTCTGTGTTATCCACAACCTCATCAAACCAATTATCTGAGTAATCTAGAGAAAGATCGGGATCAGATTCAGTAAATCCCCAATCCAAATCTATATTGCTGGTCTCAGAGATCCCAAAATCTAAAGCATCCGATGAAGCCTCTATATCTAAATCATCAGCGATCCCATCAAAAATAACTGATTCTTTGAGCTGCAAAGCGTTGTCTGCGTCAGGTTCTTTATCTAAAATCTCGCTAAACATGATTGATTCGTCATCAGCTCCCATGCCTCCGGTAAGCGCTTCAAAAGTTGATGAATTCTCATCAGTGTCTAAGATAATTTCAGAATTATTTATGAATTCTTGATAGCTTAACTCGGACTCCTGCTCTAAATTGTCAATAAATATTGAGGAGACATCTGCTTCAGAGTCACTTAACAACCCTTCAGCAAAATCTATAGGAGCTTCTTCATCCAAATAACTTGATAAGGCATCATAATCAGCATCATCATTGGATAATTCAAACGTAAATCCTTCATCAAATAAAGCATCGCCAGTTTCTTCCATCAAGGACAAGTCTGATAGAGCGAATGTTTCGCTAGGACTATCTGTCACGTCTGAAGTTGGGATTTCAGGAAGCTCTTCTCGAACTTCAGAACTTTCCACAAAAGCTGGTGAGACATCTTCAGTTTCCCAGATTACTTCAGAAGACTGTAATTCTACATTTTCAATTTCATCGATCAACGAAGGAAACGCTGTCTCTAATTCGCTATCTGTAAGAGTTGATACGCGACTATCTTCGATTCCATGGCTTGGTGTGAGGATCTCAATTTCTTCACCAAATGCATCATCAATCTCATCTTGAACATTATCTTGAGACTCAAATGGATCTGCTAAATTCTCACTATCTGAGATAGGATTCACCTCAAAAGTAGCAAAGAAATTAGATTCATCAGCCGTAGTTTCTTCAGTTTGCCAAACTGAATCTAGCTCATTATGCTCCTCAGATAGGCTATTAGTTATATTATGCTCAATCTCAAGTTGATCGCCTAAATTTTCTGCTGAATCATCGTCAATTACATTAAACAAAGCAGATATATCTTCTGATTTCGCATCAGACAAGTCTAGAGAATCATCGTCTTGAGGACTTGTGGAAACATCGAACGGATCTGTAACAAACTCTTCGCTATCCTCGGCGGAATCAGCATCCAATAATTCGTCAGAAGAACTTTCTAAGAAATTATCTGACTCAATCAAACCAGCTGATTCCATCGATAAGCTTTCATTAGAGTCAAAAAAGAAATCTACTGATGGAAAATTAGATATATCCATTGGATCTGATTCGACATCTTCTGTTTGCCAAATTGAGTCTAGATCATCAGAATCTCCTACTTGATTATCTATTGTATTTTGCTCAAGCTCAAATTGATCTCCTAAAGTTTCTGCATCATCATCGCTTACATTAAACAAAGCAGATACATCTTCTGATTCTTCATCAGATAGATCTATTGAAAAGCTTTCCAGATGTTGTGTCTCTTGCATAAGAGAATCGTTGTCTGGAATATTTATGGAAAGATCGAATGGATCTGTGGCAAATTCATTACTATCTTCGATAGAAGTAGCATCCAATAATCCATCAGCAGAACCTTCCGAGGTATCATCTAATCCAAATAAATCTAAAGATTCCATCGATAAGCTTTCACTAGTTTCAAAAGCGAAATCTACAGATGGGAGATCGGATAGATCCATTGGAGGCGACATAATCTCCAATTCTGGTGCGATCGCAAGATCTACAGAATCACTAACTTGATCCTCAAAATCTTCAACAATTTCTTCGCCAAACTCCTCATTTCCTTTATTAATAGTCAAATCAAAGAAGTTATGAGGTTCCACTGCATCAGTGTCTTTTGTTAATGGGTTTTCATCTATATCAAAGGTAAACTCTTCTAAAAATTCATCATCCGAAGATGCGTCAAGGTAAATATCAGGAATTTGGGTGGGCAACTCAGATAATCCGCTTGGATTTTCAAGATTATCGGAATAAATATCTGATTGATCTAACTCAAATTCATCCCCTGTTGTTGTATCTGGGTGCGCACTCTCAAAAGTACTCTCGACAAAAGAAATAGGTTCATCCAGAGAAATATTAGGTGATTCATCCAAATTGCTTTCAAATACTGAATCAGCAAAAGATGTATCAAAGCCATCACCAATAAACTCATTGGATGGACTTTGAAGAGATTCTTCTAAAGCTTCATTAATCGCGTTGTTGGATGTGAATTCACTATAATCTTCGGACTCGTGAGCTACAAAATTTTCGGAAATATCCTCAGTATGAATTTCACCAATACTTGCATCTAGAGAATTTAATTCCAACGGAATCTCATTCCCAATGGACTCCTCATGGGATTCTACTGTTTCCTGAATTATTGTTAGATCGTCTGCCGCAAAGGGATCAAAATCTGAGCTAAATCGATTAACTTCAATTTCTTGTTTTGAAGTATTACTATCAAAGAATGAATTTGAATCATCGAGCGTTGATTCTATATTCATTTTGGGAATGACGAAGTCTTCGTCATCAAGATCTGGAATCTTAAAGTCAACAAATGGTGACAAGTTGAGATTTGAATCTTCATCAAGAGGTGTCACAGTTCCAAAAGCTGTATCTTCTAAAAATGAAGAAGTTGCTGAGACAATAAAAGGATCACTTGCAGCTTCAACGATCGCAAACTCATTAACGCCCTCTATGGGATTTTTTAGAGTTGGTGCTGTATCAGAATTATCCTCAATTAAAAATTCTTCGTCTGAATTATCGTTATAAATTTCTTGCTTAAGATCGGCAAGTAGCGCTTCTTCAATTATGGATATATCTGTGAGATCGGAATAACTTGCTGGAGCTTGATTTTCGTTGTCGATGACCTCTTCAGATACGACATTTTGTGAGACAGCAGCAAAATTTTGACCTTGCAGAGATTCTGCTGCATTTTCCTCGCTAGCCACACCACCAATATGATCATCGAGTAAATCTTCAAGATATCTATTATCCGTAGCAGTGTTATCTTCCTCGTTAAGTGTTGCGGAATCAGTTGGGATGTCTTTTGATTGGGAGAGTCCGACCGCAGTTACTGCCGTCACAACTGCGATCGCAGGTACAACTAAACCTAAATTACTATTAGTCTCAGAATTGCCAGATTCTGTTGAGGATTCAAGCAAAGTGTTGACATTTGTATCGGAGCTGTCAAGCTCAATCCCTGAAGATATCTCATTAGCCAATGGTTTAGAAGAGTCAGGCAAGCGGAAAAATTGAATGCCTTGGAGAAGCTGCTGCGCCTGATCTCCCATAGCTTCTGCTTGCTGTCTTGCCGATCTTGTTAAGTCGGCAGTGCGATCGGCTAACTGTGATATCTCACTGATATAACTTGCCGTAGATCCTGCTGCTCCTGCAATTTCGCTACTAGATTCAGTAATAGTTTGTCCAATTTGGACAACTTCTTCTGTAGCAATTTGAATGCTATTGAAAGCAGATTGTGATGACTCAACGCCCTCTGTAAAGCCTGCGACCAGTCCACTTAAGTTCTGCACCTCGACATCAATCGCTGTTACAACGGTTTGGATTTGCGAAGTGCGTTGTTGCAGCACTGTCAAACCATCGTTGGTCTGAGTTGCCAAATCATTAACTTGCAATGCGATCGATTCAAATTCTCGGGCAACACTCGTGAATTGCTTTGGATCTTTTTGTTCAGCAGCTCGAGCGGCAACAAGGGTAGCATTGAGTGCCAACACCTGAGTTAAAGAAGCAATCTGACCTTGATCTTGCACAAATTGTTCTGCTAAACCGACGAATTCGCCAAGTGTTTTCATCCGTTGCACGATCTGCGCTGAACCTGTTTGCAAGACACTGATACTGTCCGTCAGAGTATTAATCGCAGTTTGACCAGAAGTAACTGTGTCACGAACTTCTTGAAGTGATTGGTTTGCAACACTAACCTGTGTTGCCGATCGCTCTGCGATAGTTGCTACTTGTTCAGTCAGTGCTTGCCCTTGAGCAACTGATTGGGCTTGCTCGGCAGTGTTTAGCACCACAGTTCTGGCTAACTCTTCGAGATCGGCAGCACCCTGAGCTACCTGTTGGGCAGTACCTAGTACACTAGAAATAATCTCTACAAGTTTTTCGCGAAGGCGGTTGAGTGTATCAGCGACTAACCCTGTAGCGCGATCGTTGACTTGGGCTTCAATAGTGAGATCGCCTTCTTCCATTAATGAGACTACTTCTAGTAGGTTGCCAACTTCAGCCTCCATCAACTCTGTTTCAGCAAAATTTAATTGGATCTGAGCCGCAGTCGATATGTCATCGCCAGAAGTTGAAGATTGGTTTAGTTGACCGCGCAAGCGAATTTCATTGTTTTTTACTTGTTGGAAAGTATTTTTTAAAGTGAGTCCAAGTTGATCGATTTCATCTTTGCCAGCAACGTTACTGCCAGAGTTTCCTTGTTGACGCAAGAAGCGATCGCATTCTTCGGTAAGCGGCTTAAGTCGCTTTTTGAGAGAATTGACAAATCCTAGGATGGCGATCGCCAAAATTGCACTAATCCCAACCGCAGTTCCCCCAACTAAAATAATTAGCCTATTGGTGATTTCCGATTCAGGCAACTGTGCCGCAACTAGCAAACCACTGCTTGGAATTTTACGGTATGCCCAAAGATTACCCCCTGTTTGGATAATTCCTGATGGTTGAGTTTTAGCTTGTTGCGCGAGACTAGTGAGAGCTTCTCCGATCGCTGGATTTTTGCTCTGCAATGACTGAAACTGGTTGGAAGCAGAAATTACTTTGCCGCTACTGCTAGCTACTACTAAACCAATTTTGCTTTCATTGGCAGAATCTGGATAAGTAGCTGTATCGACCAACGATAAAAATTGACCTGCAATGACATCAGCATTGACAATTCCCACAATTTTCTGTCCATCGCTGATGGGAGCGCTGTAGGTGATAATCGTCTTACCCAAAGCGGTATATATCTGTGACCAGGATGCTTGACCCTTAAGAGTATCTTGATAAAAGGGTGCTTTTTGAATGTCTGATCGATCGCCTGCCAACAATTTGTCATTGGGTACATCGAGCTTTTGACCGGGAGTTTCAGGTGTTAAGCCAGATTGTTCATTCCAAACATATGGCACAAGGGGCTTAGCTGGAGGAAATAATAAATTGCCACTCGATGCGATCCCCATACCTGCTATGGAGTCATCGCTTTGCAAACTCTCAACCAGTAGCCTTTGAAAAGGAGCCGAGCCCCTTGGCTTCGGCTGTTGCTGCAAGAGTATTTTTGCCCCGCGAGCGGCTCCATCAACTGTCTGTTGCACATTAGCTAGCTTAGCTTCGATCTTCCGAGTCTGAGATTCGGCTGATATGTCAACTTCTCTTCGCGAGCTACTTAGTAGTTCTTGATAAACAAAATATCCTAAACCACCTAATCCAATCAGCGATGTGCCAATTGCAATCAGAAGCAACCCCAGCCCCATTGAACCTTTAGGCTTATTTGAATTTGGCACAGGCTGCGACTTAGGAGATCGCATTGAAGATGATTTCTCGCTCTTGCCTGAAGAAGTCGCTCGGTTTTTCTTAGATGTGCTTGCCATATGCATTCGCTATAGGGAAAGGATCGGATATTTTTGTGAGAATCATCCTACACTATAGCTGCCATAATCATGCAGACAAATAAGTAAGTCTCAACCTGAACTCTTGGACGCAAAGCATCAGCTAGAAATATGCCAACGTTGCGGTCGCCAAATATGAGCAGGAATATTCAATAGGATAATTTCAATGGGAGTATACTCGTTCTCTTTAATATTTGCTACTGTTTGATTTGTTTTTTTTGTAGAGTTGTCGGCAAAACTTGTGACGCCGAGCGATGGAAACTCTGGAGCCGATGCATCTGCATGTAAATCCTTATACTCCTCAATGGTAAGACTGCCAATCACTCTATCTACGACTATACCCACCCCGCTAAGATTTTGACCATTAAATTCCTCAGCAATTTTACTTAGCCTCACCACTGTCAAAGATTCTGTGATTAGAGTGCGTTGTTCACCGATTAACAGCCTTAACAACAACAAAGGCATCACATTTGCTTGGTGGTGCGTCACACCAATGATTGCTGTTTCATAAAAAGGCAAAGCTAAAATCGCATTGCGATCGAGAATAATGATTTCAGAGACTAAAACATCGGGGAAAGTAACTGAGAGATCGCCGACTTTTGTCACAATGTACCTATTACTTGGTGCAATTAGCCGTTCAAGTAAGTTTTCAGCTTTATTGGCTTGGCTAATCTCAGGAACGATCATTTCACACTTTGTGGCAACTTATTCAAGACTTCAGCTAATGACTCACGACTAACAGGCTTTGGCAAATAGTCATTAGCTTTAGCGCGTTTTAGCCCGTAATCAATTTCCAGCTTGGTGATTTTAGTTGAGTATAAAATTACGTACTGATCAGCTATTTCTTGTTGCGATCGCAGTTCTCGCAAAAATTTGTAACCATCTTGTTCTGGCAACACAATATCCAAGAAAATTGCTGCATAGCTATTGTTGATTATCTTATCCAAAGCACCTACAGTCGATTCGCAGAAATCTACGGTATGTCCTAAATCTTTTAGGAAAGAACTTAGTGCATGGCTCTGAGTTGCAGAATCATCAATTATTAAAAAATGCTCGCTCATAATTTTTTACTTAAAATTTTAAAAATACAATTGGTTAAATACAACTATTTAAGGAAAACCAAGTACCCCCCAGACAATTAGTTTTAGATAAATTTATATCCCACATACTCTATGGCTCATAAGGCTAACTGCAAAAAATTGGTGTAACTGGATAGATTCTAGACTAGTGTATCTGTTGATAAAGGTGCAAGCTCTCTCAATAAATTACGCAATTCGTTGCGGAATTTTGGTGTATCCGACGACGATCGCGGCTTAGCTAGAAAACGACAATTTGCCCATCTTGCCCTAAAGTTGTTAGTCATACTGTTTTCTGCAGTAACTAACACTAAGGACAAAGAAGTTAATTCACGTTGACGACGAATTTGTTTAATCAAATCAAAGCCATTTAAACTTGGCATATTGATATCAATAAATACAATAGTCGGTTTGTAGTCTAAGATTTTTCCGGTAGCTAGCTCAGCGTTATCAGTAAAGTCAACTTGATACCCCCAACTAATTAGTAACCGTTGCATTTGTTGCAGTAAAACAGGAGAGTCGTCAACGATAAAAACTTTAGGCTCATCTTTGGCTATGATTTGAGTAGTTAATCGACCGCTAATGTCATCATCTGGCTTGCGTTCTTGCAACGGCAATATTAACACAATGTTTTTTTGAGCTAACTTGTCTAGTAATAGAGCTGTCCGATAAATCGGCTGGTTAAAAGTATCTGCGATCGCACCAATGCGATCTTGCCCGGTTGTTACCTTAGCGAAAATTGGAAAGTTATCATTGCCAACCCTTGCCAATAGATTTGCTGCATCAACAAGTTGAACTAATTGATAGGGGTGTTTTACACAACCAAATCTTTGCCATTGTCTCACTTCATTCGTGATCGTCTTTTCGAGATCAGATAGTTGCCAAACAGGGAGATTTATTTGCAGATCATTGATAGGCTTCCAGACAAAAGAGAATCCATTTTCTAAGTACAATGCCAACAAATTTTCTAAGATTACTTCTTTTAGAACTTCTTTAGTAATTTCGGGATGTTTTTTATAAACACTACTCACAAACGGATAACAGTAAGGGCGATTAGTTTGGCGCATCTCCCATTCGGGAATGCGAGCAAAATTAATACCTTTGCGATTGTATTTGCGAACTAATGTGGGTATGACTTGACCTTCTTCTTCTGCTAATACTAAGCCCCCGCCAGCAAGTAATAATTTCCACCGATGATATTTTGTTTCTACGCAAATTACGCCCTTAGAACGACTCATTACGCGCATAGCTGCTAGCAGTATATGTAATGTGGCATTCCTCACTACCTGCCCGTCCGTCAAGTTATTAGACACTAGGTCTGAGTTAGGCAAGGAACCTGTCATAGCAATCATGTTTTTTGACTGGGAGGCACTTGGACAGAATAAATACTATAAATATCACTAAAAACGGATCTACTCATTGTAGATCCTAGCAACCATAGATCAATTCAATTGGTTGTTTTAGATACATTACCCAAAATTGAAATTAGGTTGTCATGGTGCTTAATATAAGTAATTCTACTTAACATTAGTTCAGGTCGCGCTAAGAGAATTTCTATATTGCTGCAAAATCCTGCAAAATCGTCCGAACTTGCTCACGAAATTCTTGGATATCATCAGATTTGACTGGCTTACTTAAAAACCGGCAATTTGCCCACTTTGCGCGAAAGTTGTTGGTAATAGTATTTTCGGATGTCACCAAAACTAAAGGTATGCTTGCCAAAGATGGTTGCCGCCGAATTTGTTTTATCAAATCAAACCCATTTAAATTTGGCATATTGATATCCATAAATACAATATCTGGTTTTTCTAACAATATTTGTCTAGTAGCGTTAGCTGAGTCGTTTACTAGGCTTAATTGATACCCCCAACTAGCTAGTAAGTTGCCAAACTGTTTGAGCAAAACAGGCGAGTCATCAACAATCATCACTTTAGGTTGCGATCGCGTTTCAACTGTTTCATCAAGAGCTGGGCTATCATTAATTTCTGAGGATCGTAAATGTAGTGGCAAGATAGCAACCGTACGATTTTCCGCTAGTTTATCGAGTTTGAATGCCGTGCGAGTAATATGTTGTTGAAAGAGATCGGCAATTTCACTTATTCGAAATTTACCGTTTGTAACCTTCTTAAAGACTGGGACTTGGGCGATGCTAGATTCAGTATCTAGTAGTTGCACAACTTGATAGGGATGACGAACATAATTGAAATTGCACCATTGATCGGTTGCTTTGGCGATCGCCTTTTCAAGATCCTGTAGTTGCCAGATCGGCAAAATAATTTGAGGATCTAATGTCAATGGCTTCCATCGCAGGGAAAACTTTTTTTCTAAAGAAATTGCTAAAAGATTTTCTAACAGTATTTCTTTAAAAACAATTAGACAATTTTTGCGATCTTGAGCATGAATTTTACCTAAAAGCCGATAAGTCTCAACATTACTATTAGGCTTAAGCGTCATACTGCGGAGAAGATCTTGAGGGATCTGAGCTTTGTGGATTTTTAGTTTTCGACTTAGAGTCGGCAAAAACTCGCTTTTATCCTCGATAAAAGCGATACTTTCACCATGAAGAAAGATGTTCCAACTGAAATGAGGCGTTTCAATATTGACAATCCCAGTATTCTTTTTGAGTACCCGCAAGATTGACATGAGACTGGTATGTGTCAAATCAGAGGCAACTTCGCCAACTAAGAGGCTATTGACCTGTTTGTTAATAATCTGATGAACGCTTTTTTCTGTCGGGAGAATTGAAACGTCGTTCTCTTGTGAAGTCTGCGTCATTGTCAAGTTAAGGTAAGTAAGACTTAATTAATTTCAAATGTATTTCTGATGACTAGCGATCGCAGATTAAAAGTTGTGTGTTTGCACGGACATCCCGGAAATAGGGAATCGATGGAGATATTCGCTAAGTACTTTCATAATCAAGGCATTAGGACGATCTCACCTAACTTGCGTGGTTATGGAGATTGTAAAGCAAATGAACCTTTCACAATGTTAGATCACATACAAGATCTTTGGGATATTTTAGTTCAAGATTACGAGTCAGAGCAGCAAAATTCATCAAATAATCATCAAGACTCGGAATATCTTATTTTAGGATGGTCTCTTGGTGGGATTTTGGCGATGGAGCTTGCGTTAATGGCTACTGAATCCCGAAATCCATCTCAAAACAACTTGATGAACGAGAATATCGCGAAAACTGCGCCAAAAATTGTAGGCTTGGTTTTAATTGCTACAGCTGCCAAACCACGCAGCAGTTTACCAAAGGTGCTTTGGTGGGAATATGTAAATTTAGTAATTGCCGTTGCCTTGCATTGGATTGTGCCAAAACAGCGTTGGCATATTGAGTGGTTTGGCAAACGATCGCTGATCAAATATTTAATTCATCAGCATACTCAAGTCGCTTATGACCAGATTTCTCGCGCTGGAGCAAATGCATATTTACAAACTTCGCGCTATGCTCAAATCGCTCTAATGCAAGCACTAAGACAGGGATACGATCGCACTGCAGATTTAGCCCAAATTCAAATCCCCTGTCTGGCGATCGCCGCCGAGCAAGATCGACATATCACGGCAGCGTCAACATTAGAAACTGCAAAATTACTGCCTAACTGTGAATTTATCAGTTATCCAAATACTGCCCATTTATTACCTTGGGAAATAGGCGATCGTTTGTTAGCAGATATTGGGGCATGGTGCGATCAGCAATTCTCACAAGGAGTGTGGTAGTTCGCACCAATTTACTAACGAGAATTTCTAAACAGCGATCGCCGCAGCTTTAGTAGTACCAAGCGATTCCATTACCAATTCTGCAAGGTCATTGATAAAAACTGGATGGCTATTTAAAGCAGGAACGCGATCGAAGTTGTGAATACCAGCTTCCTCGGCAACTTCTCGATACTCAATATCAATTTCTTGCAAAGTCTCAATATGCTCAGACACAAAACTAATTGGCACAACCAAAAGATCGTTAACACCGCGCTTAGCCAAATTCTTAATTGCTTCTTCGGTGTATGGTTGTAGCCACTCAACTGGGCCAACTCGACTCTGGTAAGCAAGGGTGTGGGCGTTATAGCGTTGATAATCGCGACGGAGAGCCTTCATAATCCCATCAACACAATTTTCCATTTGTGACTGATAGGGATCGCCGTATTTAGTCACATACTTTACTGGCACACCATGAGCGCTGAAGAAAATATGCACATTCTCAGGTTCGGCAAAAGACTGTAATTTCGTATTAATCAGGTCATTCATCGCCCGAATATAGCCAGTTCGCTCGTACCAAGACTCAATCGTGATTTTTTTGATCGCTTGCAGTTCAGGATCATTTTCCCAAAACTTGTCGAGTTGCTTAATGCTTGAACCACTTGTACTGATCGAATATTGGGGATATAAAGGCAGCACCACTACACGAGTAATTCCATCCTGTTTAATTTGGGCGATCGTCTCTTCGGTATAGGGAGCCCAGTAGCGCATTGCTACATAAACCTTGGCATCAATTCCATTACGCTGCAACACATTCTCAATATTTTCGCCTTGCTCTTTGGTAATCTGGAGCAACGGCGAACCGCCGCCGATCATGCGGTAATTTTCTTGACTGATGGGGGCGCGACTAGCAGCAATCAGCGATGCGATCGGCTTTTGTAAGAAGGGAAATGGGAGACGAATGATTTCTGGATCGGCGAATAGGTTATACAGGAAAAGATAGACATCTTCTAACTTTTCAGGGCCTCCTAAGTTTAATAGAATTACTCCAACGCGACCAGACATAAAACAATTTCCTAAATTTGATAAGTTAATGGTTTGGTTAATTATGAGTGACGCAAAGTCATACCCATACTGAATGAATAAATGGAATTTTTATTAAGTGAAATTTTAAAACTCTTTCTAAATCTTAGTCTAAGTTATAAATAAGTATAAGTTTTTGTCCTTGCCTGCCGATGTCTAAAGTAAGGCGTCTCGGAGCAACATCATAAGCCTATCCCTTATCTAACCATTGCTTGACACAGGCTTCCAAAAGATCAATGTCTAAAGGCTTTGTCAGATAATCATCACAACCTGAGGCAATTGCAGATTCTTTGTCCCCTTTCATTGCATGTGCCGTGACAGCAATAATTGGGATTTTTGAGGTGCGATCGCTAGCTTTGAGTTGTCTGGCAACTTCCCAGCCATCTACCTCTGGCAAAGATAGATCCAGCAAAATCAGATTGGGATGATTAGTTCCCAGCCAATCTAGTGCCGCTTGACCATCTTGAATGCAAATGACGCGATAGCCTGAATCTTGGAACACCTGTTCAACCAAAACTTGGTTGTCAGGTGCGTCTTCGACCACTAGGATTAGCGGTGGGTTTTTAAGTGCGGGCATAGGTACTGAGCGGTTCTTTAATAAACTTAATATAGAGATGTTTAAAGGTCGATCTCAAAACTCTGGGCATTCCAAAGTCGATCGCCATCATCGTTTCAGGTAGTTTCCAGTCTTTGCTTAGCAAGTTAGCGATCGGATCGCCGATGATGTCAATAGCATTGAGATCACTACAAAGTCCTGTGCGTATAGAAGCAGCAACTGTCGGCACTTCGAGAGGCTTAACTCCGAGAATCTCCACCATAACGCGATCTAGCGCAAAAACATCACAGGAAGCTGCTAAAACACCTAATTCTTTTGGTTCGCCTGCACTTGGCCCATTCCCCTCGTGTCCGACGATACCATCAAGGATTGTCAGTTCAGGATTAATCGCTCTTGCAGTTTCAATAAGCATTTGCGCGAAGCGTTCGACATCTTTGCCAGCTTCCATATGCCACCAAGCTTTCATTTTGCCTGGTACACAACCAAAGAGATTTTTTACACCCAGAGTTAGAGTCAGTTGCATGTGTGACTTCACCTTTGGCAAGTTAATCACTACATCTGCATCCATCGCCTCTTTACTCAGCCGTAAATGTTGTAGCTCCCCTTCGCCTTCAGTTTCGTAGCGCTTACCATGAAATTCGACGATCGGGATTCCTAGTTCTTCAGCAAGAGGTAACAAGCCATTTGCCTTAGCAATGCCTTTGGCACTACCAAAAGCAGGGCTATCACCTAAAAAGGGCTTGCCCCCAGCATCCTGCACCATTTTGGCAACACAGTACACCAGTTCAGGGCGGGTGGTGCATTCTTTGGTAGGACGTGATCCTGTCAGTAGGTTGGGTTTGAGGAGCACGCGATCGCCAGCTTTGACGATACTGGACATACCTCCTAGGGGTGCAAGTACAGCCTCTAGTGCTTGCATCAACGATGCAGTTTCGTAGCTAGAGGTATGTAGAAGACTGACGATTGGTTTCATGAATGTTTCTAGAAGGTTGAGGGTCAGCGAACTACTTAAAATATATCCTAATGATTATCTATGTAGTGTCATGAATTATTCGCGATCGCGTTTAAGATAGGCGATCGCTCACATCCAAAGGCTTACAAGAGTGACACTAATTTTGGTCTGCTGAAAAACAGACCTAGGAGGAAAGTAGTGGGCAAAGAGAAAGAGGATAACGCTTTGCCTCTCTACTAGAAAATTGACCAGAAAGAGAATTAAAGATAAAGTGTTGGTTCTCAGAAGGAAGAAGCAAGAGTTGCCAGAAAAATACAACCAAAGAAAAGCAGAAAAAAGTCCCCTTAGTAGCGATTCCAAAGTCATCACCAAGTGATAGCGATCGCTAAAAAGATAAATCTAGAGGCTTTGCATCGCTTCGCTTAAGTTCATTAATAGCTTGTAATAGCGAATCACTCCTATCAGGAAAAAAAGTAAAGTTAATAAAGCCAAGATGGGAAAAATCGTAGCTAATCCCAGCGTTACAATCAGCCCTATGCCAATGAGCAAAATCCCTTCTGCATCTTTTGCAAGGTTGTTTTTATGGATAAATTCTGCAACCTGTTTGAGAAATAGTAAGAAGGAGACATAGGCGATCGCAGCGATCATCGTTTGTAGGTCTGAAACGATTTTGGGAAGAGTTGAGATGCGATTAAGGACATTAATACTTATTGAAATTAAATCGAAAATGACAGATATATAGATAGTCGCTCTTCCGGCCATTTCCTTTGGGGCTGTTAGGCAGAGTAATTTGCCTACAACAGCCATAAGCTGTGCGAGCACAAATGCAATTAAAACACCAAACACTACTACTGCAATAAGTCCTGAGTTCCCAGTAAAGGGCGCAATGATAAGAAGGATTAAACTTAAGGTAGTGAGGGCAAGGCTGGCAAATAGCAGAGAAATACCCGTAGGTACTTTAGTTTGCTTAAGTTGCTTAGCTGGGTTTATATTCTGTCTAGAATTACTTGGCTTTCCCATAGGTTTCAGAGGTTAGACCCTTGCAGTATATAGCTTCGAAAGTTTTATTGTAGCCCACATTATACGGATACCAAAACTAAACTTTGAGACCAGTATTGTTTTCAATCATCATTGGATTGAAGCGATCGCTAATACATTCCCAAACTCATTCACCTTAGCCGAGTCAATTTCATCTTGCAAGTGGTATACAGATAGAGATGGGTGACGCAAATCGATTTCTATCTCTATATTCAGATTTACAAGCTAATAGCCTATAATCCTAATATATCCTAACCGAGGCGATAACTATGGTAGCCATCACGGAGCAGCGATCGCTTTCCAAAACAACTGACGCAGAGATAATCTATCCCACATCGGACGGTGAACCCTTGGCAGAAACACAGGAACATATTTGGGCAATTTTAACTACCCTGAGTATTCTTTCGCAATATCTGACAGGTAAGCAGGCTGTTGTTTTTGCTAATCAGTTTTTTTATTACATTGAGAAAAAACCTAGGGCGAGAGTTGCACCTGATGTGATGGTGGTCTTTGACATTCCTGTAAAGCTATATGGCAACTATAAACTATGGGAAGGACAGCAAACTCCTGCAATCATTTTTGAAATGACCTCCGCAGGTACGAAAGAAACTGATTGGAACTTCAAAAAGATGTTGTATGAGCAGCTAGGAGTACAAGAGTACTGGATGTTTGACCCATATGGCGATTGGATTGCGGAACAGTTGCGTGGCTATCGCCTGAGTGATGAAGGCTTATATCAACCAATTACAGATAATTGCAGTGCAGTTTTACAGTTGCGATTTCAGGTAGAAGGCTATTTGTTGGGCTTTTATCGATTAGATAATAATCAAAAGTTGCTCACTCCTGATGAGTTACTGTTAGCTTCACAAGAAGCTACTCGACAAGCTGAAGAAGCTACTCGACAAGCTGTGGAAGCTGAGCAAAGGGCACAATTGGAAAAGGCTAGAGCCGATCGCCTCGCCGAAAAGTTGCGTCGATTAGGAGTTGAGTCTGATGAGATGGATCGGTTGTAAGCGATCGCCCAAAATAACGCCGATCTGTAGGGGTTAAACATTTGCGCCACAATATTCAAACTCCTCACAAAAAACTCGATCCGCAAATGCTTAACCCTCTTTGCTCTCGCCGATAAATTGTGGCTGCGTTGTGAGGTATGGGCGAAGCATTACCGTTTTGAGGTTGTGGTGAAATGCCTAAATGGTGGCGGCAATGCTTCGCCCCTACGGGGAATTGGTGAATATTTGGATATGTTTTTTGTAACGAATACCTATTTTGGGGAATATCACTTTATGCTGGCTGTTAGGCAACTGCGGATTTTGAAATAAATGCGAGGGTTTTGGCGATGAATAAAATTGTTGGCATTACACTTTTGACCTTTTTGACTTGTGGGCAAGTGCAAATTGCGATCAGTGAAAAGCATACAAGCGCAATCAGTGCAAGATCGTAAGGCTGAGGCAGATCGGCTCATAAAACAAGGCAATCAGCTATTTCAAGTCAGTCGATATCGAGAGGCTTTACAAGCATTGGAGCA
The DNA here is from genome assembly GCA_003249035.1 of Pseudanabaena sp. Taxonomy (GTDB): domain Bacteria; phylum Cyanobacteriota; class Cyanobacteriia; order Pseudanabaenales; family Pseudanabaenaceae; genus Pseudanabaena. The sequence goes on from QBMK01000015.1 coordinate 87,085, forward strand.
ATCTCTACAAATCTATCGTGGCATTAAAGATCTTAAGTGTGAAGGGAATTCGCTCAATGATCTAGGCAATGTATACAACAGCATAGGTCAGTACCAGAAAGCAATTGATTTCTTTCAGCAATCCCTAGCGATTTATAAGCAAGTCGGCGATCGCAATGGTGAAGGAAATTCGCTCGGTAATTTGGGTGATTCTTACAACTATCTTGGACAATACCAGAAAGCTATTGATTTCTTCCAGCAAGCTTTAGAGATTAACAAGCAAGTCGGCGACGCAATGGTGAAGGAAATTCGCTCAATAATTTAGGTAATTCTTTCTACAGCTTAGGACAATACCAGAAAGCAATTGATTTTTATCAGCAATCCTTAGCGATCACAAAGCAAATTGGCGATCGCAATGGAGAAGCAAGATCTCTCAATAATTTGGGACTTGCATATAACAATCTCGGACAGTACCAGAAAGCAATAGATTTTTATCAGCAATCTTTAGCGATTAGGAAGCAAATCGGCGATCGCAATGGTGAAGGAAGATCAATCAATAATCTAGGCTATGCATACTTCCATCTTGGACAGTATCAGAAAGCGATTGATTTTTTCAGCAATCCTTGTCAATTTATAAGCAAGTCGGTGATCGCTTTGGTGAAGGAAATTCGCTCATCGGTATAGGCGATACATACAATAGTTTAGGACAGTATCAGAAAGCTATTGATTTTTACCAGCAATCCTTGGAGATCAAAAAGCAAATCGGCGATCGCAATGGTGAAGGACGTTCACTCCTTGGTCTAGGCAATGCTTACGGAATTCTTGGACAGTACCAGAAAGCTATTGATTTTTACAAGCAATCCTTAGAGATCAAAAAACAAATCGGTGATCGCAATGGTGAAGGACGTTCGCTTGGTAATTTAGGAGCCTTTTACAGCAGTCTAGGGCAGTACCAAAAAGCAATTGACTTCTACCAGCAATCCTTAGTGATTTCCAAGCAAATTGGCGATCGCGATAGCGAGGGACGTGCGCTCAGTAATCTAGGCATCGCCTTTGCCAAACTAAATAAAATCGAACTTGCCATTCTCTACTACAAACAATCCCTCAATGTTCGCGAATCCATTCGCAAAGACATCCGTGGACTCAGCCAAGAAGAACAAAAATCCTATCTATCCACCGTCGATTCTACCTATCGCAACCCTGCCGATCTTCTGCTAAAGCAAAACCGTAGTCTCGAAGCCAGACAGGTTCTCGACCTGCTCAAAGTCCAAGAACTGAGCACCTATCTCAACAATAGACTTCATCGGAAATAACAAAAGAAGTTGCTAAAATAGGCTCAATCCAAAAAAACGCAAGTCAGAAAATGCTGTCATACGCC
>QBMK01000016.1 GCA_003249035.1 Pseudanabaena sp.
GGCGGGCGAAGCCCGCCGAACCAATTTTGGGTTTTATTAAATTATCATTCCTTAGTTAGTGCAAAGTGATAATCATCTCAATAGAATTACAAAACTTAACCACAAATACCTTCAGAACTATATTGTCGCTACTCAGGCAAAGACGGAAAAAGTAATCTGTGATACAGCTCATTAAGAATAACTATATCAGGATTGTGAAACTACCATTTTAATGGATAAGTGTGAGAGGAGTGAGGTTTAACCTCCATCCTAGAATGGCACGTCACGTCATTTTTTAAATAGAATTCATATAGTTTGGAGGCGTTAAAGTTTAATGAGTAGTCAAATGAATCGTCGTAAGTTTATAGTTTACGGCTCCGCTGCCCTTGGAATTAGTAGCTTAATCAAAGCCTGTGCCCCAGCTACTCCGACCGCTACCCCAACAACTGCGGCTGCAACAACTGCGGCTGCATCACCTACAGCGACAGCGACAGCCGCAGCTAGTGGTGGCACGATTAAGGTTGGCATCTTGCACTCGTTGAGTGGCACTATGGCGATCAGCGAAAAGAGCTTAGTAGATTCGACTCAACTTGCGATCGAAGAAATCAACAAATCTGGTGGCGTACTTGGTAAACAAATCGAAGCGATCGTTGAAGACGGCGCTTCTGACTGGCCAACATTTGCCGAAAAAGCCAAGAAACTGATCGACCAAGACAAAGTAGTCGTTGTCTTCGGTTGCTGGACTTCAGCAAGTCGTAAAGCTGTTCTACCTGTATTTGAAGCCAAAGATCATCTACTTTTCTATCCTGTCCAATATGAAGGACAAGAATGCTCGAAGAATATCTTCTACACCGGTGCTGCTCCTAACCAACAAATTGAGCCTTCCGTAGACTGGTTGCTCAAGAACAAGGGTAAAGAATTCTTCTTGGTTGGCTCTGACTATGTGTTCCCTCGTACTGCCAATACAATCATCAAGGCTCAATTAGAAGCCAAGGGTGGCAAGGTAGTTGGTGAAGATTATTTGCCGTTGGGTAACTCTGAAGTAACCCCAATCATTGCCAAGATCAAACAAGCATTGCCAAACGGTGGTGTAATCTACAACTCGCTGAATGGCGACAGTAACGTTGCATTCTTCAAACAGATGCAAGGTGCTGGTCTAACTGCCGACAAATATCCTTCAATGTCGGTCAGTATTGCTGAAGAAGAAGTTAAGGCGATCGGTCCTGAGTTCCTCAAAGGTCACTATGCTGCTTGGAACTACTTCATGACAGTTGACACTCCTGCCAACAAGAAGTACGTGGAAGCATTCAAAGCTAAGTTTGGTGCCGATCGTGTTACCAACGATCCCATGGAAGCTGGCTACATTGCAGTAAACATTTGGAAGAAAGCAGTTGAGAAAGCAGGTAAAGCTGACGATCTTGAAGCTGTAAGAATGGCTGCTCTTGGTCAAACCTTTGATGCGCCCGAAGGCAAGGTAACTATGGAAAATAGTCATCACTTGTCTAAGTATGTGCGGATTGGTGAAGTCACTGCCGATGGTCAGTTCAAGATTGTCTCCGAGTCAAAAGAAGCTGTAGCGCCATTGCCATGGAACCAATTTGTTGCAGAAACTAAAGGCTATTCATGCGATTTCTCTGATAAATCGAAAGGCAGCAAGTTCAAGAAGGCTTAGAGCCTAGCTTGATTAATTCGAAGTTGTGGTAATTTATGAATTTCCACAACTTCAAACCTAAAGAGGACTTCCATACACTCCTCCAGACAATTCTTTTTTAGTTTAAAGAAAAATACCAGATTAACTTTTGGGTATTGTTTTACAGTACTTAAAAGTTAATCTGGCTTTCCCTATCTTAGGGATACCGATAGATAATACCGATAGATAATGTTGATAGAAACATGACAGAGAATCTTCTCCAACTTCTTCAGGGAGTATTTAACGGCGTTAGTACAGGTTCTGTTTTATTGCTAGCTGCCCTTGGTTTAGCGATCGTCTTTGGCTTAATGGGCGTAATTAATATGGCTCATGGCGAACTGATGATGTTTGGAGCCTATACAACTTTTTTAGTGCAGAACGGCTTTAAAAAGTTGGGAGAACCTTGGATGGATTTCTATGTTTTTGCAGCTCTAATCGCATCTTTTTTAGTTGCCGCAGGAATAGGATTTCTCTTGGAAAAGGGAGTGATTCGCTATCTTTACGGACGACCGCTTGAAACCCTCTTAGCGACTTGGGGCGTAAGCTTGATCTTCCAGCAGTTTGTTCGCAGCGTTAACTGGATGATATTAGCGGGATTAGTAATATTTAGCATTTTGTATTTTGGTGGTGTGTGGATTCTCCAAAAAAGACCAAATTGGGAATCAATTCGTAATTGGGCGATCGCTATCCTCTTACCCCTTTCTCTTGGCATTTCGGGAACTATCGCCGTATTCATGGCGCAGACCTATAAAATTGCCGTAACTCAGCCTTGGTTTGGAGCGCAAAATGTTGATGTAACTGCTCCTAAATGGTTGCGCGGTGGTATGGAGATTGGTTCGATTCAGTTTCCTTATGTTCGCTTGTTCATCATAGTTTTAACTATTGTTTGTGTAATTGGCATCTATCTATTCTTAGAGAAATCACCTTGGGGCTTGCGCATTCGTGCCGTTATGCAAAACCGCCAAATGAGTTCCTGCTTAGGCATTCCCACTAAAACTGTTGATGCACTTACTTTTTCCATCGGTTCGGGACTAGCGGGAGTAGCAGGCTGTGCTGTTAGTTTTCTTGGCTCGGTTGGTCCCAACACTGGTCAGAACTATATTGTTGATACCTTTATGGTTGTTGTTGTTGGCGGTGTAGGTAAGTTAGTAGGGAGTATTGCGGCGGCGATGGCGCTCGGCATTACTAGTTATCTACTTGGATCGCAAACCTTTGTCACTTTGTTTGGTCCGCAAAGTCCTGTAGCAGGATTTTTCACTTTCTTTGGTACTACCAGTATGGCAAAAGTACTGCTGTTCCTTATGATTGTCGCTTTCTTGCAGTACAAACCTGCGGGTATGTTCCCTCAAAAAGGTCGATCAGCAGAGTTGTAAGAGTCCTGAATTTCAGCCTGTAATAGACAAATGAGCATGATAGAAGATATTTCTAAAACTATTCCAACTCCATCGATATCTCAGAAAACCTGGCGATCGCTTTGGATTGAAGTTAGTGTCGGCTTAGCGATCGCGCTAATCCTGATTTTTGTAATTCCTCCAATTTTTACGGCAACTGGTCAAGCCTTTAGAATTACCATGCTTGGTCGATTTTTAGCTTTGGCAATCGTTGCTTTAGGCATTGATCTAATATGGGGATATACTGGACTCTTGAGCTTAGGTCATGGTGTATTTTTTGGCTTAGGAGGCTACGCCCTGGCTATGCACTTAAAACTGCAATTCCCAGCCGAGGCAACTGACAAGCTACCATCGTTCATGCCTCTTTACGGGATTACAAAACTTCCCGCATTGTGGGAACCCTTTTTCTCATTCCAATTTACTGTTTTAGCGATCGTCTTGATTCCTGGCATAGTTGGAGCAGTTTTAGGATATTTGGTATTTAGAAATCGCATTCGCGGTGTGTATTTCTCGATTCTCACCCAAGCGACCACGATCATCTTCTTCAACTTCTTCAACGGACAGCAGCAGATGATCAATGGCACAAATGGACTCACTGATTTCAAAACTATTTTTGGCTATGACATCAATGCGCCTGAGACTCAAAGAGTCTTCTATATTTTGACTGTGGTCTTTTTAGGATTGTCCTATGCCCTGTGTCGTTGGCTTACAAGTGGAAGATTTGGTCGTTTGTTGGTCGCTTTGAGAGATGATGAAAACCGTGCTAGATTTTCTGGCTATGATCCCACAGGATTTAAGGTGTTAGTGTTTGCAATCTCAGCAGTTTTGGCTGGCATTGGCGGAGCATTGTTTACACCTCAAACTGGAATCATTTCCCCAAAATCTATGGATATTGCCTTTTCCATTGAAATGGTGATTTGGGTCGCTGTAGGTGGTCGTGCCACATTGGTCGGGGCTGTCATCGGTGCGATTTTAGTCAACTTTGCCAAAAGTTTATTGAGTGAGCAATTCCCCGAAATTTGGTTGTTCTTTCAGGGAGCGATGTTCTTAATTGTGGTTATGGTGCTGCCCGATGGTTTAGTTGGTTGGTTCCGCACCACTGGTGTATTGCTATTTAAGAGAGTCTTTTTTGGCAGACAAACAATTACATATCCAAGTCTTGAGTTAGATCCAGAGGTGCAAAGTGAAAGGGAAAATCCTAGAAATTGAAGATGTTACAGTTAGCTTCGATGGGTTTAGAGCGATTAATCACTTGAACTTTGACATGGATCAAGGTGAATTGAGAGTGATTATTGGTCCAAATGGCGCTGGTAAAACCACATTTTTGGATGTGATTACGGGCAAAGTGAAACCAACTGAAGGACAAGTTAGATTTAAAGGCAAAAATACGCGATCGCTTGCTGAGCATCAAATTGCCAGAATGGGCGTGGGCCGTAAATTCCAAACTCCGCGTATATACTTGAATCTCACACCTAGAGAGAATTTAGAGCTAGCCAGTAATCCAAATAAGAATGTTTTCTCCACGCTTTTTCAGCCGCCATCGGTTGTTGAAAAGCAAAAAGTAAATGAACTCTTAAATACGATCGGACTCATGCACAAGTCTGAAATGAAATCGGAATTTCTATCTCACGGGGAAAAGCAATGGCTAGAGATTGGGATGTTGGTCGCTCAATCTCCCGACTTGTTGCTAGTAGACGAACCAGTTGCAGGACTAACTGATGAAGAAACAGCCCTAACTGGTGAACTCTTGATGTCACTTGCCGAATCTCATTCCATTATTGTGATTGAGCATGACATGGAATTTGTGCGACAGATTGCTCGCAAGGTAACGGTTTTGCATGAAGGGACTGTGCTTTGTGAAGGCAGTTTTGAGGAGGTGCAAAATAATCCGCGAGTAATTGAAGTATACCTTGGACATCAAGAGGAAGAATAATGGAAGGAGTTAACGATCCGATTTTACAACTCAATAATCTCAACGTATACTACGGCGAAAGTCATATTCTTCGTAACGTTGATATGGGTGTAGCTTCTGGCAAAATGGTTTGTCTAATTGGTCGTAATGGTGTTGGTAAAACAACTCTTTTAAAAACCATTATGGGCTTACTCAAGCCTAGACAGGGAGATGTTTCGTTCTTTGGGAAAGATATTACTCAACTCACCCCAGATAAACGCGCCAGAATGGGCGTGGGCTATGTGCCTCAGGGACGAGAAGTTATGCCGCGTATGAGTGTCAGAGAGAATCTCTTACTCGGTTTAGAATCTCATCCAGTGAATTCTGCTGTTAAACAGAATCTTTTGGATATGGTTTTTGACCTCTTTCCTGTGCTGCAATCAATGCTTAATCGTATGGGCGGCGACCTTAGTGGCGGTCAACAACAGCAGTTAGCGATCGCTCGTGCCTTGATGGGACAGCCTAGATTATTAATTCTAGACGAGCCAACTGAAGGAATTCAGCCATCGATTATTCTTGAGATTGAGGCAGCAGTTAAACATATTGTGGCAACTACAGGGATTTCGATCTTGTTAGTGGAGCAGCATTTACATTTTGTGCGCCAAGCTGATTGGTATTACGCTATGCAAAAAGGAGGCATTGTCGCATCAGGACAAACTTCAGAACTAAGCAACGAAGTAATTCAAAAATTTCTTGCAGTTTAGAATCGCAATAAAAATATGAGGGCTGTTAATCAGATCTCTTGTTTTTGATGTCAGCCATCAATGTAGAAGACAAAAAATGTAGTTTCTCTAATTGGTGTTCAAATCACAAAAGTGCAGTCATACTTTTGTGATTTGGGATTACGTTGAAGAAGATTTTTAGATTGAAATTTTAGTCAAAAAATAATTTTGTGTATTTAGCGCTTTGTGTAGTAACATAGATATTCGCAACGGGATGTAGCGCAGCTTGGTAGCGCGCCTGCTTTGGGAGCAGGATGCCGTAGGTTCGAATCCTATCATCCCGACTTAAAAAGAAAAAATTCAAAAGGCGTCATCTATGGCGCTTTTTTATTTGGCTGACAAAACCTGTAAATCTTGCGATCGCGTAAATTGCTTGCGCCATGCAGTGATGCCGCCTGTCAGAGTTATCGCTTGATAGCCGCGATCGCTAAGATACCTATTTGCTTTAATCGATCGCATTCCCGAAGTACAGTATAAAACTACTGTTGGTTTAGCCCGATGCTTCTTTTCATAGCTTTCCACAATATTCTTAACCCTTTGAATCCCCACCTCACCCTCAATTTCGGCTAATGGCACAAGCTCACTATTCGCAATGCGATCTTCTGCATATTCTTCAGGCGATCGCACATCAATTAAAACTATAGATTTGAGTTTGCCACTAGCCAACTCTTCAACAGAAATTTGCGGCGTAGTAAAGCTTTGCAAATACACAGGTAAGCTCATTTGATGTTGATATGCAGCTATGCTCAAAACTCCAGCCGTAGCAACCAGCAATGATCCAACTAAAGCTAACGGGATTAAATATCTACGTTTATAGACAAATTTCTGAAAATCACTTGTCTGCATTTTTATGATTCCAATTTTTAAATGGATAAATTAAATGATTAAAATAATTTGTTGTGGTGTTTAATCTAGTTCCATATAGTCTTGGTTGTTCATTCTCAGGCATATACAAAGTTCCAAATATATAATCAAGAATTGGCAACTGTACTGCTAGATTTTGAGCGTTTTTCTGTGGATAGCGATCATGATGCCAACTGTGAAATTCTGGCGTAGCAACAATCCATTTGAGAATCGGAAACCTTACGCGAATATTGGCATGGATAAAAAAAGCGATCGTGCTCGAAAAAATTATATAAATTGCCAAAGCCTCTGATGAAAACCCTAGCAAATAAAGAGGAATCATCTGGCAAGCCTTAGTCAAAATCTGCTCGAAAGGATGGACACGTACTGTGGCAAGCCAATCAATATGAGTAGAGCTATGATGGATTGCGTGAAATCGCCATAACCAAGGCACGGTATGCAATAGCCGATGAACAAAATAAAAGCACAGATCCCCAATGAATATTGCAGCCGTTACCTGTAAAACAAGGGGTTGTTGTCCTACAAATTGAGACATTGTCGGTATTGATCTTTGACTTAACAATACAAATATAATTAATAATTTTGTTGTGCCATGACCAATAAAATAGCCAGAAAAATAATAACAAATATCTGTAAACCAACCTTCGCGGAATAGCTTTTGGTGATGAACTGACAACGCTTTTTCAATCGGTACGAATACTAAGATAAGGATTAGTATTCCTTTGATAACATCAGGTATTTCCATCATGATTCCAGCCACTAATTCTGCTCATGGTTAACTAGTCACAGCCGATTTTTCAATCTCTGGATTAATTTCAGGATGTTTAGCGATCGCCTCATTTCCATCCATAGAAAAACCTTTAGGAAACTTACAATTTTTAAAAGTTGCCCCATACCAATCTACACCTTGCAGATTTGCATCTAAAAAATCACAATTTTCTAAATCTGCATTTACAAATCGCGCATTTTCTAAATCTGCACCACGAAAAGAAGTCTTTGCTGCCATTTTGACTTTTGCAAAATGCAGATTAAAAGCTTTAGTTGCCAAAATGGCTGGAAAAATCGCAAGTACTGCAAACAAAATAGCGTAATAATGCTCATGCAGCTTTATCCAACTATAGCCAGCCGAAATTGCAGATGAAACTCCCACTGCTATCCATACCATACCCACTGCGATCGCTCCTTTTTTATAGCCTAGATATAGTCCACAAAGCGACATCACAAACGCGGCAATCATCACACCTATACCAACCACTGTCAAAGCTGTAGAGTTAATCGAGGCGATTACCATTAACCCAATTAGCCCCATATATATATTGAAAAGCCTTCTTTGAGACATCGCAGCAGCCGTGGCAAAGGCAAATATCCAAACAAATGGATTGCTCAACCACCCATAGGGATTTGCAAGTTCACCACCACAGCCCACAAAAATAAGTTGTCCAAAAAACCATGCGGCTGATCCTAGGGGAATGCCCAAAATGGTGTGCAGCGACATTTGCCTAATCTGCTTTTGGAAATTCTGATCATCTCGTGCGATCGCTGTTTCCGAGAAATCAGCACCTGCTAGATTTGCTCCTCGAAAATCACAACTTTTCAGTCTTGAGCCTGTAAAGTCAGCTTTCTTTTCTTCGCCTTTACGAAATTCATTCTGAAACGATTGATTCTGAAAGTCACGATAACGATAATTTACGTAGGTATCCATCGGTCAACCTCTTTGTTAAGTTAGTTTAGCGAGACAGCTAATTTAGCGCTACGGTTCCCTCAGCACATGTTGGAGTCCCATTTTGGAGAAATGGATTGGGTAGCTTTTGCTTTACATCAGTTTTGGGAGATTCACAAAGAATGGTGACCGTAGTTAGCTCTTTTTTTGCACTTGGCTGTGATTCTGATGTTTGATTTGCCTTTTGATTGGAGCCTTGATATGTTTGAGATTTTTCAGGTACAACAAATACTGCTCCGACAAAACTTTTTACCTTGTCATTTTTAGGAACCCCATATTGATAAGTGACAAGATCAAAACTTTGCATCTCAAATTTAAAGTTATCAGTTTCTTCTTTTATTCCAAGTTCTAAAGCAGGAATTGAGCGACCAAAAGCTTGTTTTTCATCCCAAAATGCTTGCTGCCCTCTATTCATACTTCCCACATGCGTTCTGCCCTCAGAACTCCTAGCCTTATTTCCACAACCACTAAAAGAGGGCAACGCCAAAGCAATTAGACCAAAACCTAACGAGCCATAAATGAGCAAACGCAAACGCCATCGCCTAGCTTTTTTGGGCTTTGGTAGTGCATCTGTATCTTGTGGCAGATCAGCAGCCAGATCAGATTCAAGTTCTGGCTGGATGGGTTCAACTTGTCTAATCATGACGATTACCTTTGGCTGCAAATTCCTATTTTATTAATACTGCAATGCTTTTTAAGATAAGAATGCGATCGCGATCGCATTCTTGTCTGAGAAGTATTCCCAAATTTTTTTCTAGTGCTTACTAAGTGTAAATACTTAGTCTATTGAAATAAACAATAGATCAACCTTTGAGCCTTAAAGCATTTTTTGAATGACTGTATTTAGTCCTGCTATATTGTTAATTAAATATATTAATTTATTGACTTCTATCTCCAAAGAGATATATCTAACACTCCTTAATATTTTTTTAAGATTTGCCGTCTAAATATTTTGCTTCAAGAATTTAGCTCAAACCCTTGCCTGGAGAGGGCTTAAGGCTATTAAGTATTTTGTAATAAGGCAAACGTAAAGATGTGTTAAGCTAATTTCAAATCCATATAAATACTAGTAATTAAAGAAGGATTTAAAATTATGACCATTGCAATGGGCAGGTCGCAAGAAGTCGAAAGAGGCTGGTTTGACAGCATCGACGACTGGCTAAAGCGCGACAGATTTGTATTCATCGGCTGGAGTGGCTTACTGCTATTCCCTACCGCATTTTTAGCAGTTGGTGGCTGGTTCACTGGCATCACATTTGTATCTTCTTGGTATAGCCACGGTTTAGCTTCTAGCTTTCTTGAAGGCTGCAACATTCTCACTGTAGCAATCTCCTCGCCTCCTTTGAGTGTTGGACATTCCTTACTACTATTGTGGGGACCTGAAGCACAAGGGGACTTCACCCGTTGGTGTCAAATTGGCGGTCTATGGACATTCCTAGCTCTTCATGGCGCTTTCGGCTTGATCGGCTTCATGTTGCGTCAGTTTGAAATTGCTCGTCTAGTCGGTATCCGTCCTTATAATGCGATCGCATTTTCTGGCCCTATCGCTGTATTCGTATCCGTATTCTTGATGTACCCCTTGGGTCAATCTGGTTGGTTCTTCGGTCCAACCTTTGGCGTAGCTGGCATTTTCCGCTTCATCTTATTCTTACAAGGTTTCCACAACTGGACTCTGAACCCCTTCCACATGATGGGCGTAGCAGGTATCCTTGGTGGCGCATTGCTCTGTGCAATTCATGGTGCAACCGTTGAAAATACATTGTTTGAAGATGGCGATGGTAACTCTGCAAATACCTTTAAAGCTTTCAACCCAACTCAGTCCGAAGAAACCTACTCCATGGTTACAGCTAACCGCTTCTGGAGCCAAATTTTCGGTATTGCTTTCTCCAACAAGCGTTGGTTGCACTTCTTCATGCTATTCGTACCCGTAACTGGACTATGGTTCAGCAGCGTTGGTATTGTCGGGCTAGCATTGAACTTGCGTGCTTATGACTTTGTATCTCAAGAAGTTCGCGCCGCAGAAGATCCTGAATTTGAAACCTTCTATACCAAGAACTTGCTCTTGAACGAAGGTATTCGTGCTTGGATGGCTCCTCAAGACCAACCAGCCGAAAGATTCATCTTCCCTGAAGAAGTATTGCCTCGTGGTAACGCATTGTAATCTTTATGCTTCCAAAGATTTTGTACAGCTTACTCAAGCTGTACAAAATCTTTTAGTAACAACTTACTTAGCTATCAGATATCAGCGCAGTTCGACTAGGTTTTAGATTATGATGAGTTTCATCAAACCTCTAGACGTTGTTCAGCTACAAAAGCTGATTTCTGATAGCTAAAAAATTATTTGCACTTTAAACCTATAAAAAGTTTTCTGGAGATAACCTCTCGTGACGACAACCATTAACTTAAACTCGCTAGGAGTGGGTGGGCGCACACAAGATACATCGGGCTTTGCTTGGTGGTCTGGTAACGCAAGACTCATTAACCTTTCTGGCAAACTGCTGGGCGCTCACGTTGCTCACGCTGGTTTGATTGTATTCTGGGCTGGCGCAATGACTTTGTTTGAAGTTGCGCACTTTATTCCCGAAAAGCCCATGTACGAGCAAGGCTTTATCCTTCTTCCTCACATGGCAACTCAAGGTTGGGGCGTTGGCGCTGGTGGTGAAGTTGTAGACATTTTCCCATACTTCGTAGTTGGTGTTTTACACCTTATTTCTTCTGCTGTACTTGGTTTTGGCGGAATTTACCATGCCTTGCGTGGACCTGAAGTCTTAGAAAACTATTCTTCATTCTTTGGTTACGACTGGAAAGACAAGAACCAAATGACCAACATTATCGGGTATCACCTGATAATACTTGGTTGCGGTGCATTGCTGCTCGTATTTAAGGCTATGTTCTTTGGTGGTCTCTACGATACATGGGCACCTGGTGGTGGAGATGTACGTGTAATCACCAACCCAACGATCAATCCTGTTGTCATATTTGGCTATGTTTTCAATTCACCCTTTGGCGGCGAAGGAAACATTATTGGCGTTGACAACCTTGAAGATGTAGTAGGCGGGCATATTTGGATTGGCTTGATCTGCATCGGCGGCGGTATCTGGCATATCCTTACTAAACCATTTGGTTGGGCTCGTCGCGCCCTCGTTTGGTCTGGTGAAGCTTATCTATCCTATAGTCTTGGCGCATTGAGCTTCATGGCTTTCATTGCAACTTGCTTTGTATGGTTTAACAACACCGTTTATCCTAGCGAATTCTTTGGGCCTACTGCTGCTGAAGCTTCTCAGTCTCAAGCATTTACATACCTTGTTCGTGACCAAAAGCTAGGTGCAAATATTGCAACTTCTCAAGGTCCTACTGGCTTAGGTAAGTATTTGATGCGTTCTCCTTCGGGCGAAATCATCTTTGGTGGTGAAACCATGCGTTTCTGGGATTTCCGTGGCCCTTGGTTGGAGCCTCTTCGTGGACCTACTGGTTTAGATATTGATAAGCTTAAGAATGATGTTCAACCTTGGCAAGTGCGTCGCGCTGCTGAGTACATGACACATGCTCCTTTGGGTTCATTGAACTCAGTTGGTGGTGTTATCACTGAAATCAACGCGGTAAACTTTGTTTCTCCTCGTTCTTGGTTGTCTACTTCCCACTTCGTATTGTCCTTCATGTTCTTAGTTGGTCACCTATGGCACGCCGGACGCGCTCGCGCAGCTGTTGCTGGCTTTGAAAAGGGTATTGACCGTAAGACTGAGGCTGTACTTTCTATGCCTGATCTCGATCAATAAATCTTGAGTTCAAGAAGGTTTGCTTTGCACACCTTCTTGAATGCAATCAAAAAAAGCAGGGTCAATTCATGAATTGACCCTGCTTTTTTGGTTGAATGTTAACTGATAATGCGGTTGACGAATCTAATTACTACCAGTAAATATGATATCAGGGAATTTACCTTGAGCTTCTGTCATAGGGCGATTTTTACCCTCTTGCTGCCAGTAGTTAATTACTTCTGTTGCCTTATTTAGAATCTCGATCCGATCTTGATCGGCAATCCAAGGCTTGCTTTCCATTTCTGATTTAAGTTGATCCCAAGCATCATCACGGGGCCAAAAGAAATACTTGGTGAGAGGGCTGAAACCTTTGCCAACGACTTGATCGACAGCAAGAGCTACATTATTTTCTAACCATAAGATTTTTAGAATAAACTGGGACAATGCTACCTACCTCCAAGAAAAGTTAAATTACATATTAAAGTAGCGATCTTGCAATATAACATGATTGAAACCTCTAAAGTTGACTTAAAACTATTCAATACAAGTATTTTTGTATTTGATATTGATGGCGTGATCCGAGATGTATCGGGTTCTTATCGCCGTGCACTAGCAGACACAGTTGAATATTTTACAAATACAGCTTATCGTCCTACCCCTGAAGAAATTGACGATTTAAAAGCTGAAGGCGTTTGGAACAATGACTGGGAAGCATCACAGGAATTAATCAAAAGGTATTTCCAAGGTCTGGGGAAAGAGATTCTGGTATCTTATGAAACAGTTGTGGAATTCTTTCAGGGGCGTTATCGGGGTAGAGATTCTGACTGGTCAGACGGATATATTGCAACGGAGCCATTGATTGCGACACAAGAATATTTTTGGGATTTGACGATCGCAGGGATTGGCTGGGGATTTTTTAGTGGCGCGACAAGGGCTTCAGCTAGTTATGTTTTGCGGCGTTTAGAAATAGACGATCCTGTATTGATTGCTATGGAAGACGCAGCAGGCAAACCAGAGCCCACGGGACTTTTGCTTGCCGTGAAGCAAATTGAACTTAGACAGGATAAATTTGCACCAGTTGTTGTTTATGTCGGTGATACCGTAGCGGATATGCTTACAGTTGTAAAAGCTAGAATTTATGACCCTAATTATCAATATCTTGCAGTTGGTGTGATTCCGCCCCATGTGAGTCAAGATTTGCGCGATCGCTATGCTGCATTACTCAAAGAAAACGGTGCAGATATTGTTCTTAATAGTGTTCTAGAACTGACGCCTCAGCTTAATTTATCGCAAAGTCCTAGTTATTGAATTAGCGCTAACATAGATTTAGCTTGTAAAGCTAAATCTATGTGTTAAGCATCTAAATCAATTTTTATGTCAGAGTCCAAGCAATTTTATTTTGTGGCCGCTAGCCGTAAGTACCTATGTGAAGACGAGGGGAAACCTTTGGGAGAAACTCTATCGGAGCGTCGGCGTAACTTTGAGGCACGCAATAAGGAAATAAATTTTTGGTTGATTGAGCAGCCAGCTTTTTTGGAAGCGCCCGAGATGGCAAGTATTAAAAAGCAAATTCCTCAACCTGCGGCGGCAATTATCACAACTGATCCAAATACAATGCGTTGGCTAAAACTAAGACTTGAATTTGTAGTGACCGGCGATTTTATTGCGCCGAACGCATCAATTCCCGATGCTTTCGCTTCATTATCTGCCGTGTAAAACGTAGATAATGAAGCGAACTCGCGAGCTTAATAGAAAAGCCGCCACATGGCGGCTTTTCTATTAAGTTAATGTGCTATGGTGTGACCTTAAATTTGCTGATCGCTACAGATATTGTGTTTAGATCTTTTTGCAGTAATTCTTTTTCGAGCTCGCATTCTCAGTATGAGGCTGCAAATTTTGGCTTTAAGTCGATCGCTAACAATGCTCAAAAATATGGCGATCGCAGTTTATATAATTTACTTGCCAAGAGTTCTCCAAAAGAATCAGAAGAAACGAAATTAGATTTTGGCGTTGATCTTACTCAAAGTTTTTCAGTTCAAAAAGCGGGTAATGCGATTACTGAATGTGAAGATATTTGGGATTGTGTAAAACGTAACCCAATGATGTCGATCGCTCTATCCGATGGGGCAACTGAATCTTCCTTTGCTAGGGAATGGGCACAGGAGCTAGTTACAGCTTTTGTGAATCGCAGGCTACCCTGGCAAGAAATCTATACTAGTGCCGCAAATTGGTTGTTGCCGTTACAAGCGAATTGGCCGCAATGGTTAGCACGTCAGAATTTGACTTGGTTTGCAAAACGCAAGGCAGGAGAGGGGGCTTTTGCAACATTTGTGAGCTTAGAGATTTTTGCGGATATGAGTTGGAAATCTCTTGCTGTAGGAGATTCTTGCTTGTTTGTGGTGCGAGACAGCTGTTTACTCAAAAGTTTTCCTTTACAAACTAGCCATGAATTTAATAACCGTCCAAGGCTGATTGGAACTAATGTAAAGACGGCAAATATTAATATTTCTCAAACTCATGGAGTTGCCCAAAATACTGATCGCTTTTATCTAGCAACAGACGCGATAGCTTGTTGGATTTTTAAGCAAATAGAAGCAAATCAAGATCCTTGGGTAAAATTAGATGAGATTAGCTCTCTCGGCTTGTTTGAGGAATGGCTGACTAAATTGCGAGATCGCCGTGAAATAGCCAATGACGATACGACCTTGCTATGCCTCAAAATTCAGGATGTAACTGAAATGCATTGTGAGTCATGACAAATATCCAGACTTGGCCATTAAACATCGATTTCACGATCGCGGTGCAAAATCCACACCTCTGCTTTGTCGATCCTGAGCTTAAGCAAGCTAGCACTGCTAAAAATTCGCGGGGAAGAGTTTTGCTATGGTCTGGAAACTTCGCCACTGTTTATAAGCTTACTAAAGAAAATCGATCTTGGGCAGTGCGATGCTTTACGCGGATTCCGCAGTCAGATGTGCAGCAGCGTTACAAGTTAATTAGTGAATATCTCACCCAATATCAGATCCCTTACTTGGTTGATTTTGAATTTCTGCAGCAAGGAATTTTAGTCCAAGGCGAATGGTATCCGATTCTAAAAATGGATTGGGTGGAAGGCTCAGAAATAGATCGTTATGTTGGCGAAAATATTGACGATTCGCAGGTTTTATTGCGTTTAGATCGACAATTGAAACAGCTTCAAAAAGATCTCCAACAGGTGGGCATTGCCCATGGTGATTTGCAGCATGGAAATATCATGGTTGACGATCATGGGGAGCTGAAGCTAGTTGACTATGACGGCATGTATGTGCCCGCATTGCTTGGGACTCCGCCTCTTGAGATGGGACATCCCAACTATCAGCCACCAATGCGCTCACCGAAAGACTTTAGCGATCGGCTTGATGAATTTTCATTTGATGTGATTTCCTTGTCTCTTCGGGCCCTAGCAAGTCAGCCAAATCTTTGGGACACCTTCCATGAGGACAATAAAAATTTAATTTTTCGACAAAACGACTTTCAAGAGCCTGAGTTATCCCCAGTTTTTCAGGCGATTTCTAAGATCCCTGATGATGAAATTCGGGCGCTATGCGATCGCCTCATTCGCAGATGCCACGGCAAAGATCCGCAGGAGCAGTCTGAACAGTTAGGACAAAAAACAAAACTTATAGTTACGCGATATAAGACTTTATTAGTTTGCGGAATAACTATATTCGCTATTCTTGGTGTTGTTTTTTTGCTGGTTAAAAAAAATTCACCGCAGCCTCAGCCTATCGCAACTCCTCCTCCGACTTCGCCTGTAAGTTCTCCTTCTCCAATTAACTCCCCTACTCCCGTCGCCGTAGTAACTCCAAAATTAACCACAATCACAGCTGCAAATTTACAAGCGAAATATGCAGAAGGGCAGCGTGATTTTCGCTATGTACAGTTAACAGGCAGTCAATCTGACCTCTTGCAAGGTCAGGACTTTAGCAACATTAACCTTAGTGGTTCAGTACTAGAACGCGTTGATTTACGCCAAGTTGTCTTCAAAAATGCGAATCTGAATGGTGTAAAGATCGTTAAAGTCGATCTCCGAGGTGCAGATTTGAGTAACGTTAGTCTCATTGATGCCAACTTAGCATTTTCTAATCTGTCAGAAGCAAATTTATCTCAAGCTAATTTATTGCGGGCAAATCTATTTCAAGCAAAGTTAGGCTCAGCGCTTTTATCAAAATCCGAGCTAATGAGATCGAATCTGAGTGAAGCAGATCTCAGTTCCGCAAATCTCAAAGGTGCAAATTTAGTACTAACCAATCTTCGCAAAGCTAATCTAGCAAAAGCTAATCTAAGCGAAAGTAATTTAGGTGCAGCTAATCTCAGTGATGCGATCTTAGAAGGGGCTGATTTATCATCTGCAAATTTGCGATCGGCTGATCTCCATTTGACGAATCTTACCAATGCCAATCTCCGCTCGGCTAACCTTACAGCAGCAAAGCTAGTTTTGATCGAGTTTGCAGGGACAAATCTTAGTGGGGCAAATTTTCGCAATGCGATCGTTGAAAACATTGGTAGCATCGAAGCCGCAGATTTTACTAATGCTGTAAATCTTGCTCCTAATATTCGCAAGTATTTTTGCTCTCTAGCTTCTGGCAATGTTGCCGAGACTGGTAACTCCACAAAATCAACTCTTAATTGTTTACCGTAATTCCTTCATGTGCCCTAAAAAGAACGTATGGTGCTTTCAACGCCTTAACTTTCTTGATTTTCTATTAGCAATGGCTATACGTTATCTCGGATAAAGAGTAAAATCGAAATGACTGAATAATAATCGTCAAAACTAACACTTAAATTTTAACTCTTAGCAATTTACTGCTAGTCTAAAAAGCGCTAAAAGAGTATCACCGTAATGATCGAAGAAGAAAACACACTTATTTCTGACGACCTCATCGACGAAGATGATGAGGTTCTTGAGTCGCGGCTACAACAACTTGCGACCGAAGAATTAAATCAACTCACAAATCCAGAAACATCCATACCAGAAGGCTCTCAATCGTCTGCGACTTCAACTAACGAATCAAAACCAGAAGCAAGTAAAGCAACCGCAGCAGCAGCAGCAACGCTAGAAAAAATCAATGGTTTAATCGCTGAGTCAACCTCGCTTAGAGAACAGATAGACGAGCGCAAGCAGCAATATTTACGACTTTATGCTGACTTTGAGAATTTTCGCAAACGTACAGAGCGCGATAAAGAAGAGCAAGAAGGCACAATTACAGGCAAGATCCTCAAAAAAATCTTGCCCGTAGTTGATGATTTTGAGCGGGCACAGTTACAAATTTCCCCCA
Source organism: Pseudanabaena sp. (assembly GCA_003249035.1). GTDB lineage: Bacteria > Cyanobacteriota > Cyanobacteriia > Pseudanabaenales > Pseudanabaenaceae > Pseudanabaena. Next base: position 17,391 of record QBMK01000016.1, read on the forward strand.
AAACTGACGGCGAAGCTTCCATTCACAAAAGTTATCAATCGGTATACAAGCAATTGCTCAAATGCCTCAAAGAGACAGGTGTAGCAAGGATGGAATGTGTTGGGCAAGACTTTGACCCTAACTTCCATGAAGCAATTATGCAAGAACCATCACCTGAATATGACGAAGGTATTATCACCGAGGAATTGCGCCCAGGATATTTAGTAAGTGACGATCGCGTTTTGCGACATTCCTTGGTTAAGGTATCATCTGGGAAAATTGACGGCGATAGTACATCTCCTGAAAATACTACCGAAGATAGCTCTGCCGCATCTAACTAAAATAAATATTTCAAGATGCGATCGCGATTGCATCTTGAAATGCATTATTAGGGTACATTATTCAGAAATTCATTAAGCTAAACTTTTAAAAGAGCTTTTTACGGAACTGGCGATTATGTCGAAAGTAATTGGGATCGACCTTGGTACAACAAACAGTTGTGTTTCTGTTTTAGAGGGTGGTAAACCTGTTGTCATCTCTAGTGCAGAGGGTGGGCGCACAACGCCGAGTATTGTCGCTTTTGTCAAAGACAGCAGCGAGAGGATTGTTGGACAGGTTGCTAAGCGCCAATCCGTGACCAACTCAGTAAATACTGTTTACAGTATCAAACGGTTTATTGGTCGTAGTTGGGATGAGACCGAACAGGAGCGAAGTCATGTTCCTTATACTGCAGTCAAAGGCAAAGATGACACTGTAGATGTCAAGATTGGCGATCGCGCCTACACTCCCCAAGAAATTTCGGCAATGATCTTGCAAAAGCTGAAGCAAGATGCCGAGAACTATCTAGGTGAAGAAGTAACTCAAGCTGTTATTACCGTCCCTGCTTATTTCACTGATACGCAGCGCCAAGCAACAAAGGATGCTGGGGCGATTTCGGGCATGGAGGTTCTACGAATCGTCAATGAGCCTACGGCTGCGGCTCTTGCCTATGGATTAGATAAGCAAGATTAAGATCAGATCGTTTTAGTGTTCGACCTTGGCGGCGGTACGTTCGATGTGTCCGTCCTGCAACTTGGTGATGGAATTTTTGAAGTCAAGGCTACTTCAGGTAATAATCACCTTGGTGGTGATGACTTTGACGCAGTGATCGTAGATTGGATGGTTGCTGACTTCAAGCAAAAAGAAGGTATTGATTTAACTGCTGATAAGACTGCCTTGCAGCGGCTAAAAGAGGCTGCAGAGAAAGCCAAGATAGAGCTTTCCAGCGCTCCTTCAACCTTGATCAGCTTGCCATTTATTGCAGCTGATGAATCAGGACCAAAGACTATTGAGCTGGACTTTACTCGTTCCAAATTTGATGAGATTACAGCATCTTTAGTCAAGTCAACTCTCGAACCAACTGCTCAGGCGCTGAAGGATGCAGGTTTATCGCCTAAAGAAATCAATCGAATTATTTTGGTTGGTGGCTCAACTCGTATTCCTTCGGTACAGGAAGCAATCTCCAAGTTCTTTGATGGTAAAAAACCAGACCAGTCAGTGAATCCTGATGAAGCTGTAGCGATCGGTGCTGCTGTGCAAGCAGGGATATTGGGTGGTGAGGTTAAGGATCTCTTATTGCTAGACGTAATTCCTCTTTCAATTGGACTAGAAACTCAAGGCGGAGTATTTACTAAGAATTTAGAACGTAACACCACAATCCCTACCAGCAAGGCACAAATTTTCTCCACTGCCGTTGATAATCAATCGGCAGTAGAAATTCATGTTCTACAGGGCGAACGGGCGATGGCGAAGGATAATAAGAGCCTCGGCAAATTTGAGCTTGAGGGCATTCGTCCTGCTCCTCGTGGCATTCCACAGATCGAAGTTTCCTTTGATATTGACGCTAACGGTATTCTCAAGGTCTCAGCCAGAGATATTGATACTGGGGTTGAGCAAAGTATTAGTATTACCAACACAGGTGGCTTAAGCCCCAGTGAAATTGAGAGAATGCGAATGGAAGCTGAAGTCTATTCTGAAGAAGATGATGTTCGTAGAGAATTAGCAAATATGCGTAACCAAGCATCCAACCTAATTCGCACTGTTGAAGAAATCCTCAGAGACAATGGACCCTCGGTGATTACTTCTAGTTTGCGAGAACCTACTCTCAAAAACATGGAAGCTCTCAAGAATTTATATGAAGCTGAGGAGGCTACATATGAAGACTTACAAACGGCAATTAAACCGTTGCAGCAATCACTATTTGAAGTGACTCAAACAATCGAGAAATACTCCCAAGTTGAGCGTGTCAAGCAAAAACCAGGTGAAAGCTTAGAATAAAACTGAAGGGCGAGGTAAAGCATCGCTCTTCAGTTTTACTGCGATCGCAAAGCGCTGTATGATGACAAAGTTATACTTTTATTTTTGGCTACAGTTGTCGTCTCTCAATATTGGCAACTAAAGCTTATTCTGTAAACCTTGAGCCGCTATGTCACTGTTTGATTGGTTTGCTGAAACCCGTTCCCGTGCAGGTGAAGCATATCACCGCAAAACTCCTAACATAAATCAAAATTCTCAAGAACGTGAAATTCCTGATGGTTTGTGGCACAAATGTTCTAGTTGTGGCGCTTTAACCTATGTAAAGGATCTAAAAATCAATTTGATGGTTTGCCCAGAATGTGGTCATCACAATCAGGTAAATGCCTATGAGCGCATAGTTCAGTTGATTGATGCTGGTACATGGCTGGAAATGGACGCAGATCTAACTTCTTGCGATCCTTTAGGTTTTAAAGATCGCAAGCCTTATATCGATCGCATCAAAGAATATAAGCAAAAAACTGGTTTAAGTGATGGGGTGATCACTGGAACTGGCAAGATCGATGGCTGTGATGCTGCAATGGCAGTAATGGATTTTCGCTTTATGGGCGGCAGTATGGGATCGGTAGTGGGTGAAAAAATCACCCGTATGCTAGAAGCTGCTACTGCAAAACGCTTTCCTGCTTTGATATTTTGTGCTTCGGGTGGAGCGCGGATGCAAGAAGGGATTTTGAGCTTGATGCAAATGGCAAAGACCTCGGCAGCTCTTGAGCGTCATCGTCAAGCTAATTTGCTGTATATCCCTGTTTTGACAAATCCCACTATGGGCGGCGTGACTGCAAGTTTTGCAATGCTCGGCGATATTATTTTGGCTGAGCCTAAAGCTTTAATCGGTTTTACAGGGCGACGAGTCATCGAGCAGACCCTCAAGCAAAAAATTCCTGATGGTTTCCAGTCATCAGAATATTTGCTCGATCATGGATTTGTAGATGCGGTTGTACCAAGAACAAAACTGAAGCAAAGTTTGTCAATGATTTTGAAAATGCATCAACATCAAGAGTTAATTGCTACCAATCAAAATCTTAATGGTGCTACTAAGTCTGTAACCCATGCTATGTCTGATAGTACGCCAAGCTTATGAACCAATTTTTGAGTGGCGCTGCTTTGCCGCGCCACTCAAAAATTGGTTCTTATCTATATTTAATTAAGGGACATACAGAAAATAATTGATCCCAAAAATGTTGAGGTGGGCTTAGCCCACCTCAACATTTATAGGTTTTATATGGATCATTTTTTGTTGCATTCCACTAATTTCACAGACGAACGAAGTAGGGCCGGCTCGTCCGGGAGATGAGAACGAATACCTACACCAAGTAAGTCTCTGAGGTGCGTCTGCGTCTATCTCAAGGTTGATGGCAAGACGCGGAGCGTCGATCGCTAACTTAATTGCGTTTTCTGGTTCACAAACTCCCCACTCGATCAGTTTATTCACGGCTTTGATTAGGGGAAGAGTAGTACCTGAGAGGGTGCCATCTGGTAATCTTGCCGTGCCGTTTTTAATCGTAATCTGGCGATCATCCCAAGGATAAGTGCCGTCAGCTAACCCAAGGGGCGCAAGCGCGTCGCTGACTAGAAAAACTTTGTTTGTCATTCGATAAAGCAGTTTTACCATCTGTGGTGAAACATGAACTCCATCGGCGATTAACCCGCACCAAACCCGATCGCTTAAAATTGCTTCACCTAATAAACCGACATCACGATGATGCAAACTTGGCATGGCATTAAAGGCATGAGTGACCATCGTTGCGCCTTGCTCGATCGCTATTCTCGTTTGCTCAGCATTAGCCATAGAGTGTCCTAAGCTGACAGTAATATTGCTATCGCGTAGATATTTGATAGTTTCACCAGTGGGATCGAGTTCGGGCGCGAGGGTGACAAGCTTAATAAATTTGGTGTAATCGCCTAATACTTGTTGCAATGTATCGAGATTCAGCGGTAATAAATGTTGCTGCGGATGTGCGCCCCTTTTGTCAGGATGAAGAAATGGCCCCTCAAGATGCACGCCTAAAATTTTGGCTTCGAGAGGATTAGGATTTCGCGTTTGATAGGAGATTGTTTCCGCTAGAAAAAATAGCGATCGTTGCGTTTGCTCAATAGATGTAGTAACAAGTGTAGGCAAGAATCCGTCTAGCCCTTGTTGATATAAAAACTGGCAAATCTCAGGTAACTTAGCGGCGCGATCGCTATTTAGATCATTAAAGGAAATGCCCAAGGCTCCGTTAATTTGGAGATCGATCGCACCTTGGGTAGAACAGATGATTGTGCGTAAGCCTGTCATGGTATTTACAACGGAGAGGGTAATTCAAGGCGATCATCCATTGAGAAAGACAAATAAATTGTATAGATTTTGAAATTTTTTAGCTATGGTAACTTGAATAAGGCGATTTGGTCTTATTTAATGAATGAAAGCAAATCGAACTCTTGACGGATATCAAGTAGAGAGCGATCAAGCAAAGGATGAAATTCTAAAAAAGGCAATCGTTTGTTTCGGTTACGAGTCTTAACCCAAATTGAAATTAATTCTGGCATGAGTGGAGGTAGAACTCTCAAAATATTTCCATAGAGCCAAAGCACCCCATTTTGTTGAATCATGTCATCGTACATCACATCAACAGCAGGAGTTTTTCTCATTTCACGGAATTTTTGAAAAGTACATTCACTTGTCCACCAAAATAATGGCAAGATCTTTAGCTCATCATACATACCCGTGTCGCAGCCATAAATGACATGCCCGACATCATGGGCAAGCAGAATTTTGGCAAATTCAGGCGGTTGACTATCGGGAGGCGTGAGATGGGGATTGATCGCGTAATATTCCTCCAAACCTTCGCGAAGAGTTTGGATACTACTTTTATCTTTATAAAGAGGTTTTTTATTCATGATCTTTATTTACGATACGCTGCCGTTTCGTAAATTATAATAACACCCATGAATGATGCTAGTAAAAAATCTTTAGGAAGACCTCGCAGTGATAAATCACATCAGGCTATCTTGCAATCTGCTTTAGCACTGTTGGCTGAAGTTGGATTTGATGCAATAAGTATTGAGGCGATCGCATCTCGTGCAGGGGTTGGCAAAACAACTATTTATCGTCGATATAGTGGTAAAGCGGAGTTGATAGCTGATGCTATTGAGAATATACGTGAAGAAGTGCTAATTCCTGATACGGGCAAACTGGAAAGTGATATAGATACGCTCATTGAAAAAGCTGCTCAAATTTCTCTTAATTCATTGGGACGACAAGCCGTTTCAATGATTATAAGCAGTGCCTCAAGTAATCCTGAGTTTGCTCAGATTTATTGGTCAAAGTACTTACAGCCGCGCCGAGAAGCTTTTGATATTGTCATCGAACGGGCAAAATCTAGAAATGAAGTTTCGCAAGACTTAGATTCGGGGTTGGTTTTCGATACGATGAGTGGAATCATGCTTTATGCTTTGATCTTTCAACCTACCTCAGAATCTTGGACAGCATACGTCCGCCGCGCCCTAAGCTTGCTTATCTGATAAGTTTTTGTACTGAATTTGGACGAATCGAGAGGGGCGAACCTCGCCCCTCTCGATTCGTCAATGTTGCTGGCGGGTAAATTTAATTACACGATCGCCTGATTAGCAACATTGCTATCAATTGATTCTCTGAGAGCTCGAACTGTCGCAATCATCGAAACAACATCATTCAATTGGTTAACTGCGGAACCAACACCAACACCTGAAGCACCCGAAGCGATCGCCATTGGTGCTGTGACATTGCTCAAGCCAGAAGCGCACATTACGGGGATTGATACAGCGCGGCTGATGGCATGGGCTGCGGCGAGAGTAGGTGATGCTTTTTCGATCGCACCAAGGATACCTGCATGGGTTGGAGCTGAGCTTGTGCCGCCTTCAGTTTGGATGATGTCTGCACCGATCGCTTCGAGTTTCTCGGCGAGGGTGACTTGCTCATCTAGAGGCAATGTGTGTGGGACAGTTACCGAGATAGCAGTATGAGGCAATAAGGCTCTGGTCTCTACAGTCAAAGCAATGATTTCATCGGCGGTAAATACACGACCTTGAGCATAGAAACTATCGTAGTTACCAATTTCGACAAGGTCAGCACCATTAGCCACAGCCTCAGCCAACTTGTGAGCTTCGACTGCGGATACACAAATAGGCAAGTAGCAATTAGCCTTTGCGATCGCAATTAGTTCAGCATCAGCAGCAATATCAACAAAAGTAGCACCACCGCGATCGGCTGCTTGCACGACCATTTTCACGGAGTTGCGATCGAAGTTGTGAAGACCGCTAATAATCTTGATGGCATTGCGGCGGCTAAAGGCGGTTGCTAAAGTAAGAGGTAAACGAGACATAAAATTTGTCATCCTAATAGACTGAATATTTAGATGTAGGACTACTTTAGCGCGATTTTGAATAAAACCCAAAGAGTGAGAGGTGGTGCACCGCACCGCCTCTCACTCTTTGGGTTTTATTCGGTGATACCACAGAAATGTTGCTGAATCCACCATACCCAGAGTGGCATCGCCTAGTGGCAATTGACCGTTAATCACATATTGAGGATTTTTCCAAATGGTTTGTAACTCCCGTTCTTTGAACTGCATCTCAGCAGTTGGCAGTATTTGTAAAGGGCGATCGCAGCGAATCATTTCCCTAGTGGGTTTTGAAATTTATATATTCAAACCCTGACATATTAAGGCTTTAGAGTTTCTTGACTATAGAACTTGGGTTAGCATAATCGCGAAGCACTATAGGTAGGCTGGATAAGCAAAATATGGCTAAACTCAGAATTGGCATTAATGGATTTGGCAGAATTGGACGATTAGTGGTTCGCGTTGCTGCCAAGCATCCCGAAATCGAGATTGTCGGAATCAATGATCTAGTTCCTTCTGATAACCTCGCTTATCTTCTCAAACATGACTCTACTCACGGACTCTATGACGGCGCGATCGCGGCTCAAGCAGGCGGCATCGAGATTGATGGTAGGTTTGTTCCTTGCTCTGCAATACGCAACCCATCAGAATTGCTTTGGGGCGACCTAAAAGCCGACTATGTGGTGGAGTCCACGGGCTTATTTACTGACTATGCTGGGGCGATCGCACACATTAACGCGGGCGCAAAACGAGTAATTATTTCCGCTCCCACAAAAGATCCCGAAAAGGTTTCAACATTGTTGGTTGGAGTCAATCATACTAAGTTCAATCCTGAAACTGATTTGATCGTTTCTAATGCAAGTTGCACCACCAATTGCTTAGCACCGATTGCGAAGGTTCTCAATGATAATTTTGGCATTGCAGAAGGCTTGATGACGACTATTCATGCGATGACAGCGACTCAGCCAACAGTAGACGGGCCAAGCAAAAAAGACTGGCGCGGCGGACGTGGTGCTAGTCAAAACATCATTCCTGCTTCTACAGGTGCTGCGAAGGCTGTGGCTTTGGTGCTGCCAGAGCTGAAAGGGAAGCTGACAGGAATGGCTTTGCGTGTACCTACGCCTGATGTGTCGGTCGTAGATTTGACGTTTAGGACTGAAAAAGCCACTAATTATAAAGAAATCTGTACGGCGATGAAGGCAGCTTCAGAGGAATCTTTAAAGGATATTCTTGGCTATACCGATGAGGAGGTTGTCTCGACAGATTTTAAAGGAGATTCGCGATCGAGTACCTTTGACGCTGGTGCAGGTATGGAACTTAATCCCAATTTCTTTAAGGTTGTCTCTTGGTATGACAATGAGTGGGGTTATTCCTGTCGCGTGGTTGACTTGATGATTTCAATGGCACAAAAGGAAGGAATTCTCTAAATTCCTAAAATCTCCCGTATGGTCTTATACCAATGCACGAAAGTGTGACAACACTTTTGTGCATTAAAAACCAAACCTAGTAAGGGTTTTTAAAACTAAAAATGGCGTAGCCATTTTTAGTTTTGGTAATAGTATCTCATTATATATTTCACAAAAAAAGAAGAGGGAAGCAAACTATGTTTGCTTCCCTCTTCTTTACAGGCTTAAAAATTAGCTAGCTACAATAATTTTGCCTGCCATACCAGCACCACGGTGAGGAGAGCAGTAATAAGCAAACTCACCAGCTTCATTAAAGGTAGACTCTAGTTCAGCCTTAGGCTTTTGAGCCAACTTCTTGTGAGAAAGTTCTTCATGACCATCAAACACAATATTGTGAGGGAAAGCCTTATTGTTAACCCATTTAACAGTATCGCCTACTTTGATCGTGACCACTTTAGGCTCGAATACTAGCTGACCACCATCAGAACCCATCTTAACGGTCACAGTATCAGCAGCAGCGGGGTTTGCAGACAGGAAGAAACTACCAACAATAAAAGCGAAGCTGACGAGCAAAAGATTAACCTTTTTCGCAAAGGACGAAATATTCATAATTAATTACCGACTAAAATTCAACTGAACTTGCGCTAATTCGACTCGACTCGAACTAGAACAACTAAAACACGTAGAGAGTAGCTAATTAGACTAGCTATTTTAAATGTACCGTATGACTAGTACGCTACATTATTCGTTTAATAGTATATCTTTCCGCCGCCCCAAGCGATACCTCTCACTTTAGGTTCGTAGAGGATATAACCAGCCATCAGCTTAAGGTCATTGTCAGTAAGTCCACGCATGGTGGGGAAAATATCGGTACTCTTGAGGCTGGGGTGAACATCATAGATTTCAGTCACACCATCATAGGTGGTAGGATTCTTCATGAAATCAACCAAGCCGAGGACATTATTACGTCCAGGATTTGCTCCAGCCAATGATTCTGGGGAAAGATTGACGTTGGGATTGGTGAAGGTAGCTCCGCCGAGGTGGCAAGTGGCACAGGCATTAGAGAATAATTTCTTGCCCTTAGCAATGTCTTTTTGGGTTAAGACAATATTTGTGGTTTCGTTAAGGGGCACGGTACGTAGTGCAATGGGAATGTCGGCTGCGCTGACGCTGGGGGTAAAAAGCTGGAAGGCTAGCATTACGAATGCGATCGCCACCGCTAAATATTTAAAAGAATTTTTGTTCATAATTACGGACATAACTTAATTGATCTAAGTTTATCTAAAAGAATTTAACCTAATCTCAAAGATTTATTGCGATTTTGCCATCGCGCTTACTTTTTAGATTTTTTAGGGTTTTTTGAAAGAGGTTTTAGAATTTTGAGCTTCGGATGCCATGATTACGGCTTTTGCGTCTTCCAAAGCAAGTTTGGTTTCGGCATCTTGGTATGCGATCCCAAGGCGATCACATAGTTTAAATACAGACTCAAGGGTGAGTTTGTAGTCTTCCGCGATCTCAGCGATCGAATAATCAGCAAAGCCCATAGCAATACTCGTATCTAGTTAATTCTAGAGATGTTTGTGCTATTTTCTCATGCAAAGGCGAGACAAAAACCAAAAAGTAAAGGCGGCGCGAAGCGCCGCCTTTACTTTTTGGTTTTTGAGAGTGAACTAACCAAAAGAAACTTTTTGAAAGTGTTGCAAAGCAACACTTTCAAAAAGTTTCTTGGTTAGGGTCTGAGCGCAAAGTGTTGTAATAGAGTCAGTAGTCAATGATGCAACAGTAATGACAGCCGCTGCAAATAATTCACCTGTTAACGCTCCTGCCCCAGCACCATTGCAAACAGCGATCGCTATTACCCAAGCTCCTAGTGAGATTATGGTTAATCGCGAAATTGCAATCTCTGGAACAGCCGACTTTGCTCAAGTTTTGCAAATTTTGGTGCAATTACCTAGCGCTGTAGCTTTGCCAGTACAAACTAATGCTACCGCAGGCACTTGGCAAGCAAAAATTACGGCTGGCTTGCCCAATGCGACGGCTACATTTTTGCGGGTACAGGCAATTGGGGCAAATAATCAGCTTTTGACTGAGTTAATAGTCAATATCTTAGTTACTAATCCTGATATTGAAATGGTAACGAAGCAAGCCACTCGTTTTAAATCCGCTCCTGTAGATTCAGCAACTTTACCGGCCAATGGCAAGGTAGAAGTTCCGGCTGGAAATAATTTTGAAGTTTTGCGCTATGGCTCTGTCAGTGGGCATATCAAGGTTTTGCTAAAGCAACCAATCGCCCCTGTCGGGGAATTTGGCTATTTCTATGCGCCCCATGTGGATTTGATGGCACCGATTACACTCACGGTGAAGCAAGACACGATTTTCAAGATTTCCATGGCGGCTTCGCAAGCTTTACCATTTACCCAAAAAGCGGAGGTAAAAGCGGGGACGGAACTTTTGTTGGATGGAAACTATACAATCGCTGCTAACCATATCCGAGTCAAACTGACGCAGCCCCTATCTCCTGTCGGACAGGTTGGTTACTTTTTCTTACCCCATGTTGAATTATCAAAACTAGGCGAATGTCTTGATTTTTCTAATCCTGCTGATGTTAGTGATATTCCAATCAAAGGTGCGATCGCCACGGTGCTGAAAGACACTATTTTAAAAGCGTCATCACAAAATGCCAGTAGTCTGCCAGATTCGCAAAAAGTCATGGTCAAGGCTGGTACAAGTTATCAAATTAATGGCTATGCTGCGGTCAACGGTCATTTTCGAGTGAAGTTTACTTCAGCGATCGCCCCGATTGGTAATGTGGGATTTTTCTATTGGCAACATTTGAGCATCACTAAAGATGGCAAACCACTCATCTATGACCCCGACATGAAAACCCTGACCGTAAAGCAAAATACAGTATTAAAAAAACGCCCGATTGATTTGCGTCAGCTATCTGCCGGTGAGTTAGCACCCCTCGACGTAGGTGATGTGTATGGTCTGGATAGCTATAGTCTTACTGATTTTCATTTTCAAACCACCTTAAATGAAGAGCTGCCACCGCTTGGCAAATCGGGCTTTGTATTTGTAGGGCATGTCAATCTTAAGCAAGGCAATAAGGCGATCGAATTTACGCCTAAGCGCAAAGTTTTAGGCGTTCCCTATTTTTCGCAATTAGATAATCCTCGAGATCCTTTTGTGACCTGTAATGTCACGGCAATCGCGATGGTGTTGGCTTTTCACGGTAAGCGATCGCGCAGTCCAAGACAACAGCTAGAGGATGAGTTATATCAATGGGTAATTGATCGACATGGGAGACAAGCGCGGACTAATAATGCAGTTTTGCAGCAGCTTTATCGAGCCTATGGTTTTGGCGGAGCATTTAGCACTGCTCGCACATGGGCACAAATTAGACAAGAAATCATCGCCAATCGCCCAGTTGTGATCGGTGGCTACTTCACCCACGGCGGACATATCATTACCATCATCGGCTTCGATGAGCAGGGCTATATTGTGCACGATCCCTATGGTAACGCACTCACAGGTTACAGACAGACAGAGGGTAAGAGCTTGCGCTATCCCTACACTTATATGCGCGATATGTGCGGTGTCGATGGAGAGGTGTGGGCACATTTCATTCTGCCCAAATAATTGCAAAGAACTGCTCCGCAGAGCTTTTTAATATAAAACCCAAAAGAGAGTTGCGGCGCGAAGCGCCGCAACTCTCTTTTGGGTTTTGTATAGTTTTAAGCGATCGCCAATCCATCAATGACATCTTGCCAACGCCCATTACCCACCGCCCGAAGAGCTTCACGCAGTTGAATATCACCTGTATAAATCGCTTTGCCAACGATCGCACCCTTCACGCCGACAGATTCCAGCGATAGGAGATTTAACAAATCCGTAATCGAACTAACGCCACCTGACGCAATCACAGGTACATCAACATTTTCGGCAAGTTGGCGCAAAGCCTCGATATTTGGCCCCTGCATCGTGCCATCGCGATGAATATCTGTATAGATAATTCCTGCGATACCCACAGAAGTCATGCGTTTGGCAAGATCCACCGCCATTACATCCGAATTGGTCAACCAGCCTCTCGTCGCCACCTTGCCATTACGGGCATCAATGCCGATCATGATTTGCTCAGGGAAATCCGCACAGATATCGGCAACTAGTTGCGAGCTTTCCACAGCCGCAGTACCTAAAATCACCCGACTCACGCCAGAATTTAGCACTGACACGATACTTTCGCGATCGCGCAAGCCGCCACCCATCTGTACTCGCATCGGAATCGAACGCGCGATCGCTTCAATTACCTTTAAGTTTTTCGGCTTGCCTTCCTTTGCACCATCCAAATCAACCACATGCAAATACTTAGCGCCTTGGTCATACCAACGTTGAGCAACCTCAACAGGGTCTTCACCAAATACTTCTGATTTTTGATAATCCCCCTGATAGAGCCTGACACAGCGTCCATCTAAAATATCAATTGCGGGAATTACATCCATAATTTTTACCATACGATCCCAGAAGCTTATTCTATCTAGATTTAGCGATCGCGGTATAGTACAAAACAAATAATATGAAACCAATTTTATGATTTGCAGTGCCTTTGGCACTACAAATCATAAAATTGGTTTCATAATTAAGGAACGCTCGTTTGTATGAAGTCAGTATCCCAAAAGTTAATGTCCGTTGGCATCGTCATTAGCGTTGCTTTTTTTCTGATGGCGATCGCCACACCATTGCTACAAGCAATGGGATTGCTGACCGATCCTAGTGAATTTCTCAGCAATCCAATCCATGAGCCGCCATCACCACAACATTGGTTTGGCACGGATTTACAGGGACATGATGTATTTACGAGAACGATCGCAGGCGCAGGGGTGGCGTGGCAAGTAACGATAGCCTCAACCGTAATTAGTCTTTTAGTCGGCGTACCATTGGGGATGTTGAGCGGCTACAAAGGTGGCTGGCTCGATCGTATCTTAGTATTTTTGATGGACGCGCTCTATACATTGCCCAGTTTATTGCTCTCGCTCACGATCGCCTTTGTGGTCGGTGCTGGTGTCTGGAATGCTGCGATCGCCCTCAGTGTTGCCTATATCCCCCAATATTTTCGGGTGATCCGCAACCAAACTGTGAGTACGAAAACCGAGGTTTATATTGAAGCGGCTCAAGCGATCGGTGCTGATACAAAAACGATCTTAATGAAATATCTCGCGCCAAATGTCATCCAAAGCTTACCCGTAATTTTCACACTCAATGCTGCTGATGCAATCTTGACCCTTGCAGGTTTAGGATTTTTGGGCTTAGGCATTCCCGAAGATGTGCCTGAATGGGGTCACGATCTCAAGCAAGCTCTAGACGCGCTCTCGACTGGCGAAAATATCTGGTGGACAACTATTTTCCCTGGATTGGCAATTACCTTAATGACAATCGGGCTATCACTAGTAGGCGAAGGCTTGACTCAGCGATTTAGTAGCAAAAAAGAACAGTGAGCTTTTGTAGCTATGTATTTTGACTTTCTCATTCCTAAGCGTCCAGTATCTTTGCAAACAAAGAAACGCGAAAATTTACAAAAATGGAAGCGATCTGTTCAGGCTGAAGCTGAAACAACTTGGACAGGATCAATTTTTTCTGGAACTGATCTTCACCTAACATTAATATATCTTTACAATAGTGATCCTGTCGATACGGACAACATTATCAAACCAATACAGGATGCACTTATTGGGATTGTTTACGATGATGATTTACTGATCGCAGATGTAGATTCACATCGCCGATCATTGTCTGGCACATTTGACCTGACCCGATGCCCAATGCCTCTTGTTCAGGGCATAATATCAGGCTTAGAATGTGTATATGTAAGAGTTGATGAATCTAAACCATTGGAGGACTACTTATGACTGTTGATTCTCAATTAGCTGAAAACGGTTTAGACGCTAAAGCTATAGAAAAAAATAGATTGCAAGGAATTGCAGAAAAATATAAATCCCAAGGATTTGAAGTTGTAATCGAGCCTTCTAAGTCCCTGATTCCTTTTGATTTGGGAAATTATTGTCCAGATCTTATTGCGAGAAAGGGATCGAATGAAGGTTACATAATTGAACTGAAAAACTCAATTGCTAAAATCTCAGTCGATCGATACCGAGAAATTGCCGAAATAGTAGCTCAGCATCATGGTTGGAGATTTTTACTTATAACTGGAGAAGATATCTCTTCAGACGATCCCAAAGATGATAGTGAATTACTGACTTGGGAACAGATGTTGCAACGCCAAAAACAGGCTCAAAGATTTTTAGCGATCGGAGAAGTGGAAGTTGCCTTTTGGTATTTATGGGGAATTTTGGAAGCGGCTATGCGTCGTCAAGCTAGGCAAGTTGCAATTCCGATAGAACGCTTTCCTGCCAACTCTTTAATTAATCATTTATATTCTCAAGGTGAGCTTTCGATGGAGCAGTTTGATCAAGTGAGAGTAATTCAAACTGTACGAAATCGCCTTGCACATGGTTATCAATTGCCTAATCTTGGGGAACCTACGAAACAATTGCAAGTGCTTGTTAAAGACTTAATTGCAATGTGGAAACTATAAATCTATAAATTCAATGCGATCGCGTAGGGTTCGTTAATGCAATATAACGCACCTCTTTAATATAAATATAAATAAACCTTGTACATAACAAATAGACCTCTTGCAAATTAACAAAAATCTTAGGTCTGAACACCTTTACCTAACTGCATAAAGCCAAAAATTAGACTGAGTTTTGTCAGATTAAGCTAGAAACCTTCTGGCTCAGGCTGTTTAAAACCTAATATGCAAGAGGTCTAATGTTTTTGCATTACGCTCCTCGGCACTGGGCTGTTAATGAGGGATGGGGTCTGAAATGTACATTTCATGCCAACAAAAAAGACTCAAATACGTCGATCACGTTTTAGCTGACCAGTGCCCGCTCCTCCAACACATCCTAACTGCCAAATTAGAAGATATATTGATGGATGTATTTTTCTACATAATGGTTCAATATGCAAATACAGACAAGTGTTCAAGTTATCGTAAATGCAAAAATCGAAGACGTTTTTAATGCGTCAACAGATTGCCACAATCTGCCAAAATTTTTCACTGGATATAAGGGGATTCCTGCAATTGTGAGTGCAAAAACTGTAGATGGATTTCCCCTTCATGAAGGAAGTATCCGAATTGTTGATAACAGTGATGGATCATCTATTGAAGAAGTTATTCTCTCCCTAAAACAACCTAATTTGCAAGAATATAAGTTGATTAGAGGATTTAAACCACCATTTTCTTGGTTAGTTCGGGTTGCCTCTGGAAAATGGAAATACGAAAATCTAGGCAACAAAACAAGGGTTATATGGAACTTCTATTTTGAGACTCGCAATATTTTTGCTTATTTTGTTTTTCGCTTGTTAGTGCAACATCAATTTCAAAAGGCTCAAGAGATATGTCTTAAAAACTTAAAGAAGTACGTTGAGGATAGCGATCGCTGATCTTGTCGTGCGATCGCCGATCACGTAGAAAATTTTCATGAAATGATATTGACCCTGTGCAATAAAACGATGAATGCTGGAAAATTGCCAATCTTCGGCTTTTGCACATAAGCTATGTCGTACAGGATTGTAATGAATATAATCGCAATGTAGAGCATAATCTCGCTCATCTCGGATTAGATGCTCCCAGAAACGACGTTGCCATAGATTCTTTTCTTGTAGTTTTTGTCGCGATCGCGACAAAAACTACATTAATTCCTAATTGCTCTCCATAGCGCTTGGTGACATGGGTTTTGATTAATCGCAATCTCACCGAAAAATCCTTATCTGCTTTTAGTAAAGTCCACAGACAATGGAAATGATCGGGCAATAGAACAAAAGCATTTATTTCAAATGGATATTTCTCACGAACCTTAGCGATCTCCTCTCGCAATTCTTTACGCTCCAAACCACTACAAAACCAAGGAATTCTCTGATAGGTGACTTGAGTAATAAAATAAGTCTCTCCTGTCATTGCTGCTTTTCGATGTTAGGATGCTGAAAAATGCTGTCAAATTTTAGTATATTCTCCGACAAAATGCAGACTAGTCAAGATGTTGAAAACAATATCAAGCAGATTGCGCTAGAAAAGCTCTCGCTTGTACCATCACAAGAGTCACTCCTTGACTTAATCCACTGGCTTGATTTGGCTTGTAGCGATGAGTCACTTGATTCGCTGCCGAGGCAAATCCTAACGCGGGGAGTAATTGCATCAGGAAAGGAGTTGATGAAGAAACGAGCATATCCGAGTAATCATCCAGTCGCGAAGACGATACAAGCAGCAGAGGCATACAGCTTAGCGCCAACGGAAGCAGCATTCGATTACTATTTCCACTCAGCAACAAATTCTTATCCATTTGGTACAGGTGAAGGTTGCTATGCGGTAAAGGAACTTGGTTATGCAGGATGTGAACCTGGAAGCGGATGTAAAAGCGGTTCAGGAACGCTTGACCAGATAGCATACGAAGTTGGAGCAGAAGAAGTGATGCGATTAATAGCAAAAGAAATCGTTCCGTTGCTGAAAGGTGAAAGTGAGCATTAGCAGAGTTAGGCGATCAAATCTAATTAATTCCGTTACGGAAGCTTTAATTGTTGGGCTGGTGTAAAGAACTGACGAGTAACGAGCATCGTTAGGATCAAGGCAGTGATGAGATTAGCTGTAGTAATCGCAAATAAAATTACCAATTGATAGCGCACTGCTAATAATGGTGATACGCCGCCTAAAATTTGTCCTGTCATCATTCCTGGTAAAGACACCACTCCAGCCACCATCATCACGTTAATCGTAGGAATCATCGCTGCTCTAATCGCGTCGGATTGGTAACTAGCGATCGCCTGCTGAGGTGTCGCGCCTAAACATAAATGCGTCTCGATTTCTCGCGATCGCTTGACCAAGTCTTGGGTAAATCTCTCGGCGGCGATCGCAGCGCCATTCATTGAATTTCCTAAGATCATGCCTGCAAGAGGAATTAAATATTGTGGTGAATACCAAGTTTCAGGCTGTACAACTAGGAATGTAGTGTAAGCGAGAATTGCTAGCGTGCCAATGATTACCGATATCCACATGATTGGTAAAACATAAGGTACTTTTTCACGTACGCGATTTTTAGCTTCACGGGCAGCCATGAGGCTCATCAAGAAAATGATGAACAGAATTACTACTGGCTGTTTGATTTCAAATACCGCATCTAGCAAAAAACCAACTACGATCAATTGAATAATGCTGCGAAAAGTGGCGATTAGTAAATTCTTGGCGATCGCTAGTTTTTGCCAGACCGATAAACTAATCGCGATCGCCACCATTCCAGTTGCGATCGCCATTTTCGGAATATTTAGATCGATAATATTATTCATAAATAATTCACAATAAAAGCCCTAGGCGCTTTTATTATCCACAGAATTGAGGAGCTGTGCTTAGCACAGCTCCTCAATTTCTAAGATTGCAATGCGGCTAGAGTTTGTGAATTTAGGACTCCATCGACAGGCAAGCCATACAATGCTTGAGCTTTTTTAACGGCTGCGGTAGTCTTTGCCCCTTGAATGCCATCGATTGCGCCATCATACAAGCCTAGATTGCTTAAAATGACCTGACTTTTCTTTATGGAATTATCAGCAACCCCACTAGTAGAAGCTTGGCTCGCAACTTTTTGATTGCTGCTTGAGGCAACATTTGTATCTGCTTCTAGAGCAGCAATTGTCACAGAACCTGCTACACCATCCACAGCTAAGCCATAGGTTTTTTGAGCCAAAATAATTGCCTCTTGGGTCATTGGGCCTGAGATACCGTCGATAGCACCACCATAAAAGCCGCGATCGCTTAGCAATTGCTGCAAGTTCTTGATTGAGTCTAATTTGTTGTCTTTGTTTGCAACACTGGAGGGTGTGGCTGCATTTGGGGTCGCTTTGATGGAATCATTGGACTCGTATGTGTCTGTTTGCAAAGCCGCAATGATCTGTGCGTCGATTACGCCATCAGCTTTTAATTTATAGAATGTTTGCGCGGCTATAATTGCCTCTTGAGTTGCAGGTCCATCAACACCGTCGATCGCACCTGGGTTAAAGCCACGCCTAGCTAATAGTTGTTGAACGCTTACCAATTCAGGTGTGTAAGCAAATGCAGCGATGGGCATAGCATTGATGGCGATCGCACCCGCAGCTAGTCCAACACACAAGACAGACTTAGCATGATGCGAAGACTGAGCGATCGAGTTTAGCAACTGACAATCCAAAGCTTGATCGATAGATTCGCCGTGCTGCAATCGTTCGCAAATCATTTCACTGTGGAGATACGCAACAAGTTCCATACAATTTAGTCTCAATAAAATAATGCCATTAAGCTCTTCAATCTGATTTTCCACGTTCGCAGAAAATTTGATTTCGATTGGTTTTCATAATTTGTCTCGCATCACGCGAGGTAAATTGTGGGTTGAAAAGAGCTTGTATATTTATTGTATTAAAAAAAACAGAAAATGCCAGAAATTGCTTGTTTTTATAATTTCTGCACATCGCAAAAATATAGCTGTCGCCAAGTGTAGGACATAAAACCCAAAAGTTGACTGGCGGCACTCTTTGCTGCCAGTCAACTTTTGGGTTTTGATTTGCTTTATGACAAGTGACTGTAGCTATAAGAACAGACGCAAAGTTCTTGTTCTTTATATAAAACTTTTTCTGATCGCCTCAGCAAGCCCATCTAAGGTATATTCCAAAGCTTCGCAATCCACTCGTTCTAATAACTCATAGCAAGTCTTAGAAGTTTGGGGACCAATTGAGGCGATTTTGACATTCGCAATCCACGATCTCCAAGTTTCTTGGGGTGTAACGCGATCGAGCAATAAACAAAAGTGCTTTACAGTTTTTGAGCTAGCAAAAGAGATTGCATCCAGCCTGTAGTTTTGAAGGGCAGCTAATGATACAGGATCGATCGCTTCTGGACATCCCGACTCGTAGGCAGCGATCGCGTCAATAATTGCTCCATGCTGCTGTAACTGCTCTACCAAAATCTCACGTCCGCCCGACTCCACACGCGGGAACAACATTTTTTTGCCGGTTAAAACATGATCGGGAATCGCAAGAAAGGCATCCACTAAAGCATCTGCAACAAAATCGGTAGGCACTAAATCTGGAGAAATCCCATAATGTGCTAAAAATTCTGCTGTTTTGCGTCCAACTACGGCAACTTTTAGCGAATGTAAAGCTCGGCTATCTTTGTTAGCCTCTCGCAACCGTCCAAAAAAGCTCTCAACGGCATTTGCGGATGTCAAAATCAGCCAGTCATAGGTAGCAAGATCGGCGATCGCTTGCTCCAGCATTGTCCAACTAGTCGGCGGCAAAATTGCCAAAGTCGGCATCTCGATCACCGTTGCGCCTTGACTGGTCAATAAGTCTGTAAATTGGCTTGCCTGACCCGCCGCCCTTGTTACTAAGATTGTTTTGCCTTGCAATGCTATTTTTCCCTTTTCAAGATCTAGATGCTGCTCAAAATTCTCTAACGGTTGACTGCATTGACGCGACAATTGCTCATGAAACTTTACGACTTCACCAACAATAATCACCGATGGAGACAGTGAGCCTTTAGGCAATTTTGACTGAATATCCACCAAAGTTCCTGTCCATATCTGTTGATCGACTCTTCCACACCAACGCACGATCGCAATTTTTGTATCCCCAGATTTTCCCTCTTTCAACTTCTCCAATAATCCCAACAGATTATTGGTCCCCATCAAAATTACTAGCGTCGGAATTTGGGCGATCGCTTCCCAAGGCAACCGCTCCAAATCATGTCCCGTCATCACTGCAAAACAAGAACTCGACTCCACTTCCGTAAGCGGAATTCCTGCAAACATCGGCGCGGCGATCGCACTAGAAATTCCTGCGACGACTTCCCATTCACAATTTGCTGCTTGTAAGGCGAGTATCTCAGGCAGCGATCTACCAAATATCCAAGGATCACCACTCTTGAGCCTCACTACTCGCTTACCTTGCAAGCAATATTCCACCAACATTTGATTGATTTCGGCTTGCTTGATGCTTTCCTGTCCGCCACGTTTGCCAGCAATGATGCAATTACATTGTGGCGGTGCAAGATCTAATAAAATGCGATCAACCAAAGCGTCACTAATTATCACTTCAGCAATGCTAACCAAATCCCTAGCGCGAACCGTCAAGAATTCCACGCCACCTATTCCTGCGCCAACAATAAAAACTTTACCTTTCATTTTCTAGATATTATATTTAAGGCTAATTGTGCGTCAAAGCCAATTATTATCAATGTGTATGAGAGTAAACTCATTGTTACTTTATGCCAGAATCTCTTTGTAGTTATCCCAGAAACTATGAATCAGTGCAACCTGTGTTCATTTTGATATTTTCTTATCGGTGAATGCAGAAGTTAATTAAATTTTATTGTTTACTGTTTGTTAAATAGGTATCTCTTATTATGAATATATCGAAAAATTCATCAAAATATCCTACTAATAATCATGAGCAAATTTTATGTTTTGTCGAAGATATTGAAATAGAAAAAGACCCAGAACAAGAAATTATTGAGCCATTTGATCCCACGAAAATTAAAATTGACGCAAGGCAAATAACCATTGATTTAGTTCTTAATAGAATTAGATACAAAGAAATTGAACTTTCTCCTGACTTTCAGCGTGATTCTAATATTTGGAATCATAAAGCAAAAAGTCGTTTAATTGAATCAATGCTTATTCGCATACCACTGCCAGCATTTTATATAGATGCAACAGATGAAGATAAATGGAAAGTTATAGATGGTCAACAACGCTTAATGACTATTAAAGATTTTGTTTTGGGTAGAGATGATAGTAGTGATCCTGATCAAAAAGATAAGGACATACAAAAAGATAAGGACATATTTAAATTATCTAATTTGGAATTTCTTACTCAGCTTAATGGCAAGTCTTATGACGAAATACCAAGAAATTATCAGCGCAGAATTGGTGAAACACAAATCACCATGTATTTAATCGAAAAAGGGACTCCAGAAAAATTAAAATTCAATATCTTCAAACGAATTAATACTGGTGGACTACCATTATCACCACAAGAAATTCGTCATGCAATCAATCAAGGAACATCAACAAAACTTCTCAAAAAGCTTGCTAAAACAGAAGAATTTAAAAAAGCTACAGCAAATTCTGTCCGAGATGAGAGGATGGCAGCCCGAGAGACAGTTTTAAGATTTTTAGCGTTTAAAATTACTCCTTTTTCAAAGTATGGTGCTACGGATGATACTCCTGAAGGAGCTACCGACCTTGACACATTTCTAAACAATGCTATGAAGGCAATGAATAAAATGTCACAAATCGATCTTGATGAGCTTGAACATAATTTCCTGAAGGCGATGTCTGCGGCAATAGATATCTTTGATAACGAAGCATTTCGTAAACGTTCAGATAGAAATGCTAGAAGAATGCCTTTTAATAAGGCTCTTTTTGAATCTTGGGCTGTAAATCTGAGTTCTTTAAATTATGAACAAATTGAAATATTAAAAGCTAAAAAAGATATTCTTATGGATGAATTTATTAAACTGAATGGAGATCGAAGCTTTATTGATTCTATCTCTGAAGGCACGGGATCTATAGGAAGAGTCAAATATCGTTTCAGCAAAATCAAAGAATTAATTAATAAAGTTTTGTATAATAAATAGACCTGTTGGGTAATAGCAATTAAAATCGCTAAAACCGTTGCCTAGAGAAGGTTTCAAGGATTTTAGGTTAAAATCCTTGAAACCCTTACCCAGATTGGTTTTTGGGGTTTTTGGAGCTTATTGCCCAGCAGGTCTAATAAAATCAAAATTGACCTTATATACTATGAATTGAACATGATTGATATTGTTGAATTAATTAATTTCAAATGTTTTGGAAAACAGATCCTAAAACTAGGAAATATAACACTTTTGACAGGGCTTAATAGCTCTGGAAAATCTTCTTTTATTCAGTCTTTATTGCTATTACGCCAATCATATTACCAAGGACTTCTTCCTGATTCTGGCTTAGCTCTTAATGGTGATTTAGTGACTATTGGTACTGCACAAGATGCACTATTTGAAGGTGCAGTAGAAGATCAAATTGGCTTTAAAGTTAATTGGAAAGATAGCAAAGCAGGTGAATGGTTATTTAATTATGATAGGGTTGCTGATGTTTTGAGCTTAAACTCAAAACCTACTGATCCTGAAGTTTATAATACGAGCGTCTTTAATAACTCTTTTCAATACCTTACCGCAGAGAGAATTGGTCCCCGCCCATTTTTTGAAACATCAGAATTTCAAGTGCGGCAACTTAGACAAATTGGTACTAGAGGAGAATATGCAGCACATTTTTTGTCAGTTTATAGGGACGAGAATATCCCCCACATTGCCCTTAGTCACCCAAAAGCTGAATCCCAGAGCTTAATTGAACAGGTCAGAGCTTGGATGGGTGAAGTTAGTCCGGGGACAAGGATTGAAAGAAAATTGAGTCCTGATATGGGTTTAGTCAGTTTGCAATATTCCTATGGACTGAGCAACCCCTATCGAGCAACCAACGTCGGCTTTGGGATTACCTATACATTGCCAATCCTTATCGCTATATTATCCGCACCAGTAGGTACACTCCTTCTTCTCGAAAATCCAGAGGCGCATCTTCATCCTCAAGGACAAGCAATGATGGGAAATTTGTTAGCTTTGGCTGCTAATTGTGGTGTGCAAGTTGTCCTAGAAACCCACAGCGATCATGTGCTAAATGGGGTTCGACTTGCAGTGCATGGAGGCAAAATCAAACCAGAGGATGTTTATTTACATTTCTTTCAACGCATTGAGCAAAATGATCAAGCATCTACCCAAGTCTCTTCACCTCGAATTGATCGAAACGGTCGAATTGATCAATGGCCAGATGGCTTTTTTGATGAATGGGACAAAAGCTTAGATGCACTATTGGAGCCTGCACAGGGGTAAAGCATGGCTCTAAATATAGTCTTAAATGAGTTGTCTGTAGAAACTCCTGCTCCAAATATATCCATCGCTCGGCAATGGATGTCTAACCTAATGCAAACTGTGCGATCTATAAACGCTGAGACTAAAAGTCGAGCTATTCTGATAACACAATATGATTTTCACTTAACTTTATTAGCATCTGACTATACTTTACGTCGATGGTTGAATGATATCGAGGTAGATAAGGAAGAACGGCGATTTATTAGATCCCTTAGTACAAAAACTCCATTTTCTGAAGATGTACCAGATTCTGACGAAGTCCAATTACTTGAAAGTAATAGAGGTTCTTGTGAATTTCGATATCAGGATAAACCCGCGATCGGACTTGGCGTTGCTTATCTACTAGATATTATTTCAGTAAGTTTACTCTTAGAAATCTGTTGGGATTGCAGTTACTTAGATTTAGATGTTATCTCTATTGATGAAGATGATAAAAAAATAAAGATTGTTCATGCAAGTCGTAAAGAACACCTACAAGATCACATTGACTGGATTAAGAATCGTACTCTTAGCAATATTGACGGGAGAGTCCTATGGGATCAAAAAGATGATTTATTCCCGAATCTCCACTTTTGTAGTTCTATTGAAACTCAGCTACAAAGTTTATCAACTGGCAATTTCATGTTAGAACATGTGAAAGACCGACTGCGTAAGTTACAACAATATGCTGAAAGTTGGGCTGAAGGAAGTTTTAACTCAAATAAATTGCATTGTAGTGCTAGTCCTGAGAGTGAAGCTACGCTCAAACAATATTCAAAAGAACGGACTTTTCTTTGTCCCGATGAGAAAAAACGTATGTTTAGCTGGCACGTTAGACTCCCTTCAGGTTGGCGTATTCATTTTTATCCCGAACAGCCAAGAAAAATACTAATTGGATATATTGGGGAGCATTTGCCGACTGCCAAATTCAATTAATAGCTTCTAACTTCCCTTTTGGATATTACTCAAAATTATAGTGAAAGATTGTGGCAAAGGACAGTAAAAGCGTGATCGACGTATTTGCGTCTTTTTCGTCGACATGAAATGGGCGTTTCAGCATCTATCCCCGATTAGCTGACCAGTGCCCCAAAGTCTTTGACAAATGACATAAACATGGATTGGAACTGTTCGATCTCAACTCTCGTCAAAACTGGCAGAACAGGAATTATAAAGTTAGCAGAGAAACAAATGAACCCTAGAGCAATCACTTTAAGCCTCATATCGGCAATCTTAGTCAGTATTCCTAGCTTTAGCAAAGCTGCTTTAGCCGCCCCCATAGATTTTGAGCGAGAAGAAAAAATTACGATGGAAGTCTATCGTTCAGCCAATCCTGCGGTGGTGACGATAAAGACCACAACTAGCACTGGCTCAGGCAGCATAATTAGTCCTGAAGGCTTAGTTATTACCAATGAACATGTAATTCGTGATGCCCAAAATGGCATTGTCAGAATTATTAATACTGAAGGGAAAACCTATAACGGACAAGTTCTCACCATCGATCGCAAAAATGACCTAGCTCTGGTGCGGATTGCATCTAACGAACGCTTCCCCACCCTATCATTCTCCAATCGCGAAAGTATTCTCGTTGGTCAAAAGGTATTTGCGATCGGTAGTCCCTTTGGTCTATCAGGAACTCTCACCACTGGTATTCTCAGCCGCGTTGAGAATACCAGTGGTGATCTACAAACCGATGCCAGACTCAATCCTGGCAACTCTGGTGGGCCATTGCTCAATTCTCGCGGTGAAATGATCGGAGTAAACAAAGCAATTCTTAGTCAAGATGGTCGTTCCAATACAGGAATTGGCTTTGCGACGAGCGCTCCTGTAGCCCAAGAATTTGTTACCCGCAGCGCAGCGATCATCCAGCCCAAAACAGTAGCAAGTCTACCTAATTCTCAAGCCAAAATTTCACCAGCAATTGTGCCCCAAGCTCCATCTCTAGCGATCGCATCTGCGCGATCAAAACGTCCTCAATTAGGCGTTATTCTCAATCCAGCTAGTCTTGTAGTGTATGAAGTTCGTCCTAACACTCTCGCTAGTCTGATGGGTTTACTACGTGGCGATCGCCTTGTTGCTTTAAATGGCGCACCAATAAGTGATGCAAAACAAATTGTTGATTATCTAGCTAAGCGTCCATCGGCTGCACTTCTGACCGTAGCGAGAAATACAAGTATTACCAACTATCAAATCAAGTTCTAGATTTGATTTTGGCGCATAGCACCAAAATCTATCTCCCGTAAAAATTTAGCGCTATCCTCTGGCATCGCAGTATTAATATACATGCCACTACCTAACTCAAATCCTGCTGCTTGATTTACTCGCGGCACAATCGCTAGATACCAGTGGAAGTAATCTGATTGCTTCTCATCAGTGGGCATAGAGCGAATTGTATAGTTGTAAGCAGGATTATTTAAGCCATAAAAAAGCTTAGCCAGAACTGTTTTAAGAGTACAGGCAAGATCGGCTAATTCAGCATCGCTGATATCGCCAAAGGAAGAACTGTGATTGCGAGGGAATACCCACATATGGAAAGGCGAAAGCGCGGCATAGGGAATGAAAGCCACAAAATATTCTGTTTCTAAAACAATCCGTTCTTTTGCCTTTAACTCATCTCTGAGGGTATAGCAAAATAAACATTCGCCCATATCATCGAAGTAGCTGGTAGCTTCGATCATCCGATAGCGAATTTGTGAAGGAACAACAGGTGTGGCGGTAATCTGTGAATGCGGATGTTCTAAAGATGTACCTGCACTCTCACCATGATTTTTAAAGATGATAATGCTTTCAATCCGCTTATCTTGGCGAATAGTGTTATAGCGCTGACGATAGGCTGTAAGAATATTAATCACATCCCCAATTTCCATTAAGGCGATCGTGGCATTATGGTCAGGATGCTCAATGAGGACTTCGTGATAACCAACGCCTGTAATCGAGCGATGAATACCTTCACTAAGCCGAATGCGATCGCCTATAGGTGAAAGAGCAGGATATTTATTCGGGATAATCCGCACCCGCCAACCGCGTTCATCTTCAATGCGTAAATATTCTGTTTCAGATGGATTTTCATTGCCTTTACAAAAAGGACAGCCATGTTTATAACTTGGCAACTCTGCCGGGACATCATCATGCGATCGCGCAAATTCATGGGGACGCTTAGATCTCTCTGTGGCAAAAATCACCCAGTCTTTAGTAATTACGTTTTGGCGTAGATGTGACATCGCAGTTTAATGATTATTAGGAGAACACGACAGGTCGATTGCGATCTTACATAACTTCTTTTAGCATCCAAAATCCTGCAAAATGTTCTTCCTCTGGGCTAGTTTGCACTGCTAAGAAATGAAACCCTTGAGAATTTTGTTTGGACTTCTCAAAGGCGGCTCCCTGTGCGATCGCCTCCTTATCTTTTGGTGCTTGCAAATTAGCCAAAACCCATCTGGCATCAGCACTTGCTTCTAGTTGCATCTGAGTGCGATCGCCTAATAGATTGCGCTCAAACTTGATAAATACAGGATCAACTCCCGACATCCAAGCCGCCAAAGCCGTCGCTCTTGCAGAAATAATAATGATTCCTGAAATAACAGTTTCAGGATCGAGGTTACTAATATCTAGAAGTTCACTAAAGTCCATTGACCATTCCTTCGCATCAGCAAAATCTCCAGCTTTCAGTGATACCGATATCCATCGCTCACCCATTAGTGCATCAGGAACAGGTTTAGGATCTTGGGCTGCTAATACTTTCAATGGTAGAGGATTGGGATCTACTGCTTGAAATCCATCACGATTTGGATAAATACTCGCCATTCTTTCCACTAACCAAGCCGACATTGTAAATACTCGCCGCGAAGCTTGTCCTGTAATTCCTGCTAGCTTACAACCGCGCATAATAATATTGGTCATGCTAGGACGAAAGAAGCGGATTTTAATAGGATTTTGCCCTGTTGTAGTCACGCAGTCGGTGAGTTGCTTAGCAAGCCATTCGGAGTTCACTTCATTGGCTGGACATTCGCGCACCCATTCAAACTTACGTTCGCGATCGCAGATCAGCAATTCCCAAACTTTTTTATTGTTTGAGTCTAGTAAGGGACGGGAATAAAAATCTAACTCCCAAATATTCGACATAATATTACTTTTGAGTTTTATTTTTATAAATTAGCTTTTTTATGGTATCGCGATCGCACCCCCTAGCGTTCTTTAGTTATTATTTGTTTGCT
The DNA here is from genome assembly GCA_003249035.1 of Pseudanabaena sp. Taxonomy (GTDB): domain Bacteria; phylum Cyanobacteriota; class Cyanobacteriia; order Pseudanabaenales; family Pseudanabaenaceae; genus Pseudanabaena. The sequence goes on from QBMK01000016.1 coordinate 44,716, forward strand.
GTTGGCTCGAATAGGTAAGCCGATTGACGATAACAGGCTCTTGTATACCTATTCACGAAAGTGTCTTCACACCTTTGTGAATTAAAAAACAAACCCAGCAGGGGTTTTAAAAGCACAAAATGGCTACTCCATTTTGTGCTTTTGGTATAATACCAATTCACAAAAGTGTGACGACACTTTTGTGAATTAAAAACCAAACCCAGTAAGGGTTTTTAATTCACAAAATGGCGCAGTCATTTTGTGTTTTGGTATAACACTATTGCGATCGCGAATACCCGAATATGAGTAGCTATATATGCAAAACGACCTTCAGAATAGCCTAGCTATTCTGAAGGTCGTTATATTGCTTCTGAACAATAATTGGGATTAAGAATCAAACAAATAGTGTGAAAAGCAAACCAATTTCTTCACTAGGAAGCAGGTAGCTCGGCAGCGACATTGACTTTAAAAGCTTTGACTTCATCAGCCTTAGGTAAAGTCAGTGTGAGGATACCATTGGTATAATCTGCTTTCACCTGTTCGTTTTGGATCGCTACAGGTAATGCAAAGACGCGTTGGAATTTGCCATAGCTCATTTCACTCCAGTAGTAGCCCTTTTCGGATTCTTCTTTACGTTCAACATGGCGTTCGCCAGAAATTGAGAGAGAATCCTTAGTTACTTGGATATCAATATCCTTGGCTTCGATTTCAGGAAGCGAGAGCCTTAGAGTTAAATGGTCACCATCATCACGCAATTCACTAGCAGGAACCCATCCACCTTTTGCGGCTTCTTGATCCAATGGAGCAAACTCACGGAATAAGCGATCAAATTGACGACGAACTTCTTCCATTTCTTGGAAAGGTTGCCAACGTACTAACATAAATATCACCTTTAACCATTTCAAAACAACGATGGAACGTTAAGAAGTAGATTAAGAATTGAGTTAATGTTTTGTACTTCATTACGTTCATAACTCTATTATAAAGTAGATACAGAGCTATTAGGAGTAGGATAACTCCACCTCAAAAGTGTTGTTCTACCTATAAAGGTTTGGAGCTTTACATTGAGTCTACGGCGAAGCGCAAGATCCCAAACCTTATCAAGAATATCGACTAAACTCATGCCAATCTTGATGTACTTGTCGGCTATATGCCCTAGCATATTCCATTGTCTCAGTTTTCCATTTAGATTTACTGGCAAAATCAATCAATTGATCGGTGATCGCTGAGCCTTGTCTACCGCTACTACGCAAATGTGACCAAGCCACAACTTGTCCCAATGACTGCATCAACGCTTCAGAATGTGGCAATTTACGATCCCAGTTCTCGATCTTTAAGCGATCGGTTGGACTTTGTGTAGACTGAAGTTCTCGCAACACGAATGAATCTCTACCAATATTTACAGAATGCAGAAAAGCGATCGGGATTGCTTGTAAGCGCTTTTGAATTGAAACAATGCGCTCAGCTTGACTTACCCATTTTGGCTGTTCCCAAATGATATAGGGAGCAAGTGCAGAAGGTAAAGCCTTTTTGAGATCGAGAAGATAGTTATCATCTGGCGAGCCTTTTCCCTCCACTAACAAAACATAGCGCTCAATCCCTAAACTTCCCTTGCCAGCAATGCGTTGGGCTACGTCCAATAATTTGAAAAACTTTGGGTTTGGTTGCTGTGCTGAAAAGACTTCCATAAAACTTTCTACTTTTTGTCTTTGCTGATCGGAAATCGGTTGTGCTTTTTTGAAATCAATTTTTAGCGATCGCCTTTGCTTGTCTTGATCCAAAACTGTGCGTTCTTCGAGTAATTCTCTTCGCTTAACTTGAGTTTTGCGAGAAAGCAAGTCTTCAATCACTTGAGGAGCCGTATCTGCTCCCATCCAGTAGGCTTTGCCCTCAGAGATCGCTTGAGTGTATGCATTGAGAAATTGCTGACAGAGATTTTCGGAAATTTTTTGTTCCACCGCGAAAGTTTCTGAAGCAACAAAAATGCTGGTTAGCAAACGCGCAATTTCCCAAGTACATGGAGCCAGCACCGCTTCATCAAAATCATTGACATCAAAATAAACGTGACGATTATCTGCCTTGTAATTTCCAAAGTTCTCAACATGGAGATCGCCACAAATCCATACTAAAGGAGCCTTTTTAAACCATGATGTAATTGGCAAATCTTCGTAAAAAAGACGGCAGGTGGCGCGAAAAAAAACAAAAGGATTTTCTTTGTCCTCATGCATATACGCATATTTTGCTTTCAGCAAATCAGGATCTCGTGGTTGACTGAGATTAAATTGCTGAATGCGATCGCGAATACGTCGAATTGCCATAGCATTAAAAAATTAGTGAGGGTAGCGTTTTACACTACATTTAGTAATTTACTTTACTAATTCCTGTGTATACATTGTCATTTACTAAGCCCAGCCAAGGATCGCTAGCTGGTGTCAGAAACAATTGATCGTAGACACGCCGATTAAGTGCCGCTAGAGAGGTGGCATCGCTATTCATAAATTCACCATTCGCAAACCAACGGTGAATCTGGGCATGAAATACATATTCATTGCGAACTGTATCCTGTGAGATCGCCCGTTCAAAACTATTGACTACGGAAGGCATAGAGGCACTGGTGGATAATTTGCGCTCCATCAGTCTTAAACTACCCTGATCGAGATATACCCGATTTTGATAAAGCCTCGCTAATCTTGCCCAGTTTGCATCACTCAACTTTGCAAAGGGCGACGGTGGGATAACTTCAGAGATAGGCATAGGTGTACGAGTTAGAGTTGGTAACTCGACTGCCATTTTGCCAACAGTCAGACGACTGGCAATCATCGCATCAACATTTGTTGGTGCGATCGCTATGACTTGATTATTAAGTAATGGTTGAGCCGGTAAGCGCAAGCGCATGAGATCTGAGCGCCAATTTTTTTCTAATTTCGCAAGTTGATCGCGATGATATTTCACCAAAACTTCGCGACGCAATTTTACATCTGTATTGTTAAGTAGTTTTACTGCTCCCTCCGCATCTTTAAGATTTTCCATGAATGCCTGCGGGCTATATAGTCCGGGGATGGCATCGATCGGACGACCATCACTATCAAGAACATAGTGAATACTATTACCTGTGAGGGTTTGTTCCAGCTTGCGTCCATCCCCAAAATCAATCGTCACCTTAGGCACTGGGCGCTCAGACTGCCAGTGCAAAATAAAGCGATCGCGCAGCAATTGCGATACGCCAGCATTGGGATAAAGCGCCGTGCGGAAAAATCGACTATTAGCGCAACTAAGCTCATCATTGAGATTTCCAAGCAGGCGCAAAGACAAAATAGGTTTGCCAGATTCTTTTGAGGCAGTCTTTGCTGCTTCTAAATCTTTGTACCAATACAAACGCGACGCATCACAGTCTTTTTGCTGACAAATTGCGTCTAAAGTTGCCCTTAACTGCGGATTATTAGGTAAATCTTTTTGATAAGCATTCCAAAAAGCATCTACACCAGCATTTTTAAATTCGCGTAACTTAGCGATCGCTTGCTGTGATGTTGCTTGATCTGGGGAAGCTGCTTGTTGGACGAGACTATCTATACTTAGCTGATCTGATGCTCTAGCTGCCGGCGGTGAAGAGATGGCAAAGATAGTGATCGCGCTCAAGCTAAGTAAAGTGAAGGATGAATTAGCCAGCGTTTTTTTCACAAGCATCATATAAGATCTCCCTAATTGTGCGTGGGCTTAACCTTACCCTGACAGACATATTTATTACTCATATTGTTCCTGCCAAAAGCTAACTTTTTGTTTGACCACCAAATCGATTTCGGTGAAAGCTACCCGAAGGCAGACTTTCTTCAAACCCGATTTTTAAAATGAGAATTGCTGTTGTGTTCTCGCATTACTTGCAACGATCCCCCCAAAGATAGACAATGTTTACATTCAGAAAAATATGCACTTATTAAAAGCCAAGATAATCCGAATAATTTATGAAAAACGTACTGGCTATCATTTTGGGCGGTGGACAGGGAAGCCGACTATATCCCCTCACTAAGACACGCGCAAAGCCCGCCGTCCCCGTAGCAGGTAAATATAGACTGATTGACATTCCCGTGAGTAACTGTATTAACTCAGGAATTGAGAAGATCTATATCCTGACCCAGTTTAACTCTGCCTCTCTTAACCGTCATGTTAATCAAGCCTATCGTCCCGCATCCTATTCCGATGGCTTCGTGGAAATTTTGGCGGCTCAGCAGACCCCTGATAGTCCAGACTGGTTCCAAGGTACTGCCGACGCAGTTCGTCGCTATGCGTGGCTTTTAGAGTCTTGGGATGTCAGCGAGTATTTGATTTTATCTGGCGATCATCTTTACAACATGGACTATGAAAAGTTCGTTGAGCATCACCGCGAAACTGGCGCAGATATCACCCTATCCGTATTACCTGTTGATCAGAAAAAAGCCTCAGCCTTTGGCTTGCTCAAAACCGATAACACGGGCAAAGTAATTAACTTCTTAGAAAAGCCTAAAGGTGAAGCTCTAGATGGTATGCGCGTTGATACAACTAAACTTGGTTTAGATCCGACTTCAGCGATCGCCAATCCTTTCATTGCTTCGATGGGAATCTATGTATTTAATAAGCAGACCATGTTAAAGCTGCTGACTGAAAATCCTGAACATACAGATTTTGGTAAAGAAATTATTCCGAATGCAATTAACAATTTGAATGTTCAGGCTTATCTCTATAAAGGATATTGGGAAGATATTGGAACCATCGAGTCTTTCTATCAAGCTAACCTTGAACTAACCAGACATCCTGCAACTGGTTTTAATTTCTACGAAACCAAGAAGCCAATTTATACTCGCGCTCGTTATTTGCCACCCAGCAAAGTCCATGACAGTAAAGTCAAAGATTCGATTATTGGGGAAGGATGCCATCTAAACCAAGCCACAATTACTAACTCAGTTGTGGGCATTCGGATGCATATAGAGGCAAATTGCACGATTGAAGACACACTATTGATGGGTTGTGATTTTTATCAGCCTCAAGAGGAGCGTGAATCAGACCTCGCGACCAACAAAGTGCCAATGGGAATCGGTGAAAATACGATTATTCGTCACGCGATTATCGACAAGAATGCTCGCATTGGTAAAAATGTGCAAATTATCAATAAAGATCGCGTACAAGACGTAAATCGTGAAGATCAAGGCTATTGCATTTGCAATGGCATTGTTGTCGTCGTCAAAAACGCGATAATTCCTGATAACACCATTATCTAAAAAGAGGCAGCACAATTTGCCGATGCTTTTTGCTGAAAATATAGCAAAGATTTTTGATTGGAAATCGATGTATAAACAATAAAAGCCTTGCTCAGCAAGGCTTTTATTGTTTATACATCAGGTTGTTGTTTGTGCCATTCCGTTGATTGCTCGAAGCCATAGGCAACCTGCAGCAGCACATCTTCTCTCAATACATTTGAGATCATTTGCAAACCTATCGGCATTCCCTTGGAGTCAAAACCACAGGGAATACTAATCCCTGGTAACCCCGCAAGGTTTACAGGAATCGTCATCAAATCCGATAGATACATCCCAAGAGGATCTTCAGTTTTACTACCTGCCTTAAAAGCAGTAGTTGGTGCTGTCGGACAAACTAAAACATCCACTTGCTCAAAAGCTTTTTGGAAATCTTGAACGATTAAAGTTCTGACCTTCTGAGCTTTTAGATAATAGGCATCATAATAGCCAGCTGACAGAACATATGTCCCAATCATGATCCGTCGCTTCACTTCAGCCCCAAAACCCTGCTCGCGGGTATTTTCATACATGCTTAACAGATTCTCAGCGCTCTCATCGCGGAAGCCATACTTCACACCATCATATCGGGCAAGGTTGGCAGATGCTTCTGATGGCGCGATGATGTAGTAGGTGGGTAATCCATAGCGAAATCGAGGACAGGAAATTTCATAGACTTCTGCGCCCATGCTCTCGAAATGCGCGATCGCCTTTCTCACGGCAGCTTCAACTTCACTATCCAGCCCTTCGCCGAATGTTTCTGTAATTACACCGACCTTTTTGCCCTTGAGCGACTGAGTCAAATCTGGTGTTAATAAAGCCGCATAGTCAGGAACTACGCCGTTAATGCTAGTGGAGTCTTTGGAATCGTAGCCTGCGATCGCGCCCAAAAATATCGCCGCATCTTCGACAGTGTTGGCAAAAGGACCTATTTGATCCAGAGATGAAGCAAAAGCAACTAAACCAAATCGTGAAACTAATCCGTAAGTTGGCTTTAGCCCAACTACGCCACAATATGAAGCAGGTTGACGAATTGAACCGCCCGTATCCGAACCTGTGGCTATTACGCATTCACCACTAGAGACTGCTGCTGCCGAGCCACCCGATGAGCCACCAGGCACATAATCAGTATTCCAAGGATTAGCTGTTAGCGCGATCGCCGAGTTTTCAGTGGAGCTGCCCATGGCAAACTCATCAAGATTAGTTTTACCGACCATCACGGCTCCAGCCGATCTTAATTTCGCTGTTATTGTCGCTTCGTAGGGTGGGACAAAATTTTTCAGCATTTTGGAGCCGCAAGTGGTGGGCATCCCCTTGACACACATATTGTCCTTCATGCCAAGCGGCACACCCGCAAGTGCTGGCAAACTCTCGCCTGATGCGATCGCGGCATCGATGACTTTGGCTTGGGCGATCGCCACTTCTGGAGTAACAGTAACAAAACTATGTAATTTCGGCTCAAGCCGATCAATGCGATCTAAATACTCTTGAGCAATTTCGGTTGCTGATCGCTCTTTATTAATTAAGGTTTGGCGAATTTTGGCGATCGACATCATAAAGAATCTATATAGTCATTGGGCTGAGCTTCTAAGTATAAAACTAAACCCTAGCGACTGGAGATCCTATTTCATTCACTGAGCCAGCCAAAAATAGTCTCTACGGTTAATTGCAAGTCACTAGCAAAGTCTTGCATCGGTAAAACTTGTTCAGCGCGATCATATATTTGCAGAGCCTGATTAGCACGATAGATAAAAATTATTTCTTCATCAGGATCAAGCAACCATGCTACTTCAGTACCATGTTCAAGAGCAAATAAGATTTTTTTGACTAACTTGGTTTGACGTTGATCTGGTGAAAGAATCTCAATCATCCAATCAGGAGCAATGTTAAAAATATTCGCAATTTTTCCATCAATATCACGGATAATCCGATCCCACCGAAAGACCGATATATCTGGCACGATTGACATGCCACCAAAGGTACAACGCAACTTAGGAAATGTTCTGGCGATGCGTTTTAACCTTAAAGCGTTATTAATACAAGAAGTAAATTCACCTTGAATGGCACTATGTTTTCCTTTGGGCATTGGTTTCTGAATAATTTCACGATCAAAAAACTCACTCTCTGGCTCAGTCTCAGGGCTTGCCAAAAATTCTTCTAGTGACAAAGATTTGACGGTGGCTTGTACCATTGTTTTTCCGTTGAATTGTAATGTTTTAGGCTGAACGCTGCTTAATGATTAAGGTTTGGCAAATTTGGGATATCGAAATTATAAAGAATCTAGTACGTTAGTAGACGGAATTTTAAGTATATAGCGAAAAATTTGAGAAGGTCTCAATCAACTACTCTACTTTTTCGCTATAGCTTTTAGAGAAAGAATAAATGATTTTCTGGACAAGTGCGGAGAAAGCAAATACAATATATCCGCAAATTAAGGTACGTTCGCACCGCTTGGAGGTCATTATTCCTGAACCGCTAACCCTGACTGTGAGTTTACGAGGCAGCCGCGAAGTCAAGGACACCTATCAATTGATCCGCCTCACAGGTCTTCTGGACGCTTTCTCGGAGCCAGCCTTTAAAAAGGTGATTGGCAAATGCGTTGAGGATGGCCCTTTTAACGTGATTTTAGATCTGTCAACCATTGATTTTGTCGATAGCTCTGGGCTTGGGGTTTTAGTGCAAATGGCAAAAAAAACTCAAACTTTGAGTGGAACTCTCCAAATCATTACCAACGCTAGAGTTACGCAAACCGTCAAATTGGTTCGATTAGATCAGTTTCTGTCACTTCAGACATCTATTGATACAGCGCTTGCCAAGCTTGACCAAGCTAAAAAAGACTAAGTTAAAAGTCAATTAATATATCAACATTTGTATCAAGCTCAAAAACTGTAGAAGCTGAATTTTAACTTGATGATATTTTGCATTCTTATTAAGATGAAGAGAGCTTCGGGGGCAAATTCTCTATGGTTTGGTGTAAACATCAAAATAGAATTGATTACTTAACTAACCCAAGTTGCGACCTATTCATCCAAAACTAAAATCAAAATAAAAAATGCTAGATTTTTATACAAAAAAGCGTTGTTTAGCACTTAGAGAGACTGTTTTTAACTTGTTTTGAGACGGTTTTTGATAGGTAGCAACTTGGGTTAACTAACCTTGATATAGAGCAAATCACTGATTAATAACCACAAATCTTTTGCAAGAAATCATGATTGCTGTTTTTTGCAAAATTTTTGTTTGGCTAGGTAAGCTGCTTAGATTTTTGTGTTATGTCGCTTTGCTTTGCTATGCATCAGTTATGGCAATTGTTTTTAGTGACTGCCACTAAAACCTATTTTCAGTAATTGGAAGTCCTGCTATGATATCCATGAGACAAAATTTATACACATTGATGGGCAAGCTACGCTTGCCCATCAATGTCTGAAGTAAATGTAAATATTAAACGTCTGATAAATACCTAAACATTTTGTCCGCCCCCACGAAAGCAATCAAATCATTCTGTAATGGCATTATCCTGTAATGTCTCTTAGCCCAATCGTAGAAAATATCGCTGAGATCCCAGCCTCTTCTCTAGCCTATATTGGCGATGCTGTGTATGAAATGCAAATGCGGTTGCATTATTTACTACCGCCACGCACAGCCAAACAGTATCATCAGCTTGTCGTTAGTCAAGTTAGAGCTGAGCAACAAGCAAAACTTCTCGAAAAACTTGATCTCACAGAGTTTGAGTCCGATCTAGTAAGACGCGGACGCAATGCTGCGGGATCTGCTCCACGTAAAGTTGATCCCAAGATTTACCAAAGTGCTACAGGATTTGAAGCTTTGATTGGTTATCTTTACTTAACTGATCGCAATCGCCTCGACCAAATTTTTACACAGCTACTTAGCCACTTCGACCCCCCAGCGCCGCCATGACAACCCAACCTAGACTAAAATCCAAATCCGAGAAGAATTCCGATAGAGACGGAGATAGAAATTACGAAAAACGCTCCGACAAATCTTTTGATAAATATTCAGACAAACGATCGGATAATCGCTCTGACAGTCGCTCCGATCGCAACACTGGTAAATATACTGATAAACGCACTGATAGCCGATCTGATAGTCGTCCAGTGAGAAGTGCTGACCGCTCCTTCGACAAGCCCTACAAATCTGATCAGCCTTACAAGTCATCAGATAGAAATTTTGATAAGCGCTCTGATAGTCATACTGACTCTAAATATTCGGGCAAATCAGACAAGTACTCAGATCGTCGTCCTGAGAAAAGTTTTGACAAGCCCTTTGAAAAGCGTTCTGACTCATCGTCTGAGCCAAGATTTGACCGCAAGTTTGACAAACCCATTGGTAAAAAGTTTGGCGACAAATTCTCTGAAAAGAAATTTGGTGATAAAAAATTTGCTGACAAAAAGTTCGGCGATAAAAAATTCGGCGACAAGAAATTTGGTGACAAGAAATTTGGTGACAAGAAGTTTGAACGGAGCGATCGCCCTGAACGTTCTGATCGTGGCGCTGATAGTAATTTTGGTGATCGGGGTTTCGGTGATCGCAAATTTGATCGGGATCGTAATTTTGGCGATCGAGATCGGGCTGCTATTCCTAATTTTGAGCGCCGTTCTCTGCCGCCAGTCTCACGAAACGTTGATCCCGACGGCGAACTAGGAATTGCCGCGCCAGTGCATAATCCCGAAAATCCTGACATCGTTTATGGTCGTCATGCAGTTGAGGCAGTACTAAATAGCGATCGCAGCATTAACCGTGTATGGGTGACAGCCAGATTGCGCTATGCACCAGACTTCTTGCCTCTAATTGATGCAGCTAAGCTTGCTGGAGCAGTCGTTGATGAAGTCGATAACACAAGACTTGATCGCATCACTGACAATGGTCGCCACCAAGGTATCGCTGTTCAGGTATCTGCATATGAATATGCAGATCTTGATGAATTAATTGCCACCGCTAAAGAAAAATCAGCCCAACCAGTGATTGTGATAGCTGACGGAATCACTGATCCGCATAATCTAGGCGCCATCATTCGCAGTGCAGCTGCCCTCGGAGCTCAAGCTCTTGTCATCCCTCAGCGTCGTGCAGCAGGAATCACCGCCACTGTCGCCAAAGTTGCCGCTGGCACATTGGAAATCTTGCCTGTCGCCCGTGTTGTAAACCTCAACCGTGCCCTTGAGAAAATAAAGGAAGCAGGCTTTTGGGTTTACGGAACTATGGCTGGTACTAATGAAGCTATTCACAAAGCTAAATTTTCAGGAGCGATCGCCTTAGTTATCGGGTCAGAAGATGAAGGGCTAAGTCTCTCAGTCCAAAAAAATTGTGATTTCCTCGTTTCTATACCTTTAGAGGGAAAAGTGGAAAGTCTCAATGCATCAGTAGCCACAGGAATGGCTCTGTACGAGATTTTTAGACAACGTTGGGTTAATACGTTAGACCTGAACAATTTGTCTTGAAGTCATGTTTTAAGTTATATAAAGATAGAGGCGAAATGATTTGAATTTTAAGGATTGATCATTCACCTAAACAATCATTTAGCTATGTAAAACCATGGGTGGTAAGTTGTTTAAAAACATTTTTACTTCAATTCTCGAAACTGTTGGGTTAGCTGTGTGGATCGAAATTGTTACCGATTCACCACATTGCACTTATTACTTTGGACCTTTTACCAGCGAGTCTGAGGCTGAAGCTGCAAAATTAGGATATATCGAGGATTTGGAAGCGGAAGGCTCCAAAGGACTCGCTATATCTGTAAAGCGTTGCAAACCTGAAAATTTGACTATTTATGATGATTCACTGGATTTTAAGTTTGACCGTTTTCTTGTATTTAGCGGTCAATCCTAAAACCCACTATATCTATGAATTAGACTAGGGGCATTAGCCCCTATTTTTTAGTGAGATAAATACATTTATGTTATTTGGACTTGGCAAAAAGTTAACACTTCCATCTGCAAACGACGCTCTTCCCGGGAGAGCATCGACAATTCCTACAGCGTCCCACCATTTTGTGAATGGTAATGCGCTGAAACCACCTTTTCCTGAAGGAATGGAAACGGCTGTTTTTGGTCTAGGCTGTTTTTGGGGCGCAGAGCGTAAGTTTTGGCAGCAAAAAGGCATTTATGTTACAGCTGTTGGTTATGCCGCAGGCTTAACGCCTAATCCAACTTATGAAGAAGTTTGTTCGGGCATGACTGGACATAACGAGGTTGTTCTAGTTGTGTACGATCCCAAACAGATTAGTTATGCCGATTTGCTCAAAGTTTTTTGGGAAGCTCATAATCCGACACAAGGAATGCAGCAGGGGAATGATAAGGGTACTCAATATCGTTCCGGTATTTATGTGTTCAACGATGTCCAACGAAAACTTGCTGAGGATTCTCGCGAAGTTTATCAGGATGCTCTCAAGGCTTCAGGCATGAAGCAGGGTATTACGACAGAAATTCGTGATGCTGGCGAGTTTTATTATGCTGAAGGCTACCATCAGCAATACCTCGCTAAGAATCCTGGTGGATATTGTGGGCTAGGCGGTACAAATGTCTGTTACCCTCCTGTCGCCGTTTAAATATAATAAAGGCTGTGCTTTTGCGCAGCCTTTATTGATAATTGAGCTAAAACTTCGAGCTATCTCAATTATTTGCTTGCTATAGCATTAATCACTATTGCGGCTAGTTTACTTGCTGCTCCTGCTTCTCCACATACGGCTTTTAGGCGATCGCGCATTTTTGCTAATTCATCTGGATGATCGAGATAGAACAAAATTTCGGTGACAACTTGCGTAGGCATAAGCAATCCTAAATGTTCTGGGACAATCTCTTCGCCAGCCCAAATATTCGGCCAAGATAATAACTGACCTTTCTTTTGAATTTGTGAAATTAGTACTGCGTTAATTAAAACGCTGAGAAACTTACCCAAAAGTGGCGCAGAAGCAAGTAGCCCCAGCAATCCATCCCATCCTACTTTTGTTTCCACAAAATTCGTGGGTAATAAAACTAACATCGGTTGATTAAGAGCTGCTAGCTCGGCAGTATTAGCGCCAACAGTAGTAATACAGAGTTGACAGCTTTTAATGAGTTTATGGGCAGGGAATTCGCGATAAATCTTAATTACAGTGCCTTTGGCAGTTACCAAATTTCCGTCAAATATGTCTGCCGTGGCGCCATCACTATCGGCAGTTGGAAAGCTAGTTTGAGCGTATTTGGCTAGGGTCTCGGGAGTAGTCGTTGGCGCTAGGACGATCGCTAATTCCAGATCGGGACGTTTTTGTTTGAGAATATCGGCGATCGCTACAACTATAGGCACACCGACCTGTAATTTGTGTCCTTTTGAGCCAGGCATAAAGCAAATTCTCTTGGCTGGGACAGAGATACTTAATTCATCCTGACCCACCTGATCAACCATCAAATCACCAATCATCGTAGCTTTTGCCCGAAATTTTGAAGGAATCTTATCGATGATTGCCTGATTACGCACAGCAAATAAATCCGCCCAGCGATACCATCTAGCTTCCCATTCTGCATAAATTAAAGTTTTGTAACCAAGACGCTTAGCGATCGCCACCGCAAAAAACTGATCCCCGCCCAAAAAAATTACAATACCTTGCTTAGCCCATTCCCAGTTAGGAGTTTTGCCCCACAACAAAAAATCGAAAAACTGATCCTGTGGCAATACACGATTTACATTAGGAAAACTTTGGACTAGCTGTGCTTCCTTACCACTGGCATTCTGGCAGGGTGAGAGTACGACCGAGATTCGCGTTTTTTGAGTACTAGTTAAGTCTGGTTGCGATCGCTGTGCTATTTCTAAGGCTTTAAGAAAAGGAAATACCCATGTCGTTAACTCCCCAGGAGCATTCGACAGAATTAAAATATCTGTGGAAATATCCTTGGTTTGAGGAATGTTAGCCATTGTTAGTAAACCCATAAAGTAGACAGAAAACTTCTCACTATCTCTACTTTATGGGTTTACGTAGCTAGGCACAATTAAATATAAAAAAACAAAATCTGTACCGCCCGCTACGCGGGCGGTACAGATTTTGCGTCAGGTTTTTTAATTGTGCCAAGTTACTTATTGCCAGAAATTGAAATGACGGGATCGAATTCACGATAAAATTATGCACTCATAATCAAGTTAAATTAAGAGCAAGTCACTCAGCTTTTTACCCAAATTTTTATAAACGTCACGCATGTGGATTTAAGTAGTTTATTTGATACGCCCAAGCCTGTAATTGGGGTCATCCATCTTTTGCCGTTGCCTACTTCGCCTCGTTGGGGGAGCAGCCTTAAAGAGGTAATTGATCGCGCAGAGCAGGAAGCTACAGCACTCGCCGCAGGTGGAGTGCATGGAATTATTGTAGAGAATTTTTTTGATGCTCCGTTTACCAAAGAACGCGTCGATCCTGCTGTGGTCAGTTCCATGAGCCTAGTTGTCCATCGCGTCAAGCAGATGGTTGGCGTTCCTGTCGGCATAAATGTCTTGAGGAATGATGGTCATAGTGCTTTAGCGATCGCTTCCTGTGTTGGGGCTAAGTTTATTCGGGTCAATGTCCTGATGGGCGTAATGGCAACCGATCAAGGCATTATCGAAGGGGATGCCTACAAACTTTTACGATATCGTCGTGAACTAGGCTCAGATGTAAAAATCTTTGCTGATGTTTTGGTGAAGCACGCTCAGCCCATTTCAGTTCCGCAGATTTCTGCCGCAGTTCACGATACGATTCATCGAGGACTTGCTGATGCGGTCATTTTATCTGGATGGGCAACGGGGCATCCACCGACATCAGAAGATCTCAAAGAAGCAAAAATTGCCTGTGGTGATACGCCCCTATTTGTTGGCTCTGGTGCAACATGGGACAATGTGCCGCAGTTGATGGAATATGCAGACGGCGTAATTGTCTCTAGCTCGCTCAAGCGTAATGGTCAGATCCAACAGGCGATCGATCCGATTAGGGTCAGCCGCTTTGTCGATGCAGTGCGGTTAGATATTGCCAATAAAAAAAATAAACATATTGCCGAAGAGCAAATATTGCGATCGCCACCGATATCAATTGGTTAGAATCTTATAATTGACATCCAGCTCGCTTTGCAGTGTGATTGTTAAAAGTTTTATTATTCAGGCAGGTACAAATTGTCAGGAACAGCTACAAGAAAACGATCTGAGCCTTGGTTGCATCGGTGGTCGCGCCCTGCGATCGTCGCTTTGTCTCTATTTGGCTTTTCTCTGGTAACTTATTTGACCGTAATTCACTTTTTTGGACAGAAAGTCGCACTTTGCGATGTCCAAGGCAGTGGCTGTGATTTAGTGCTCAGTAGTGAATACGCCAAGATTTTTGGTATTCCTTTAACAATTTTTGGTGCTTTGGGCTATCTCACCATAGGACTCTTAGCTGGATTGCCATTGATTGTGAAGAAAGATGCTCCCAAGGAGCAAGCGCAAATCAAGGAAGTAGCAAATTTCTTGCTGTTCATGGTGTCCTCGTCAACTTTTGTCTTTAGCGGCTACCTGCTGTATCTTCTCTCATCGGGACAGATCGGTGGGCAGCCTCAGGTTTGTCTGTACTGCATATCCTCCGCCGTTACCATGACTACAATTTGGTTACTCACGGTATTTGGTAATGCTTGGAAAGATGTGGGCAATCTCTTCTTTACAGGTGCGATCGTAGCGATCGTGACGCTGACGGGAACTTTAGTTATTTATGGTAGCCAAGGTAAACTCTCAGCCCAGAGCAACACGTTTGCGGGACGTTTAGCTCAGCACTTAACTGCAACCAATGCCAAGATGTACGGCGCATATTGGTGTCCGCATTGTTTAGATCAAAAGAAAAAGTTTGGCGAGGCTCAAAAATTAATTCCCTATGTGGAATGTGCGCCTAATGCTCCTAATGGGGTAAAGTCACAAACTGCATTATGCGAACAGAAAGGAATTAAGGGATTTCCCACTTGGGAGATCAATGGCAAAATGCTCTCAGGTGAGCGTACTTTAGTTGAATTAGCCAATGAGTCTGGTTTTACAGGTGCTCGAGACTAAATCCAAAAAAGAGAGTGCAAAGCACTCTCTTTTTTATAAGCCCCAATAATTTGCTCTTTCTTCTAGCCATCCATTTTTGCGCCATTTCTCGACAACATCAAAGACCCGATCGCGTAGATCTAGATATTGCAAACCACGCGGCAAGGCGATCGCTAAGCTATGAACTGCAAGAGGTTTCCCAATGATTTCATAGTCAGGATGATCTTTGAGCCATTGTGTAAGACTCGTGCGATCGCCTACAAAAGCTTTAAGTTTGTTTGATTGCAAAGCACCTAAACCATCTGCATAGGAATTGACACCAATAATCGTTGCTTTGGGAAATTGCGATTGGATTGCGGCGATCGCGGCTGAATTTTTGAGAACACCGATTGCTGATTGTTGCCTAAGATCTTGAGAGGTTATGCCGCGCTTGGCGATCACAATTATGCTGTCAGTGTAATAGGGGAGCGAAAAATCAATTAGGCGCGAACGATTGTTAGTGAGAGTAATTTGGGCAATCGCTAGATCTACTTGGTTGGTTTGTAATGCTGCTAGGCGATCGCGATTTTTTAATGGCACTAATTCAATTTGGAGATTTAGCTCTTTTGCTAATTCACGAGCAATATCAATTTCTAGTCCCGACAATTTGCCACTGCGATCGCGAAATCCTAACGGCGGCAAATTATCTTTGACCCCAACAATTAATTTACCTCGTTTTTGAATTGTATTTAAAGCATTAAACTCCTGTGCGATCGAAGCCTTATTTATCGCCAAAAGATCTAGATGACT
Source organism: Pseudanabaena sp. (assembly GCA_003249035.1). Classification (GTDB taxonomy): domain Bacteria; phylum Cyanobacteriota; class Cyanobacteriia; order Pseudanabaenales; family Pseudanabaenaceae; genus Pseudanabaena. The sequence continues at coordinate 60,747 of QBMK01000016.1, forward strand.
TCCTAAACTGAATAAGAAGATCGTGGTTAGAGATGATTTTAAAATTGATGATATTGCTGACAAGAAATCAAGATGCTGGATTCCTCTATATTTAGAAATGGCTCTTTTCTCAACTTGTTTCACGCAAAAGTATCTCCCCAAATATTTAAGTCAGACTTGTAAAACACATTAATAAACCCATTTAGAAATCTATTCGATTTTCATGCATTAATCTTAATTTGATTAGGCGATCGCTGCAAAAAAGTTACTATAGAGTCAATATTTCGACGCTATGTCCTACGGGGTTAATTTACGGCATGGGTGTAGAGATTTGTTTTGATGGTTATTTAAGGTCGATTGTAAACACTCACCAGAAATGGCAGGAGTGTTATACGCCAACGGATGCGAAAGGTAAAGATTCAGCAAAGGTTGAGCGCGATCGCATTGCACCTGCTTTTTTTGATTTCGGCTTAATGGTACAGACGGTGGAGCCGTCAAAGGCTGAGCAGGAAAGAGAATTAGAGGGCGATCGCGAAAAGGAGGAAAAAATCGAGAGGTTGCCAGTACTGGAGGGGATCTGTAAGTATGCGGCGGAGCATGTGTTGCTGGTGGGTAGACCAGGATCGGGGAAGTCTACAGCTTTAGCGCGGTTGTTGTTGCAGGAGACGGAAAATGCGCTAAGCGATCGCAACGCGAAAATCCCTGTATTGGTGGAGTTGCGGTATTTGCCCTCGGAGGCGAATGAGGCGTCTGTATGCGATCGCATTCTTGCTTTTATTCACAAACACGATCCTGCTTTGGATATCGATGAGGCGGGGATTAAAAACAAGAATATTTTGTGCATATTGAATGTGTTAGATTCTATTTATAAAGTTAGTGAGTTGAATTATGATTCTTGATTTTAATAAACTTGGTGGTGGAGACAGATTCGATATAGCAACTTCTCCAAGAGAAATATTTGTATCTTTACCCAATAAAAAAGAAGATAAATTTGAATACCCTAGAGACGTTCAATCGCAAGTATGGGGGAAATGGCATCAAAGAAGAAATGATAAAGATATTGTCATAAAAATGAATACGGGCAGTGGGAAAACTATAGTTGGTTTAGTAATTTTAAAGAGTTGCCTAAATGAACGAAAAGGACCTGCTGTATATGTAGTACCTGACAATTATCTAGTTCAACAAGTATCCAGTGAGGCAAGAGATATTGGGATAGAAATAACGGAAGATCATCTATCTCCTAGATTTCAATCCGGAAAAGCCATTTTAATCATTAATATACAAAAACTGGTTAATGGGAAATCTGTTTTTGGTGTTGGCAGTGATGGCATTAAGATTAAAATTTGTAGTCTTTTGATTGATGATGCACATGCTTGTCTAGATACTATTGAAGAACAGTTCACATTAACCATTGATATCAATAATCCTGCATACACCGCTATATATAAATGCGTTAAAGAGTCTTTGCATTCTCAATCTGAAGATAAAGCCTATGAAATTGAGAATCAAACTTATGCCTACATGCAAGTCCCATTTTGGAATTGGCAATCTAAGGTTTCAGAAGTATTCAGAATATTAAGTAATGCCTATGCTTCTGTAAATAATGATTGGTTAAAATTTAAGTGGCAACTAGTAAAGGAATATCTCAAATTATCAAGATGTGTAGTATCGTCTAAAAAAATAGAGATTACACCTCATTTCATTCCTATCAATGTAATCCCTAGTATTAGGAATGCTCAAAGAAGAATATTTATGACTGCAACTTTGGTGAATGACACTATTCTTACAAGTCACTTTGGTATTACCGATAGCACTTCAATTACTCAAGCTATTGTACCTGATTCAGCAGGTGACATCGGAGATAGGATGATTCTCATGCCTCAGGTAATTAATCCAGATATAAAAGATGAGGAAATCAAGGATTTATGTAAGGAAATATCACAAAGAGTTAATGTTGTTGTAATTGTCCCATCTAAAGAAAGAGCTAAATTCTGGAAGGATAAAGCTGATTTGATTCTCGATAGAGAGAACTTAAATGATGGTGTGACTAGGCTAAGAGGAAATCAAAAAGTTGGTTTAGTAATACTCATTAATCGCTACGATGGTGTTGATTTGCCCAAATCTTCTTGTCGGTTACTAGTTATTGATGGAGTTCCTAATATTAGTCCAGAGATTGACAAGATTAATTCTGTTTTTCTTGCCGAAAGTTCTCTTAAACAATATCAGCTTATTCAGAAGATTGAACAAGGAATGGGAAGAGGAGTTCGTTCTAGTGAAGACTATTGCGTTGTTTTTTTGATGGGGCAAGCATTGATCAGTCAGATATATGTTGATAATGGAATGCAATTATTTTCCCCTGCAACAAAAGCTCAGTTGGAACTCTCAGATGATATATCAGAACAACTTCGAGATAAGGGTTTGAATAAAATCAAAGAAGTTATGATGTATTGCTTAGACAGAAATTCTAATTGGGTGTCTACTAGCAAAGGTAAATTAGCCTCTTTATCTTATGGAGACTCGTGCCAAGCAAACTCTTTGATAATTAGACAAAGAAAAGCCTTTGACCATGCATATATAAAAAATTTTACTGAGGCAACTCAAGAGCTTCTAGAGGCTGTTAATGAAGTTGAATCCAATGATAAATCACTAAAAGGTTATCTAAAGCAGTGCTTGGCTGAATATATAAATTTCTATGACCCTGTAGAAGCACAGAAGACTCTTATATCAGCAGTAAAGGATAATCCTAATCTAATCAAGCCCATTGAAGGAATTGCCTATCACAAACTTGAATCACCTTCTTTGGAACAGGCAAGATCTTGCGTAAATTACTTACAACAAAAATTCACTTCCAATCCCAATAAAATTCTTGTATCAATAAATAGTTTGTTAGCATCTCTAATCTTTAAGCCAGAAACTGCTAATGAATTTGAAGAATCAATGAAAAAACTTGCTTGCTACATTGGATTTTTAAGTCAAAGACCAGAGCAAGAGGCAAAAAATGGTGGTCCTGATGTTTTATGGTCTGTTGGCAACCAAAAATATTTTGTTATCGAGTGTAAAAACGGAGCTACAACTGACAGAATTAGTAAAGATTACTGTAATCAGCTCAATGGATCAGGTGAGTGGTTTTTAAGGACATACGATCATACATCCAAATTTACACCCATTTTAATTCATCCATCCAAGTACTTTGATTTTGATGCTTCGCCTAATCAAAATACACGAATCATTGATTTGGACAAACTTGATTTTCTGCGTAAGAATATACATGATTTCTTTAAATCTATATGCTCAGAAAATAGAATTAATGAAAAAGATATTAGAGAGAGGCTTATAACTTACAAGTTGACATCTGATGCTTTTATTGAAACTTATACAACTCGATATTTTATTAATAAGAGTAAATAATTTATTAAAAAGGAGGCTTCAAATCTTCAGCTTTTGCTTTGAAGTCAAAAACTACTGATATCGGTGACAAAAAAGTTGGAGATCTCTGCATTTAATTTACCAACAATTCATTCGTCTGAGTCTTCTTTTCAACCTTTAAAGCAGAACATTAAGCCAAACCTAAAAAGTAAAATATAGCTATATGCAGGAGTTTAGACAATGACAACTACTACACAACCCCTAGATACAGAAATCTTGCAAACCATAGCCCAGATGCCAGAATCACTCAAACGAGAAATTCTGCACTATGCCAAATATCTCATAGTTAATCACGCGCAAGAAATTACCCAAGATGCACCACCAGCTAGAAAGCGTCGAGTCGGAATTTTAAAAGGTACATTTGTATTACCTTTGCCCGATGACTTTGACGAGCCACTAGAAGACTTTAAGGAATATATGGAATGAGCCAATATCTGCTAGACACCCATACATTTATTTGGCTATCAGAAAATAGCGATCAACTATCCAGTAAGCTCAAAGATATCATCGAAGAAGCCGATACCGTATATCTCAGCATCGTTAGTCTCTGGGAAATTGCCATCAAGTTAAATCTCGGCAAATTGTCACTAAAACAAGATTATGAAGCCATTGAAAAAGAACTTGAAGCCTCAGATATTCTATTACTTCCCATCACATTTAGCGACACTATCCAAATCCGCGATCTTCCACTACATCACCGCGATCCATTTGACCGAATGTTGATCGCTCAAGCAATCACCAGATCGCTCACTGTGATTAGCCGAGATGTCGCCTTCGATGCCTATCCCATTCAACGACTCTGGACATAAATTGTGACACGCATACCAACCCATCGCCCACCAACCCACGCAGGAGAAATGTTGCTAAGAATTTCTCATTCCGTTGGGATTAACACAGCAAGAACTAGCCAACGCTATTCATGTCCCTTATCAAAGAGTAAATGAAATCATCAATCGCCGCCGAGGTATCACCCCAAGCACCGCACTCCGTCTAGCCAAATTCTTTTCCACATCAGCAGACTTCTGGATGAACCTTCAACAATGTTGGGATTTATATCACGCTCAACAAACAGAAAATGATGAATTGCAAACTATTCAACCGTTAACAACCTTAGCGATCGGCTAAATTAAAAATTAGAGAGCAAATCCACTTGAAAACCACAACCATCTCTCGCCATGTCATCCGTAACCCTGAAATCCTCTCAGGTGAACCAATTATCGATGGAACCAGAACACCTGTTAGAGCCATTGTTGAAAGCCGAAAAGATTTGGTAGCCCGATCGCACAACACAACATTAAACTCAAAACGAAGTTAGACATTCCTGCAATGCTTGCGCCATAGCTTCGAGATCGAAATGATAGAGAGACTATGCTCAAGCAAGTTTTTTTAAGATCTCCATATTGCTTAGCCTTTAAGCGAAACATTTGTGTCATAGTTTTTTAATTGTGTAAGGTAAGCAACTATGAGCGGGAGCATCTTAGGGACAACTAAAATTTTAGGCGTGATGGGTTTTCCTGTCAGTCATAGTCTTTCGCCTGTGATGCATAATGCCGCGATCGCAGCAATGGGACAGGACTATGTGTATGTACCATTGCCGATCCCTGTGGTGGAACTACCTGTGGCGATCGCAGGTTTAAAAGCAATTCAATCAGTTCAAGGCTTTAACCTGACTATCCCTCATAAAGTTGAAGTGATTCCTTTACTTGATGAAGTCTTACCGATCGCTAAAGCCGTTGGTGCAGTCAATACCGTTAAGCGCGTGGGAGAACAATGGGTTGGCACAAATACCGATGTGGCAGGTTTTTTAGAGCCACTCAAGAAACTTAACTCTGATTGGGAAAAAATGCCTGCTCTGATCCTTGGGAGTGGTGGAGCGGCTAAGGCAGTAGTTGCAGCTTGCTTAGAGTTGGGCTGTTCTGTAATTCATGTCGTGGGAAGAGATCCCAGAAAGATGAAAAAATTTCATGGGGCTATGACTAGCCAACTCCATGATTACAATCTGCGGGTTCATCCTTGGGCATCAATACCACATTTGCTAGAAGTTGCGGGAATCGTAATCAATGCCACACCGATCGGCATGGCAAGCGATCCAAATACACCTATTTCTGAATTGGAAATGAATTTATTGCCCGATCATGCGATCGTCTATGACCTGATTTATACGCCACGACCCACAAAGTTTTTACAAATTGCGGCTACAAGAGGACTAAAAGTAATCGATGGCTTAGAAATGCTAATTAATCAGGGTGCGATCGGGCTAGAGTTTTGGTTAGATCAACCTGTCCCCATTGAAATTATGCGCCAAGCTTTACTTCAACATCTGGCTTACAGCAAATAGTGAAAAATTTAAATTCAAGATTTTTTTGCTGTAAATAATTCGTTGGTAGTTAAGCGAACTTAGAAGGGAAGTTTTGAAAATAATTATGTCATGGATAGAATTAAGTCTCGACACCACCAATGAAGCTGTAGATTGGGTTTGTACCTTACTCGCTAACGCGATCGCGGCTGAAGATCTCCACATTAGTGAATATTCCGATCGCTCAGAAAAATGGAAATTCACTATTAAACTTTACCTGCCCAAAGATACCCAGATCTATCAGCGCATAGAAGCGATCGCAGCTATTCTTCAGCCATTACATCGCACAGGCATGACCAGTGAATTACAAACCTTTGTAGTCAGTCAGAAGCCCCTGAAAATTGAACATAGTCCCGAAAATTCTTTGATTCGGCGTATAGGTGATCGCTTCGTAATTCTATCTGCTGACTCCGATTATCAACCTCGAACTTCTCAAGAAATTATTCTCCATCTCCAGAACAGTCTCGCATTTGGCAGTGGTCTCCATCCCGCTACTATCCTCAGCTTGCAACTAATAGAACGCCATGTCAAACCCAAAATCCATGCCCTCGATCTTGGCTCAGGTTCAGGCATTCTCAGTGTGGCTCTAGCAAAACTCGGCGCGACAGTGCTAGCGATCGATAACGATCTCATTGCCGTAGTTGCCACTCAGGACGCAGTGGAACGCAATCAAGTTTCGTCACAGGTCACAGTCTTAGAAGCAAGCCTCGGCAGTGCTAGTCAATTAGGTCATTGGATGGGTGGCGATAGCATTGAGTCAGTTCCCGAAGTTGCAGCCAATGGACAGTTTGATCTAATCGTGGCAAATATTTTTGCGAGAGTGCATATTTCACTCGCAGCCGAATTTTACAAAGCTTTACACAATACTTCTGTACATTCTGGAATCTTAATCACCGCAGGCTATACTAGCGATCGAGAAGAAGATGTGACTTCGGCGATGAGTTCGGCTGGTTTTGTCCAATGCGATCGGGCTCAAATTGATGAATGGGTCGCGATCGCTTATCGAGTTTGCCATTAAGCTTAAACAAACAGAGAATGATGATGCAACGCATCACCATTCTCTGTTTGTTTAAGGGAACTATACCTTTTGTCAAGCTGAATTGTAATTCAATGTAACAATTGCCCAAACTTGGCTCAATACAAAAGCTAGACTAAAATCGGATAATAGTAATCAGTTGAGTTAGTAGCGATCGCTACTAACTCAACTGATACCATGCATAGACTAATACCAGTTTAAAAATAGCAAGCCTATTTCTAGACTTTAAAATCGCAAAGAAAATCACAAAGAGGAGTTAGGAGATATGGTGTATACCCCTTTGATCGGTTTCACTCTATTTGTTACGCTGTTTTTAGGAGCAGCATTTACACTAAGTTATTTCTGGTGGGCTGATCGCTACAAAACTCCAGAAGTAATCGCCGCAGAAGTAATGCAGTTTTCCGAACAATTTACCAACGCATTGTCAGTTTTTGCTGTTGGGATGCTCGCCTTTGGCATCATGCTAATATTTCTGAATTTTTCCATCAAATAAATAAAAAACGGGGCGTAAAACGCCCCGTTTTTTATAGAAATCCTACTGCCCCACCTAGTAAGATACTCATCAAGGCGATCGCGACAGGATGAATAACTAAAGCCCAAATGGTGGGAATTTTGATCCCTTCACAAAGTGGAAATACTAAACGGGCGATCGCCGCATTAATCAGCAAAAAGCAAATCACCCACAGGGGAATCCATCGCAAATTCAACCCTACTAGCGCAATCCAAACAAAAATATTAGCGATCGCAACAAGCCCAACACCCTGTACCCACGCTTTGCCAGACTCAATTGGACGATTTGGTGACATCCATACCAATCCCATCCATGTTAATGCTGCCAATAACCCACAGGCGATCGCATCGTAAAAAAAGTGCATATATTTTTGCCTCTAGCAGATAACTTCTGAAAATCCCAAAATCGATTTTGATAAAACCTAGCATTTGGCTAGGTTTTATCAAAACCGATTTTATGACTAAGTACTTGTGCGGCATTATAAATTGTCACACAATGCCATGGCTATTCAATTCTGGCAGGAATACCCTGAAGGCGCAATTGCTCAATTCGTTGTTGAGCCGTATTAGGATCTCGATAAGAGCCTACTTGTACTTGTCCGTCACTAGGGCGAACAAAAGCATCCCGTTCAATTTGCTGAGCGCTAGCTGCATAGCTATTTTCCACAACGACACGATAGCTACTACCACTTGAAGCAGGAATAGGAGCAGGAGCCGCAGGTGCGGGAACTGATGACACAGGTGCGGGAGCTGATGACACAGGTGCTGCATATTGCACTGAGCTACTCTTGCGGGGGGCAACATAGACAGTCGTAGGCGCAGCAGAATTCGTTTTAGCTCCACTTGTAGTTGTTGTGGAAGTCGATCTAGATGTGCTAGGAGAACTATTTTTGCTAGTTGTAGGGCGTGCAGCAGGTGGACTATAGGATGGAGCAGGAGCGGCGGATTCGTAATTTCTTCTACTCACAGGTGCGCTATAGCTACGATCTACAGTCGCTGGTGCCATAGCGGGAGGTATTGGTGAAACTGAAGTCGAAGGTAATGCAGTTGACGGTACAGTTCTTAAAGGCTGACTGGGAACTAAAGCACTATTTGGTGCGAATATTGATGGCTTCGATGAAGGGTTAGTTAATGTGCTCTTAGGTGCGATCGAAGGATTTGTTAGAGCTTTATTACCATTCGCTAAATCAGCTTTATCGCCAGCAAAAGGTACAAAAGATAATCCCGGATCATTTGTTTTCTGCTGATTTTGTAAATTAATATCGCTGCCTAAGTCTGAGGTTTTGCCATCGGGTTGTGTAGATTTAGGAGGTGACTCAGGTTTAAACAGTTTCATCACGCCAGATGGATCGACCATGAGATAGCCGATCGCGGCACTAGAACAGAGCAACAATAATAGTGAAATAATCCCCACAGGATTCATCAAGCTACGTAAGGCACTCTTTTCATTTGGTGCATCGGCAATCGGGTATTCAGCCTCTTGCTCAACGGGTTCCTGATAATGGTCAGCATAGTCATTGGCAAAGCTTTGCAGAATATCATCATCATCGGGCTCAGGTATTTTTGCCATCGTTGGCGAGGACATGCTGCCGATTGTGGCACTTCCATAGCCATTCATATCTTGGGCATAGGGTAAATCTTGCTCTAGCCCAATATCATTCAAACTTTCAAGGCTCTGGAGAGTTTCTAGCCCTTTATAGTTATGTAACTCAGCTGTAGATATATCGATTGATCGATTTGCTGATGATACCGTCCCCATTGGCGGCATGATAGGCATTTGGATTGTCCGTTGATCGCTATCAACGATGGGAGAGAGCGGCGAGAGCGCATCAGACAAACTGGGAGATGTCCAGATCGATTGAGTCGAGACAGCTCGGGGTCTAAAGGGATTGAGATATGAGATTGTTTGACCGTTGGCTTGCCAATGGTGATAACGATCTAGCTCGTCATTGAGGCTCGCATCCAAACCAGCCAACGCTGTCTGCAAGACTGAAGACTGATCGATCGCAGACAAAAGATCGGCATCTGAATTAGTTGCTTTTTGGTTGCTTGTTTTAGAGATCGTTTTGGAAATTGTTGGAGAGATGGCGGGACTCAATGTTTGCATAATCTTTACCTCAGGCAGTAACGGCGGTTTGAGCTAGGTAAATGTCTCGGACGTCTTGGGGAAGGGCATCTTCTAGAGCACGATAAGCAATGACTAGAAGTTGTTTAACATCACTAGCAGAAATGTTTTCGCCTTCAGCATGTAAATAAGCAGCGATGCGTGTATGGCTCCACTGAAAAGTTTGAGACAATAGTAGTATTAGACGTAGGTTACCAGCCATTTGATTTAGCGCTTGATTAAGGTAGCACCAAAATACGGGCGGTGTATCTTTAAGTGAATATTGGATTTCTTCAACGGGTGGTACTTCGGCACGATTAATCATCATCGCCGCAATATTAATTAACCAACTTTGCAAAGATAGGTGAGGTTTGTTAGCTCGTAAGTCTAGTACTCGCATCTCATGGTAGATATATTCCCAAGTTTTCACAAATAAGTAGTCCGATTGCACTGGCGATCTTGTTGCCGTAGCAATTAGGGTATACAGCACTTGTCCATAGCGACAAAAAATCGCTGCAAAGTATTGCCCCTCTTCAGGATGTCTTTGAAATAGCGTCACGAGTTCGCGATCGCTCTTCTGGAAAAGCGCCTGAATTTTTGGGTGGTGAATTTCGGGAAGGGGGGGAAGCTGAACAGTCACGACTATTGCTAGCTCACTTTTTTTGGTTTCAAATTTGATGCACACATACTAGCAGCAAAGTATGATATTGCAACCCGAAGTCTTTACTAATTGTTTTCAGCCTCTAAGGTGCTAAAAACGCAAAAGCAAAATATTGATAGGTTGAGCTTAGCCACTTGTTTTTTTTGTTTTTGTGCTCATAAATATTAGAAGCAAAGGTAGGAAGCCATATCTCAATATTTTGAATAAAAGTTCGAAAAATTTAGGATGAGATTGAATCAAAGGAATGTCTATAAACAAGAGAACGCATTGCGCTCTCTTGTTTTACACTTTAAGAGCTATGTCCAAAGCGAATCGCGTAAACGTCTTGTTCTTTATCGGTGTAGATTTCGACATCGGACTTAGGATGCGATACACATAGAAGGATATAGCCTTTGGCATCTAGCTCTTCGCCCATACCGCCAATGCCCATACCTTGGCTTTGATCGACCTCACCTTTGACAATTTGGGAAGCACAAGTTGTGCATACACCTGCGTAGCAAGAACATGGCAAATCTAGTCCTTGCTCGATCGCAGCATCAAGGATCGATTGATTCTCGGGGACAGATACAGTAAAGCTTTGTCCTTGATGATGAAGTATGGCTGTAAAAGTCTGAGTCATTTTTCTAAAAGTTTAGTAAGTTGTTAGTTATGGTTAAGGTAATGCGCTTTGCGACACGCCTTGCCTATTTAATGATTGTGCAAGGAGAATGATACGATGTTCAATTGGCTTAATTTTATCTCCTCCTATGCAACCCCGTCACATCGCTCGCGAACTCGCACTCTTTAGCATCAACCAATTACCTAGCCAACCCCAAAAGCTAGAAACGAAAACTCTAGATGACATTGTGACGGCAGTTGTGCGATCGCTTCACGATGAGACCAAAGAGTTATTACAAACCGCTAGTGCTGAGTTACAGCGTGGACAAGAGCGTGTATCCGCTAGCGAGACACGCACTGGTGACGTTCGTCAAGATATCCAAGCTGTCGAGGGCATGGTGCTAGAAGCGATCGAATTAACAAAAAATGCAATTAACAATATTGGTGCAGCTTTAGAGTTTCCCGTTACTTTGGTATTGGCTCAACGCGCCGAAGTGCGCAACTATGCGATCGATATTCTCAAAACCGTGAACGGCAAACGAACTGAGATCGATGAGATGATTAGTAGCGCTTTAGTTAATTGGCAAATCGATCGCCTTGCTCAAGTGGATAAAGATATTTTGCGAATTGCCACAGCGGAAATGATGTTTATGAGTGTGGCAAGTAAGGTTGCGATCGATGAGGCGGTGGAACTCGCCAAACGCTACAGCAGCGAAGATGGCTATCGGTTTATTAACGGAGTTTTGCGTCGCATTGACGATCAGCTAAAACAGTCGCGCATCTCTAAATAAATAACGAACTTAATTTCGTTAAACATTGATTGCTTCATTAACAAATTTAACCAAACTCATATATTTACCGCGATTTACAATCAACAGATCTGCAATAAATTCATTAGAAGCGTTATAAAGCATCACTTCCAGCAATTCCACACGTAGATATCTGTTGCATTATTTCAGCAATCAGAGCAAATATTAAAAGCTATAAAATTTTGTTTGGTTCAGATGGTTTTACGACCGTCAAGTTTTGAATTTTAAATTATTGACTGGAGCGACTGGTAATAGTCATCGAGTTCTAATCGTGATATAGAAAAGAGGCTATATTGTAAACTTATTTTAACTGTCGTTAGAAATCACCCCCGATCCTGCTGTAACCAAAGTCAATGCAACCAACCGATCCGAAAAAATTTACCGAAAAAGCATGGGAAGCGATCGTCAAATCGCAAGAGGTCGCAAGGCGATCGCAGCATCAACAACTTGAAGTTGAGCATTTGCTGATGGCGCTCTTGGAGCAAGAAGATGGCTTAACCACAAATGTATTTGCGGCGATGTCCGTACCGATGGCGAGGGCGCGGCGACAGGTTGAAGAATTTTTGCGACGACAGGCTCGTGTGGCGAGTCCAGAGCAGTTGTATTTGGGACGCAGCTTGGAGGTATGGCTTGATCGCGCTGAGGAGAGCCGAAAGGGCTTTGGTGATGATTTCATGGCAGTTGAGCATATGCTCCTCGGCTTAATCGATGAAGAACGCATCGGAAAGCGGCTATATCGGGATTTAAGTATAGATCGCAACAAATTAGAAGCAACAATTAAATCACTGCGAGGAAGCCAGACCATCACCGATCAAAATCCTGAAGCCAAGTATGCGGCTTTGGAAAAATATGGTCGCGATCTTACAGAACAGGCGAAGCAAGGCAAACTCGATCCTGTGATTGGTCGTGACGATGAGATTCGGCGGGTGGTGCAGGTATTATCGCGGCGGACCAAAAATAATCCTGTGTTGATTGGTGAACCAGGGGTTGGCAAAACGGCGATCGCAGAGGGACTTGCCCAGAGAATTATTCGTGGCGATGTACCAGAATCTCTCAAAGACCGCACGATTATTAGTCTGGATATGGGGTCGCTGATAGCAGGGGCAAAGTATCGAGGGGAATTTGAAGATCGACTGAAAGCCGTTCTAAAAGAAGTTCTCAATTCCGATGGCAAAATAGTTCTATTCATTGATGAATTGCATACGGTGGTGGGTGCAGGAGCCACACAGCAAGGCGCAATGGATGCAGGAAATATACTCAAACCGATGTTAGCGCGGGGTGAATTGCGCTGTATTGGCGCAACGACCTTAGATGAATATCGTCAATATATAGAGAAAGATGCAGCCCTAGAGCGTCGTTTTCAGCAAGTTTTAATCGAGCAGCCGACAGTCGAAGATACAATTTCGATTTTGCGTGGTTTAAAAGAGCGCTACGAATTACACCATGGCGTAACTATTTCTGATTCAGCGCTAGTAGCAGCGGCGACCCTCTCTAATCGCTATATTACCGATCGCTTTTTGCCAGATAAAGCGATTGATCTTGTGGATGAATCAGCAGCCAAATTAAAAATGGAAATGGATTCTCGACCACTAGAGCTAGATGAGATTGATCGTCGGATTAGACAGTTAGAGATGGAAAGATTTTCTTTGCAAAAGGAAAAAGATGCTACGGCCGTTGAACGAGTGGAAGCAGATGGCAAAGTGATCTATAAGAACAAGAGTAGTAAAGCCGTACAGGATCGGCTGGAACGCCTTGACAATGAGATGAATGAATTAAGCGATCGCTTTACCAGTCTCAATGATCGTTGGCAGCTTGAAAAAGATGCCGTGACGAATTTACGTTCTTTGAAAGAACAAATCGATCAAACTAAGCAGCAAATCGATCAGATGGAGCGTGAGTTCAATCTTAACAAAGCCGCAGAACTCAAATACGGAAAATTAACTGAGTTAGAGAAAAATCTTGATGAAGCTGAGTTAGAAATTAGCCTTGCGGGCTCCGAAGGGTCTTTGTCTAGAGAGCAAGTCACTGAAGATGACATTGCCGAAATTGTAGCGCGTTGGACTGGAATTCCTCTCAACAAATTATTACTATCAGAACGGCAGAAATTACTAACTCTAGAAAAACACCTCCATGATCGCGTTATTGGTCAAGAAGAAGCGGTAACTTCGGTGGCTTCCGCAATTCGTCGTGCTCGTGCGGGTATGAATGATCCCAATCGTCCAATTGGTTCATTCTTGTTTTTAGGACCCACAGGCGTGGGCAAAACTGAGCTGGCTCGCACCCTTGCCGAATTTCTATTTGATTCCGATGCCTCGATGGTGCGAATCGATATGTCGGAATATATGGAAAAGCACTCGGTTTCGCGCTTGATAGGTGCTCCCCCTGGATATGTGGGCTATGAGGAAGGCGGACAATTCTCAGAAGCCGTGCGTCGCCATCCTTATTCAGTGGTGTTATTTGATGAGGTCGAGAAAGCGCATCCCGACGTATTTAATATTCTCTTACAAGTTCTCGATGATGGGAGGATTACCGATAGTCAAGGGCGCTTGGTAGATTGCAAAAACACAGTAATTATTATGACTAGTAATATCGGTAGCGATCGCATTCTCGAATTATCTAAAGATTTATCCAGCGATCTTGATGGTGACGCTCGCTATGACGAGATGCGCGATAAAGTACTTGAAGTTCTTCGCAATCACTTCCGCCCTGAATTTCTTAATCGTATTGATGAGACAGTGATCTTCCATGCTCTGCGTCGCAGTGAAATTCGCTCGATTGCTGCGTTGCAAATTAAGCGCATTGAAAATCGACTTAGCGATCGTAAGATTTCTTTAAAACTGAGTGAAGAGGCAAAAGACTATATTGCTGCTGTTGGTTATGATCCTTCCTATGGTGCGCGTCCTTTAAAACGAGCCATTCAGAGGGAAATCGAGAACCCAATCGCCAACAAAATTCTGGAAGGAACGTTTGCTGAAGGCCATCAGATTTTGATTACGGTTGAGGATGAGAAGCTAGCTTTTAGCTAGTGTAATGTAGCTGGGATAATACCAAAACACAAAATGGCAACGCCATTTTGTGTTTTTAAAATCCTTACTGAGCTTGGTTTTTAATTCACAAAAGTGTCGGCACACTTTTGTGAATTTGTATAAAGTCAATATTTAGACCAAGTTACAAGAGCTAGCATGGTAAGGGAATTGAAAATTCAGTATTAGATTGAATAATCGGAGATCGATGAATTGTGGAGTTGTGTTGGCAATGAAGAAAAGCCAAGATGATTACGTCATTTAATTGAGAATGTCAAAAAAATAAAGCTGAGTGAGGAACAAAGCTTGAATTAAAAGCTAAGATTTTTTTGATTATGCTAGATGAATATGTGCAAAGTCATGTAGACAATAAACGGAAATAAAAATGCGTAGCTCAGGTTGGTTTGTTGGTTGGATTTTGCTAAGTATATCTACTAGTCCTGCAACTTGGGCTTTAGATAAATCAGTCGATCGCCAAGGCATCGATGCACGTACTTTACAAAAAGCACCCTATAACCTTACTGGTAAGGACGTATTTATTGGGCAGGTTGAGCTTAGCCGTCCTAGCCGATTTGCAGTAGATAAAATAACTAACAAACTCTTGCAGCTCGATCGCATAATTGTTCAACCTTACGAAGTCTTTTTTCGTGATGGTAAAGCTGTCCCGAATCGCAATGTTGACGATCACTCCGCACAAGTTGCCGCAGTAATTATTAGCCAACATAAAATCCGTCGTGGGGTTGCCCCAGATGCCAAGCTGCTCTCATCAGCATATTCACAACGCCGACAAGACGGACAACCTGAAGCTTGTATCGCCGCTCAATATGTCGCTCGTCAATATAACAGCACTGTACGAGCCATTAATTTTAGCTTTGGTGAACTTCTCAGCGAAGACCCACGCCCTAATGCCAAACTTGATGGTGATGCACTACTTACACTCTGTGTCGATTGGATCGCCAAAACCTATAACACAGTACCTGTGGTTGCTGGGAATCAAGGCAAAGGCGGGATTCCAATTCCCACAGATCTTTATAACGGCTTTACGGTTGGATTTACGCGTGAGGTCGATGGCATTTACCGTCAACTAGATCGCGGCAATCTGATTGATGAGCCATATCTCGATCGCAATGGTAATGGCAAATACGATCAAGGCGAAGTTTTTAGCGATCTCAATAAAGATGGCAAATGGACGGCAGGTGTGGAAAGTCCGATTGATGGAAGGCGATCGATGGCAATACTTGCTCCTGGGAACAACCTTAAACTTCCGACCTTGCAAGGTAAATTTAAAAATGCTAATGGTTCAAGTTTTGCGACTCCTCACGTAGTCGGGACGATCGCGCTCTTACATGAATATGCTAATCGTCAAATCGCTAATGGACTGTGGAGTATTGATGCGCGTCGCCATGAACTGATTAAAGCTGTGCTGATTAACTCTGCTGATAAGCTCAAAGATAGCGGCGATGGCAAATTCCTCGGAATGACTAAGACTATTCTTGATGCTTTTGGCAGAACTTGGCTCGACACCGAAGCCTATACTAGTCGTGAAATTCCCCTTAGTCGTAGCCTTGGTGCAGGTCAACTCAATGCCAATAGAGCTTTTCAGCAATATCAGGCTGGGCAACAATCCCCCAACAATGGATCGGCTAATATTTTAGCGATCGGTTGGGACACAAATATTGTCGAAGTTGATAAATATCAAGAATATTTATTTAGCAATCCTTTAGTTGCCGATAGTTTTATTTCGGCAACTTTAACTTGGGATCGTCAAGTTAAGCTCAACGACAAAAATGGTAACGGATTATTTGATATTGGCGAAGGATTTAGCGACGAAGGTTTCAATAAAGTTGAGTTGTACTTGATGCGATCACAAGATACGGATATTTCTCAAAATATCTGGTCATCAGTCAGCCAAATCGATAATTTACAGCATATTTTTATAAAAATTCCTGTTACAGGCAAATATAAACTTAGAGTTGTATTTAATTCTCCTCAAACAAATACAGCCAGCCAGCGCTATGGATTAGCTTGGTGGGCAAAAAATCCATAAAAAAGCGGGCGCGAAACGCCCACTTTTTATTTGGGCTAACTAGATTTTCGTCATCCAGCCTTATAGAAGGAAAATCCAGATTTAATCCAAACTGATTTTATTTAGGTGCAGGTGCTATAGGCGCAGGTGCTCCCGTAGACCTCACAAAAGCAACATCCACAAAACCTAACTCAAACAACTGTTGATACGCTTGCTGTCCTAAATCACGAGTAGGTCCTTGGCTACGAATCAACTGAATTAATAGTGGCACAGCTAATTCAGGTTGATTTTTGGCGCGATAAACTACTGCAAGCTGGTAGGTAGCCTCATCACGCAACTGGGCAGATTGTAAGGCCTTACGACGATGACTATCAGAAATACGATTATCAATTCCTGAAAAACTCGTCGTTAACTCTTGATAAAAATTTGATAGCTGGTTAAACACTTGACGCGCATCTTGCAACTTAGTGACAGCTAGATCGTAATTTTGCTGACTAATTGCTGCCATCGACTCCGACATCAATCGCTGTCCACCCGCAACACTAAACACACTGCTCTCGAGAGAATTTGGTGTAGTAGGCTCTAAAGGCTGAGCTTGAGGCGAAGCGGCAGGCTTTGGCTGAGGCGAAGCGGCAGGCTTTGGCTGAGGCGAAGCAGCGGGCTTTGGCTGGGGCGAAGTAGCGGGCTTTGACTGGGCTAGAAGTTGCTGCGCTGAAGCAGCATTTGGCGCGATCGCCCCTAGAGAAAGACAAGCAGCAGAGACAAGAGAAATAACTGCGGCTGGAAAAGCAGACTGAAACGGGCGCGGATTAGCGAAAGATGTGGACATAAGTTGCAAATTCTGGATGCTCACAGAAAGTAATGAGTTTTAGGCAAATACTTAATCCTACAAAAGATTAATTTAAGATTTATTTTAAATTAATCTTTTGTAGGCACTTGTCTAAAACTTTTTGTTATGGTAACACCCCAACATAGACGAAATACCTATTGAAAGTATTCGTCAAAAAGTATGAGAGTAAGATTCACAAGGTTACACACTCATTTGTTGAAGAGTTGTAAAGCAAATGTGACATCTTGCGTGATATTCTTAGTAACGGTGTAGGCAGCTACATCCAAGTTTTTTGGTTCTAATTTGAGCGCTACCTCAAATACCATTTCTTGACTAAAACCATCAGCAATTTTCGCTAAAAGTTAACAGTGAAGATTATTCCCGCAAAAAACAGTACAGCTCGACAGATGGTTGCAGAAACCTCATCCACATCAGCTTCTGATGACATGGAAGAGTACAACCGTCTTAAGTTAAAGCTGTTAGTGCTAACTCTCGCCTCTGGAGTGATTATTGCTCTGGTTGTGTGGGTCTGGTATGGATGGAAAATCGCACTCAGCTATTTAGTAGGTGCATTGGTCGGCGCTGTCTATCTCAGAATGCTCGCTAAAGGAGTGGATCGGCTGGGCAATAAGTCCAAGAGTCTTGGTTAT
Organism: Pseudanabaena sp.; assembly: GCA_003249035.1. Lineage (GTDB taxonomy): Bacteria > Cyanobacteriota > Cyanobacteriia > Pseudanabaenales > Pseudanabaenaceae > Pseudanabaena. Next base: position 78,753 of record QBMK01000016.1, read on the forward strand.
GCTCGCTTTGGTGTATTTGCTATTCTGATTGCGATCGCTGCCAAGTCAGAACAATTGCAGGTTCTGCCTGCTTTTTTTGGCTTTATGACCTATAAAATTGCTGTTATAGCAGTTCTTGCTCAAGATTTGACAAGTGCATCCCGTTCTCGCTGATTTGACCTCCTACAGGTTGTAACATATCGAACATGATCGATCCATTAAGTCTTAGCCAACAAAACAGTTTTGCCGCCTTAGAAGTGGGCAAACATTTTTATTGGCAGTTCGGTAACGTAGCGTTACATGCTCAAGTATTAATCGTGAGTTGGATTGTAATGGGAGTAGTAATTGTTGCTGCAATCATCGCATCCAGCACCGCTAAAGCTGAGCAGCACGTTCCCGCAGGTTTTCAGAATTTCATGGAATATGTTCTGGAATATGTTCAGAGCATTGCTAAAGACCAGATTGGCGAGAAGCACTATAGAGAATGGGTACCATTTGTTGGTAGTCTGTTCTTGTTTATCTTCGTATCAAATTGGTCTGGAGCATTAGTTCCTTGGAAGCTAATTAAATTACCAGAGGGTGAGCTTTCGGCTCCTACTGGCGATATTAATACAACGGTTGCATTAGCGCTGTTAGTTTCCTTAGCCTATTTCTATGGTGGATTGAAGCAACGCGGTCTGGAATTCTTTACTAGATATATCCAAGCCTCGCCATTTCTATTGCCATTGTGGGTTCTAGAAGATTTCACAAAGCCCCTTTCTCTAAGCTTCCGTCTTTTCGGAAACATCCTTGCTGATGAGCTAGTGGTTGGGGTTATGGTTCTGCTGGTTCCTTTGTTTGTCCCTTTGCCACTGATGGTTCTGGGATTATTTACCAGTGCAATTCAGGCACTGATTTTCGCAACACTAGCCGCGTCTTACATCGGTGAAGCGATGGAAGGTCATGGTGATGAAAGTCACGAGCATTAAATTGGTTTAAAAGCTTTTTAATCAATTAGTTTAGGCGATAAATATAAATCAATTTAGACTAATTTGACTTTTCATTTCTTTGAATCCGCTTTTGTATTTCGCCGCTAATATTTCTGTAAATTCTGCTCTCAACTAAAATTAACTAAAAAAAGTAAGGGAAAAAAATGATCGATCCATTAGTAGCCTCAGCTTCAGTAATCGCCGCTAGTATCGCAGTTGGTCTTGGTGCAGTTGGACCTGGCATCGGACAAGGTACTGCTGCTAGTCGTGCTGTTGAAGGTATTGCACGTCAGCCTGAAGCAGAAGGTAAAATCCGTGGCACATTGCTTTTGAGCTTTGCTTTCATGGAAGCTCTTACCATTTACGGTCTGGTTATTGCTCTGATCCTACTTTTTGCCAACCCTTTTGCTTAAGAGTTAATCGACAGGAAGCTATGAGTGTTTACTCTTAGCTTCTTCGTGAACTCTGGTAACTGATATTTTGGCAAAACACCTATGACACTTTTGAACCTTGTCTCAACTGTTCTGCTTGCAGCGGAAGCTGTCGAGCCGAAGGGTGGCTTATTTGATATTAATGCCACACTCCCAATTATGGCGGTGCAGTTTATTGTTTTTGTGGCGGTTCTCAATGCTATTTTCTTTAAGCCTCTAACCAAAGCGATCGATGGTCGTGATGACTATGTAAGAGAGCAACTGATTACAGCAAAAGAACGTTTAGAAAAAGTAGAAATACTTACAAAGCAATACGAACAGGAACTTGCATCTGCACGTAAGTCAACCCAATCTGTTTTGATAACTGCTCAAACCGAAGCAAATAAAGTACGTAACGATAGGATTGCTGAAGCAATGGCTGAAGCTAAATCTAGGGTTACGATCGCTAAGGCAGAAATCGAAAAGCAAAAACAAAACGCAACTGCATCCTTAGATGCGGAAGTCGAATCACTCAGTCGCCAAGTCTTAGAAAAGCTACTAGGCAATTTAGTTAATTCTTAGCTGGTTAATTCTTAGCCGATTAAGTAATTATCATTTGGCATTTGGCTGATATTGAGTAATAGAAATAACTTTTATGATTAGCAATTTCGTTTTACTTGCCAGCGAAGCAGGCGAGTCTTCAGGGATTGAATTTAATTCCGATATCCTTGAAACCAATGTAATTAACCTAGTAATTGTTGTAGCTTTTCTTGTTTACGCAGGTCGCGGCTTTATTGGCAAAATTCTTTCAGCTCGTTTGGAGTCAATCCAGTCTGCGATCGCTGATGCAGAAAAACGCCAAAAGGAAGCTTCAGAGAAGCTCACAGTTCAGCAAGGAAAATTGGCTCAAGCAAAAACTGAGTCGGAAAACCTACGCAAACAAGCTGAGATTGATGCTAAACATGCATCTGATTTAATTTTGGCAACGGTAGATGCTGATATTGCGCGTTTGCGTGAATCTGCCGATCAAGAAATTGCCACTGAACAAGATCGTGTGATCGTGCAATTGCGTCAGCAAGTTGCAGAGAAAGCTCTTGCTAGTGTGCAGTCTTACTTTGATCGCGGTTTGAGTGAATCTACTCAAATTGAACTAATCGACCGTAGCATTGCCCTTTTGAGTTCTGACTAGGAGAAAACATGAAATCTAGTTCTGTTAGTCAAGCAGTAGTTGCTCCTTATGCTGAGGCTCTGATGTCCTTGGCTCAAGAGCAAAATAATTTAGATGACATCGCTAAAGATGTGCGCTTAATTAGTAACACTCTTAGTGATTCTGTTGAGTTAGTTCAACTCTTTGCTAGTCCCTTGATTGGGGCAGATGTCAAAAAAGGCGTAATTGAAAGTGTGTTTGGTTCACAGGTTAGTTCTGTAACCAAAAGTTTTTTACTTCTATTAGTCGATCGCAAACGCATTGCCTTCCTAAGTGAGGTTATCAGTGAGTTCAAATCATTGTTGCGTGTAATCGATCAAGTAGCCCTTGCTGAAGTTACATCGGCTTTGAAATTGAGCAGAGCGCAAGAAGATACAATTTGCGATCGGGTCAAAGCTATGACCAACGCGAAGACTGTCGAACTTGCGATTACTGTCAATCCCGACTTAATTGGTGGCGTGATCATTAAAGTTGGTTCTCAAGTAGTTGATGCCAGTATTCGTGGACAACTGCGCCGCCTAAAGAGCAGCCTTGCTGCTTAAAGAAAAAGGGTAAAAGGAAAAAATTATTATTAATTCCCAATTACCAAAAGCTAGAAGCTAAATGCTAATAGCCAATCCCCAAAACATTAAAAACAAATCGATCGCTGATAATTGGTAAAACACAACTATGGTTAGCATCAGACCTGACGAAATAAGCAATATTATCAAGCAGCAAATTGCTAATTATAACCAAGAGCTGCAAGTTTCCAACGTTGGTACTGTCCTGCAAGTCGGTGATGGTATCGCTCGTGTCTACGGCTTGGAACAGTGCATGGCTGGCGAGTTGCTGGAATTTGAAGATGGTACTGTCGGCATTGCGCTGAACCTTGAAGAAGACAACGTTGGTGTTGTGTTGATGGGTGAAGGTCGCAAAATTGCTGAAGGCAGCTCGGTTAAAGCAACTGGACGTATTGCTCAGGTTCCCGTAGGCGAAGGATTTATTGGTCGCGTTGTTGATGGTTTGGCTCAACCCATCGATGGCAAAGGCGAAATCAAAGCATCTGAGTTTCGCTTGATTGAATCTCCTGCCCCTGGCATTATTGCTCGTAAATCTGTATTTGAACCTCTACAAACTGGTATCACGGCGATCGACGCGATGATTCCTGTTGGTCGTGGTCAACGCGAATTGATCATTGGCGATCGCCAAACAGGTAAGACCTCGGTTGCGATCGACACAATCATCAACCAAAAAGGTTTAGATTGTATCTGCGTATATGTAGCGATCGGGCAGAAAGCTTCGACCGTTGCGAACGTAGTTAACAAGCTTCGTGAAAGCGGCGCAATGGAATACACGATCGTCGTTATGGCAAGTGCCAACGATCCTGCAACCTTGCAATACCTAGCTCCCTACACTGGCGCAGCATTGGCTGAGTACTTCATGTACAAAGGTCAAGGCACTTTGATCGTATATGATGACTTGTCCAAGCAAGCCCAAGCTTATCGCCAAATGGCTCTCTTGCTCCGTCGTCCACCAGGTCGTGAAGCATATCCTGGAGACGTATTCTACTTACACTCTCGCTTGCTCGAACGTGCAGCGAAGTTGAGTGATGAACTCGGTGGCGGATCGATGACGGCATTGCCCATCATCGAAACCCAAGCGGGTGACGTATCGGCTTACATTCCTACCAACGTAATTTCAATTACCGATGGTCAAATTTTCTTGTCTTCTGACTTGTTTAATGCTGGTATTCGTCCTGCGATCAACCCTGGTATCTCGGTATCCCGTGTTGGCTCCGCAGCTCAAATTAAGGCAATGAAACAGGTTGCAGGTAAGATCAAACTGGAATTGGCTCAGTATGATGACCTCGTAGCATTCGCTCAGTTCGCATCTGATTTGGACAAAACCACTCAAGCTCAGCTAGCTCGTGGTCAACGTCTCCGCGAAATTCTCAAGCAGCCTCAATACTCGCCATTGCCTGTAGGCGACCAAGTTGCGATCATCTACACCGCAATTAATGGCTACCTTGATGAATTGGAAGTTGAGCAAGTTGGCGCATTCAACAAGGGTCTGCGTAACTACTTGGCAACCAGTAAGCCTAAGTACGGCGAAATCATCAAGTCCGAGAAGAAGCTCTCTGACGAAGCAGAAAAAATCTTGAAGGAAGCTCTTGTTGAATACAAGAAGACCTTCTTGGCTTCTGTCTAATTTACAAATCAAGCTAATAAAAAAGAGGGCATATGCCCTCTTTTTTATTGGAATTTTGAGACCGATTTATAGGCTTTTTACCATTGTTCTGCACCGAGCCTTTGCGATGTTGTCATAACTTCGCCACCATGTCGGGCTGGATCAAGTTTGGCTAGGCGTTCTTCAAGGGTTAATGGCTCATTAAGCATAGGGGCAATAATAACTACACCATCAACAGCAGATAGTTTTAACATGAAGATGGGCAGCACAAGCGATCGCGGCAGGTAGACGAACACCTAAGTTATTACCCCATGTTTTGATATCGAGTATTGCTTCAGCCATAGTAATAGCCCACAGATTAATTGTTTAAACATAAGTATAAACATTATGCCTTTTTTGATGAAAACTTGAAGGATATAGAAACATAAAAACTAGTTGCTTTGCAGATTCTGTGACACTTCGCTACAATGAAGCCTAGATTAAGAGGTTGCTTGACATGACCAATCATTACAAGATAGAGGCGTTTTGGGATCAAGAGGCTCAGGTCTGGGTTGCTGAAAGTTCAGACATTCTTGGCTTGGTGACAGAAGCTGATAATCTTGATCGCCTGACTAATAAACTTAAACAGATAATTCCCGAATTGCTTGTAGCTAATCATCAGATAGATATTGAGAACAACAAAAATATCGCGTTTGAATTAATAACTCATCGACAAGAGTTAATTCAGGTGGCTTAAAACATGGCAAGTTCTTTTACTCCCGAATTAAAGAAACTGCTTCTAGAGGCAAATTGCTACTTTGAGCGTCACGGGAAGGGAGATCATGAGATTTGGTATAGCCCAATTACCGAGCGTCGGTTTGTTGTTGATAATGCGATTAAGTCTCGTCATACTGCTAATGCCGTTTTAAAGCAAGCAGGGTTAGTAAAGGCTTTTTAATGAGTTGCTAAAATTGAGAAGTCAGAAATATGAAGATCAGATACTTTGCAGATACAGATACTGTTCATATATTTTTCTCTCAAAAAATACCTGTGGAAACACGGGATTTAGATGAAAATATCCTGTTGGATTTAGATGAGGATGGTCAACTTTGCAGTATGACGATTGAACACGCTAAAGAAAGAGTAGGTATTCCAGAGATCGATTATCAACAAATTGCTGCATAAAAATCTTTAATAACAATTTTCTGCTGTTATCAAAATAAGTCCAAATTAAAAATTTCAAGTAAAAGAAAAATTCCTATAATTCGTACTACAATATAAAGAAAAAAAAACGATAAATTGTCGCAAGATTTAAATGAAACGCTATAAGCTAGTTATATTAATTTTGATTATCGTTGGGGGTGGACTTGCTGTGGGCAGTGGCTATCTACAAAAGCATCTTCCAATTACAGCATTATGGGACAACCCAATTACAGCATTGTGGCACAACTTCCGCCCCAAAGGAGAGCAATCCATTTCTATACAAGCATTGGAACCCAAACGAGCAGATAAATTATTCACCACATTTGTCTATATGCCTATTATAGATTACAAAAAAGAAGATGATAATACCACCATTAAAGGAGTGTGTTCTCGCCACTATACGGTTGATATTGGCTACGATGATACTTTGAAGCTATTCAATCAATACCATGAGGCAGCTTGCAAAAATGATTTTCAATCAATGCCTAATCCCACAATTATTGCTAGTGATTTTGACTTTATTGAAAGACAAGGTGATTACAGCCAAAAGGAATGTGATTCATTTGATGAGAAGAAAAATACATCGATCAAGCAGAAGAGTCGCATCGAACTTTTGGCGAAATTAGGTGAAGATGGGCAATGGGACAAAATTGCTAACAAAAGTAAAAAGGCTCTGACAGGCTATCTTCGCTTATATTGTTCAGAATCAAAAGTTAACAAATAAGGAGATTTCTAAGAAAGAATTTACCCACTGGTAGGTCGAATCAGGATGTCCCATTTCGGTAATTCTGGATTACGGTCCAATCTCTTCTCAATTTCCCGCATATCCACTTTAGTCAGGGAGATCCCCTTTG
>QBMK01000017.1 GCA_003249035.1 Pseudanabaena sp.
TGTCAGATTGTCTTTGAATAGAATCAATCTGAGGAGTTTGAGCAATATTTAAGTCAGGCTCTCTTTGGATATTGCGATCGCCTTGCGAAACAGTATCTAAATCAGACGATTCAGAAAATCTTTGAATTTGTTGATTGCGATCACCTTGTGAAATATCACTAATATCCGAAGTGTCAGATTGTCTTTGGATAGAGTCAATCCTAGGAGTTTGTGTAATATTTGAGTCAGGTTCTTGGATCGTGCGATCGCCTTGCGAAGCATTATCATCTAAATTAGGCAATTCAGAAAATCTTTGAATTTGCTGATTGCGATCACCTTGTGAAATATCACTAATATCCGAAGTGTCAGATTGTCTTTGGATAGAGTCAATCCTAGGAGTTTGTGTAATATTTGAGTCAGGTTCTTGGATCGTGCGATCGCCTTGCGAAGCATTATCATCTAAATTAGGCAATTCAGAAAATCTTTGAATTTGCTGATTGCGATCACCTTGTGAAATATCACTAATATCCGAAGTGTCAGATTGTCTTTGAATAGAATCAATCTGAGGGATTTGAGCAATATTTAAGTCAGGCTCTCTTTGGATCTTGCGATCGCCTTGCGTAACAGTATCTAAATTAGGCAATTCAGAAAATCTTTGAACTTTTTCAATTGTTTGATCGCCTAGTGAAATATCACTAACAGTCGAAGTGTCAGATTGTCTTTGAATCGTATCAATCTGAGGGGTTTGTGTGGCGTTTGCTTTAGACTCTTGGAGCGTGTGATCGCCTTGTGAAATATCACTACCCGAAGTGTCAGATTGTCTTTGAATAGCATCAATCTGAGGGGTTTGCGTAGCGTTTGAGTCTGGCTCTTGGATCGTGCGATCGCCTTGCGAAACATTATCTAAATTAGGCAATTCAGAAAATCTTTGAATTTGTTGATTGCGATCGCCTTGTGAAATATCACTAACAGCCGAAATGTCAGATTGTCTTTGGATAGAGTCAATCCTAGGAGTTTGCGTAATATTTGATTCAGGCTCTTGGATCGTGCGATCGCCTTTTGAAGCAGTATCTAAATCAGACGATTCAGAAAATCTTTGAATTTTTTCAATTGTTTGATCGCCTTGCGAAATATCACTAACAGTCGAAGTATCAGATTGCTTTTGAATAGCGTCAATCTGAGGAGTGTGTGTGACGTTTGATTCAGGCTCTTGGATCGTATGATCGCCTTGTGAAGCATTATCTAAAACAGGCGATTCAGAAAAGCTTTGAATTTGTTGATCGCCTTGCGAAACGTCACTAACAGTCGAAGTATCAGATTGCTTTTGAATAGCATCAATCTGAGGGGTTTGTGTGAGTTTTGATTCAGGCTCTTGGAGCGTATGATCGCCTTGCGAAATGTCACTAGCAGCTGAAGTGTCAGATTGACTTTGAATAGAATCAATCTGAGGGATTTGAGCAATATTTGAGTCAGGTTCTCTTTGGATATTGCGATCGCTTTGTGGAGCAGTATCTAAAACAGGTGATTCAGACAATCCTTGAAATTGTTGAATATTCTGATCACCTTGTGAAATATCACTAAAAGCCGAAATGTCAGATTGTCTTTGAATAGAATCAATCTGAGGAATTTGAGTAATATTTGATTCAGACTCTTGGATCGTGCGATCGCCTTGTGAAACATTATCTAAATTAGGCAATTCAGAAAATCTTTGAATTTGTTGATTGCGATCGCCTTGTGAAATATTACTAGTCGAAGTGTCAGATTGTCTTTGAATCGTATCAATCTGAGTAGTTTGAGCAATATTTAAGTCAGCCTCTTGGATCGTGCGATCACCTTGCGAAACAGTATCTAAAACAGGCGATTCAGACAATCTTTGAACTTGTTGAATATTTTGCTCGCCTTGAGAAATACTATCTGTAGAAGAAACATTAGGTTGTCTCTGTAATTCATTGACTTGAGAAGAAGGAGAGATGCTTAGAGATTGACTTTTAATTGATCTGTCGTTAGAAGCAGCACCTGAAGATAAAACACTTTGCTGTTTGCGTTGTAGATTGTTTTTAGGAGAGAGAGACTTAGTTTGAATATTGGATTGATTTGTTGCTTTTCCATCAACCGCAGATGGAGAAACAGGCGATAAAGGTTGATCGAAAAAAGGCGAATCATCAAAAGAATTATTAAGAGGTTCAAACCCATCATTAATTGCGACATTGTCGGTATTAAATAAAGAGACTGCTCCTAAGGGATAGATAAATTTTGGTTGCAAAAATGGCTGTCCGAGAGATGTCGGCACAAGCAGAGGCGCATAATTGCCTAATGGAATATCATCAGGCATATTTTCATCACTACTAGCATCAAAAGGGATTTTGGTATTTTCAGTCATGGTCTAAGAACTTGGGAAAGAACCACTTGCGGAGTCTCTTGTAACCACAGTCGCGATTCCTTCGCCTTCAAAAGCCACAGTCAATCCTTCAAACGCGATCTTTAACTCTTCAATAGCAACGGAGTTTCCATCAGCCTGAAGCGACGGGGCGGACCAACCAACAGGAACTGCGCCAATCAATGTCCAACACTGCCTTGTGTCACCAGCTTGATTAAAAAGTAAAATTCGGATATTTCTTCTACGGTTCGTTGTTGCGGTAAACCATTTCCAGAAACTTAAGTCATTAGTTACACCATGCTTAAGCGTTACTTCAGTAAATGAAGTCTGCTTAAGTAATATTCGCTTTTGATCGTTGACTCCTCCTTCAAAAAAATCATCTACATCAACCTTTGCACTTAATCCAGAACATTCCGTGAACCCTGCAACAATCGTTGCTGTTGGCAACATTTCTACATAAAAGTGATTAGTTGTAACGTATGATTCTGCTCTGGCAAACCTACTACTGTTAGTCATAATCTCCCCTCATAATTTCTACCAACACGTTCTTTTTGTTGCCGCAATTCATTGGTGAGCAACTCATAAACCCGATCGCTAAGTAATCTGATTTGCAAAGGCTCTTGTAAAACTTTGGCAGTAAACTTGGCAAGTTCTGCCCGTTCTTTTGGTTCGTCAGAATGTATTCCCATCAACGATTCGCCAATTATGTATAAACGTATTTCTAGTCTACATTATAAAGCGGTTTCCAGTATTAATCAATTACAAAGCAATCCATGCCAAAGACCAATCTAAATGGCTCGAAGCAGATATCATGGAGAAAGCAATGCAGAAATCGGCTATGTGAATATACTGAGGCAAAATTCAAATTTCAGCAACCAGAAAATGGTTAAAAGTTGAACAAGTATCAGTAAATGTTACGTATCAAAACTTGTATAACTATGCAAACCGAAATGCCCAAGTAGGCGATCGCCTACAAACTGTCAGTGATGCAATTTCTACAGGAGCAAATAGTTAGGCAGTATTGAGTGGGGATACTGACATTGGATCAATCTATGTGACAGAAAATACAACCATCCAAATCCGTTCTTTTAAGGTTGCTCCAGATAATGGGCGGATCACCAATTTGTTTGTACCTCATAGCAAAGCAAGATTACTGATTCGTAAATTTACTAATCGTGTTTCTCAGCTTAATATTCACCCCCCTGCTGAAATAAGCGGCATAAGGGGAACTGAGTATATTGAGAGTGTAAGACCTAACGGCAACATGATACTAACAACGCTGACAGGAAGCGTAGCGACTACTGCTCAAAATCAGACAAAAATTGGTCAACGGAGGATTTCAAAATCTGACTGTTGTTGGAGAACCACCCTCAAATGCTGTGCCAATTATTAATGACACAAGCCTGAGATATGTAATCACTAAACAAGCATTAAATTTAGGACGTTATATTGTTTTATCAGGTTACACCAATCCTTTTAATACTGTTAAGGTGAATGGATTGGAACAATCTTTAGATCGCAGTGGAAACTTTTTCCTTCAATTGCCTGCAACTTCAAGTCTAAAAGTGAAAATATCAGTGGAAACTTCTTTCGGAAAAGCACAAATCTATGAGATTCCGATTCTCTGAGTTTATTTATCAACTATTTTCTAAAAAACAGATAAATTTAGACGTAATATTTTTGACTTTTCTAGTTCTACTTGTAGATATTTCTGGGGTTGTATTTCTATCTCAAGATCATCAAAAGGTTGAGGCTCAAAAAAATATTAATGTTCGTACTGACCAATGGGTAAAAGTTGAAGAAATCAGAGGAACTGTTACATATCGTAATTATTATAACTATGAAAATCGCCCAGCAAAAGTAGGCGATCTTTTGCATATTACTAGTGATGAAATTTCAACAGGAGCCAACTCTTCGGCAGTTTTAAGTATAGATACAGCTGTAGGTTCAATCTTTGTTGCAGAGAATACAACTATCCAAATACGCTCTTTTCAGATTGCCGCAGATAATGGGCGAATTACCAATTTATTTGTGCCACGAGGTATAGCAAGATTACAGATTCGTAAATTTACCCATAGAGGATCTGAGCTAAATATTCAAACTCCAGCGGGTATCAGTGGAGTGAGGGGGACGCAATACATTGCCAGCGTAAAACCTGATGGAAATATGTTGATTACAACAATAGAGGGCAGTGTGGCTACTACCGCTCAGAATCAGACCGAAATAGTCAATGGCGGCTTTCAGAACATCACAGTTGTTGGCGAACCACCTTCATCAGCTGTACCTTTTAATGATGATGCAAGTCTGACTTATTCAATTCATAGACAAGTATCAGGTTTCGAGCGATCTATAGTTTTGTTGGGTTTTACTAATCCTTTTAATACTGTTAAGGTAGATGAAATGGAACAATCTTTAGATAGCAGTGGAGAGTTTTCCCTACAATTTCCTCCAATTTCAAGCCTAACAGTTAAAGTAACAGTGGAAACTCCTACGGGAAAGATACAAGTCTATGAGATCCCCATTCTCTGAATTTATTTTTCACTTATTTCCTAAGTTGTTGAAGAATTTCAATGCCAAACGCTTGCGATCGCGACTAACGCATCTAATCTGGCGATCTTTGCCCACATTATTTGCCACAATTGCCATGATTCCTATGGTTCACTTTGTGGTTTTACAACCAATTGATTTTTGGGCATACAACAGTTTTACAAGCTGGCGTGGTGATAGATCTTGGGATGATCGGATTGTAATTGTTGCCATTGACGATGACAGTATCAGTAAACTTGGCAGATTTCCATGGTCACGCGACCTATACGTGCAACTTTTGCAAAAACTTGAACAAGCTCATGCCAGTGTAATTGGGTTTGACATTCTATGGTCTGAAGCTAGTCCCGCAGACCAGCAATTAGTAGCAGCAATTTCTCGAAATCAACGAGTAGTTCTATCTATGGCTTGGGATAAGGCAGGACAGCCATTACAACCGATCGCTCCTGTTCGTAATGCAGGCGTAGCTGTCGGACATATTCTTAAACGTGAAGATGCAGACGGAATTGTGCGCCAAATTGATTTGCAGATACAAGATATCCCCACTTTGGCTGTAGCAATATTACAGACCTATAAGCTGACCACCGCCACTACTCTATTGCCTGATTTAAGCCAGCCATTATCGATTAATTGGACAAAGTCAGTTAAGCTAATGCCACAAGTCTCATTTAGTGATGTCATTGATGGCAAAGTTCCTGACACAGTATTCCACAATAAAATTGTTTTGATCGGTGTGACTGCTTCAGGATTAGATCGCCTAGTAACTCCTTTTGATCGCAATCCTCCTGCCAGTGGAGTTCATTTACATGCGACTGTTTTGCAAAATCTACTACAAAAAAGTTCGCTTGCAATTGTAAAGCCCATCTACATCTGGAGCTTTGCTCTATTGGGGAGTCTGTTTATCAGCTTGATTTTACCCAGACTGAATCTATGGACAGGGAGTATAAATGCAGTAGTTCTATCTGGACTATGGCTGATCATTGCTTGTACAGCTTTCAATATTAACTACTGGATCGAGATCGCAGTTCCAATTTTGATGTTTCTATTAACAGGTTTTGCGATCGCCTTACAAGAACGCTGGCAAATGCAAAGATCGCTGAAGATAGCCGATGCTCAAATTCTATACAAGTCTACCCATGACCATTTGACAGGATTATATAATCGCTCATTCATCGAGAACCGGTTACAAAATCTGCTTCGTCGCCAAGACGAACCTTCTCAAAACAGCGATCAATATAACCTCATAACCATTTTTTGGATTAATTTAGATCGATTTAAAAACATCAATGATACGTTTGGGCATCCGATTGGGAACCTATTCCTAATTGAAGTTGGTCAAAGACTGAGAGAATCAGTTCCTGACTCCACTTCAATTGCTCGATTTGGTGGAGCTGAGTTCGTATTATTAATAGAGAATGTGGCAACTGAGCAAGATGCGATCGCAGTCGCCGATCTCATCCAAACAAATCTACAGCGACCTTTTATAATTGAACGCAATGAGATTGCGATTACAGTTAATATTGGCATTAAGTTCCATCAAATTGATATTGTAAGCGATCCATATTCTTGTGATGTCAGTAAGCCCGAAGACATCTTAGGAGACGCCGACACAGCCATGTTTTATGCTAAAAAACTAGGCAACTCATGCAATAAGGTATTCGATATTTCCATGAGAGAAAGGGTTCTCAAACGATTGCAACTCGAAAGAGATCTCCGAAAAGCCGTTGCTCTCTGCCAAGATCCTAACAATCAAGATCATCAAGAATTTCTGATTTACTATCAACCAATTCTCTCCCTTAGCGACATGCAGATTGTGGGATTAGAAGCATTAATTCGTTGGCAGCATCCTGAGCGCGGCTTAGTATCTCCAGTTCGGTTTATCCCTCTCGCAGAAGAGACAGGACTAATTATCCCGATCGGAGATTGGATCATGCGAAATGCTTGCTTACAGGTACAATCTTGGCATCAGCGCTTTGCAAAAGCTAAAGATATTACAGTTAGTGTCAATTTATCTCCAAAACAATTAGCACAGGATGATGTACTAGAAAAATGTCTTAGCATTCTCCAGCAAACAAAACTATCTCCTAAATATCTCAAAATCGAATTAACTGAAAGCTCGATCATGGAAAATCCTGATTTTGCAATACGTATTCTTAATCAGATGCGACAAGCAGGAATTAAAATTTATATTGATGACTTTGGCACAGGTTATTCTTCGCTTGCATACTTGCATAAATTCCCCTTCGACGGATTGAAAATAGATCAATCTTTTGTCAATAATATTCATAAAAACTCAAATGGAGCAGAAATCCTTCAAGCGATTGTTTCTTTGGCACAAAGTGTCAAAGCCCACATTGTCGCAGAAGGTATTGAAAACTTAGCTCAGTTAAACCACTTGCAAGATTTGCTCAGTGAAGACGGCGATGGTCAAGGTTTTTTTCTATTTCGCCCTCTTGATGTTGCTGCGATCGAAGCAATATTTCAAACCACATAAACAACAAAACATTTTACTCCCTTCCCAAACTAGAGTACAGATTGTTTAGAAAATACAGCTTGTTGTCTTTAGTTCCGACTAGAAGCCATATTTTCAAATTTAGTTAAGCGTGGTTCAAATAACAATTTAACTGTACCAACTGGCCCATTACGATGTTTGGCAATAATAATCTCGGCAACTCCTCGATCAGGTGTTTCTGGATTGTAATATTCATCGCGATAAAGATTAATTACTAAATCTGCATCTTGCTCAATACTTCCAGATTCCCTCAAATCTGATAACATGGGACGCTTATTGGTTCTAGCTTCCACACCTCGACTCAATTGCGATAGAGCAATTACAGGCACATTCAATTCACGAGCTAAAGCTTTAAGCGATCGCGTAATTCTAGAAATTTCCTGCACCCGATTATCGGAACCAGAACCTTCCATTAATTGCAAGTAATCAATCAAAATCAATCCAAGCACTCCTCCTTTTTCTGATTGTAAACGACGAGCCTTAGAGCGTAATTCTGTAATAGGCGGATTAGGTGTGTCATCGATAAACAGAGGCAACTCCGATAGACCACTAATCGCCATCGCCACAGTTCCCCATTCATTTTCGCTAATTTGTCCAGTGCGGAGACGATTACTATCGATGCCCATATCACTAGAACGAACTTTAGACTGACTAGCAAGTAAACGATACACTAACTGTTCCTTCGACATTTCCAAGCTAAATATCGCCACTGGCAGACGATGGATTTCTGCCATCTTTCGCGCTATTTCCAGCCCGAAGGCAGTTTTTCCCATCGACGGTCTTCCTGCAAGAACAATCAGATCCGATCGCTGCAATCCATTGGTCATCGCATCAAAATCGTAAAACCCTGTAATTAAACCTGTTGCCGTGGAATTACCAGTACCAAGGGAATTAAAACGATTCTCTAATTCATAAAAAGTTTTCGTGAGAATGTCAGCAGCAGGGACAAGACCCTGCTGCGCTCGAGATTGGGTAACTGCAAAAATCTTTTGTTCGGATTGATCTAGAAGTTGCGCCAGTTCAATTTCGTTACTGTAACTAATCTCAACCACACCTCTGGCAGCTTCGGCTAGCTTACGTCGCGCATATTTATCCGCAACTAATTGAGCATAAAAATCAATATTTACAGCGCTGACAGTGCGATCGCAGAGTTGAGCGATCTTGGTTTGCCCCCCGATTTTTTCGAGCATATCGCGATCGCTTAACCAAGTAGTTAAACTCATCATGTCCGTAGGATTGGACTGGTTATGCAACATCAAGCAAGCTCGAAAAATTTCCTGATGCGACGCCACATAAAACATTTCGGGGCGCAAGGTATCTAGAACTCGCGAAACTGCCTCTGGATCGATCAAGATGCCACCTAATACAGCCTCCTCTGCCTCAATGTTCTGTGGTGGCAAGCGATCGCTAATTGATTCAAAGTCTTTGCTCATATAACTTACTGACTGGTTTGCTGTCTGGAGAAAATGCTTAGAAAGTTTAAGGCTAGGCTTGAGTGCATTCATAATTCTAGGTTTTAATTGCAAAATTAAAACCTAGAATTAATCCCAACCACCAAAATCGTTTTTTGAAAAGCCAGCCTAGAGTTGGCTTTCCAAAAAACGATTTTTACAATGAGAATTGCTAGATCGAAAAAAAATCATGTCAATTGCTATAGTGCTTGTAGTGACGGGCAATTGATATGGGATTTGAGGAAATATTTGTTTTTGTGGTAGTAGGCTGGGTAGCGTTCCGCCATCAACGATCGCATCAACATGCCACAAATCATTTAAATACATGTATTTTGTGGAGTCTGGCAATTGTCTTACCAAGTTTAGCGATCGCATGGACAACTTTTAATCACATAACCCTGCCATTAACTTTTGTGGCACTTGTATTATTACTTTGCGTATGGATATATGGCAACTTCTTCACATCTATCAACGCAAAACCAGAAATCATTAGCCTTAATCCCAATGAAGAAAAAACGCTCAAAGATTGCTTCTCCTCAAATGTCTATCATCTAACAGGGCTAGAATATCGCTCTAAAGAAATCTACTGTCGTGGTAATTTGCGATCGCAAAATCCTAAATACGCATACGAAACTATTAACCAAAATATCCAAAAAATATTTGGCGATCGCTTTATCTGTTATTTACAAGAAAGTCCATTAGAGAATCAGGGTTTAGATATTGGTCGTCCTCAAGAACGTCACGAAAACATAACAAACTATTGCTTTTATTTGATCCCTAATCATCTAATCAGATTTAATCCAGCTTTAAGTGAGCGTCAAGGGTGGCTGACAAGCACTATTAGTATTGTATTAACAGCCTTTACAGTATTAGTTGTAGGGTCAAATCAGCGCATCGAAACCTTAAATTTGAGTAACTTACACCAAGGAATTCCGTACTTCCTAGGCATCGCAAGTATCTTGATCGCTAGATCAATTGCACTGTTTTATATCTCTAAACATTATAGGTTAAGACTTTCTCCTCCAAATTTAATTCCATGCCTAGGTAGTTTTGGCTTGCTAGGCAGTTTAAATACGAACTTCTCCCCAGGACTAAATCCTACAAATCAGCGTCGAATACTCTTTGATATAGCTGTGATTCCTACCATTGCTAGCTTGGCAATCTCTATCATTTTATTATTTCTGGGAAATTGGATACTAATTCCCCCAACGATGCCGCAGATCGATCCTGCGATCACTCCATCTTTGTTAATTACAAACTTAGATACCTTTGATTACAAAAGCTCGATTTTTGCAACATTACTACAAACAGTTTTTTCCATAGGTAAAACATCCATTAATTCAGACATAGCTACTGCCGTGTCCCCCCTTACATTAGCTGGTTGGTCTGGCTTAGCGCTGTGCGCTGTACAACTCATGCCCTTTGATTTACTAGATGGCGGCAATCTTGCGATCTCCATGTTCGGTCATCGTCAGGCTGTCGAGATTGCTAGGATTTCAAGACTTTTATTACTAGCGATTTCCTTACTTACCCAACCTTGGCTGAGGATTTACAGCCTATTATTGTTTTTATTGCCTACCCCTCGTCCAATTATTTTGAACGAACGTATGGAAATTGGCAAAACTCGCGATCTAATCGGCATGATATTAATTGCGATCGCTTTATTAATAATTTTACCTATACCCAAATTTCTCTTTTTATAAGGGGAATGCAAAGTAGTAATTCTCATATAAAATCTGCGGTACTGGAAACCTTAAAATTGATGATTTATAACGAGAATGATTTCACAGTTGCAACTTTATTATGTCCGTTTAAGAAAAACAGATAGTTTGCAAGGCTAAACCCTTACTTTTATTAAAGTTTTATTTTAAATATTCAAGACTTTAATGTGATTTTGGGATTATCATTAACCTTGGCATTAGGTAGCTACGATTAGTTGCTACTGGTAACATCAGTTAAGTCAGCAGTAGATACATGTTCATCCTGAAGCGCCAAGACGTTGATATCGTCAACGTCCAAAATCCACAAAACAAAGATCAACAAATACCGATTTTGCAATATCAGGGGCAAACATTTCGGTTACTCAACATGTTTGGAGATAATCGAGATGAGGCTTTAGCTCTTTGGCGTGACTTAACTGATAACAAAGGCAAAGCTTGCGTATTATTAGAAGAACCTCAACGCTTTAGCGTATGGGGCAGAGTCAAACTAGACAAATTCCAAACCGCGCCTACCCAGAGTTCTTCTGCAGGTACCCATTTAGTGCAAGGCTGTTTACTGATATTGCAAGCTGTGTATATTGAAATTGAAGATCTACTTGGCATCAGGCAAGCTGGTTCTTTTAAGCAAGATTTACTTAAGTTTATGCAGAAAGGTAAATTTGCTCAAAGCGACTCAATTTCATCTCTGGAAGAAGTTTTGTCAATCAATCCGCTTAACAGTGTGCAAATCCCCAACTGGGATGAAAGCAAATTGCAGCTTCTTTTAGGTGAAATACATCGACTAGCATCTTCCTATTTTGGAAATAATAGTTTTGTTGATAGCGCGATCACAGCTTTGAACGAACTGCCCGAATCAGTATCCGTAACTGCTTGGCTGACAAAAACTCCTAAAGGTAAACTCTGGAAGTAATCTAGCTGGCTTCTTTCTATGTTTTCTTCTAAGGTTATGACTTGTAAACCAATACTTGTTATTTTCTTTATCTAAATACTTTATTTCTTATGGTTGTAGCTAAGGTGCAAGATTCATGAGTAGAGCTAAATCTCCCTCGCCGTCAGGGATTTCCACGCAATCAATTGTTTGGGCAGCGATCGGATGGGCAGCCCTAGCTCTGATGTTCTACCTATTTTTTAACGTCCCAACCGATGGACCACATACCATCAAGCCCGAAGATTGTGACAAAGCAGTAAAAGACCTTTTTGTAAGGCCAAATTGGTATCGATTAGGCACATACATTTTTCAAACTGTAGCGATCGCTTTTTCAGGCATACTTTGTCTTCGTAACTGGCGTAGTTCTAAAATTATCAGCGGACGTAATGTCTGGTTAGGGTTGGGAGTAGGAATCCTTTCTTGGGGGATCGGAAATTTAATTTTTGGTTATCTAGATTTTCAATATCAAAGTGCACTGATTGCGGGCGGAGCTAAAGGTGCGGCGAATCTAGTCCAGACCTTTCCATCGGTCGCTGATGTTTTCTTCACAGCAACTTACGTTTTTTTGGCATGGGGGATGGCTATGTCTGTAATTGGCAGAAGACTAAACCTATATCCTAAACAATGGGCGATTGTTGTTGCTGTTGGATTTGTTGGAGTCGTTGTGGCAGCCTATGTTACATTTGGCGTAGGTGGAGGGGTGTCTCTAGATACTGGAAAAATACTGAATATTGTTTATGCCTTAGGCGATATATGGTTACTAATTGTTGCCACAATTCTCTTACTTGCTTTTTGGGGCGGTAAAGCCGCCCAATCTTGGCGATTGCTTGGTAGCGCTGGTATTGCGATGTTCTTTGGGGACTTATGGTTTAACTACAGCATTAATACTGGTATCAGTAAAGTTTGCGAAGGTAAGCAATATCAAAGTGGAGAGCCTGCTGAATTCTTTTGGATTCTTGCATTTATTCTCTGGGGTATGGCAGCAGCTTTAGAGTTTGATTTATCTTCGCGACCTACTACTCGTAGCCGCCGAAACTAAACAAGAAAGGGGCGCTAAGCGCCCCTTTCTTGTCAATAAGCTCCATTTCCTTTGGGGAAAATCACAACTAAAATAGTTTTAAATATCAGATGCAGATCAAGCCAAAAACTCATGCGCTTAACGTAACTTGCGTCGATCTGTACTCGCTTAGCGTAAGGAATATCGTTGCGTCCAGAAACTTGCCATAGACCTGCAATACCAGGTCGAACGCTGAGTACTCGATCAATCGCAGCGCCATATTTACTTAGTTCGTTTTGAACCAATGGTCTAGGACCAACCACACTCATATCACCAATAAGTACATTCCAAAACTGGGGTAACTCATCCAAACTGGTTGTCCTCAATAACTTACCAATTTTAGTAATCCGAGGATCGTGTTTAAGTTTAAAAGATGCCTCATATTCAGCACGACTAATAGGACAGGCATTTAAATAATCTTCGAGAGCTTGGTCTGCGCCATTAATCATCGTTCTAAACTTAATGCAATTAAATTTAGAACCATTTAAACCAACTCTAGGATGAATGTATAAAACTGAGCCGGGAGAGCTAATGAAAACCAACAACGTAATTGCTATATAAACTGGCGAAAACACAGTTAAAACAATTGATGCAAATGCGATATCAAAGATTCTTTTTCCCCAAGTTGCATAATGATCTGTACGATCAATTACCGATTTTTTTGTACGGAGGCTAACTTGACTATTTGTTTTGCTTCTAGTAATCATCAAATCTCTACACCACACCACATAGTTGAACTAATCATACAATGCCTGTCTACTTTTATTGGGGCGATGACGACTATCAAATTTCTCAAGCAGTCAAAAAACTGATAGATACTCATGTCGATCTGATGTGGCGTGACTTTAATTATGTAAAAATCAATGCTACTGGGGACCTTGAGGTAATGGATGGACTAAACCTAGCAGTAACTTCGACCTTTGGCATGGGTAGTCGCTTAACTTGGTTAGCTGATACAGCGATCGCCCAACGCTGCACTGAATCACTTCTATTAGAGTTAGAAAGAACTTTTAATCATTTACCTGTACACTCCTACATCTTATTTACATCATCAAATAAGCCTGATGGGAGAGCCAAATCTACCAAATTACTGCAGAAGTATGCTCAAATTTTAGAGTTTTCGTTAATACCTCCTTGGAAAACTGATGCGATCTCCCAATTAGTGAAACAAGCCGCCACAGAAATTGACTTAAAAATAACATCAGATGGCGTAGATCTCCTAGTTGATGCGATTGGCAATGATACTCGTAGACTGACAATGGAATTGCAAAAGTTACAACTGTCACATTATGGGAAAACAAATCCACTTACTGCTAAAGAAATTGCACCACTTATTCAAGTCTCAGCTCATAATAGTTTGCAATTAGCAAGTGCAATTCGCTCAGCAAATACCAGTCAGTCTCTCTCTCTGATTGCAGAATTACTGCAAAATAACGAAGTAGGTTTACGGATTTGCGCAACTTTGGTAGGCCAGTTTCGCACATGGCTTTGGATTAAGATGATGCAAGAATCGGGAGAGCGAGACGACAAGATGATCGCTGATGCTGCGGAAATTGGCAATCCTAAGCGAGTATATTTTCTGAAGCAAGAAGTACAGGGTCTTAATAGTCAAAAATTAATGCGTTCACTCAGTATTTTGTTGCGATTAGAAGCAGATCTCAAGCATGGCAAAGACGAAACAGCAACATTGCAAACTGCAATTATTGAGCTATGCCAAGCCATGACTAAATAAGAAAAAGCAACGCAAAGCGCTGCTTTTTCTTATTTTTGAGATTTGAAAACATGATCGCTGCTAACATGACAAATAGATCCTTTAGTCAGAAATATGTCCGAACATTCCGCAACAGTTACTGTTGCTCTAAATAGCGATAACCAGCCTAATCGTAGTTATGACATTGCGATCGCATCGCATAGCCTCAAAAACTTAGGCAATAAATTAGTAGAAATTGGCTTAGGCAAAAAAAGCAAAAAACTCCTCATTGTCTCGAATCCCATCATTTACAAGCACTATGGAGAAACTGTCCAGACATCCCTAAGTAATGCGGGTTTTGATGTTGCTAATTTAATATTGCCCGCAGGTGAACGCTTTAAAAACGCGAACTCACTCCAAAAGATTTATAATGCGGCTCTTGTCCACCGTTTAGAACGCTCATCGATGATTGTTGCCCTCGGAGGTGGCGTAATCGGAGATATGTCGGGCTATGCAGCAGCAACTTGGTTGCGAGGTATTGATCTTGTTCAAGTTCCCACCACGCTTTTAGCAATGGTAGACTCAGCAATTGGTGGCAAGACGGGGATCAATCATCCGCATGGTAAAAACTTAATCGGCGCTTTTTATCAACCTCGACTAGTGTGGGTCGATCCTGAAGTATTAAAAACTTTGCCAGTTCGTGAATTTCGCTCAGCGATGGCAGAGGTTATTAAGTACGGCGTAATCTGGGATCGCGAATTATTTGATTTGCTTTCTCAATGCGATCGCCTTGATCAGTTACGCTATGTATCAGCGGAATTGCTGCAAACAATTTTGTATCGTTGTGCCAAAGCTAAAGCTGAAGTCGTATCCAAAGATGAGAAAGAAGGAAATCTTCGCGCCATTCTCAACTATGGTCATACAGTCGGCCATGCAATCGAATCGGTTACCAACTATCGCCTTTACAATCATGGTGAAGCTGTCGGCTTAGGAATGGTAATTGCGGGTGCGATCGCCGTCGATCTTGGTCTATGGTCTGCATTAGAGCAAGCCCGACAATTAGATCTAATTGCTAAAACCCGTCTACCACAGACATTACCTGCGGATATCGATCTTGAGTCAATTATTGAGTCTCTTTCTACCGACAAAAAAGTAGAAGCTGGCAAAGTTCGCTTCATTTTACCAACGGCAATTGGCTCGGTAACTCTTAGCGATCGGGTAACCTCAGAACTGGTTAACCAAAATTTACGAAAAATGATGACATAATACTTGACACATTAAGTGGTAGTTCGTACTATACTTAAACGTTTATGTCAAGCAAAAATTTGCTAAGCTTATATATATCAAATGCTTAATTTGAATATGGTGCTTAGGATAAGTATATATTTGTAAACCATTAGTAAATTAAACCAATACCCCAAAGAGTCTAGACAACAGAGATTTCATGACTAAAAAGCCAATTAAAGACCTTCCCCAAATCAACGAACGCATCAGATATCCAAAAATTCGAGTCATTGATATGGAGGGGGAGCAACTCGGCATCCTTACCCCCAAAGAAGCCTTGAAGATGGCTGAAGAAAAAGAGCTAGATCTTGTGCTTGTCAGTGATAAAGCTGATCCTCCTGTTTGTCGGATTATGGACTATGGCAAATTCAAGTTTGAGCAAGAAAAGAAGGCAAGGGAAGCTCGTAAAAAGCAACATACTTCTGATGTTAAAGAGGTAAAAATGCGCTACAAGATTGAGGAGCATGACTATAAGGTGCGAATCAATCACGCTGAACGATTTTTGAAAGAGGGTGACAAAGTTAAAGCAACAGTAATGTTTCGTGGGCGCGAAATTCAACACGTTGATCTTGCTGAAGTTTTGTTGAATCGGATGGCTAGCGATCTAGAATCTGTTGCTGAGATTCAACAATATCCCAAACGAGAAGGAAGGAACATCACTATGTTGATGGCTCCCAAGAAATAGGCAAAAAGCCACTAAATGTGAACCTTTTTATCTATGTATCAAAAAGACAAATGGGGTGTTTAGCACCCCATTTGTCTTTTTATTGTGCAGGAGTTAGTGGTGGAAGGGAAAGCGGAGAAGGACCCGACCGAGAACTTCCTGGAGATGTCGCTGCTGGCTGACTATTGTCTACAGCACCAATTACAGGCGCACCTACAGGACGCAAAACTTCGACTCCGTTTTGCTGCAAAACAACTATCGGCGGCTCAGCATTAGTGTCAATACGCTTAACTAATACTTTACCGTTAGAAATCATTTGACCAGCTCTAACATAGCGAGATGAAGGCTCACCAAAGGCATTAATAATTGCATAGATCGAACCGGCAACTTCTACTGTGCCAGTTACTGTTGTTCCTTCAGCGGCTTTGGTGTCAGGCGGTTCAATAACTTTGTTTGGACGATTAGATGTTCTTACAACGACTGCAGCACGAAGATTTGGCTGGGCTTTAGGTTTTGCCAGCAAGGTTTCTAGTTTCGGCACTGGATTAATCACAGTACTAGTAAAAGGATCTCGAGATTGCTTTGAGTCAACGCCAATTTTTTGCTCTAGCTCCTGAACCCTTGCTTGCTTATCAGTGGTGGCAATCAGATCCTGTGTTTTTTGCCCAGCTACAAATGGAGCATTAAAAGTTGGCGCAGTAGGAGTTGCAACAACTTTGGGGGCAGTAGTTATAGGTGCACTACCAGCAAGAGTAGGTAATGGTTGCCCAGATTCCGCAAGGCTCCTCATTTGCTCGCAATCAGTACCAGGAGCAAATTTGCCTGTCTTGATTATGCCTCCTCTGGTTTCTCTTGTCGTGCTGATCGTACATTCGACTGGTGTACCCTCACCGCAAGCACTAAGGATTGTAGTAACGCTAAGAATCACGCCAGCTAGGTAATAAATACGCATAAAAAGTTCCTCTGCTGCCTACTTGGTTTTCGGTACAGCGTCATCCGAATTTTGTCGATTTTGACTGCAAGATAGTAAAGCATTATGGCAATTTTGGCAATCACTAAAAATATAGAGGAAGCTTCAAGACCTTTATAATTTGAGTAATGTCATTGACGGAGAAATTTGTGGAAATTGTATCTGAAGTTTATCAGGGTCAATTTGGAGAGTTTACGATTACAAAAGACGATCGCTTTGGGGTAATTGTTTACCGAAGTGCTTTAGCGATCGCTGCTCTATGTTTTAGCGTGGGAGCGCTATTAGTGCTATCACAGCCCAATAATCCTGAGATCTTAAATTGGTTGACTTGGCTGTATATCGGATTTTCTGTGGGGTTAGGTGTTGCCCTTTGGACTATTCATATTTATCTGGAGTTATTGCATCGTGTTTTGCAGATCTTTTGGGCGATCGGGACTATTGCTGCCGTAGCTGTAGCACTTTATTTCTCTGAACCTTTGGCGATCGCTATCTACGATCATCAAATTGCGTTGATTGGTGTGGGCTTTAGTTTTGCTGCACTCACAGGCATTTTTTTTAAGGAGACTTTTTGTTTTAATCGTTTTGAAACAAAGTTTTTAGTCCCCCTATTGCCTCTGCTAATTCTTGGTCATTTGGTGAATATTTTGCCAGTAGCGATCGAGCGAGGACTATTAGGTGCTTGGGCAGTTTTGTTTGTAATCTTTGCGATTCGTAAAGTGACTCAAGAAATTCCACCTGATATTGGTGACAAGTCGGTCTTTGCCTATCTCAAAACTCAAAAAGAACAAGCAGTTTAATATTTCTAATTAATATTTCCAAATAGTGGGAAACAACCTGATGATTGCAGTTCCTGTTAAGACTTACACACCCGAAGAATATCTAGAGTTAGAGACGATATCGACAACTCGTAACGAGTATCGCAACGGAGAAATTATTCCGATGACTGGTGGTACGCCTACACATAATGAAATTATTGGTGCTTTGACTGTAATTCTTAGAATTGCACTCAAAGGTAAGCCATTGCAGGTATTTGTAACCGATCAACGGCTATGGATTCCCCAAATCAAAATTCATACTTATCCTGATGTGATGGTTGTGCCGCGCCCGATCGCTCTGCAAGAGGGGCGAAAAGATACAGTGACGGAACCTGTTTTCATTGCTGAAGTATTATCTAATTCGACAAAAAATTATGACCGTGGTGAAAAATTTGCTGATTACCGCACAATTTCTAGTTTTCAGGAATATTTGTTAATTGATCAGCTAAAACCCCATGTGGAGCATTATATTAGGCAGTCGGGAAATCAATGGTTGTTTACCGAGTATGACCATTTAGATGATCGGTTTATGCTGTCATCGATTGGTGTTGAAGTTAGTTTGGTAGATCTATACGAAGGCGTTGATTTTAAATGAGTAAAGCTTTTACTTCTCAGGCTGATGAATGGACACCTGCGATCGCTACAGTGCAAAAGCGCTACGATCGCGAATATCGTAATGAGGCGTTTGATCTGCCTGAAGAGGTGGAGTCGATGCCACTGTTTCGAGAGTGGGTAAGCCATACTCTATCAAGTAAGATTGCCTCGCCATTTTGGGAATTGGCACAATTTCAAAAAAATCAGCGTTGTTTAGATATTGGCTGTGGCGTAAGTTTTTTGATTTATCCTTGGCGCGACTGGGAAGTATTTTTTTATGGGCAGGAAATTAGTTTTGTGGCTAAAGAAGCCCTTAATTCAAGAGGTTCGCAACTAAATTCTAAATTATTTAAAGGGGTGCAACTTGGGGCAGGGCATCAGTTAAGTTACGAGAATGGATTTTTTGATCGCGTGATTGCGACTGGGTTTAGTTGCTATTACCCACTTGAGTATTTGAAACTAGTTTTGCGTGAGGCTAAGCGGGTATTAAAACCAAATGGGGTATTTATTTTTGACGCGATTAATCCTGATTTAGAATTTGCTGAAAATTGGGCAATTTTAGAAACCTATTTAGGCTCAGAGGTATTTCTGACACCGCTTAGTGAAGTTACCGAGCTTGTGCAATCTATGGGTGGCAAAATTACTGCAAAAAAAGACGGGTTGCTATTTTCGATGTATCGCGTTCAGTGGTAGTTTGTTGAGAGTGGTGTTTTGCGCCACTCTCAACAAGTATTTGGTTTTTACTTATGTCCGACAATTCTCCAACAACGGGTGCTGATGCGATTGATGTGGCGATCGCGAAAGGAATCGACTTTGATGGCACACCAATAGACCCTAAGAAACTTGATCTCTATAGCAGCGTAATGGCGCTTGAAGGCAATCGTCAGCGCAGTGGCGTAACTAATACGATGCGATCGCGCATTGTTCGTATTGGCGCAAAACATATCCCTCAAAATGAACTCAATCAAAAGTTGCTGGACGCAGGCTTTGCCCCACTAAAGGACAAAGATATAGCCTTTTTTTACAATAAATAACTTATTCTTTAAGAAAGGTTTCGCTAAGCGAAACCTTTCTGATTTATTGAGCCTTTTAACAGAATTTCCAGTAAATTTTGGGCATACTTTTTGATATGCAGCCTTGCGATCAACATGATTAAGTATTGGAAAACTAGATCTACTGCTTTAATTACCGCTTTGTTTTTAACAGGACTGAGCGGCGGAATTAACTTAATTAATTTAGGTAAGGCGATCGCTCAAACCACATCTCGTTCTGTCCGTAGCCAAGATATCGAAATGCTAAGGCGATCGGGACAACGCTGGATCGAAATTCGGCTACGTAGTCAGAGACTACTCGCGTGGCAAGGAAACCAACTTGTTTATGCAGTGGTCGTATCAACTGGCAAAAGTGCAACACCTACACCGACAGGTATTTTTAACATCCAGACTAAATTTGCTACTGCAAGAATGCAAGGGGAAGACTATAACGTGCCAGATGTTCCTAATGTGATGTATTACAGTGGCAACTATGCCATTCATGGGGCATATTGGCATCGTAGCTTTGGAATACCTGTCAGTCATGGCTGTACTAACGTTGCCCCCGATCATGCGGCATGGCTGTATCTTTGGGCTTCTGTGGGTACACCGGTAGTTGTGCGCTAAGTAAGCCCCAAAAACTGTAACGACCGCTTTGCAGACGTTACAGTTTTTGGGCTTTTGCTAAATAAAACTTAACGAGCTAGAAATAGACAGAGGCGATCGCCTCGCAGTAACCTAGAGACGGTATCTGTAATCATTTTATTTTTCACATTACAGTCTTTAGGAATAAGGATAAAACTATGGCAGTTGCACGTGGTTCTAAGGTTCGCATTTTGCGTAAAGAGTCCTACTGGTATCGCGAAGTCGGTACTGTGGCTTCTGTTGATAAGAGCGGAATCATTTACCCAGTGATTGTTCGTTTCGACAGCGTAAACTACTCCAACATCGCAACCAACAACTTTGCGATCGATGAAGTTGAAGAAGTCGCCTAGATTCTTCTAACTCTAAAAAAGGTACAATCTTTGCTACGCAAAGATTGTACCTTTTTTAGTAAATAATGCCCGAATTACCAGAAGTTGAGACAGTTCGCATTGGTTTAAATGAAAATACGCTAGGTTGGCAAATTGAAGGTGGCGAGGTATTGCTGCCCCGTGCGATCGCCTATCCTGAAAATTCAGGAACTTTTTTAACATCGATCATTGGTGCAGAGTTCGCAGAGTGGCAGAGACGGGGGAAATATTTAATTGCTCAGTTTTCACAGGGTGATCGGTTGGGGGTACATTTACGAATGACGGGAAGTTTGCTCTGGTGCGATCGCGATACTACTGTGGGCAAGCATACGCGGGTAAGGTTGTTTTTAAAGGAAAAAGGAAAAGGGAAAAAGGAAAGATTGAAGGAGTTGCGATTTGACGATCAGCGAACTTTTGGGAAGGTTTGGTGGGTTCCATCTAATCAAACAAATGAATCAATTATTACGGGGTTACAAAAATTAGGTTTGGAACCTTTTGATAACGAGTTTACGCCAGAGCACTTAGCCGCTAAATTTAGCCGAACTAGTCGCCCGATAAAGACTGTGCTTCTAGATCAGGAGACCGTTGCGGGGATAGGAAATATCTATGCTGATGAATCATTGTTTCTGGGCAAAATCCATCCTCAAAAAGCAGCCAATTCCCTTAGCATTGATCAGGTAACTGCCCTTCATCGAGGAATTATTCACTCGCTGAGTGATGGCATAGCAAAGGGTGGGACGACTTTTAGTTCTTTTCAGAATGTTGCAGGACTCAAGGGAAACTACATTGATACAGCTTGGGTTTTTCGACGCACAGGAAAGCCATGTAATATCTGTGGCACAACGATTTCACGAATTAAACTCGGTGGACGATCGACACATTTTTGCAGTCAATGTCAGAGCTTTTAGAGATCGAGTTAAATACCATACGTAAGAGATAGCTAGGACAAATCAAAACCCAAATAAATGGAGGCGGCGCTTCGCCCCGCCTCCATTTATTTGGGTTTTATGTCCTAAGCAAAACTTTCATTGCTATATAAGCATCAAAATTATAGGAATAATACCAATTCACAAAAGTGTCGTCACACTTTTATGAACGAAAGAACAAACCTCAAAAACATTCTTAGAAGAAAAAAAGGTGCGAGCATTGCTCGCACCTTTTTTCTATTTGAATAACCCAAGTTGCTACCTATTGGCTTAAAACTCAACTTAAAACGATAAATATCAGGTATTTATATAAAAATAACAGCATTTAATGCTTTGCAAGGCTAGTTTCAAGCTATTTTGAAGTGATTTTTGATAGGTAGCAACTTGGGTTTGAATAAGTAAAATACCTAGAACAAGCCTAAAGTCAAAGACTTGTCAATTGGCATAGTCGAACCAATACCCAACCAGAGAGTAACAGCGGTGCCAAACAAGAATACAGCCATCGCTACAGGACGACGGAAAGGATTTTGGAACTTGTTTACATTCTCAATGAAAGGAATGAGAATTAAGCCAACAGGAATCAAACTTTGTAGCAGTACTCCTAGCAGTTTATTAGGAACAATCCGCAAAATTTGGAATGCAGGATATAGAAACCACTCAGGCAAAATTTCCAAGGGAGTTGCGAAGGGGTTTGCAGGTTCGCCAACCATAGTGGGGTCGAGCACAGCCAACCCAACAATCAATGCGATCGAGCCAGTAATTACAACTGGGAACATGTACAACAGGTCGTTTGGCCAAGCTGGTTCGCCATAGTAGTTGTGACCCATGTTCTTTTCCAACTTTGCACGCAAAATTGGATCATTTAAATCGGGAAGCTTTTCAGTCTTTGCCATGTTATTGCTTTATTTATTGCGTGATGATTTTCTAAAATTATCCAATAGGAAAATCCTATAATTGCTTCTCGGAAAAGAAACCTTACAAAGGACCAGAAATACCTTGTTTACGGATCATCAAGAAGTGAGCCAGCATGAATACCGCAATCAGCCAAGGCAATACAAAAGTATGCAAGCTGTAGAAACGGGTAAGAGTTGGTTGTCCAACGCTTTGACCACCGCGCAACAGCTCAACTAATGTTCCACCTACAACAGGAATTGCATCAGGTACGCCAGATACGATCTTAACTGCCCAGTATCCTACTTGATCCCAAGGTAAGGAGTAGCCTGTTACACCAAAGGTAACAGTGATTACAGCAAGGATTACACCAGTAATCCAAGTCAATTCACGGGGTTTTTTGAAACCGCCAGTTAAGTACACGCGGAAAACATGCAGGATCATCATCAACACCATCATGCTTGCTGACCAACGGTGGACAGAGCGGATCAACCAACCGAAATTAACGTCGGTCATGATGTAGCGAACTGAGTCAAATGCTTCGGTTACGGATGGCTTGTAATAAAAGGTCATCGCGAAACCTGTCGCGAACTGAATCAGGAAGCAGGTGAGGGTGATGCCACCGAGACAGTAAAAAATATTGACGTGAGGAGGAACATACTTACTAGTAACGTCCTCAGCGAGCGCCCCAACTTCAAGGCGATCGTTAAACCAATCGTAAACTTTACTCATGTAATTGAAAAACCCAAGATTGCTGAACTATTTAACAATTTTTTGATAGCTGTAATATATTTTAATGCTTTTGACAGATGTAAGCAAATTCAAACATAGTTTTTTAACAGGTTTTTAAAAATATACATAACAATTATGAACGATTTACCTGATAAATCTACCGACAATGATAGCGATCGCGATCGCCCTGAAAGCAATAGTGTCTCGATCCGCGAGATGAATATCGATGATATTGCCCCGATTTTTCACTTAGGCGAACAATTATTTACCAGCGATCTCTATCCCTACCTCTATCGGACATGGGACGAGTGGGAGGTGATCGGCATGTATAACACCGATTCCGAATATTGCTTGGTTGCCGAGGTCGACGATCAATTAGCAGGATTTATTCTTGGCACAATCATCATTAAGGCTTCATGGAAATATGGATATATTACTTGGCTAGGCATTAGCCCAAATTTTCAGCGTCGGGGTGTCGGCGATCGCCTAGTCGATAAAATCGTTGAGCGGATGATTGAGGATAATGTCAGGTTCATGCTCGTTGATACCGATCCTGCAAATACACCAGCGATTAATTTCTTTACCCGCAAAGGTTTTGGCAATGCCAGAGAGCATGTTTTCTTATCGCTAAATCTGGCTAAACATGAATATTATGGCAGGCTAATTAATTACGAACGTGATAAATCTGAGCGTAATCGCCCGCGCTTACGCCGACGCACTTAAAGATATTTGCCGATCCTTAGGCTCGGCAAATATCTTTAAAGAGTTGTGGCGATTTTTGTTAGACTAGAAAAAGTGTTTGAAGGCAATTGACAATAAATCTTCCAAACTACATCTAAAAAACTACTCACCCAATCTTTTGTCTCGGAGATAACCACACTATGGCTCGGATGTACTACGACACGGACGCAAATCTTGAATTTCTAGCAGGTAAGACGGTTGCAATTATCGGCTATGGTTCTCAGGGTCACGCCCATGCCCTTAACCTAAAAGAAAGCGGCGTGGATGTCATCGTGGGGTTATATCAAGGCAGTCCCTCATGGCAAAAAGCAGAATCTGAAGGTTTAACCGTTAAGACTGTTGCAGATGCATCGGCTGCTGCTGACCTGATTATGATTTTATTGCCTGACGAAACTCAAAAAGCAATTTATGCTACCGAAATTGCTCCAAATCTTAAAGCTGGAGATACTCTAGCTTTTGCCCATGGTTTCAATATCCACTTCGCGCAAGTTGTCCCCCCTGCCGATGTCGATGTGATCATGGTTGCACCTAAAGGACCTGGACACTTGGTGCGTCGCACTTATACCCAAGGTCAAGGCGTTCCTGCTTTGTTCGCTGTGTATCAAGATGCCACTGGTCAAGCACGCGATCGCGCGATGGCATATGCCAAGGGTATCGGCGGTACACGCGGCGGAATTCTCGAAACCACTTTCCGTGAAGAAACTGAAACCGATCTATTCGGCGAACAAGCTGTACTTTGCGGTGGTTTATGTGCGCTGATCAAGGCAGGCTTCGAGACTCTTGTTGAAGCAGGTTATCAGCCCGAACTCGCCTACTTCGAGTGCCTACATGAAGTGAAGCTGATCGTGGACTTGGTCGTTGAAGGCGGTATGTCGAATATGCGTTACAGCATCTCGAATACGGCTGAATATGGTGATTACACTCGTGGTCCTCGCGTGGTGAATGAACAGACTAAGGTCGAAATGAAGAAAATTCTTTCGGAAATTCAATCTGGTCAATTTGCTCGTGAGTTTGTCCTTGAAAACCAATCTGGCAAACCAGGCTTTACTGCAATGCGTCGCCAAGAAGCGGAGCATCAAATCGAGTCCGTTGGTAAAGAGCTTCGCGCAATGTTTAGTTGGCTGAAGAAAATCTAATTAAAAAAAGCGGTGCTTCGCACCGCTTTTTTTAATTGTTGATCGCAGGAACTGGAGGATTATAGGGAACGGTGGGATTTTTCTTGATGTGCATATAAGCTTCAACAGTCTGCACCGCCAAGGGAGCTGCGATCGCGCTACCACCACCACCACCAGCGTTCTCCGCAAAAACTGTCACTACAATTTCTGGCTTCTCGTAGGGTGCATATAAGGTAAACCATGCGTGATTCGGGCGAGGAGGATCTTGGGCAGTGCCAGACTTACCAGCCATTTCAATTTCTGCCGAATTTAGAGCTGCGGCTGTGCCGAAGTCAAAAACAGATCTCAACGCCTTTTGCAAAGCCGCCAAATTTATTGGCGATATATTTAGAGACTGTCGCCATTCCCTCGCGTCGTTATCTTCAAAAAGCAGATGTGGTCTAATCCTAAAGCCACCATTAGCAACAGCAGAAGTCATCATTGATACTTGAACAAGATTGGCTTGAACGTCACCCTGACCAATAGACATATTTAAAGTATTGCCAACGTACCAAGGTTCACCGATCACCCTCTTTTTCCATTCTTCGTCTGGAACAGTACCTTTGGTTTCTTCCTCTTTAATTTCAATACCCGAATACTCGCCATAACCATATTTATGTGACCATGCGGCAAGATCTTTCTCTCCGACACGCATACCTACCTGTCCAAAGAAAGTATTACTGCTGTATGCCATCGCCTCAGAAAATCCAATTGTGCCAAATCCTGCTTTATTGTGATCCCAAAATTGAAACCCACCCACATCAAGATACGGATATGTAGCAAGTACATCATTTATCCCAAATTTATTGGTTTCTAAGCCTGCGGTCATGGTCACAACCTTGAATGTACTGGCGGGAGGATATACCTGTAAAACCCGATTTACAAAAGGATGATCTTTTTCTTGCAAGCGCTTCCAGGTCGCTTCAGAAATCTTGCCAGAAAAAAGGTTAGGATCAAAGGCTGGATGACTTACCATGGCTAATATTTCACCATTATCAGGATTCATCGCGATAATTCCGCCTTGTTGCTCGCCTAAAATCTTCTCAACTGCTTTTTCTAAATCTAAATCAATCGTCATTTTGACGGCATTACCCGCTTTGGGCGGTTTTTGACCTAAAATCCTGAGCACCTTACCAAAAGCATTGACTTCCACCTGCTGCCCCCCCCATTCACCACGCAGCTGATTTTCAAAGGCATATTCCACTCCTGCTTTGCCGATAACATCTCCAGGGCGATAACCTTTTTCGCGCAATTTTGGTAACTCTTCAGCAGTTAATTCCCCTGTATAGCCCAGCACATGAGCAGCAACATCACCATTGGGGTAGTAGCGCACTGCTTCAGGCTCAACTTTGACACCTGGTAATTCGAGGCTATGCTCGGAAAGAACAGTTACAAGTTTGGGGCTAATCGAAGTTGAAACTCGGACTAGATTTGGGGAGTTATAGCCTTCCTGCTCCAGTTTGTCGGTAATCGTCTGAGCCGAAACACCAATTAAGCCAGCCAAACGGTTAACAATTGGTTGCCATTTATCCTTGGGCAGAGCGATCGGCCATAGATAAACTACATGCGCCAATCGACTGGAGGCAAGAATATTTCCTTTGCGATCAAACAGTCGTCCTCTTTCAGGGGGCTTAGCAATTAATCTGATCCGATTATTCTCGGCAAGTTGTTGGTTGCGATCGCCTTCAATCATTTGCAAATAAAAAAGGCGTCCACCCAAAATCCCGATTAGCACCAATACGCTTAAAACAAATAAAATAGCGGCTCGCATCCCTTTTCCCATTGTGCGAGTGTTTTCAGTGGGGTTAAAGGGTGAAATTTGTCGTTGCGTAAAAGTCATACTGCTTAGGAAAGATTTTAAGAAAGATTTTTCGCTAGAATATTTAGATACATACATTGTATGGCGATCGTGAATTTAATTAATTCCATTGCTAGTTTAGTGAATACTTTTGCTGTTCACAAATCACAAAAGCAAGCTAAAGACGTCTTTCTGAGGAGCTAAAAGTCCGTGATTGTGACACCTGTGCGTCCATTAGGACGAAAGTGGAGAAATCTCAGTTTTACTTCAACTCTCTATCTTGCCCCAGTACTAGACTTGCTCCTTGAAGAGGTACCCTCAGAATGGCAGCCAGAAATAAGGTTGGGTTTGCAAGAAGCATTAGTCAATGCTGTAAAACATGGAAATTCCCTTGATCCATGTAAGCAAATCACTGTTAAATTTTCGATGGCTTCTCAAATGTATTGGTGGGTGATCACGGATCAAGGAAATGATTTACAATCCTCTGGCGGCTCACAGGACGATCCCACTCCATGCCATGACTTGGAATGTGGCAGGGGCTTCTACATATTACGCAAAATTTTTGAGCATGTGCATTGGGATAGTAACCTGCATCGTTTGATTTTATGCAAACGTATTGATCCATCGAGTAACCCAACGATTTTTTAGATCACTAAAAAATTGAAGACTGCTCAAAGACCACCATCGATTTATAGTTTTTTACTTCCAAGTAATGCGAAAAAACTTCAGAATTTGTTTTACTAGAGACAAAATCGTATATTTAATAACATAAAGTTTAAGATAAGGTTATGCAGATCTTAATAACTATCTTTGCTAAGGCGAATTAAACGTATGACTCCGATGACATTATTAGCTGAAGCTCCTTTAGAACGTCTAGGTCAGCCAATAGATGGTGAAATAGATTGCGAAAACGTGCGGGAATGTAATGCAGTAGTTGATGCATGGATTCCAGACTGGTTAAGAAGTAGTTGGGAGAAATCACAGAGGGGTGAAAGTTTAGAGGGTGAAGATATTGTTGGTCGATCCTTAGATTTTGCTTATAAACTACATGATGGTCAATGTCGTGCATCGGGGGAGCCATACATATTACATCCGATCGCAGTTGCGGCAATTCTGAAGGATTTAGGTAGTAGTAATGCCATGATTGCCGCAGGATTTTTGCATGATGTCGTTGAAGACACAGATGTATCTTGCGATCAAATCGAACAAAAGTTTGGGAAAGAAGTCCGACAATTAGTTGAAGGGGTAACCAAATTATCGAAACTGAGTTTTGAGAGTAAAACTGAAAGTCAAGCCGAAAACTTTCGTCGTATGTTTCTGGCGATGGCTCAAGATATTCGCGTGATTATCGTTAAGCTTGCCGATCGCTTGCACAACATGCGAACGCTGCAACATTTACGACCTGAAAAGCAAGTTTTGATTTCCAGAGAAACTAGAGAGATTTTTGCTCCTTTAGCAAACCGTTTGGGTTTAGGACAGATCAAGTGGGAGCTTGAAGATATAGCTTTTAAATATATTGAGCCAGAGCAATATCAAATGATGGTGTCTCTGGTTGCTGAGACCCATGAGGATCGTCACGAACAGTTAACCGAGGTAACCAGGGTATTAGCTGATCGGCTGGAGTCAATGGGCATCGATGATTTTGAAATTAGCGGTAGACCGAAGCATTTGTATGGTATCTACCGCAAAATGGAGCGCCAAAAGAAACAATATAACGAGATTTATGACATCCAAGCCGTTAGAGTAATCGTCAATACTAAAGAGGAATGCTATCGAGTTCTTGCCGTTGTCCACGATCATTTCTGTCCGATCCCTGGGCGTTTTAAAGACTACATTGGTTTACCCAAACCAAACCGCTATCAATCACTACACACGGCGGTAATTGGGCCCAAAGGACAGCCTGTGGAAGTGCAGATTCGCACTTGGGAAATGCATCACATCGCAGACTATGGAATTGCAGCCCATTGGAAATACAAAGAAAGTAATTCAACTAGTAAGCCGCTTAAGGGGGATGATCAGAAATTTACCTGGTTGCGTCAGTTGGTGGAATGGCAACGGGAACTGAAAGATCCCCAAGAATATCTGGATAGCGTCAAGGAAGATTTATTTGATAGCGAAGTTTATGTCTTTAGTCCGAAAGGAGATGTTTATTGCTTGCCCCGTGGCTCAACACCTGTAGACTTTGCCTATCGTGTTCATACTGAAGTTGGCAATCACTGCTCTGGTGCATTAGTAAATAACGTGATGGTTCCGTTGCAACGCCCCCTTAAACATGGCGATATTGTTACAATCCTCACCCAAAACAATGCCCACCCCAGTACCGATTGGATTAATTTTGTTGCTACTAATTCGGCAAAAAGTAGAATTAGACAATGGTTTAAGCGATCGCGTCGTGATGAAAATCTTGCATTAGGTCGCAGTGCGCTAGAGCGAGAACTGGGCAAAAATGGCTTAGAAGCTTTGCTCAAATCAGACCAAATGCAAAAACTTGCCGAGCGATGTAATTATCACAATGTTGAGGATCTGATCGCAGGAATTGGCTATGGTGAAACTTCAGTTAATTCTGTAGTTAACAAGCTACGCGAGAATCAACACAATGATCGTTATTTCAACCCTCAAAAGTATGAAGCACGCCATGAACCTGCTCATAGTAATAACTCCAAGTCGCCAATTTTGGGTCTAGAGGGGATGGTTTACTCGATCGCAGGTTGTTGTGCACCTCTTCCAGGGGAGCCAATCTCTGGAGTTGTCGCATTAGGTAGCAATCGTGGTATCACAATTCATCGACATGATTGCAACAATTTAGCAAATATTCCTAGCGATCGGATGTTACATGTAGGCTGGAATCAGCAAAAGGAAAATGATCATGTTCAAACCTATCCCATTGATATTCGGGTAGAAACAATTGATCGGGTTGGTGTACTGCGAGATATTTTGACTCGTCTATCTGACAACAAGATTAATGTCCGCAAGGCAAATGTGCAAACCAAAAAAGGTAAGGCAGCGATTATTGATCTGAGTATTGATATTAGCGATCGCCACCAATTTGATCGTGTTTGCAATCAAATCAATAAGATGTGTGACACCCTCTCCGTTTCTCGACTTGTTTCTGAATAAGTCTTACTTCGCACTTTATGGAAGTAACAAAAATCATGAATTTTTCAAATTTTAAAGAGTAATTTAGAGCAACTCCTAATTTAAATCTACTAAGCTATATATCCCCTAAAAGCCCCCGTTTAGGAAAAAATAATATTGTGATTTCTATACGATCTATTTTATTTGTGGGCATAGATTTTTTTTAACTTGGTGCTATTCTAGAAATCAATCAGCATTTCCCCAAATAGCCGTTATGTCACCAGTAAAAGAAGCTCCTTCGGCGATCAGTAGCATTGTAAATCTAAATGTAGAGACATTAAATACTCATGGGCCAACTGTAGAACGGCCATGGGGTACATTTACCACACTTGAAGAAGGCCTCGGCTACAAAATCAAGCGCATTGAAGTTAGATCTGGACATCGTCTTAGCCTCCAAATGCACCATCACCGCAGCGAACATTGGATTGTGGTATCTGGAACTGCCAAGGTGACCTGCGGCGAGAAAGAAACGATGATCAGCACAAATCAATCAACCTATGTCCCTAAATGTACGGCGCATAGACTCGAAAATCCTGGCATAATCCCTTTGATCCTAATCGAGGTACAAAGTGGCGAGTATTTGGGAGAAGATGATATTATTCGCTTCCAAGACGACTACTCCCGTCATGAAAAGAAATAATTAAAACAAGGGGCGCAATGCGCCCCTTGTTTTTTTGATAACAAGCAATGGCAATCGCGTTTAAAATAGTTGAGGCAATCTAGAATCGTTTCAACGTGAATAAAATTCCTCCCTTTGATGCATCGCAGCAATATCAACAAATTGGCGATCGCCTCAATAAAGCTGCATTAGAAGTACTAGCATCAGGGCAATATATTGGTGGACAGACTGTAAGTCAGTTTGAAACTGAGTTTGCTAATTATATTGGCTCAGCTACTGACTCTAACTTTGGTATTGCTTGTAACTCAGGTACTGATGCTCTATATCTTGCTCTGCGAGCTTTAGATATTGGGGAGGGCGATGAAGTTATCACTTCACCATTTACATTTTTTGCTAGTGCAGAAACGATTAGCATGACGGGGGCAAAACCAGTATTTGTCGATATTGAAGCGCATAGCTTCAATATGAATATTCAACTAATCGAATCTGCTATCACCTCTCGAACTAAGGCGATCATGCCCGTACATTTATTTGGACGCTCAGCTGATATGACTAGTTTGATGGCGATCGCGCAAAAGCATAATCTCTTTGTGATCGAAGACTGCGCTCAGGCGACAGGTGCAACTTTTGATGGACATAAGGTGGGAAATATTGGCGATGTGGGCTGTTTTAGCTTTTATCCAACCAAAAATCTGGGTGGCTGTGGCGATGGGGGAATGATGACCACTAAGAATGCTGAAGTCGCGAATAAATTGCGGATTTTGCGGGAGCATGGAAGCCCTAAGCGCTATTACCACGAATATATCGGGATGAATTCACGGCTTGATGCATTGCAAGCGGCTCTATTGCAAGTCAAATTACCTTACCTCGATAAGTGGAATGCTCAACGCCGTGAGATTAGCGATCGCTACACACATCTTCTAAAAAATGCAAATATTCCCCATCTTATAACTCCCCATCATTGTCCTGGCAGTGTTTGGAATCAGTACACAGTTCGCATCGGTGATGACAAACGCGATTATGTTCAAGCCCAACTGCGAGAGCAAAATATAATCACAATGATTTACTATCCCTTGCCGTTGCACTTGCAATCTGTATACAGCAACCTTGGTTATAAAAAGGGTGATTTTCCTGTCACTGAGGATATTTGCGATCAAGTTTTATCTTTGCCAATGTTTCCAGAACTCAGCGAAGAGCAACAAGATCGAGTCGTCAATACTTTAAAAAATATTCTCAAATAGTATTTGAGCTTGTTTACCCGCCTTCGGCGGGTAAACAAGCTCATAAAAAGCGACGCGATGCGTCGCTTTTTATTGCCCAAACGCTAAAACCTGCTCAACAGTCAGGGCAAAGCCATCTACCACCGTTGATGCAATTGGCATGTCACCTGTATAGATTTTGTCTTCATACTGTCCATCCACCCATAGACATATGGTTATTTGTCGCATTTCTGGATCGATAATCCAATATTCATTAATGCCTCTGGCTGCATACTCTGTACGTTTATAGCGATAGTCTCTGTCTCGATTTTCTTGCCCAGCGGAAACTACTTCTGCAACCAAAATTGGCGATGGCATCTCTTGGGTAATTGTATTACTGCGCTGACCAGTCATAGCCGCAAGTCCATCTTCACTTAGTACAACTAGATCAGGTAGTCTGACCTTTGCTCTTCTACCACTAACTACAATCTCAATGTCCTTATGGCAAATTAGTGCCATTGGAAAATGTTTGGCAAATTCAAACATTAGCAGTTTAGCAATCTGACAATTTAGAGGAGATTCAGTTGGCGCTTTGACTAATTCTCCGTTTACAAGCTCGTAGCGATCGTCTGTACCATCGTCATAACTGAGATACTCTTCTATGGTCATTAGTATAGAGGGGCTAGCTGTTGCTAAAGTCATGATTTAGATCCTCTACATATGCATGAAAGGATTGTATCAAATCCAATTTAGTAAATATTCTTTGCTTTTCGAATGTTGTATTAGATAACGAAAAAATAAAGGCAGAGATTTGCATCGCCCTTACTTATAATAATCACATATGCATTGGGGAATAGTCATAGGCATTCTTAACTCAATGTTTGTCAATTGCTATCTATGAAATGTGTTCCTAAGTCCAAAAATTAAACGATGACTAAATTTGACTTTCTATCGGATACAAAAAAAGCTTGGCACTACATGGATGTAGATCAGGTGTTGGCGGCTTTAGAGACTTCGATGGAAGGTTTGTCCTATGTGAATGCACGACAAAGATTACGGCATTTGGGAGCTAATAAATTACCGCGATCGCATCCAATCAGCAAGGTTCTTATACAACCTCTAATTAATCCTTTAACTTATCTATTATTAGGATCAGCAATTTATTTGCAATGGAATGGAGCAGAAGGATGGGCGCTAATTTCTGTGGGAGTAATACATAGTGCGATCGGTATTGGGATTTCAATATGGTCAATCAAAACCAAGGCAAAAGTTAGTCGAGATAGCCCTCAGCGCCGACAAAATGAACCTTCTAATTCGGTAACAGTATTACGCGATCGCGAAGAGATGGAAATTCCATCGCGAGATTTGGTGTTGGGGGATGTGTTGATACTCAGAGAAGGAGATCGCCCTACTGTCGATCTACGAGTTATAGAGACATCAGAAGATTTGCGGGTAAATCAGACTAATTTAGGCGGCGAGGCAATTTGTGCCAAGCTTGCTGCGCTTACTTTTGAGGAGAAAACACCGCCGCTCGAATGCAACAATATGATTTATGCAGGAACAGAAATTTCTGCAGGAAGTGCTAGGGGAATTGTGATTGCCACAAGTCGTTTCACTCAAGAACAGGCAGCGCTCATCAAA
The DNA here is from genome assembly GCA_003249035.1 of Pseudanabaena sp. Classification (GTDB taxonomy): domain Bacteria; phylum Cyanobacteriota; class Cyanobacteriia; order Pseudanabaenales; family Pseudanabaenaceae; genus Pseudanabaena. The sequence goes on from QBMK01000017.1 coordinate 33,467, forward strand.
GACAAGCCATTTTCAGTTATCCATTCTGAATTGCGTCAATTACGTCAAGTTTGGATCTGGCTGCTGCTTTTTGTGACGACTATTGCGATTGGGTTTTCATGGCAACGCGGAATTACAATCAATGCGATGACCGCAGCCGCCTTGATCGTTAGCACCTATCCCCAAAACCTATTACGCATCGCCACTCAGGTTCAGCTGTTTGGGATGCGAGATCTTGCTAAACAGCGAATATGGGCAAGATTTCCTTCTGTATTAGATGCGATCGCTAGAATAACGACGATTGTGCCAATTGTCGAGTCAGATGTGGTGCTTAGCTTTGATAATTTGAGTCGTGCAGGTATTGAGTGGAGGGGATTAATCAGGGCTTCTGAAGACGATGCAGAAGCCTTTAGTAGAGCCATTGGTATTGAGACCCATAGCTATTTCGATGCTCCTCAAGAAAGAATTCGACAATGGAAAGAAGATCGCCAGAAATATTTAAATGCAGTTGCCGTAATTGGGAATGATATTGAAGATATTCCCTTGTTAAGAGCGGCTGATGTGGGAATCTGCGATCGCACCTGTCGCAAAGAATTGCAAGATAGTGCGGGGCTGATTATACCAAAGGAAGACTTCCATTATTTACCGATCGCTATTCTCGAAGGACGTGCCACATTCGATCGGTTGCAACGAACTGCGCTGCTCACTGCCACAAGTTCTTTTACCTTAGCCGTGCTAACACTAATGGATACTGCTGCAGGATTTTCGATGCCGCCATTGCAATTAATCTGGGTTGGTGCGATCGCCACAACAATTGTTGCTTTTCCGCTAGTCCTTGAGCCTACCCATGAGACCCTTTTATTTCAACCAGCACATCGATTTCAAAGCATATTGCGCTCTAGTAATTACCTACGCATTTTGCTAGCCGTCGTCACCACGATCTCCGCTATTTCCATAGTCTTTTGGCTGAAATATCAAGGTCAACCAGCGATGTTTTCCCAAGCGCGATCTATGGCATTTGTCACCCTTGGTTTCAGTCAGGTTTTCCATGCCTGTGCGATCGCCCGCCATAGTGTATTCAGCAACTTGCCCCTGATGCTCGGCATATCCTTTATCGCTATCTGTCAAATTGCCTTTGTTCAAGTTCCTTGGTTTGGCGATCTGATGTCAACGGTTCCTTTAAATGGAGTTGAATGGACGATCTCGATTTTGAGTGCCACTGCTGTGTTTTGGGTGCAAGAGCTAATCAAAACGGGGTAATCTGTAGATGGCAGATCAGAGCCTTTTATGTCCGTTTTTATTCAGTAGTTACTTCTCAATTAGTTTTTTAGCTGCCATAATTAAGCTTAACTACACCTTAACTTTATGAGAGATCGCACTCCAAACGATTCCATTAAAACTACAGATAAATCTCTTGAAATCTCAAATTTATGTCATTCCTTAAATGGCTGCGTGTTGGTTGTCGATGATAATCCCACCAACTTGAGCGTGTTGGTGAACCTGCTACGAGATGTGGGGCTGCGAGTATTAGTGGCAACCGATGGCGAAAGTGCGATCGAACAGATTGAGTATGTAAAGCCCGATCTAATTTTGTTAGATGTGATGATGCCAGGTATCGATGGCTTTGAGACTTGCCAACGACTCAAAGGCAATCCTGAAACTGTCAAGATTCCGATTATTTTTATGACTGCGCTCTCAGAAACAGTAGATAAAGTGCGCGGTTTATCTCTGGGAGCAGTGGATTATGTGACCAAGCCATTTGACCATGAAGAGGTCTTAGTCAGGATTCGCACCCATTTAACGATCGCGAAACAACGTCAAACCATCGAGACCCAAAATCTGGATCTGCAAACCGAAATTAGCGATCGTAAACGTGCCGAAGAATCCTTAACCATCTTTCTCCATGCAGTTTCCCACGACTTGCGAAATCCTGTAACAGGGCTATTGATGGTATTGGATAATTTGGCTAAGACAGCAAGCCCCACTGACGCAAATATTCTTTTACCCCCATCTACTCTGGAGAGAATGCAACAAAGTGGCAATCGCCAGTTAGCATTAATCAACTCATTGTTAGAGTCCCATGTGAATGATGTCCATGGAATTATCATTCATCCTGAACCTGTAGAGATCGGGGAAGTCATCCAAGCTGCGATCGATGACTTACAGACACTTTTAGATAAAGAAGAAATAGAAGTTATTGTACAAATTGCTCCAGAATTGCCACTTGTTTGCGTGGATGCTGCTCATGTCTGTAGAGTCTTTCAAAATCTGATTGCTAATGCAATTAAACATAATCCACCAAATCTCAAACTCACTATTTCAGCAAAGATAGATTCTGAAAATACAATTCTTTGTGAAGTTTCGGATGATGGCGTAGGCATGACTAATGAGCAAAGCGAACATCTATTTGAACTTTATGTACAAGGCAAGAGTCACAATAGACTTAATCGGCGATCGCTTAGTCTTGGCTTAGGACTATACATTTGCCGTCAAATCATCCAAGCTCATGGCGGGGAGATCGGGGTAATAGGAGAAGTAAATATTGGCTCTAGGTTTTGGTTTACATTACCAATTAGTTGACAAATTGATTCATACTGCCTTCCCATTAAGGGAATTATGCTCTCACTATTTAACTTAAATTCTTAACTTATAACAATTCACAAAAGTGTGACGATACTTCTGTGAATTAAAAACCAAACCCTGTAAGAGTTTTAAAAACACAAAATGGCTACGCCATTTTGTGTTTTGGTATCAAATTTGTGCGATCACATTCAATCAATACCTGTACTTTCGTTACAATCTTGGCTTTTTAGGTTTTGACTTGCGTCAGCTATAACTGTTATAACAAAGCTCAATTTGCTGTAACGATCACAAAAAAAATAACAAAATATACAGTGAAAAAACACATTTTATTTATTTTGCCTTACCTCAACCAAGGTGGCACAGAAAAACAAGCTTTAAGTCTAATCAAAGGACTAAGCGATCACTATAAAATATCGCTATTAGCCCCAGACGGCAAAGGCGCTCCACAATTTCGAGCTTTACCAATTTTGCAAAGTGAATATACAAAGTGGGAGATTAATTTTTTTAAGGGTTTTCCTGAACTGATTGCAAAAATCAAAGAAATTAAAAAAGAGCAGGTGATCGATCTTATGCATGTTCATGGCGCTCACGAATTAATGCTGGCTGTGAATCTAGCATTAAGAAAAGTTCCTATTCTCTTTACAGTTCATGGCTATCATGGAGCAAGTGCAAAATTTAGCTATCAAATGTCATGCTGGTTTAGTAATTGGTTTGCTGATCGTGTCATCTGTGTTTGTGAAGCTGAATATAATCTTTTACGAGAATTAGGATTAAACGAAAAAAAGCTCCATTTAATTTACAACGGAGTCAAAGAGCCAATTCTCAATGCTGACAAATCATTAGAACTAACTAAAAAATTCCACCTAGATCCTTACAATCAAATCATTCTTGGGACAGCCGCCCGACTAGAAGAGGCAAAAGGTTTAACCTATTTACTACAAGCTTTCGCAAAATTGAAAGGAGAAAACTTGCGATTAGTAATTGCTGGTAATGGTGAACTTGAGTCATCCCTCAAACAAGAGGCTCAGGATTTGGGCATTAGCGATCGCGTAATTTTTACGGGTTATCTCAATGACTTACCCAATTTGATGCAACTATTTGACATTTTCGTTTTGCCTTCCCTTCAAGAAGCTTGCAGTCTTGCCTGTGCTGAGGCGATGTCGCAAGGTAAGCCAGTAGTCGGAACATGTGTGGGGGGCATTGAAGAACAGGTTAGCGATCTCCAAACAGGTTTTATCGTTATGCCTCGCGATCCCGATAGCTTAGCGGCCAAACTTGGAGAACTAATTGCCGATCAAAATCTACGCGATCGTTTTGCCAAGAACGGTTACAGCCGCTACCGTGAACTTTTCTCCAATGAAATCATGCTCGAAAAAACTGCTCAACTATACGATCTGACGATAGCGGCAAAACCCAATCCTATGTAAATCCCAACGCTTTGCACTTAAAAAAGCTAAAAGAGAAGGGGCGCATTGCGCCCCTTCTCTTTTAAGAAACATTTATTAGATCGGCAGAAAGTCGTTTAAAAGCGAGACGTTCGTTTTCGATATCGACAAAGATTGTGTCACCATCAGCATAGTCGCCGCGCAAAATCCCCTTCGCAATTTGGGTTTCCAGTTGACGCTGAATGATTCGCTTCAGTGGACGTGCTCCGTAGACAGGATCGTATCCAGTTTCTGCGATAAAATCTAGGGCAGCATCAGCTATCTTGAGAGTCATACGGCGATCGCCTAAGCGTTGTTCTAAACGTTGAACTTGGAGCTTAACAATACGGCGCAATTCATCGCGACGAAGTGCATGGAAGATCACAATTTCATCAATACGATTCAAGAACTCTGGACGGAAGCTCGATCGCATCGATTCCATCACCCGATCGCGCATTTCTTCATATTTAGAATCATCGCCAGCAATATCGAGAATAAACTGCGAACCGACGTTACTAGTCATGATGATAATTGAGTTCTTGAAATCAACCGTGCGACCTTGAGAATCAGTGACACGACCATCATCGAGAATTTGCAGCATGATGTTAAACACATCTGGATGAGCTTTCTCAATTTCATCAAAGAGAATTACGGCATAGGGACGACGACGCACTGCTTCCGTCAGTTGACCGCCTTCTTCATAACCAACATATCCAGGAGGTGCGCCAACTAACCGAGAAACGCTGTGTTTCTCCATATATTCCGACATGTCGATCCGCACCATGGAGTCTTCGGTATCGAAGAGATAGGCAGCAAGAGCTTTAGCGAGTTCTGTCTTACCGACACCCGTGGGACCTAAAAAGATAAAGCTAGCAATTGGACGATTAGGATCGGCAAGTCCGGCTCTAGAGCGTTGAATTGCATCTGAGATCGCAGTGACGGCTTCTTCTTGACCAACTACGCGATCGTGTAGCACATCTTCCAATTGCAGGAGCTTCTCTTTCTCAGATTCCACCAGCTTACTGATGGGAATGCCCGACCATTTCGAGATAATCTCGGCAATGTCTTCTTCTGTGACTTCTTGACGCAATAGTGATCGCCCCGAAGTTTGTGCTTCCTTAAGATTTACCTCACCAACTTCCAGTTGACGTTGCAAGTCAGTAAGTTTGCCATACTTGAGTTCCGCAGCTTTGTTCAGGTCATAATCTCGCTCGGCTTGCTGAACTTCTACATTTACCTGCTCAATGCTTTCCTTCAGTTTGCGAATATTATCGATGACACTTTTTTCAGCTTCCCATTGTGCTTTGAGTGTGGTTTGCTCTTCCTTCATGTCGCCTAACTCTTTGTGAAGCTTCTCCAAACGCTCTAGCGATTCGCGATCAGTTTCTTTTTTGAGCGATAAGCATTCCATCTCTATCTGAATCACCTTACGATTGATTTCATCAAGAGCTTCAGGTTGCGAAGTGATTTCCATTTTTAGCTTGGCGGCAGCTTCATCAACCAGATCGATCGCTTTATCGGGCAAGAAGCGATCGCTAATGTAGCGATTAGAGAGCGTCGCCGCTGCTACTAACGCAGTATCTGAAATCTTCACACCATGGTGCAACTCATAGCGATCGCGCAAACCACGCAAAATCGAAATTGTATCTTCGACATTGGGCTGATCGATGTAAACCTGCTGGAAGCGACGTTCGAGAGCTGCATCTTTCTCTATATATTTGCGATATTCATCGAGAGTCGTTGCACCGATACAACGCAACTCACCCCGCGCTAACATTGGCTTGAGCAGGTTGCTGGCATCCATCGAGCCTTGAGTTGCACCCGCACCAACTACAGTATGAATTTCGTCGATAAAGAGAATAAATTGACCGCTTGATTCCGTGACTTCTTTAAGAACAGCCTTCAATCTTTCTTCAAATTCTCCTCGATATTTTGCCCCAGCAATCAAAGCTCCCATATCAAGAGCAATCAGCTTCCGATTTTGGAGCGATTCAGGTACATCACCGCTAAGAATACGTTGCGCTAAACCCTCTGCGATCGCAGTTTTACCTACACCTGGCTCACCAATTAGGACTGGATTATTTTTGGTGCGTCGCGATAAAATCTGAATTGTGCGACGGATTTCATCATCCCGACCAATCACAGGATCAAGTTTGCCTTCTCTTGCTAATTCGGTGAGATCTCGACCATATTTAGTCAACGCTTCATATTTATTCTCAGGAGATTGATCGGTCACTTTTTGCTTGCCTCGGACTTGCTGAATTACATTACGGAGCTTTGCTTCATCGAGTCCCATTTCTTGATAGAGAGGCTTTCCGAAGCGATCATCTTTACAATAAGGAATCAGGATGTGTTCGATGGATATAAAATCATCGCCAAAACTTTTACGTTCTTTTTCGGCACGATCGAATAGTTCTTCTAAATTTTTGCCTAAGTAGACTGAACTATTAGAACTCGATATTTTGGGCTGACGATTGATAAATTCATCAGTGCGATCGCGCAATTTTTGAATATTGATCCCCGCCTTACTAAAGATACTTGCGGCTAGTCCTTCTTCTTCTAATATGGCTTTAAGTAAATGCTCTGGCTCGATCTGTTGTTGCTGAGCCGCTTTCACCACATCGGGTGTCCTTGCGATCGCTGCCCATGCTTTTTCTGTAAATTGATTGGGATTAGTAGGTTGCATCGCCAATTTCTCCAGTACTTTAAACGTCTATGAGTATCTTAGAGCGTCTAGCATTTAAACGGGATCGGTTCTACATGGCTAAAGGGTGCGTGTTTCCGTACCAATGGCGATCGCTAATGGGCGAAAGATTTTATCGAAGATTGATTTCATAATTACCGAGATGATACAGCAGTTAATTTTTCTGTCCATGTTTGCAAAGATGGCATCGCATTTGTCAGAGTCAAATCATACTTAAGCGGTGTAATCGTCACATAATTATCTCTAATTGCTTGAATATCCGTATCTGCTTCCGCATCTTCTTCAATGACTACACCAGATAACCAGTAGTATGTTTTGCCGCGAGGATCGAGTCGCTTCTCAAATAGATCCTTATAGCGACGAATCCCTAACCGAGTGACTACAGCACCACAAATATCTGATTCTGGAATTGCAGGTACATTCACATTAAGTAAAATTGCCTCTTCAAGAGGATAGGTAGCGATCGTTTTAACCATTTTTTTAGCGAAATTGGCAGCAGCACTAAAGTCTAGATGAGTGAAACTAGCCAGACTAAAAGCAATACTTGGTACTCCTTCTAGAACTCCCTCCATCGCCGCCGATACTGTACCAGAGTATAAAACATCCGTTCCCAAATTCGCGCCACGATTAATTCCAGATAAAACTAAGTCAGGGCGATCGACTAATAATGCATCAAGTGCCAATTTCACCGTGTCCGAAGGCGTACCCGAACAAGCCCATGCCTCAATTCCCGCAGGATAAACACCAGTGATTTGATCGACTCGTAAAGGCTCTTGCAACGTTAGCGCATGACCTGTTGCCGATCGTTCACGATCTGGACATACAACTGTAATCCGATGCTCAGTATCACTTAGAGCCTCCGCCAGCGCCCTCACCCCCGCCGCATAAATGCCATCATCATTACTAATAAGAATGTTCATATTTAAATTTGCACAATGTCCGAAATAATACATCAAAGAAAAACAGAAAATAGAGGGAGCGCGGAGCGCTCCCTCTATTTTCTGTTTTTCTTTTAGTCTAGGGTAATCACCCATGAGCCAACATAAACAGGTACAGGTACATCTGCGCGCATGACTCTGGCATCAAACTGATAAAAACCGCTATTGTCAGGATTTCGCACATTGGATAGCACAGCTCGCAGCGGCGTTTTTGAGGGAATTGCTTCTTTTGGAATTATGGTAACGCGACGAGTTTCTTTGTCCCAAGTTGCTGATTCAATCTCCAAGTCTTTGCCCCCGCGGCATTGATCAGTTACGCGCAGTTTTATGTCTGATGTATCAAAGCTACCAGTGAAATGCTCAGGATATGTAATGATCACTTCGGCAACTTTAAACTTTTGGGGCTTTACTTCTAGGTAATAGCGATCGCTGCGACCAGCGGTGCCATTGTCAAGACAATAGTCAAGTACGTTTTCTTTTACTGAGCCAAACAGAATGAATCCAGCATTGGATTGGGCGCGAACTACAGAGGGCGAAACCACAGCACAAGCGACAGCTAGACAAGAAACAATACCCAGTTTTTTGATCATTTGGATCTTCATAAATCTCACAAGAATCTACTATTATGCTATGCACTGATCATTCTGACGAAATTTGACAGCAAATGTATCCCGTCATTGGATGATTTTTCGGGATGAAATTGCACAGCCATCACATTATCTTTAGCGATCGCTACGGTTACGGTTTGACTGCCATGGGTTGTCGTCGCTGCCGTGACTGAGCGGTCAATGGGTGCAGTGTAATAGGAATGCACAAAATACATCCACGGGCTTGTGCCCAAATCTTGCCAAAGCGGACAATTGGTTTGTCTTAGTTCTAGTTGGTTCCAGCCCATGTGCGGGATTGTCAGATTTGGTTCATGATTAAATCGTTTGACTTGACCTTTGATGACTCCTAAGCCAGCTTCTTGCCCCTCTTCACTGCTTTCAAATAGGATTTGCATTCCTAAGCAAATTCCTAAGAATGGCTTGCCCGATGTGATCGCATCATGAATTGGCTGCTCTAACTTGGTCGCCCGCAATTTTTGCATCGCAGGATCAAATGATCCTACACCCGGCAATACAATACCATCGGCATCAGCCAATTCTTGCGGATTATTGGTGACGATTGGTGTTGCACCTGCCATCTCTAAACCTTTACAAGCTGAGTGTAGGTTGCCCATGTCGTAGTCGATCACTGCCACAACTGGCATGATGTTACTCCTGTTTGGTAGTCTTACAATAGGGAGCTTTAAGCTCCTTTAAACTTTTTAATTATTGGAATTTTGAAAAGTTTAAGGCACAAAAGATAGGTTTTCAGTAAATGGGGATAATGTAGAGTCTCAATCAGAAACAAATCACCATACCCCATATCATTATGCCAACATTTGAGTTACCTTTTTTATCCGGCATAATTTCCACCCCACAAGCGACGCCCCTAACATAACCATCGCCCCTAATCTCAATCAAAAAGAGATCGCCTAATAATATCCACACTCCCACCACACAAGCGATCGCCCCCAGCATAACCAACATCATCAAAACTGAGATCGCCCCTAAATCTTAGTCAAAAAGCGATCGCCTAAAACGTCCGTACTTTCACCACACAAGCGATCGCTCTTAATCTCAATCAAAAAGCGATCGCCTAAAATCTCTGACTATTCGTAATGTGACCATACAGAAACAACTCTGATGGTTTTAGTTTCCTCATTGACTGAGTAAACCAAACGATGTTTGATATTGATTCGTCTTGAGAAATATCCTTTCAAGTTGCCTGAAAGTTTTTCATAGGGAGGTTCATAAGGATTCTGCTTGAGAATTTCTAATAAAGTTTTGAGGTTAGAGTCCAAGTTGGCAGACTTCAACTTTTTAGCATCCTTAATTACATTTCGGCTAAATTCAATCTTCCATTCCATTCAATGCTCCTAGAAATTCATCTTCAGAGCCCCAATCATTCGCTTGTTCGGCGGCTCTAATCGACTCGACTAAATTGGGTATAGACAGTAGATAGAGAGTTTCCTGTATGCTTTCCCAGTCAGCTTTAGATAGAAGTACTGCGTCACCTTGCCGACTCGTAATAAGTCTTGGTAAATGATCTTTGTTAACTTGCTCAACTAAGCTGAAAAATTTAGCTCGCGCTTCACTAGCGTTAAGAATTTTCATTGAGAAACCCAAACTCGTACAATTAATCGTACCACTTTTCTTTTAAAGCGATCACCCCTAATTTCAATCAAAAAGCGATCGCCTAAAATACCCATGCGTTCACCACACAAGCGATCGCCTAGTTAAACTTGTCACAAAAAACTAAAAAGACTTTCTTAAATCACTTAAGGGAGGATGCCAATCAACTTTTACCCACGCTTTTCTGGCTCTCATAATTTCTCCTTCACCTCGAACTTCATCATTCAAATCTAGTCGGTTTACAGTTGCTCTTCCCGTTTCAGTAATACCAATAATTCTACAGCCATCTTCACTCCAAATAAAATGATCATTCCATGCTTGCTGGCGAGGATGAAATAGATTTACTGCATTTAATGTTGCTGGATCTTTTCCTTAAATGAAGTTGTAATGATGCGAGTTACAGCGCTGGCAAGCTTGGGCTAAGTTATCAATATTGTCTGAACCTCCAATAGATCTTGGTTGAATGTGATCTATCTCAAATCTTGCAGGGCTAATTTCTTCTGAAGAATGGCAATATTCACACAAGAAATTAGCTCTCTGTCTTATTTGGAGTCTTATTGCTGTAGGGATTGCCATGTAAAATCTAGAATTCGCTAATAATCTTGGCATTAAGCAAGGTGAAAATTTGATCTAATTCTAAAATTCCTGCTAATTCCGCTTTTTCTCTGTCATTTAGTCCAATTCCTTTGAGCCGTTCATTCAAGTCATCTAAGCGACTTTGTAATTCTTCGGAGAACTTAAATAAATAGCGATCGCGGACTTTTGCGGTAATAATTCCTGTAGATATCCACGAAGAGGGCTTTACCATTGTTTGAGTCATCATTTGTTTAACTCCATTCTCTTGCTAGTAACAATTATAAGCGATCGCCCAAAATATCAATACTTCCACCACACAAGCGATCGCACAGAATCAACAACATCAAAATAGCGATCACCCCTAATCTCAATCACCGTTCCGAATTACCAAGTCAAAGGTTTAAAATCGCCATCATTAGCGATCGCCACACCATCACCCGAAGGCTTAATCACAAACAAACCTTGACGATAGGCATAACGATCTATCCCCTCATTAATCTCAATTCCTGCAACAGCACCATAGGCTTGATAATCTTTGAAATGGGGAAAAGCGACCTTAAAACAAGCCAGCTTTTCAATAAATTCATCAATACTATTCTCGTCACTGTCTATTTGATATTCCATTAAAAGAACTTTGTGTTCTTCACATACGGCAAGAATATCAATTTTTATTAGTTTCTCATGCGATGGCTGGATAAACTTTGCGCTGTTTGTTGAATATTCATTCCCCTATCAGCAAACAGATCGTACAATGAAGGTACTAATATATCTTCAAAAAAATTATCTCTTTTGTTTGTAAGATCATCAAAATATTTGCTGTTGATGACACCAACACAAGTCGCCTCCATTTTGCTTAAACGTTTCTCTATTTCGGCAAAACGGGAATCAAGTTCCTCTTGAGATTTTTGAAATAGTTTATAGATATCGTCAATTGTTATAGAAGTACTCATATACTTAGTCTTCATTCAAGTTTCTATATCTAAGTTATCACAGGGAAACAAAGGCATTATTACAACGATTAGTCATACTCTGCACATACAGGCGATCGCCCCTAAATCTCAGTAATATAGCGATCGCCTAAAATATCTACACTTTCACCACACAAGCGATCGCCCCTCAATAAACCAACAACACCAAACAGCGATCGCCTCTAATCTCAATCAAAAAGCGATCGCCTCAATCATCAACACTTTCCCCACACAAGCGATCGCCCCAAATCCCAATCAATATTCTTACCCCCACAAGCGATCACTCCTAACATAACCAACAACATCACGAAGAGAGTACCTAAAATATCTATGCTGAGTCTTGCAACAGAAGTAATGCTCTCTCAAAGTTAGAAAATCGCTGTATCCATCGAATATCTTCTTTTAGCATTTAATTTTTGTTGCCTTTGCTTTTGAAATTTTGCTATTAAATAAATTTGAAATAGAGTCAAAATCTGACTTTTCAGGCAGATTCATTTGAAGATTGACGATTATAAAAATCATAAGTTACTGCACGAATACAATAGCTAGTAAACTCACGCAGGTTAATATGTAGGGTAGCCATAGGTGAGCGAACCCCATTACTAGCAGAGGGATCTAGTTGCGGGATCAAGCCAGGAGAAGTATCATAATGAAAAGACCTTGAAGAAAGTAAACGACCAGTATGAAGATATTTTGATCGATCATTGTATATATTCTTCACCATATCTGCGGCATTAGCTCCAAGGTGACGATCTACAAACTCTTTAACACGAGCAGATATACGATATTGGGGTTGACTACAAGTTTTGCACGTTTCAAGTGATGGAGCGTCGATTAAAGACAGAACTTCAAAACATGAAATGTAGAGAACCATTGCCATTTCAGATAATGTCTCTGTTCTTGAGGATTCAAAAGCTTGTTGCTCTAAAGAACGTGCAGAGTGGAAATGATGACAAGCATCTAAAATTAGCTGTTTATCTTCGTTAATATTGTTTTGAGCTATATCTTTGACAAGCTTTAAACAATGATCGGGCATGGCAATCTTCCCATCAATCATTGGATATCCATCGATCCAATCTGCGTCAAGAGTATATTCTGGTCTTTGTATAATATGATCGAGATAGGAAGTGGAAGAAAAATTAGGTTTACCTATACCAAAGAAAAGATTTGAGAAAGCAGAAAGCACATCAATAATGGGGCGAATACTGAGATTAAAATTGTGGTCTGCGTCATATTGATCAAAAGCACTAACTCTTAAATTTAAACTGGTTCTGTTGTCAATCGTAAGAAGAGAAAAGATATTCAACTCATTGAAATCTTGAAATAGATAACGAGACGGCGTAATAATTTCAGAAGCCATAAAGAAATCCGATTCGGTCGCAATTTCAGCAGTTCGCACACAATTTTTAAGCCTACTAATAATTGGGTCGGACTTATCGATAAATATATCCTCAAAAAGAATATGGTCAACAATTCCGCGCTCCTTATAACTGACACCAATGCAGATCGAAGTAGTTACCATGCTTGCATGACCAAAGTAGATCCTACAACTATCGCCATCTTTTATAGGTTGATATAACCAACCGAGATTACCGAATTCTTGCCGCAGAGAAGCCCACAGTGCGCGAAGCAATCGATTGCTAGATGCTACATCAGTCAGTTTCGTGTTTAGCGCTATTGAGATACATTTGATATTGAATCGCATAAAGAAGATCTAGTTACTATTTGGTGACTTAAAAATAAAATTTGCTCTAATTCAGATCGCTAAATTCGCACTGACCCTATGATTGAGGCATAGACTCGATTAAGGCTCCTACCACTTTATTAACGGCTTTAGGCGTAGTGAAGACCCCTGCAACATCTTCATCTAAAACCACAATATTTAATCTCTTACCTTCACTAAGGTTAGCAAAACGATTCGGTTTAGCCTTCTGGTAATCAAAGCTATATTCGTGTAAAAGCTCATCATCAGAATTCAGTTGATTTTCAAAAGCATCTCTGTTCATACTCTTCATGCGCTTTTCTCTAAACGCTCGGCAAGCCAAAACTTGATTATGGACTGGCGATCAATATCTAAACGTGCTGATTCTCGATCAAGTGCTGAAACCATCCACTGAGGTAAATTAATATTGACAGACTGAGTTTCTAAAGCAGGACGTTTCAAAGTAGATATATCAAATAAATCCAAGACATCCTCGCCATCATCAAACTTTTTATCTAACTCTTCAGCTTTCATATAGCTTTACCTCATTGTTGCGCGATCGCCTAACAGAAATAATTCTAACCACCGAATCTCGATAAGTCACAATAGCTGACCAATGCTTAGCATCAATCTTACCAATGATCATAAAACGATCTTCGTCTGTTGACTTGGCGGTAATCTCAACTCTGTAAGAGTCTTTCCATAACATTTTAGCTTTTTCAAAGTCAATGCCATGCTTAGATTGGTTAATCTGACTTTTTACGGGATCGTAATCAAACTGCACTTTTTTAGGTAAATTAGGTAAAAACAAGGGGCTTAAGCCCCTTGCCTCTTGTTAACTAGCTGCCACCGATACGAGCGACATCGCGGGAGTTGGCTTCAAAGGCGGCGTTGAGTGCATCATCACCACTCAGACCATCTTCCAAGGCTTCCTTAATCGCTTGCAATACTCGCTTGTAATCCTTGGGCATTACCTTCACGAACTTAGGAGCGATCGCATTCCAATCAGCCAGAACTCGTTCACCGATCGCACTCTCCGTATAGTCAACGTGCTGTTGAATCAACTGCTTCAGATCCTTGATTTCTTCAGGATCTTCCAGCTTCTCTAAGCCGACCATTGAGGTATTGCAACGGGTTGCGAAGTCACCAGACTCATCAAGAATGTAGCCAACACCGCCACTCATCCCTGCGGCGAAGTTCCGTCCAGTTAGTCCCAAGACCACGACCTTACCGCCAGTCATGTATTCGCAACCATGATCGCCGATGCCTTCGACTACGGCATTTACGCCGGAGTTACGTACTCCAAAGCGTTCGCCAGCGATACCGCGAATGTAGACTTCACCTTTGGTTGCGCCATAGAGAGCAACGTTACCCGCGATGACATTCTCTTCGGCGACAAAAGTGGAAGCTTTGTCTGGATAGAGAATGATTTTGCCGCCGCTTAGCCCTTTGCCGAGGTAGTCATTGGTATCGCCTTCGAGTTCGAGGGTGACACCTGCGGGAACGAATGCACCAAAGCTTTGACCAGCCGTACCTTGGAAATGTAGATGCACTGTGTCATCAGGCAGTCCTTCCCAATGGCGTTTGGTGATTTCGTTGCCGAGGATAGTGCCGACAGCACGATTGATGTTGCGGATGGGAACTGTGGCTTCCACAGGTTCGCCGTCCACGATCGCTGCTTGACACAAATCCAACAACACGGTCATGTCAAGGGACTTGTCTAAGCCGTGATCCTGTGGGATTTGGCAATAGCGACCGACGTCTTCACCAACTTCGGGCTGGTAGAGAATTTTCGAGAAGTCTAAACCCTTGAGTTTCCAATGCTCGACGGCTTGCTTGGCTTCTAGGACTTCAGTACGACCGACCATTTCATCAAGGGTGCGGAAACCGAGTTTCGCCATCAGTTCACGAACTTCCATCGCAATGAAGGTCATGAAGTTGACGGTGTGAGCTGGGTCGCCTGTGAACTTCTCGCGCAATTGCGGATCTTGGGTTGCAACTCCGACGGGGCAGGTGTTGAGATGGCAGACGCGCATCATGATACAGCCGAGAGTGACGAGAGGCGCGGTGGCAAAACCGAACTCTTCGGCTCCAAGGAGTGCGGCGATGACGACATCACGACCTGTTTTCATTTGTCCATCGGTTTCCACAACGATGCGGCTGCGGAGGTTGTTGAGAACGAGGGTTTGGTGGGTTTCGGCAAGTCCCAGTTCCCAAGGTAAGCCAGCGTGCTTGATCGAGGTTTGGGGTGATGCGCCAGTACCGCCATCATAGCCAGATATGAGAACGACATCAGCGTGAGCCTTAGAAACCCCTGCGGCGATTGTGCCTACTCCCACTTCCGATACTAACTTGACGCTGATACGGGCGGCGCGGTTGGCATTTTTGAGGTCATGGATCAACTCAGCGAGGTCTTCGATGGAGTAGATGTCATGGTGAGGTGGTGGTGAAATCAAACCCACCCCAGGGGTGGAGTGGCGAACTTTGGCAATCCAAGGATAGACTTTCTTGCCAGGGAGTTGACCGCCTTCCCCTGGTTTTGCGCCTTGTGCCATTTTGATTTGCAGTTCTTTCGCTTGTGACAGATAGAGGCTCGTCACACCGAAACGTCCTGAAGCGACCTGTTTGATAGCGCTGTTTTTGGAATCGCCTTGCTCGTTTGTCCATGTGTAGCGTTCAGGATCTTCGCCGCCTTCGCCTGTGTTAGACTTACCGCCGATGCGATTCATGGCGATCGCCAAAGCCTCATGTGCTTCTTGAGAGATCGAACCGTAACTCATCGCGCCTGTTTTGAATCGGCTCAAGATTGATTCAATCGGTTCCACTTCTTCAATGGGAATTGACTCGCGAGATTTGAAATCGAGCAAACCGCGTAGGGTGTAATGCTGCTGATTCTGTTCATTTACTAGAGCAGAATATTTCTTGAACAGTTCATAATTGCCATCACGGACAGCTTTTTGCAAGGCGTGAATGGTTTCAGGGCTGAACAAGTGCGCTTCTCCATCTTTGCGCCATTGATAATCACCACCAACATCGAGAGTATTGCCACTGGATGGGCGATCGGGGAAGGCGTGGGTGTGACGAGCGATCGCTTCTTTAGCAATCACTTCCAAATCTGCACCTTCGATGCGGGATGCTGTCCAAGTGAAGTATTTCTTGATCACATCTTGATTGAGTCCAACCGCTTCAAAAATCTGAGCGCCGCGATAACTCTGGATTGTGGAAATACCAATTTTGGAAGCAACCTTAGTTACGCCCTTAGTTGCCGACTTGATGAAGTTCTTAACCGCAGTTTTAAACTCGACATTGACTAAGAGACGTTGATCGATCATGTCTTTGATGGTTTCAAAGGCAAGATAGGGATTAATTGCGCCGCAACCATAGCCAATCAGCAATGCAAAATGATGTACTTCTCTAGGTTCGCCAGATTCAAGCACTAGACCGACTCTAGTACGGGTTCCTGTGCGAATGAGATGGTGATGTAATCCTGACACAGCAAGCAATGCAGGGATAGGCGCATTAGCAGGATTAACACCGCGATCGCTCAGAATCAAAATATTCACACCATCAGCGATCGCTTGATCCGCCTTAGCACAAATCTCGGCGATCGCTGATTCTAATCCAGATACACCAGATTTAGGATCGAACAAAGTGGAAAGTGTAATGGATTTAAAACCACCTTCATTAATGTGCTTCAACTTCGCAAATTCTGCATCACTAAGAATTGGAGTCTTCAACTCGATCAAGTGACAACTTTCTGGTTCAGGCTTGAGCAAATTCCGCTCAGCACCAATGGTAGTTTCCGCAGAAGTAATAATCTCTTCGCGGATCGAGTCAATAGGAGGATTGGTTACTTGAGCAAATAACTGCTGGAAATAATCGTAAAGCAGTTTAGAACGATTGGAAAGAATTGCAAGTGGGGTATCTGCTCCCATTGCGCCCACAGCTTCCACACCATCTCTTGCCATTGGCGTTAATAGCAAGCGCAAATCCTCAAAGGAATAGCCAAATGCCATTTGTCTTTGAGTTAAAGGAATTGCTTCGGCTTCACTCATCGCACCATCCTTGAGGCTGGCAATCTCCACCATATGCTCGTTAATCCACTGACGGTATGGATGTTCGGAAGCAATTTGATGCTTGATTTCTTCGTCAGCAACAATCCGACCTTCTTCCATATTCACGAGGAACATCCGCCCTGGTTGCAAGCGACCCTTGGATTCAATCATTTCAGGAGCAATATTTAATACGCCTGCTTCCGAAGCGAAGATAACCAAATCATCCTTAGTGACGTAATAGCGCGAAGGACGCAAACCATTGCGGTCCAACACAGCGCCGATCATTGTGCCATCGGTGAAGGCGATCGAAGCAGGCCCATCCCAAGGTTCCATCAAACAGGAGTGATATTCATAAAAAGCTTTCTTCTCATCACTCATCGACTCATGGGCTGTCCAAGGCTCAGGAATCATCATCATCACTGCGTGAGGTAGCGATCGCCCTGCCAGTACCAACAATTCCAAAGCATTATCAAAAATCGTGGAATCGCTACCATCGATATTGATCACTGGCTTGATTTTAGAAATATCATCACCAAACAAATCCGACTCAAACATCGACTGCCGCGCAATCATCCAGTTAGTATTGCCGCGCAAAGTATTAATTTCACCATTGTGGGCAATGTAGCGATAAGGGTGCGATCGCTCCCAGCTAGGGAAAGTATTCGTACTAAAGCGCGAGTGAACTAGGGCAAGGGCGCTTTCCATGTCGGGATCACGCAAGTCAGCGGCGTAATACATGCCCACCTGAGCCGTCATCAACATCCCCTTGTAGACGATGGTGCGACAAGAGAGGCTAGAGGGATACCAATAAGCGTCAATATTTGAGGCGCGAATTGCGGTGTGGGCGATCTTGCGAATTACAAATAACTTGCGATCGAATGCTAGGTCATCGGCAAGGTCAGGCGATCGCGAAATAAACACCTGCTGCATGAATGGCTCGCTCGATTGCGCCGTAGCTCCTAAAGAGGAATTATCAGTAGGGACATCGCGCCAACCTAAAACTTTTAAACCTTCAGACTCAACCAACTTTTCAAAAGCCTGTCTGCCATTCATACGAGTTCCAGCGTCTGGCGAAGCGTAAACCATGCCCACGCCATATTGACCGATCTCTGGCAAGGTAATATTTGCTGCTGCTGCCACTTTCACCAAAAACTTGTGGGGGATCTGCATCAAAATCCCTGCACCATCTCCCGTATTTGTCTCGCAACCGCACGCGCCGCGATGTTCCAAGTTCTCTAAGATCGTTAGCCCTTGCTCAACGATCTCATGGGATTTCTTTCCTGATTTATGTACGATAAAGCCGACTCCACAAGCGTCGTGTTCAAATTGTGGATCGTACAAACCTTGTTTTACGGGTAGTGCGTTGCTATTCATCATGGACTGAAAGGGATGGTGTTAAAGAACTATTATGCGAGATCTACCGTAATCAGGTAGTTACGATCGCTACTTTGGATTGTACTCACAAATCTCTGCCTTAGGTAGGATGTGTTAAAAAATGATCAACTACGAATGATCTCAACCTATTTTTTGCAGCTTATGTAACTAAAGCTACATATATATTGAAGATTGCTAAGATCGCCAAGAATCTTTAAAATCCAAAAAATTATTTAAACTACTCTCAGTTCTCAATTTATCTTCATTAAAGTTTGGTATACTCCCTTCCCACTATAAAACTAGACATTAAAACCCAAGGATTAGAGGTGCGGCGCTTCGCGCCGCACCTCTAATTCCTGGCTGGGAAGGGAGTAACACATAAAAGATTAAGGGATCTTCTTTCAATCTTTTATGTGTTATGCATTTCAGCTAGGAAATCCTCAGACTTTAGTTAGCCAGTGATGATAGTCGGGCAAAAGACCTTGAACAGCCTTGCTGTATAGATCGCGAAGCTTCTTTGTAATCTCGCCGATGGTTCCATCTCCGACAGGACGATGATCGAAGCTTGTGATTGGTGCGAGTTCGGTAGCAGTACCAACAAAAAACGCTTCGTCAGCAATGTATAACTCAGTGCGATCGATTGTGCGCGATACAGTCTCCAGTCCTAGTTCTTTTGCCGCTAACTCCATTACAGAACTGCGAGTAATTCCTTCAAGAATGTTGTCAGTGATAGAACTAGTGATTAGTTTTCCATCTCTTACCAAAAAGAGATTCATCGCACTTCCTTCTGCGACATGACCTTCATTGGTTAAAACAACAACATCATCAAAGCCAGAAGCATAACCATCAGTTTTAGCAAGAGCAGTGTTTACATATGCACCATTCACTTTTGCCCTAGCAGGAATAGCATTGTCATCTAAACGTCGCCATGAAGACACACCGACTTTGATGCCATTGCTAGTGTCAAGATAGCCATCCATCGGCACGCTGAACAAACAAAAATCATCATGGGTATGAGGAACTTTAAGAATTGGACCAATCCGAAGATCTGCTTTATAAATAATCGGACGAATATATGTAGCTGAGTTACATTGATTGCGCTGGATTAACTCAGTGGTTAAATGAATCATCGTATCAACATCAAAAGGGTGTTGTAAGCCAATAATTCGACAACTTTGGATTAGGCGTTGGTAATGCTCTTCTAGTCTAAAAGCCGCCATCCTGTTTTCTTCTGGTAGCCAATACGCCTTGATGCCTTCAAAAACAGCCGTTCCATATAGAAATGCGTGGGTGCGGATATTAATAGTAGCATCTTCGAGTGGGACGAATGTTCCGCGTATATAGGCGTACTGTAAGGTCATGGTTTAACACATCTTGATCAATTATTTTTCTATCATATAACTAGGATTAATTAAAACTCAGAAAATTAGCGGCAGCAATTCGCGCCGCGACTGAAAAAACAGAGATTAATTATGGCGCTTTACACCACAATTAATTGCCGCAATGCACACCACAAGGACATAAATCTGTGAATACTGTTGACTACCTTCGCATCAGTTTGGTCGATCGCTGCAATTTTCGTTGCACATACTGTATGCCTGAAGGCGCAGAAGTTGATTATATTCAAGCGCAGGAAAGCCTCACTAATGCTGAACTAATTGCGCTATTAAAAGAAGTATTTATTCCCCTCGGCTTTAATAAATTTCGACTAACGGGGGGTGAACCTCTACTGCGGCGGGATCTCGTGAGTTTGGCGGAGGCGATCGCAAATTTAGAGGGTGTCGAAGATTTGTCGATGACCACCAACGGTTTTATGCTCGGTGAATTAGCGAAACCATTGTACGAAGCAGGTTTAAGGCGAATCAATATTAGTCTTGATTCCCTCGATCGTGATGTATTTCGGCAGATCACAGGGCGCAATCTCTGGGAAAAGGTATGGGCGGGAATTTTAGCGGCTCACGAAGTGGGTTTTGATCCACTTAAGTTAAATGTGGTGGTCGTTCCAGATGTGAACGATCGCGAAATATTAGATTTAGCCGCCTTAAGCATCGATCGCAATTGGCATATTCGGTTTATTGAATTTATGCCGATCGGTAATGACAGCCTCTTTACCCATAAAGGTTGGGTAGACTCGGCAACCTTGCGCCAAAAAATAGGCGATCGCTATGGCTTAGATGCGGGCAGATGCAAAGGCAATGGGCCCGCTGATGTATTTCAAATTCCGAATGCAAAGGGGACTTTGGGCTTTATTAGTCAAATGTCTGAATGTTTTTGCGATCGCTGCAATCGGATGCGGCTCTCTGCTGATGGCTTATTGCGTCCATGTTTATTAAATGAAACTGGACAAATCGATCTCAAAACTGCATTACGTCAGGGGCAAGATTTTACTGAGTTGCGAATTGCCGTACGTGATTTACTAAATCTCAAGGATGAAATTAATTTTAAAGAACGCGATCGGGGGACTGGCGAACAAAAAAGCTACCTTCGTACCATGTCACAGATTGGCGGCTAGCAGAAATGGTTCGCGGCGCGAACACTTGTTACAAAAAAAGAAAGCTCACGTTGCGAGCTTTCTTTTTTATTTAGTTGTAGGATTACAAAATATCCCTTCGGCATCAGTAGCCACCATACCGTATGTGTAGCGGATAGCTTTAGGTCTACTAATTTGCGCTTACCCCTTTCGGAAGTAATTGCCATTTCGGGGATACCAGACCCACACGGGGGGGAATAGGATGAGTCTAAAAGTAATTTAGCCTATTGTCTAAAAATTTGCAATAGTTTATGGCAAATTTTTAGGACATCCGCACATATTTCTTAATATTTCAATTTATCGGCTCATCGGTAGAAACTAATAGATCTGCTGAATTGCCAGCTCAAAAAACTATGCTCTATAGCAATGAAAGTTTTGCTTAGGACATAAAACCCAAATAAATGAAGGTGGCGCAAAGCGCCACCTTCATTTATTTGGGTTTTGATTTGTCCTAGCTATCTCTTTCATTACCATATCTGACTTACTTTATTAATAACCGCTCAATTTTCCCTAATAGTCTTGCAAATTCAATTGGCTTAGTGTCGTAATCATTACAACCAGCTTCGATACCTCTTTCACGGGCTCCAATCATGGCATGGGCTGAGCAACCAATAATCGGAATATTTTGAGTTGCAGTTATTTGCTTCAAGCGCTTTGTGGCTTCCCATCCATCTAGAATTGGTAGGCTCATATCCATCACAATTAGATCGGGAAGTTCTGTCTCAGCAGTTGCTACACCAGACGCTCCATCAGCGGCAACAACTACGTCAAAACCCCGACGAATTAATCTTCGCGATAGCATATCACGATTCATCTCATTATCTTCTACTAGTAGGATTTTCGCCATACAGATTTAGGCTCATTTAGATGATGGAATCCTTCCTCGTCTGCTTGGAACACCCATTGAGCCAATTTTAAAAGCCTCGCACAGTAACAAGGCTTTTAAAATTTATAGGTTCGGGTGAAGCGTGATCTCTGAGAACTAGAAATTGGAGACTGCACTTCCCAGACTATTCTTGGAAATCTTAAGATATTCCGTATTAACGCCCGATTCACGGGTTAACGAAACCTTACCAGTGCGTGCAATTTCGCGAATGCCAAACTTGTTTAACATTTTCAAGATTGCAACCATCTTCCCAGGATCGCCCACCACTTCGATTGTCAAGAAATCATCGGCCACATCAACAATACGAGCACGAAAAATCTGAGATATTTCAATAATTTCCGATCGCACATTTGGTGCGGCATTTACCTTAACAAGCATCAGCTCGCGCTCAACACAAGGAATATCGGTAAAGTCAAGAATTGTGATCACATTGATCAGTTTATGCAACTGCTTCGTGATTTGCTCAATCGTGTGATCGTCACCCGAGACAACCATCGTAATGCGCGTAAATCCATCTTGCTCGGCAGTCCCAACTGCAAGGCTCTCGATATTAAAACCTCGGCGGGCGAACAAGCTAGCAATGCGGGTCAGCACGCCTGCCTCATCTTGGACGACAACGGAGAGAGTATGTTTCATGGTTGACAAATTCGGAAAATAAACAGCACAGTAGACTATATTAATGACTTTGGTTACTTTATTGCGACTATCAGGCTACATATTGATAGCAACTAAGGTGCTTTGTTTTTAAAACTGAGGGGCGACACTTCGTGCGCCCCATCAGTCAATCTATTCCAATATCAAAAATATGACTGCTCAGTTTCATCATGTTCCCGTGCTTGCCGAACAAGCGATCGCCGGTTTAGAAATTATTTCAGATGGTGTATACCTAGATTGCACCGTTGGTGGCGGTGGACATAGCTCATTAATTTTGCGAAGCGCGGAAAATGTACACTTGGTAGCGATCGATCGCGATGAAATGGCGATCGCAGCAGCAAACAAAAAATTACAAGATTTTCAATCACAAGTCACATTTTGGCGTGGCAACTTTTGTGAATATAAACCTTCGATAGATTTGCATTTTGATGGCATTCTTGCCGATTTGGGTGTAAGTTCTACCCAGTTTGATGTTGCCGAGCGTGGCTTTAGCTTCCGAGAGTCAGGCGATCTTGATATGCGTATGGACAATCGCCAAACTCTAACGGCGGCTGAAATCATCAATCACTATAAAGAAGTAGAACTTGCGGATATATTTTTTAAGCTTGGTGAAGAGAGACTATCGCGGCGAATTGCCCGTCAAATCGTGGAGAAGCGTCCATTTAAAACTACGTTGGAACTTGCTAATGCCATTTCTGCTTGCGTTCCCGCTAGTTATCGGCATGGCAGAATCCATCCAGCTACACGAACATTTCAAGCCCTGAGAATTGCTGTCAATCGCGAATTAGAAAGCCTCGAAAAATGGCTAGCTGTAGCTCCAAATTGGCTAAGAAATGGCGGTAAAATTGCGGTGATTACTTTCCACAGCCTCGAAGATCGCATTGTTAAACATACTTTTCGTGAAGACGATCGCTTACAAGTCATCACCAAGAAGGTCATCATTGCCTCTGACGAAGAAATTCGGGCAAATCCTAGAGCGAGATCTGCGAAGTTACGCATTGCTCAAAGGATTGTTTAATATTGCAGCCATCGCTTCGCGAATCACTTCAGAACCAGCGCCAGCAATGCAAGATTTATCAGTGAGAATTCGCTTCCAGATGCGACTGCCAGCTTGACCATAAAACAACTGGAGCATATGACGAGTAATTTTATGTAACTTCAATCCTTTAGCCGTCCATTGATCAATGTAGGAAATCATTGCTTCAGCAACCTCTACTCGACCACGAATGGGATTTTTATCCCCGAAAAACTCGCGATCGCATGTGGCAAATAGATAGGGATTGTCGTAGGCAGCTCTTCCAATCATCACTCCATCAACATACTGCAACTGCTCTTGGGCTTGCTCTAGAAGTGTAAATCCTCCATTAATCTCAATAAATAAATTTGGAAATTCTTGTTTTAAACGGTGCACATCACCATAACGTAAAGGTGGAACTTCGCGATTATCTTTGGGGCTTAGTCCTTGTAGCCATGCCTTTCGAGCATGAACTGAGAAGCGCTGACAACCAGCTTCTGACAGGGTTTTTACAAAGTTTTGCATGTCTTCGTAACGGTCTAAATCATCGACTCCAATACGATGCTTGACTGATACAGGAATCTTGATAGCAGCAATCATTGCCTCAATACATTTCGCCACCAAATCGGGGGTTTTCATCAAGCAAGCACCAAAATGTCCACTTTGGACGCGATCGCTAGGACAACCCACATTCAAATTAATTTCGTTATAGCCCATCGCTTCGGCAATCCGTGCGCATTCAGCGAGGTCTTGAGGATTATCTCCTCCGACTTGCAACGCTAGGGGATTTTCCATCGGTGAGAAGCCCAAGAGATAGTCTTTATCGCCATGCTTAATCGCTGCGCTGGTGACCATTTCTGTATATAGCAAAGTCCGTCGCGTAATTTGGCGCATGAAATAGCGATAATGGCGATCGGTGCGATCCATCATCGGCGCGATGCTAATGGGAAAAGTCAAGCGATCGCTAGTTTCTGGTGAAGAGTGTGGTGCTTCCGATAAACAAGTCATGTCAAAATCAGCTAATTTTTTTGTCCCGAGTGCATAACTCATGACAAGAAAAACAAGTCCAGTAAGGTTTTTGAGTTTCGATTTTACACTAGGCAAAATCAAAAACTGTTTATCTATAGTAAACTTATGACTGCGCTTTTTGTTTCTAGGTATTGAAGATTAGTGAGTTCCCCAGTTTTGCCAGAAGCTCCATCTCTACATCAGTCTATTATAGTTCTGGGCGTTCTAGCTTCTGGAAGTGGGAGTAATTTGGAAGCAATCACCAAGGCGATCGCAAATGGACAATTGCAAGCGAAAATTGCGGTGGTGATCTATAACGAACCTGATGCTTTTGCTAAGCAGCGTGCTCAAAAATTTGGTATTCCTGCAATTTTAATCAATCATCGAGACTATAAATCCCGTAAAGCTCTCGATCTCGCGATCATTAATATTCTCAAACAATACAATGCCGATCTGGTGATTATGGCTGGCTGGATGCGAATTGTCACTCAAGTTTTAATTGACGCATTTCCAGAGCGAATTCTAAATATCCATCCAAGTCTGTTACCTAGCTTTAAAGGCATTCATGCAATTGAACAAGCTTTTGACTATGGCGTTAAAATTTCGGGCTGCACGGTGCATTTACTCAGCCTAGAAGTCGATAGCGGCAAGATCCTTAAGCAATCCGCTGTTCCAATTCTAGATAACGATAAGCTAGAAGATCTGCAAAAAAGGATTCAAGTTCAGGAACATATTATTTATCCAGAGGCGATCGCTGAATATGCCCTGAAATTATCGTTATGAAACCTATATGCCCTGAAATTAACGTTATGAAACCTATTTGTTTTTAACGATCACTTATCGACTGTTCTTTTTGCGATCGCAATTCTTGAGCTCTAATCCTCTGCCAGACTTTAAAACAAGCATAAGACATCAATAAAGTACTAATTGCGGCATAGGTTCCGCCTGCGGGCATTCCTGAAACTGCCATCGCAATACTACCAACCCACAGGGTGAGTGCGTAGATAAATAAAACTGTGAGTCGTTTTGATACGCCTGCTTTGACCAAGCGATGATGTAAATGATGCTTGCCCGCTGACATTGGGGACTCACCTCTCCCAAGACGCTGCAAAATTACCGCAGTCGCATCCACAATTGGCACTGCCAGAATCATATAGGGCATAATTAGTGCGACTGTAGCCACTGCCTTGACCAGTCCAATGACGCTCACTCCTGCAAGGGTAAACCCCAAGAAATAAGCACCCCCATCACCCATAAAGATTTCTGCTGAGCCTTTAGGCTTGAAGTTGTAACGCAAGAAGCCAAGACATCCGCCAGCAAGTGCAGCGGCAATAAGAGCAGCCGCTGGTTGCTTCATAAATAAACTAGTGATTAAAATCACGGCAGCTGCGATCGTGGATACCCCCGCGGCGAGTCCGTCAAGTCCGTCGAGCCAATTGATTGCATTCGCCATGCCCGAAAGCCAAACCATTGTAATTGGCAAGCTTAACCAACCAAATTTGATAATGCCGATAAATGGCACTGAGATAAAGTCTATTCTCACACCCACGCGCCATGCAGCAGCGGAAACTGCTAACTGAGCAATTAATCTGGGCAATGGCGGTAAGTTAAACAGATCATCAGCAAAACCAATTAAGAAGAAGGCTGCGCCGCCAATGGTTACGCCCCAGACCTCATATTCTCTAGTTTGAGGTAAGATTCCAAAGTATCCTCCTACCCAAACTAGCAATAAGGCTGAGACACTTCCCAAAAAAATTGCCACACCACCAACACGCACAACAGGAGTAGTATGCATTTTCCGATGGTTGGGTTTGTCTACTAATCCAGCTTTAAGTCCTAAATAGCTAATAATCGGCGTACTTAGCCAGACCACGATCGCAGATACTGCAAAGGCGACCAAGTAAGGAATGGCAGTTGGATGAAGCATTACAAGAATAAAATTAAGTTTTGGGATTGGGCTAATTTATGCTTGCAAGCATAACACTGGATTGGCTAAACGCAACAATTTAAAACCGATATCAAAATGGGCATTTACAGCTCTCTTTAAAATTGGTTTTAAATTCTGGTCAGTAATCATGTTACGATTTAAACCCTGTGAAAAATTTTCATCACCAGTAAAAGTTAGGCATTAGTTCATGAAAGTTGTTAGCTCCCTCAGATCGGCAAAAACTCGCCATAAGGACTGCAAAGTTGTGCGTCGTCGCGGCAGAATTTATGTGATTTGTAAATCAAACCCAAAGTTCAAAGCTCGTCAAGGATAAATAACGATCTTGAGTTACTTATCAAAGAGAAAAAGCCCATCAGATGTGATGGGCTTTTTCTCTTTGATTAAGCGGAGCTTACTGAATGAGATTAGCTCGTTCAAATGAAATAGATTCTGTCTTAGACTTGACCAACCTAGCAATAATATAACTTTTATATAACTTTTTATAACCTTCAAGGTGTTGCACAGAACTATAATTCAAGCTGAGAAATATTTGAGTTGATATACAATAGACGTAGTTGCTAAATAGCTTATCCAGAATACTTTTTACTGGGTCTTACGAAGAATTTACGAAACATTGATTGCAAGAATATTTCAGGGCTTTTGGGTCTGCTATCCTAACAGTTCTAAATTATTGGAGCTTAGAAGTTATGAAACAGCAATATTCAACTTATCGCACATTACTTGCCCCTGTTTCTGGGCAGGGAATTTCTGAAGCCGAAGCAAAAGATATCTTGCGGCAAGTACTTCCTCGTCTAAACGAATTACATGATCTCCAGCAATCACATGGCTCAATATCTCTTGATACGGTTGCCTATGATTACAGCAGTATGGAAATTATCCTGCTAGATACCAATGGAACAAATCATGCGATTTATCTAGCTCCAGAAATTTCTCAAACGCAACAGGCAACTCCTGCAGCCGATATTTATGCACTCGGTGTAGTACTCATTGTGTTATTAACAGGCTTTCCACCTGAAGCACTGAAAGCATCAAATGATACGTGGAATTGGCAAGAGCTTTGCACTGTTAGCGATCAGTTTATGCAAATCCTGAATATTGCACTCTTGGCTGAAACTACCTCTCGCTTCTTCAATGCAGGACAAATGCTGCTATCGCTTCAACCAGTTATTTATCCTTCTGAACCAACGGTCACTTCTCTTTCTAATAATTATGGGACTCTTTTATTCTCGCCTACGCTCCTGAAAAATTTTTCTTCAAAACAATCCTCATTGCCAGTTCCACTAGCTGCTGAATCAGATTCTCTCGAATCATTGAGCTCAGGAACAAATTATAGTCATAAAACAAAAAAACATAAGGTAAATTTTTCTAATTACCCAATTTATAGAAAAGCCAAAGATTCTAAAAATCTATCTAAAGCAACTAACAAAGGCAGAATAAGAGTCTTTCTCGCTTTACTCTTAGGTATTGGAGTTACGCTTAGTGGTTCAGTTGGAACTTATTTTTATATGAAGTTAAAATCCACTAGCATTGCCGAGAAAAATTTAGAATTTTTTAATACTATATATCAATCAATGGATAAAGCAATCTCTCAAATTAATGAAGAGAAAAATGCTGATAAAGATGCAAGCAAATCAATAACTTTAGTCAAAGAAGATAAATTAATTGCTTTAGCTAAGGCTAAGTATGAGAATGCAGGTAATTTGAACGAATCAAAAACTATTTTACAAGCAATCCCTTTTGACAGCCCTATGCGATCTGATGCAGACCAAATGCTGACTCAATGGCAGGAAGATATTAAGAAAAACAATGACCTTATCCAAAAAGCGGAGAGAGCAACGAAAGACGAAAAATGGCAGACCGCGATCGATACTGTCAAAGGAATTTCATCGACTCCTTATTGGAAATTACGAGGCAATTTAATTATTGCAGAAGCCAAGCAACAGCTGATTGCAGAAGCCAAGCAACCATCTGTTGCTAATAATGTAACTGCACCAACACCTCAAGCTGTCGTATATCCTTTGCCAAATGTAGATCCTATCCGTACCCCATCTACAGAAATCTATAATCCTCCCGCAGAAACCTATAACCCTCCGGCAGAAACCTATACCCCTGCCTCAGACAGGTCTAGTCCTCCGGTACCGCCAGCTCCGCGCGTTGCCAGATAGAAATCTATGAAGCTTAGATTTCAAACCAATATTTATCTAATCAAACAATAACAAGTATGACTTCTCAATCTTTGATTTTTCGGTCATTAACTTATTGGTTGATTTTATCAGGTTGCACAATAGATTTTTTTTTGCTGTTCACAAATCAATCTGCCTATAGTCAAACGCCGCTTTGTAATATTGGCTCAAATCCTAAGCATCCTGGTAATTACAAACTACTAGGTGGTATTTTTCTGAGGCAAAAACGCTTTCAAAAGGCACTGGATTGTTTTGAACTTGCTCTACAAGATGAGCGCGGACTCAAAGATCCAGAGCTATGGAATAATCACGGTTTAGCACTGGCTGGGCTCAAAAAATTTGATCAGGCGATCGCATCCTATGACCAAGCATTGCGAATTAGCCCAGGTGCGACATTTGTCGATCGTATCCAACCTCGATCGCAAGCAGAAGATTACTATCTGTGGTGGTTTAACCGTGGTACTGCATTGGCGGATCTTCAGCGCTATGAAGAGGCAGTTGCTTCTTTCGAGCAATCCATAAAGATTAAACCTAACTATGGTTTTGTCTGGTTTTTTAAAGGACTAGCATTGTTTCGATTAGAACGCTACGAAGAAGCCAAATATGCTTACCGTAGAGCTGTTTTACTCTCCCCCAATACACCGTACATCGCTTCTAAAGATCTACTCAGCCTTCAAGACTATTTAATCTACTATGGTCAAGCTGAGGCAAAATCAAGATTAGGGAGTTATAAAGATACGATTCAATCTTTTGAGCGTGGTCAAAAAATTCGGAGCAGCAACCCTCAGAAAAAGATCTTTGAAGATAATGTCAGTGAAAATTTCTATGAAGCATATATTGATGGTATTCGACTGCTCGATCAAGGAGAAAGCAAAAAGGCGTTAACTGCTTTTGACCAATTGATTGCCCAAAAGCCAAATTATACCAATGCTTGGTATGGGAAAGCAGATGCGTTAACGGCTTTGGGACTCTATCCTGAGGCAATCTCAGCCTACGATCGCGTTATTGCAATTGAACCTGATGACTATG
Organism: Pseudanabaena sp.; assembly: GCA_003249035.1. Lineage (GTDB taxonomy): Bacteria > Cyanobacteriota > Cyanobacteriia > Pseudanabaenales > Pseudanabaenaceae > Pseudanabaena. Next base: position 63,242 of record QBMK01000017.1, read on the forward strand.
CCTCTTGGTATAAAAAGGGAAATGTACTAAGGAAATTAAACCGTCAAGAAGAAGCGCTGCAGGCATATCAGAAGGCTATAGATTTGTCAGGTGGATTCTCTGAAGTCTGGCACAATCGTGGCGTGATTTTCTACGATCAAAATAAAGATGCAGAAGCGATCAACGCCTATTCTCGCTCCCTAAAAGCAAACATATTATGGGGAGGCATTGCAAAAATTGATACCCAATATGCTCTAGCTGCGACCCTATACCGCGCTAAGCGTTATACTGAATCGCTTATTGAAGTAGAAAAAGTACTAAAAGAACAGCCCAACTACCAAGAAGCATTAGAACTTAGAAAGTTGATAAAAAAAGTCATTGGTTGCGATAGCGCTGAATCACAATCTCAATGTGGTGTGGAATCTATTCAGCGGAGATAGATAATGGATGATAGACCGATCATTGATATCTTCCCGAAATCTTTAATGCGATCGCTAGAAGGGACTTACACAAAATAATTGATCCCCAAAATATGGCGACGGGCTCTGCCCGTCGCCATATTTTGGGTTTTATATGGATCGTTTTTTTCCTTGGAGTTTCCAAAACAAAATTCAAGCTAAAGAATAATTTAAGTAAAAGTACTTAGTTACGCTACGGTAGATTTAGATTTGTAAAGTAATAATTCAGTATTTATACTCAGCGCTTTGCCTAATGACGATCTCAAACCTCCAGAAAACGCCTACTAGTCTATTTTGTCATTCCTCTAACCCCCTCAAAGTTACAGCTTTTGGTGATAGTTTAATCTACGGCTATGGCGATCCTGTAAATGGGGGATGGGTCGAGCAACTGAGGCGGCAATGGATGGCTGCAGAACCAAGTCATGTTATCTATAACTTGGGGGTACGCGGCGATACGACAGCGCAGGTTAATCAAAGATTAGAGCAAGAATTTTTGCTGCGGGGGGAGATCCGCAATAAGCGCCCCGATTTGATGATCTTGTCAGTTGGGGTGAATGATTCGCCACGAGTTGGCAAGCGATCAGGTAAAAATATGACGGATTACGATCGCTTTACTTTAGAAATTGTCAACTTACTGGACAAAGCTCAGAGCCTCTGTCCAGTGATATTTGTGGGCATGGTTCCCGTTGACGAATCAAAAATGCCTTTTCTCGATTGCTTACATTTCAATCACGAAGATCAATTCCGCTATAAAGAATTTACGAAACTAGCTTGCCAAATGCGAGATATTCCTTACTTAGATATCTTCGATCTATGGCAAGAACGGGGTCAAAATTGGATGCGCGATCACATCTGTAATGATGGTTTGCATCCAAATACTAATGGCTATCTGGCGCTATTGGAGGATATTCGCAATTGGCAGCCATTAATGCAGTTGGAACATGTATGCGTATGATGTTGCACGGGATTCGCTCTAACAATATCTATATTTTCTGAATTGGTGCAAGTTTAGGATCAATGATTTTTTTGCCTTGACCTGAGAAGGCAACAGCTAAATACATCTTGTCATCAGTACCAAGCAAGTTAGAAACTTGACCTTCGCCAAACTTGTCATGCATTACGCGATCGCCCACCTGCCAATCTATACGGGGCTTAGGTTTGACCGCATTTACCTTGACGGGAGGTACAGACCTGAGCGAACCTTTAACACTAGTGGCTTCAGCACGTTGACTAGCCTTGCTAATAAACTTATCGATACCATGTCCTGTGAGATATTCTTTGGGAAGCTCTGCAAGGAATTGCGAAGGAATAGCATATTCACGGTTGCCGTAGAGACGACGGGCTTGAGCATGGCTGAGGAACAACTTCTCTTGGGCACGAGTGATCCCCACATACATGAGGCGACGTTCTTCTTCCAAAGCCATCGGATCGTTAATGGAACGGAAGCTAGGAAATAAGCCTTGCTCTAGACCAACTAAAAAGACTACGGGAAATTCTAACCCTTTAGCAGCATGGAGCGTCATCAAGGTGACTTTTTCAGCATTCTCGCTGCTGTCATCAAGACTAGAGGCTAAAGCCGCATTAGCTAAGAAAGCATCAAGGGAAGCATCTTCATTCTCTTCCGCAAACTGTAGCGCGGCGTTATAAAGTTCTTGCAAGTTAGCAATGCGATCGTTGGCTTCATCATTACTTTGAGCTTTCAGTTCATCGACATAGCCTGATTCAGCAAGAATACCCTGAATGATATCCGCAGCAGGAGTCGTGGCAACTTTAGCTTGCCATTTTTGCATTAATTCTACAAAGGAGAGCACACCCTTTGCCGATCGCCCAGCCAGAGTCTTGACTGTTGTTTCATCGCTGATGATGTCCCAGATGGGGAGGCTGAGTTCTTGGGCGGCTTGTTGGAGCTTGTCGAGGGTTGCCTTGCCAATGCTGCGTTTAGGAACATTGATGATTCGCATCAAGCCGAGGGTGTCGGAGGGATTGGAAAGCAAGCGCAAATAGGAAAGAACATCTTTAATTTCTTTGCGATCGTAAAAGCGTAAACCACCCACGACTTTGTAAGGAATATTCCATCGCACCAGCATCTCTTCAAAGGGACGGGACTGGGCGTTAGTACGATAGAGAATCGCAAAATGTCCAAGATTGGCGCTAGGGGTTTTGGTCTTAACGCGGCGAATCTGCTCGATCACAAACTGTGCTTCATCAACTTCATCATCGGCCCGAAATAGCTCGATCAAGTCTCCGTCGGGTCTAGTTGCTTTCAGGACTTTATCGATGCGCTGCGTATTATGGTCAATCAGTTGATTGGCTATTTCGAGAATATTCGCAACAGAGCGATAGTTCTCTTCTAGCTTGATCATTGTGCTTGTATGGGCATCGGGCAAGCGATCGCCAAAAGCATCTTGAAATTCCATCAAGATCGTAAAATCAGCAGAGCGGAAACTATAAATCGATTGGTCAGCATCACCGACGACAAAAATGGAACGATCTTCCCAAGTTGGCTTTTTGTCATTAGTGGAAAGTAACTGAATCAAATCGTATTGAGTGCGATTTGTGTCTTGATATTCATCGACAAGAATATGCTTAAAGCGATTGTGCCAGTAGTTAAGAACTTCAGGATTTTGCTTAAATAGACGCACTGGCAAAAAGATTAAATCATCAAAATCGAGAGCATTATTGGTGGCTAGCTGATTTTGGTAGAGACTATAAACCTGTGCGATCGCACGCTTACGAAAAGACGAATCATCACTCTGAGCTTCGTATTCTTCAGGAGTCCAGCCTTTGTTTTTGGCATTGCCGATCGCAAAGCGGACGGATTTTGGTTCAAACTTCTTTTCGTCAAGGTTTAGTTGATTAATGACAATATCTTTAACTAACGATTGCGCGTCAGAATCATCAAAAATGGAGAAGTTTTTTGCCCAACTTCTCCCATTTTGATCTTTATATTTATCAATATCAAGGCGCAAGATTCGACAGCACATGCTATGGAAAGTTCCCATCCATAAGCCATCTTGGGCATAGCTATTGATATATTGCTTATAAACTTTTTTGCGAAGTTTGTCCTGTTCCCAGTCAGGAATTTCGCTTAAAGTTTTGCCTAATTCCCTTTGAACGACCTCTTGGGTTAACAAGGATTGAATTCGTTCATTCATTTCCTTGCCGGCTTTATTGGTAAAGGTCACAGCTAAGATTTGCTCAGGCGCGACACCGTGATTGAGCATTAAGTTGGCAATGCGATAGGTCAAAGTCCTTGTTTTACCTGAGCCTGCCCCTGCGACCACGAGCATTGGGCCATGCAAATGGCTTGCGGCTTTTTGTTGGGCTGGGTTGAGATGAAGCAAAAAATTGGAACTCATGGGCGCAGGAGGGAGAAACTTAGGTAGACTCTAATACAGTATGCCAAAAATACAGTACTAACGTGGATATTTACTGCACGCGCCCGAATTGTACCAAACCTTTAAATACTTTTGCCGATCTTGATAGTGGCAATACGCTCAAAACGATCGCTCAAAAATTCTGTACGGCTTGCGGGATGCCTTTACTGCTTGGAGGACGATATATCGTTGAACGTCCGATCGCACAGGGTGGTTTTGGTGCGACTTTTCTGGCTCGCGATCGCTATACGCCTGCGATGAAACGCTGTGTGGTGAAGCTGTTGCAGCCCGTGGGGTTAACTAGTTCTCAGATGGTAATCGCCAAGCAAATGTTTGAGCGTGAGGCTACAGTTTTAGAAGATTTGGGGACACATCCGCAAATTCCTGACATGCTTGCCTACTTTGAGGTGCAGTCGGGGCAGGATGAATTTTTTTATTTAGTGCAGGAATTTGTTGATGGCTTTACCCTAGAGCAAATTGTGGAGCAGCATGGGGCGATCGCCGAGGCAGATGTTTTAGAAATCATGCAAAGCCTGTTGCCTGTGTTGACATTTATTCATGACAAAGGCTCGATCCATCGTGATATCAAACCTGCGAATATCATGGTGCGCAAGCTTGACCAAACTTACTTTCTACTAGATTTTGGCGCAGTCAAGCAAGTGGCAGGAGCTGTCAAAGGTCAAAAATCCACGGGTATTTTTACCCCAGGCTATGGTGCACCTGAACAAATGCGGGGTGATACGGTATTTCCTGCTACGGATCTCTATGCCTTTGCGGTAACTTGCCTGTTTTTGCTAACTGGTAAAGATCCCGACGAATTATTTGATGTAAATTACAACACATGGAAATGGGATCGCTTTGTGCAGCTCAGTCCTAATCTTAATAATGTTTTACATAAAATGTTAGAGACGGCTCCAAGCGATCGCTTTACTGCGGCTTCAGATGTCCTCCAAGCTCTCAACAGTTCTAAAATATTGGCACAGCCATCGGTAAGCGTTCCAGCGCAACCCCCATCAAAACCAGCACATCAGACTAGTATTCAAGTCCCTCTACCTGCTCCACTTCCTAATTTTGCACCTTCGGTTCCAAAGCCTGTAGCTCAGAGATCGAACAAAACTCCTTGGATATTAGCAACACCAATTAAGATTCAATTCATTGCAGCTTTTTTGCTTGGTATCGAAGCGATGTTGCTATGGCAAGTGAGCGCAACCGTCGGGCTAGCCTTCATCGGCTCTCCTGCTCATTTAATTGCCTTTGCTGTTGTATTACTTGGTGTAATTCTGCTTAGGATTAGTTCCATCCTTGATAATAAAGACCTATTTGTATTCGTGAATTTGTTGAGCTTTGCTGTAGTTTGGGGAGTGCAGACCTTTGGGAAACTCTCGCAATTTCAGAGTTTTCCAAATTGGATCGAAATTGCCCAATATTGTGGAGTTGCAGGTTTTAGTGCGATCGCTCTCATGGCAGCCTTTCGACTCATCTTCCAATTACTATATTCGCTGCTCTGAATCAATTCCAAAATCTTCTTTTGGGATAGGTAATGAGAAGTGATGATCGCTATTATTTCTTTAATTTATGAGACATCATCACACTTCGATTAAGACTGCTGACATTTTTCAGGCGATCTCATTTTATGAAGCTTTGGGATTTGATGTAACCGAGCGGTTTACGGCAGGAATAACGCTTGGGTGCTGGATGAATGGTGCAGGGACGCATATCGAGCTCATGCAAGTACCCGAACCAAACAACATACCCGATCCCTTTGGTGACGAGCATTATGTAGGTTACTACCACCTATCGTTTTATGTGGAAAATCTAGAAACTTTTTTGCAAGACTTAGTGAGTAAATTAGGAAAGGTCAAGTTACTACTGCCACCTAGAGAGCAAACTATTGGCGATCGCACTTATCTAGTCGCCTTTATTGCCGATCATGACGGATTGCCGATTGAGATAATGGAAAAAGAGATTGAAAATTAGAAATCATATATTTTTATGCGATCGCTTTGTGCGTATTGTCTGATTGATGATCGTTATACCTATCAGCAATTTGCAATCAAAAGAACCGCAAGATGTCTATTAAAAGTGCTGCAAAGCAGCACTTTTAATAGACATCTTGCTTCTGGTTTCAGTGAAAAGCGTTGCTAAACTCAGCAAATTAGCAAATTAGCAAAAAACAAAAAACCTTGACCAGCTATAGTGATTTCGCTTAGGATTGAATAAAGGCGGCGCATCGCGCTGCCTTTGCTTTTTGAAGTTTAGAGATATAACCTTGACTACAGTTTCGCTATCACAACGTGCTATTCAAATTAAAGAATCCCAAATTCGCGAAGCCTCCCGCTATTGTGAAAAGTTTGGTGCAATTAATCTTGCTCAAGGTTTGCCCGACTTCCCTGCACCAGAAGCGATCAAAGAATCCGCAAGAGCAGCGATCGCAGCGGATTTCAATCAATATGCTGATAGTTGGGGATGGGAAAAGCTACGAATAGCGATCGCGGAGAAAATGCAACGCGATAACCAAATCGCTGTCGATCCTGACACCGAAGTCACTGTCTGCTGTGGGGCTACCGAGGGGCTAAATATTGCCTTGATGACCCTGATAAATCAGGGCGATCTCGTCTTAATTTTTGAGCCGTTTTACGAAAACTACATTCCTAATCTCGCAACCGTGGGGGGTATTCCTGAATTTATTACACTTCATCCTCCACAATGGGAAATCACCCAAGAAATTCTGGAGCCTGCATTTAAGAAGGGAATTAAAGCTGTAATTATTAATAGTCCTGCCAATCCTACGGGCAAAGTCTGGACAAGGACGGAACTAGAACTAATCGCTAAGCTTTGCCAGCAGTATGATGTCTATGCGATTACCGACGAGATTTATGAATACATCATCTATGAAGGCGAACATATTAGCTTGATGAGTATCGAGGGAATGCGCGATCGCACAATTGTTGTGAATGGATTCTCAAAAACCTTTTGCATAACTGGTTGGAGACTAGGCTATACCATTGCGAATCCTGAACTAACAGCGGCGATGCGGCGGATTCATGACTTTATTACGATTTGTGCCCCTGCACCGTTGCAACATGCAGCATTAACTGCGATGGAATTTGGGCGCGAATATTTCACAATGTTATCGCTGGATTACAAACGCAAGCGCGATATGCTTTACCCAGCTTTAGTGGAGCTAGGTTTATCACCTGTCTTGCCTAGCGGCGCATATTACATCTGGACTGATAGCTCCGCGATCGCACCAGATGCAGATAGTGCAGCCTTTCGCCTTGCCAAAGAAGCCTTAGTTGCCGCAGTACCAGGCAGTTGCTTTAGTCATCCCGCACGCGATAAGGTCAATGGATTAAGGTTCTGTTTTGCAAAGAAAGATAGCACTATTGAAGCTGCGGTCAGAAATTTGCGTGAACTCAAACTATAGGCTGTAGAAATTTTCATTTTGCCACAGCAAAATGAAAATTTCTAGCTTCAACGAGGTAATTACATCCATCTAAACCCTTATTCTTGAGTTTATGGCACAATGATCACACATTCACGCTTATTGCTAATCTATGCAAGTTCCTGCGATCGCGATCACGCCATTTTCTCAAAAACTGAAAGCTCCATTTCTAAAACATCAGATCTCCATATTGCAGATCAATTTAGGTAAAATTTGTAATCTTGCTTGTACACATTGTCATGTGGAAGCGAGTCCAACTCGTACCGAAGAATTAACTTCAGAGGTTTGCCAACAGTTAATCGAAATCATTCATCGATTTCCACAAATTCAGACAGTAGATTTGACTGGGGGCGCTCCAGAAATGCTGTATGGATTTCATGCATTAGTTAAGGCGGCAAGAGAACTTGGTAAAGAGGCGATCGTTCGTTCCAATTTGACGATTTATTTTGAAGAGGGATATACCGATATACCAGAATTCTTTGCTCAAAACCAAGTACGAGTTGTTGCTTCTATGCCTTGCTATCTGGAAGACAATGTAGACAAGATGCGTGGCAAAGGTGTATTTGATAAATCAATTCAAGCTTTACAATGGCTAAATAGGCTTGGCTACGGTTCTAGTCCTGATTTGATTTTAGATTTGGTATACAACCCACCGCTTCCCAATTCTAATAAATTTTCCCTTGCTCCTAATCAACAAGGTTTAGAAATAGCTTATAAAACCCATCTGCAAGAGCATTTTGGGATTGTGTTTAATAACCTATTTACAATTACCAATCTTCCCATTGGCAGAAGTAAATTCCATCTGCGCCATCGCAAGTTAGAAGAAGAATATTCGCAGTTTTTAGAATCTCATTTTAATCCTGAGACTCTCGATCGCTTAATGTGTCGAAACCAGCTTTCGATAGATTATCAAGGAAACATCTATGATTGTGATTTTAATCAAATGGAGAATTTGCCAGCGCGATCGCCTAATGATGAAGCCTTGACCGTAGCCAAAATTTTAGAGCTAGGCACTTTAGATATCATTAAAAAAATTCAAACCAATGACTATTGCTATGGTTGTACCGCAGGAAGTGGCTCTAGCTGCGGTGGTGCGTTGTTATGACTATCTTTCCCAAAAAGCAGTTCTCAGAACGGGATATTTGTACTAAATACATTCCTCCTGCCTTAGAAAGGGCTGGCTGGGATATCGTTACGCAGATTCGCGAAGAATTTGCCTTGACTAATGGGCGTGTCCTTGTGCGTGGGCAGTTGCATACCCGTGCTAAAAACAAGCGTGCCGATTATGTATTGTTTTATAAGCCCAATATCCCGATCGCAGTAATCGAAGCCAAAGATAATAATCATTCTTTGGGTGATGAGATGCAGCAAGGGCTTGGCTATGGGGAAATGCTTGAGGTTCCCTTTATATTTAGCTCCAATGGTGATGGCTTTTTATTGCATAACAAGATTGCCCTTGATGGCATTATTGAGCGAGAAATTAGTCTAGAAGAATTTCCCTCTCCTGATCTACTTTGGCTCTGGTGGTCGGCGCATCGAGGTCTGACGGAAAATCAGGAAAGCCTTGTGATACAGGATTACTATAGCGATGGGTCAAATAAGACTCCTCGCTTTTATCAGAAAATGTCTGCCCTGTCAAACCATCCTCTATTTGCAAATTTTAGGTTTTATATTTGATTATCAATCTCGCGATCGCAGTCGGGTATTTGAGGCATTGGCTTTTATAGATAGGCGATCGCGGTTCTAGTGGAAACACTGATTTCAATTTTCCCCTAGAACGGGTTTCAATGTTTGTATGGGTTAAGGGTACGCTCTGGATCGCTGGCGGAGTGTTAAGCGATCGCACATATAACTTTCTGCCAGTGATAAAGTCCTAAAACATTGGAGCCAATGTGAAATCTACTTTACAATTCTCTCAATCGCCACAACCTTACTGTAATTTCTTATCCATTGCTTAACCTTAACATGACAAATTCCATGCTTTGATGAGGTCATCAAAAGGTTACAGCAATCACCCCACCCCATGAGACTCACTAATTACTTATCCAAAGATTGTTTAAGCAAAATACTGAAATATATAGCTAGTGAGATCGTAAGCAACTGTAAAATTGCAGTCATATTGGTAGCGATCGCCTTCCCATTCCTGCTGACCAATTTGATCTCTGTTCCTATTGCCTTAGCAGAGAAAAGCCCTGCAAAAGTTGGAAAAGTGAGAATCTGGCCAACAAACAATACGACATTTTTAGTCAATCAACGCTTTGACCTGCGTATTGAAAACACCTTTCCTGCAAAAACAGCACCTACTTTGCAGTCTATTCGTATCAATGGGAAAGACTATACCAAGGCATTTCAGGAACAAATAGCTAAAGAACTAGCAATGTCAGGTGGAAAACTAGAAGTGGGATTACCTGCCGATCCTAATATTTTTGGGCAATCATGGCGGAACTTTAGCTTTGATAAAGCAGGAATTTATGAGGTAGTAGCCACACTGAAAGCCGATAACACCAACGTTACGGCCAAAAACATTTATAAAGTACAGCGGTTTGAACTAGCAGGCGATCTTAAGAAAATTATTCTGATGATCGGTGATGGCATGGGGAATCCCTTACGCACGGCGGGGCGGATTATGGCGCATGGGTTTAAAGATGGCAAGCCCACATCTCTTTTGAGTATGGAAAAAATGACCGAGCTTGGTTTAGTAAGTACATCCTCTCTTGACAGCATTATTCCTGACTCTGCAAATACGGCAATCGCCCTAACATCAGGCGCAAAAACGATCAATGGTTCGTTAGGAGCATTCCCAGACAATACTCCAAGTAATCCTCTCGACAATCCCCGCATTGAAACTCTACCTCAATATATGAAACGATTGTATGGTTGGGGAATCGGTTTTGCGACAACTTCCTTCGGCGTTGATGCCACACCTGCCTCAACATTCTCGAATCTGGTTTCGCGCCGTCAGTACGATGCGATCGCTCAACAGTTACTCGATCATTTTGAAGATGGCTATGCACTTCCCGCAACTGGATTTAAAAGCCTAGCCGAACTCAGTCAACCTGTGGATGTTGCCCTAGCCCCTGGAGCGCGTTATTTCTTACCGAAGAATAAAGTTGCTGATTTCAAAGATAACGTTTCTCGCAAAGATGATAAAAATCTCGTCGAAATTGCTAAGAGCAAGGGCTATAGCATCGTTACCGATGTGAATAGTCTCGAGGTTGCACCAAACGATAAACCGATTCTAGGATTGTTTCTTGGTGATTTTCGACCGAAGTCAGCGCTGGGAGCGCAAAATATTCCCTCGGTTCTAGATATCATGATTGCTAGAGGCAAAGCTACCATCGACGGACGTGGTGCAAAATCTCTGAAGCCACCCATTCCCGAAGAATTTGCCAAGATCCCAACCTTGCCTGAGATGACCCAAAAAGCGATCGCTGTCTTAGATACAGTTTCGCCCCAAGGATGGATCTTATTGGTGGAGTCTTCGCAAACTGATAAGCTTGCCCATTCCATCGATACCGATCGCGTGTTGTACGAAGTCCTGACCTTAGACAAGTCCGTAGAGATCGCCCGTGATTATGCCAAACAGGATGGCAAAACCCTAGTACTTGTAACCTCCGACCACGCCCAAGGCCAAACCATTGCAGGTACTGTCGATACCCTTAGCATTAGAGAAAAGCGAATCGACCTAAAAGATGCCTTACGAGCCTTTGAGAATGCGGGATTCCCGACCTATAGCGATAAAGATAACAACGGCTATCCCGATGAAGCAAATCCTAATATTAAATTAGCTTTAGGAGTTTCAGCTCGTCCCGCATATCGGACTAACTTCCTAACCGATGACTTCAATCTAAATCCTTCCATAGAAAAAGATGGTTCGACCGTAAACCCCGATCGCGAACCTGATGGACTATTGTTAACCGCCGATTTAGAGCGTAAGGAAACCATTGCAAACCATACAGCCGATGATGTCGTTCTCAATGCTGAAGGGATTGGTAGTTCGCTATTTCGCGGATATATGGACAATGTGGAAGTATTTCAGCGCATGGCAGCCGCTATCTCTGGAGCAAAAGACCGTAGCGATTTACCTAGACTTTTAGAATAGTTAGAACTTTGCGTTGCCTATTCTAAAAGATAATATTTAGATAAAAACTAGATTATTGGAGCAATCACAATGATTCGTCTCAAAAAATTCAAGCTTCATAACTTCACACTTAACAAACCAAAGCATTTTTGGTTGATTAGCTTTGCCATTTTTGTATTAGCGATCGCCACAATTATTGAACCTGCCTATAGTTTCTTGGGACATCCCCAAGGTGCCAACGCTCTCTATGGTAAAGTTGCCGACACGCGCAATTGGTCAGGTGTAACCGGTGATAGTTTGATCAAAAATGCGAAAGTAACTATTAACTCTTTACCTGCTCAAACTGCCTACACCGATGAAAATGGACAATTCTGGTTTAACGGTCTGCGAGATATTCCCTACTCTGTTAGTGTAGATACAAGCGATCGCCATTATTCCTATAGCATCAATGTTGATGGTACGACAGGGATCTTCTTGGATCTTGCTGCTGAAGAACATCACAACTTAAAAGAGCTTGATTACTAATGAGAAAAGTATAAAACCTATCTCCGTCAAGGGGGAATTATTATTATAGTTAACACAAGTTATTTAGCTTCTCATAAACCATTTTTTGTACTGAGTTTGATAGGTTCCATTATCTAGCAGTTTTAAAGAAATTGACTTCTTTCTATGTTAGTAGCAATCCAATTATTAAAAAGTCTTTCCTGTAAAGCCCAAAACTGTTTGCTCATTATAGGTTGATAAGCTTGCCATCGCAGTCAGGTATTTTCGACATTGTTCTAGGGGGATCTGCCAATAATTATGATGCCACGCTAACCGTTACACTGCGATCAAATCTCGTAACGCCTATCGATCCTCAGTGAGATCGTGTTCCTAAACTACTTTTTCACTACTTCAACAGACTGAGCGCAAAAAACACGACTGGCATTTCCAAGGTCATATCCGTTGTCAGTTTTTCGGGAATCTATAGCTCCTCGTAAACGCAGAGTATCGCTAGTCTTTAGTGTAAAAATTGGGTCTGCTAGCAAGTCGCGATCTCAGATCTTGGGTGCAGCAGGAGGATTTGCGTTTAGCGATGTGCTTCTTTGTGCCTTACGATGCGGTGCGATCGCCAGTATTAATTTATTTCAAAAACCCTACGCGATCGCACTGCAAAATCACATTCCGAAAGCGAAGCAACAATATAGATCGTGAGAGTAGCGATCGCGAAACGAACAAGTTGTAAAAAGTAAAGTCTATTGTTTCTTAAGGCGTGGCTAATCGCAGATATTAGGCGCTAGTAGGAATACCAGCGATTGACCATGCCGATCTTTTTGGTAAGGTACTCCGTAGCCTAGCATAACGACACATCAGAACATTAGATAGTTTGCGTACCCCAAAATAGTGTCGATTTTTTTGTGTTTTGTAGGCTTAAATTCTAGTAAATAAGAGAGAATGAATAAAAATCAGTAAAAAACAAAAATAAATAGACAATAACAATCAAAATAGAAAGATTTTGATTGTTTTGCGATCGCTTAAACCTGAAAATTTGATTACCTCAAAAAAGTTTACCGATCCCTTCCTTTGCTAGAGCGAACTTACAAGAAGTAGTTAGCTACAACACAGACAAAAAATTAGAATAAACCGATACTAATTACAAACAAAATGTTAGTAAATAGATAAAGAACAAGTAACTTTACCTAGCATTTTAGTTTGGATGGTACAACTCATGCATTTTATGTCTCGACTCAAAGTTTTAAAATCTTCTAGTGTTTAAGCACCTTAGCAAATTAGTTAAGGGCGCTTTTTCGTTTCCATATTTATGGAAACAATATAGTCAAAATTAATGCTTGTTTAGTATCTGTATCCAGAGTTTGAAAATATTCAATTTTTTTGCGTTGGCTTGAAATCTCTGCTATCTCTTTAGACACCCTAATTATGATATCGTTATCAATACATTTTTTTATATCATTGTAAAGTTCGATCGCCCGCTCTACAGTCGATCTCCCAAATAGGTTGATTAATTCCGCTTTTAACTTTCGATTCATGAAGAGTAATCCTGTAAGATCAATAAATCGTTACCGTAAATAACCACGATTTTATTGATTTGTCAATCGCTTTTAATCCAACAATTTTGTGTACTCATTAATAGCTAGAAGTGAAATTTATATAAATGGAAATAGCATTTATATAAGACTTACTCGCTTTACAAGCCGCTATTGAAAAGCTGAATTTAGTATACTTTAATCAAACCTTAAACAGGTTTTAATCAAACCTTAAATCTGAAACTAAATCCTCTAGTTTACGTGACATTTTCTGCGATCGCTAAGGGACAGAATCGCCTCTTGCTAGTCATGGCTACGGGAACTGGTAAGACCTTTACTGCTTTTCAGATGATTTCAAGCCATTCGGCTCGGCGATGCCTGAAATCCAGAAGCGGTAAGCGGACAAGTCCTAGGAAATTTATCTGTCGCTATATCAGGCTGATAAGAAACAGGCGATCGTTGATGAACTAGCCAATGAGGGTGTATTCTTTGAGGCTCTAGCCCAAGAGATCGGTAAAGATTGCGACCCCTTCGATCTGCTTTGTCACGTTGCTTGGGATATGCCACCGCTGACCCGCAAAGAACGTGTCGATCAGGTAAAAAAGCGCAATTACTTTGCCAAGTATGGAGAGCAAGCTCGACGGGTGCTGGAAGCACTACTACAAAAGTATGCCGATGAGGGGGTAGCTCCGATTGAGGAAACACAAATTCTCACGGTTGCGCCTTTTCCGCAATTTGGTACGCCGATGGAGATTGTTCGTGCTTTTGGTGGGCTGGATGCCTACCGCTCAGCTTTGAACGAGTTGAAGCGATCGCTTTATAGTGCGAGAACTATAGACTTTTACTTGCTAAACTTGAGCCAAACAAATAATTGTTTATTTAGATGCAGTTTGAATGGAATTCTGATAAAGCAAGCTTAAATCTCAAAAAGCACGGTGTTTCATTTAACGAAGCATCTGCTGTTTTTAACGATCCTTTATCTGTAACATTTCCTGACACCAATCACTCCTACGATGAGGAGCGTTATCTTATCATTGGTTTATCTGGTGCTAACCGTCTCCTGATAATTGCTCACACAGATCAATTAGATCGGGTACGAATTATTAGCGCAAGAGAGGCAACCCGAAATGAACGGAGATTTTATGAATATGGAGAGTAATCAAGAGCTAGAGGATGAACTGCTGCCTGAGTATGACTTTGGTAAGATGAAAGGCGGTATTAGAGGGAAATATGTCGATCGCTATCAGACTGGAACTAATGTAGTGCTGCTTGATCCTGATGTTGCTCAGGCTTTTCCTACTAGTGATTCGGTTAACGAGGCTCTGCGATTACTTATGCAAATATCCAAAAGGCAACAAACAAATAATGTATTAGAGACAACCTCCTAAGTACTTAACGTCAACGGCAGAGATAATATTATCCGTCACTATCAAGTTAGCGATAGGCGGCGGTAATTTGGGTTGAGTATCAAAAAAACTTAAAAACAGAATTATGGCAATTGGCACACTGATCAAGACTATTCAGGACATCATGCGGAAGGATGTGGGCGTTGATGGTGACGCTCAGAGGATTAGTCAGATTATCTGGTTGCTTTTTCTGAAGATTTTTGATGATAAGGAAGAGGAATGGGAGTTTACGATTTCGGGGTATAAATCTCCGTTGCAAAGCCGTTTTCGTTGGACAAATTGGGCAAAGAACCCAGAGGGAATAACGGGTGAAGAGCTGATCGACTTTGTGAACAATGATCTCTTTCCTTCGCTGAAAAAACTTTCTACTGCGGCTGGGGTGTCGCTATTAGGTAAGGTGGTTGGGGCGGTGTTTGAGGATGCCTATAACTACATAAAGTCGGGGACTTTATTGCGTCAGGTGATTAACAGCATCGAAAGCGATGTGGATTTTAGTTCGTCTAGCGATCGCCATTTGTTTAACGACATTTACGAAAAGATTTTGGCGGATTTGCAATCGGCGGGGAATGCGGGGGAATATTACACACCTCGCGCGGTGACTCAGTTTATGGTGGATATTATCAATCCTAAGCTGGGCGAAAAGGTACTTGATCCTGCCTGTGGTACTGGCGGCTTTTTGACCTGTACGATCGAGCATCTGAATCCGCAGATCAAAAATCCTAGCGATCGCACTTTGCGGGAGGCGACAATCCACGGGGTGGAGAAAAAGCCCCTGCCACATATGTTGGCGATGACCAATATGATGTTGCATGAGATCGATGTGCCTAGCAATATTCTCCATGACAATACCTTGAGCCGTCCGCTTAGGGATTACAGCCCGAAGGATCGGGTGGATATCGTGATCACAAATCCGCCTTTTGGAGGCATTGAGGAGGATGGCATCGAGAGCAATTTTCCGAAAAAGTATCAGACCCGCGAAACCGCTGACTTGTTCATGGCGTTGATTATGCATTTACTCAAACCTGATACTGGACGCGCTGCGGTGGTGTTGCCCGATGGCTTCTTGTTTGGAGAAGGGACAAAAACTAATCTGAAGCGGGAGCTTCAGGAAGAATTTAACTTGCATACGATTGTTCGTTTACCGAAGGGTGTTTTCAACCCCTATACCAGCATTAATACGAATATTTTGTTCTTTGAGAAGGGTGCACCGACTAAGGATGTCTGGTTTTTTGCCCATCCATATCCTGAGGGCTACAAGTCCTATTCCCGTGGTAAACCTCTGACGATCGCGGAGTTCGATCGCGAGAAAAAGTGATGGGGTGGGGCGACGAGAAAGGGGCGCAAGGTGAATGAATATGCTTGGAAGGTGGCGGCGGCGGAGATTGCGGCGCGGAATTATAATCTTGATTGTAAAAATCCCCATGAGGTGATGGTCAATCATGGCGATCCTGAGGATTTGATGTTGGAATATTTGGAGATTGCTCGTGAGATGGAGAAGGCGCAAAATGCTTTGAAGCAGGAGTTGATCGATGCTTTACAACAAACGAGTGAAGGATAAGGTTTTGTTGGGCGAAATTATGTTATAATAACATGTACATATTTCTGTACATAAAGCCTGTTAGCTATGAATGCAGTTACCTATACTTTTGTGCGTAATAACCTTGCGAAAACTATGGATCAGGTATGCGCCGATCATGCTCCTGTAATTGTGACTCGCCAAAATCAGCAGCCTGTGATCATGCTGTCTTTAGAGGACTACGAATCTTTGGTAGAAACTGCCTATTTGTTGCGTAGTCCTAAGAATGCGGAGAGATTAACTAAGGCGATCGCTCGATTAAATGCTGGTGGTGGGCAGGTGAGGGAGTTGATAGAGTGAAGGTTGTTTTTGATGATGATGCTTGGGAAGACTATCTATACTAGCAGCATAATGATCCCAAAGTTCTGAAGCGGATTAATGCGCTGATTAAGGAAATCCAGCGCACTCCATACGAGGGGATTGGCAAGCCTGAACCTCTGAAATATAACTTTTCTGGCTATTGGTCAAGACGCATCAATGATGAGCATCGGATTGTTTATCAGGTCAATCCAGATTCTTTGCTGATTGCTCAACTTAGATACCATTACTAATAATCTGCTTTTTACTCAAAAATTCTCTATGCCTTCTCTCGCCCAAATCCTAGACCAATATTTTGATGTGGCTTTTGCTGCACCTGACGGGATGAAGAAGCTACGCGAGTTGATTTTGTCGCCGGCGATGCAGGGAAAGTTAGTGCCACAAGATCCAAGCGATCGGTCTGCTAGGGAGTTGTTGAAGAAGATTGAGGCGGAGAAAAGTAGATTGGTGAAGGATGGGAAGATTAAACCTTCTAAGCCTTTGCCTGAGATTAAGCCTAATGAAGTTCCCTATGATATGCCGAAGAGTTGGGAGTGGGTAAGATTAGGAGATTTAGCAACATTTATTAATGGAGATAGAGGGAAAAATTACCCATCAAAAGATTTGTATGTTTTTGAGGGTATTCCATTTATAAATGCTGGTCATCTTGTAAATGGGTTAGTTGATTGGGATGAAATGAACTACATTTCAAAAGAAAGATTTGGAATTCTTGGAAGTGGCAAAGTAAAAAACAACGATATTTTGTATTGTTTAAGAGGTTCGCTTGGTAAAACTGCTGTTGTTAAAGACTTAGATAGAGGAGCCATTGCATCATCTTTAGTGATTATTAGATTGTATCAACTTAATTTAGTTCAGTTTACATATCACTATTTAACTAGCCCTTTTGGGAAGGAAATTATATTACTGATGTTACGTAGAAGAAAAAAGGAGTAGAGTAAAGATAGGCTCAGAAAGAGG
>QBMK01000018.1:0-17154 GCA_003249035.1 Pseudanabaena sp.
GCAAACGCCACACAAACCCCTCAGATTGATACGATTCAAAGACAATCTGACACTTCGAGTAGTGATATTTCACAGGGCGATCAGAATATTCAACAAATTCAAGGATTGTCTGAATCGCTTGTTTTAGATAATGCTCCACAAAGCGATCTCAATCTCCAAAGAGAGCCTGACTTAAATATTGCTCAAATTCCTCATATTGATTCTATTCAAAGACAAGCTGACACTTCAGATATTAGTGATATTTCACAAGGCGATCGCAATCAGCAAATTCAAAGATTTTCTGAATCGCCTAATTTAGATAATGTTTCACAAGGCGATCGCACGTTCCAAGAGCCTGAAGCAAAAGCCACACAAACTCCTCAGATTGATTCAATTCAAAGACAATCTGACACTTCGGCTAGTGATATTTTACAAGGTGATCAGAATATTCAGCAAGTTCAAAGATTTTCTGAATATTCTGATTTAGATAATGTTTCACAAGGTGATCGCACTATTCAAAGAGAAGCTGACTCAAGTATTTCAAGTATTACTAAAACTCCTCAGACAGATTCTCCACAAAGACAACCTGACATTTCAACTGTAGATAATATTTCTCAAGGCGATCTTCAACAAGTTCAAGGATTGTCTGAATCACCTGTTTTAGATAATGCTCCACAAAGCGATCGCAATATCCAAAGAGAACCTGACTCAAATATTGCTCAAATTCCTCAGATTGATTCAATTCAAAGACAATCTGACACTTCGGATAGTGATATTTCACAAGGCGATCTCAATATCCAAAGAGAGCCTGACTCAAACGTTACACAAACTCTTCAGATTGATTCAATTCAAAGACAATCTGACACTTCGGCTAGTGATATTTCACAAGGTGATCAGAATATTCAGCAAGTTCAAAGATTTTCTGAATCGCCTAATTTAGATAATGTTTCACAAGGCGATCGCACGATCCAAGAGCCTGAATCAAACGCCACACAAACTCCTCAGATTGATGCTATTCAAAGGAAATCTGATACTTCGACTCTTAGTGACATTTCTCAAGGCGATCAGAATATTCAGCAAGTTCAAAGATTTTCTGAATCGCCTGATTTAGCTAATGCTTCACAAGGCGATCGCACAAGCCAAGAGCCTGAATCAAACGCCACACAAACCCCTCAGATTGATTCTATTCAAAGACAATCTGACACTTCGGATAGTGATATTTCACAGGGCGATCGCAATCAACAAATTCAAAGATTTTCCGAGTCGCCCGACTTGAATAACCTATCTCAAGGCGATCGTGATTTTCGAGCAGAGACTGATTTATCCACTACTGATATTAAGCAATCTCCTAAGAGTAAGGACTTACAGAGAAAATCTGATGTTTTTACTGATTTTAAAGGAGATAGCCTACAACAAATCCAGAGATCTTCAGATGCATTGCCAGTAGATAATAATTTGCAGGTTGAACCCACTTCTGTAAATAGCGATCGCAGCCAATCAATTCAGAGAAAAGTTGAAGCAAATAATCAAGAAAATTCTACAGGCAATAGTGAAAATCAAACGATTATTCAAATGATGAGGGATCCTAGTAGTACCACCGATTTAGAATTACCTAAAGCCATTGAGAATCTTGCCCATACAGAATATTTGGGTAATTTTTCGCCACTGACACCATCTAAAAACACTAGCTCCACGTCTTCTCAAACTGCACAGCGATCTCAAACCGATCTCCCTAGCCAAAACGGCTTTTCTAATAGCTTAAATAATTTGCCCCAGATAATTCAACCCAAACAAGATCAAAATCCTGAAAGCAATCAGTCTGATTTTACTGGTTGGTCAAACATTGCGGAATTGTTGGCTAACTTACCACCGACTAAAAGTTCTAGCAATTCTTCTACAAGTTCACTGAACAATCAAAAGACCAGCGATCGCAGTTCCCTCGCGACCAAAACTGCTTCAGCAAGTTCTACCAGCAATCAAACAACCATTCTGAGATCGATAGATAATAACTACATAGATAGTAGTATCGATCAAGATTTATACTTAACGCCAACAGGATTACAAAAAGGCAATCCAAACAAAATCACAAATACCAACTCTAGTACAATCCAACGCGCCCTTGGCCCTGAATCCTTGCCAGAAGCCACAGTCTCAGTTCAACCTCGCCAAGAACAAGAAAATCAAGATGTAATGAATTTTGACCAAAATCTTGAAACCCTAGCTCAAGAAATATATATTTTGTTAAAGCAACGCTTAGAAATATCAAAGGAACGACAAGGAGCTAGATATCAAGGACGACTGCCTTGGTAATCCAAAAATTCAGCCAATTTATTTTTTAGATTTTTTTAGAAACTTTAATAGGAAAGATTATGACACTTGTCAAAGCAATGCTCACAACTACTGATGCCGGAGCTGAACCTATCAACTTTCAGTTTAACCCGAGCAGCCTTACGATTGCGCGAAAGGTTAAGTGGAACTCCGAAGGATCACGTGCCGGTGGAGGTTTGCCAAAACTGTCCTACTCCCATCGAGAGCCTGTAACTTTGAAGTTGCAAGACTTATGGTTTGACACTTATGAAAATGCAACAGAGAAAAGCGTTCTCGATTTAATTGGCCCGATCATTCAAGCTACGGAAGTTGTAGAATCGCTAAAACGACCACCAGTATTTATATTAGCTTGGGGAGACAAGACCTATCTTAGATGTGTTGTCACAGACATTAGCTATGAACTAACGATGTTTCTTGCGAATGGAACACCTGTAAGAGCGAAAGTAAGTATTGACTTACATGAAGTTGCTGCCGTAGATGTGGCTACTTAACCGCCTACGCCAAAAAAGGGAACAAGTAGTGGCAATCGTAAGCGAAAGTAAGTATTGACTTACAAGAAGTTGATGTCATTAATAATAATTAGAAATATTTCCAACAGCATTTGTTTATTACTAGCTAGAACCCCCAATGCCAGCAACATATAGATCCCAATTCTCACTTCAAATTGATGGAACTGCTGCTTCTGCAGATTTGATTGACGATATTTTGGAAGTGTCTGCCGACGAGAGTTTGCATCAAGTAGGCATGTTTACATTGATTATTAGTAACAATTACTTCTCTGGTAACGACGCCCCACCTTGGAAGCACATGAGTAAATTTGCGATCGGCAAAAAAATCAAAATTGGTTTCACCTCCAGTACCACAGACGATCCTGATTTTGATGAAGCATCGAATGCTTATGTCTTAGAAGGCGAAATTACCGCTATTGAAACTGATTTTACCGAAGAAGCCAAAGCGCCGATCATCATCCGTGGCTATGACATTTCTCATCGCTTACATAAAGGACGTTACAATCGTTCTTTTCAAAATGTTAAAGATAGCGATCTGGTCAACCAAATAATTGGTGAAGTCGGTATTTCGGCGGGGACTATCGATGAGACTAGTGTCGTCCATGAATACGTTTTTCAAGAAAACCAGACCAATATGGAGTTTTTGCAAGAACGAGCTGCTCGCAATGGTTTTGAGCTATATACGCAAGATGGAAAGCTGAATTTTCGTAAATCCACAAAAGGGGATGAACTATCTCTTAAGTGGTTAGTAGATCTTTATAGTTTTCGAGCACGTGTTAGTGGTTCCGAACAGGTTAGCTCTGTTGAAGTTAGAGGTTGGGACTATAAGACCAAAACAGCTATTGTCTCCACAGCATCAACAGAATCCGTAATTACCACCAATGCTAGCGGAAAAGGTAGTGCAGCTAGCACTAAATTTAATACTACTCCAAAAATGATTGTTGTCGATCAGCCTGTTTTTAGCACTAGCGAAGCTGACAAAATCGCGCAATCTCTATGTGATGAATTAGGTGGAGAATTTGTTAACGCTGATGCGAAGGGTACTGGTAACCCTCTGATCAGACCAGGGAAAGTAGTAAAACTAACTGACATGGGTAACTATATTGGTAGTTATTATGTTACTGAAACCCATCACTTGTTTCAGAATCTAAAGTACACTACTCATTTCAGCGTCCGAGGCTTACGTGGCGGAGATTTATACTCACTGCTGTCATCAAAGACTCATCTCCAACCAGGGCAAACGATGTTGGTAGGGATAGTCACCGATAACAACGATCCCGACAAATGGGGGAGAGTCAAAGTTAAATTTCCTACCTTGACCGAAGAACATTCGAGTAATTGGGCAAGGGTTGTCAGTGCTGGAGCAGGTGCAAATAGAGGCTTTGACTGTTTGCCAGAAGTAAATGATGAAGTTTTAGTCGCCTTTGAGCATGGTGACATCCATCGCCCCTATGTGATTGGTGGCGTATGGAATGGGACTGACGCTCCACCTGAAGTCGTAACTGACAGTGTTGCAGATGGTAAGGTCCGTCTACGAACGTTTAAGACTCGTCTTGGGCATAAGTTACAGTTTGTCGAAGAAGATAAAGGCACAAAAAAAGGCGTTTACCTCAATACAGTTGGTGGTCATAACCTGCGATTAAACGACAGTGATAAATTTGTTGAGCTAGAAACTACTGGTGGGCACAAATTTCGGGCTGATGATAGCAGTAAGGTAATTAGCCTAACTTCAACAGGAGACATCACGATTAAAACTGGTACATCTGGTAGAACTAAAGATTTAACGATTAATGCAGCTAATATTACTCTGACTGGAGCAGCCAATATTACTCTTAAAGTGGGCAGTAACAAAGTAGAAATCACTACTACTGGCATTGTAATTAGTGGAACAGATGTGCAAATAAAAGGCACGGCGGCAGCAGAGTTAAAAGCCCCGCTAGTAACAGTTGATGGAAGCGGTGTCAATACAATCAAAGGTGGTCTGGTTAAAATTAATTAGTTTGGTATTAATATAATTGGGAAGCTAAGTATGGGACAACAAGTCGTTTTAAGCGGAATGATTCAATGTAGTATGGCGGTTGTACCAACTCCAATTCCGCTGGTGGTAACTCCTGAGAAGCGAGTTTTAGCGGGTAATCTTCCCGCAGCAAATATTATGGATCATGTGCCAATAAAGAATATTCCGACATTTGGTCTTTGTCGAGCACCACTTAACCCGACTGTTATTGCTGCGACAGCAGCCCCAGTCCCTGGAGTGCCAAAACCAGGAGCATGTATACCTGCGACACCTGCTCCTTGGATTGTAGGAGCGCCAACAGTCCTGATCGGTAATTTCCCTGCCCTCAATAATTCTTCAAAGTGCATGTGTACTTGGGGTGGAGTGATTTCAATTGTGTTTGCTGGGCAAGTAACAGTACAAATTCCGTAAGTAACCTTTTTGTGGCTAATTTATGAGTAATTTAGAGCGCGAGTATTTGGGTCGGGGTATTTCATTTCCCTTGCGGATTAATATTCAGGGTGAGATAAAAACTGATAGTGGCGATCGCAATTTAGAGGAGTCGATCGCGACAATTTTGAATACCAAATTGGGAGAGCGTGTATATCGTCCTAATTTTGGTTGCCGCTTATCGGATCTGACTTTTGCACCAATGAATCCACAGACAATTTTGCTAGCCAGAATTTATGTTGAGGAAGCATTAAAGCGATGGGAGCCTCGAATCAAGGTTACGGGCGTCTATGCAGAGCCCGATCCGATTAAAGGAAGGTTAGATCTCAAGATCCAGTATCAGATCAAGGAAAACAATGACCGTCGCAATATGGTTTATCCGTTTTATTTGCTGCCACCCGATAGTGGTTAAATTACTGTGCTATAAAAATCCCAAAAAAGTATGAGACTGCATGAAGCGCCGCCTCGTACTTTTTGCTCTAGCCATACTTTAATCTTTTTGAAATAATTTGGTAATTAATGGTGAAGATCAAAGATAGCTAGTAAAATTTGAATAATCGCCAAATTCACTTAAGAGTATTGTGTAATGACGAAAGAGTTTGATTTTCTTCCCAATTTACCAAAATCGGATCTTGACGATCGCACCTTTGAGGAATTGGTGAACGAGTGTCTTCTCAGAATTCCCCGCTACTGTCCAGAATGGACAAATTACAATCCTAGCGATCCAGGAGTAACTCTGATCGAGCTATTTGCATGGCTAACCGATCAGATGTTGATGCGGTTTAACCAAGTACCGCGCCGCAATTATGTTGCTTTTTTAGAACTACTGGGAATTCGGTTACATCCGCCTGCACCTGCTCAGACTGAAGTAACCTTTTATTTAAGTGCATCTTTGCCTGAACCCTATACAATTTCTGCGGGGACTGAGGTTGCTACGCTGCGGACTGAAACTGAAGATGCGATCATATTCAGTACGGATGATCCATTGGTGATTAGCAATCCTAGAATATTAAACCTATTAGCTGCACCTAGAGTCGAAGAAAATCCTGAATTCCTTCAGGATATGCTTTTAGATGTATGGACTGAAGATCGCGAGGAAGGTTGGTCTGGACAGGAAATAGCTCTGTTTAGCGATCCGCCGCAACCAAATAATTGCTTTTATGTGGTCTTTGATGGAGAGCAACCGATTAATGGCAATGTGATAGCCCTAAAGTTCAAGGGAGAGTCAGCCACAACTACAGGGATCAATCCTAATAACCCGCCTCGTTTTTGGGAAGCATGGAATGGCAATACATGGCAACCTGTTCTCCAAAAAGAAAGTGACGATCGCACGAAGGGATTTAGCTTTAGCGAATTAGCTGATGAAGGTACTAATCCGCAGCAGGGAGCTGAGGTAATCTTTCATTTGCCTCTGACTTGGAATGTGAGACAGTTTTCTACCTATCGGGGGCGATGGCTCCGCTGTAGCTATGTTGAGCCAACTCCTAATCAATCAGGTTATAGTCGAGCTCCACATATTATCGGCATTAGCGCAAGGGCGATCGGCGGTACGGTCAAAGCAACTCAATGTCATGCAATTACGAATGAAGTGGTGGGCGAGAGCAATGGCAAAGCGGGGCAGGTATTTCAACTACTGCATCAGCCAGTATTGCCGCGCCAAGCTGATGAATATTTGCTAGTCTCTCCTCCCGTTGGATTGCCACAAATATGGCAAGAAGTTGACGATTTCTCAGAATCCACAGAAAGCGATCTGCATTACATTATTGATTCCACTTCTGGCAACATTCAATTTGGCCCCTTTGTGCAAACGCCAAATCATCAGAGCCAGCATACATTGCAACGCCTACGACTTCAAGGTGAGCCAATGCAAAGGGTTGTTGCCGATGAGACAAAGGCGATCGCTATGAATACGAGGAGCAGTAGTACTCAGTATGGAGCAGTGCCGCCTAAAGGTTCGATTATCCAAATGGTGAAATATCGAACTGGTGGAGGCTTTCGAGGTAATGTGCAACGCGGCAGTTTGCGAATATCAAAGAGCGCCATTCCCTATGTGGCAAGCTTAACTAACCATGTTTCTGCGACTAATGGCGTGGATGCTGAGTCCCTTGATGATGTGGCAATCCGCGTACCCAAGATGCTGCGCACTCGCAATCGTGCGATCACTCAGGCAGATTTTGAATATCTGGCATTAATCGCAGGCGATGGTGCTGTGGCTCGCGTGATTTGTGCTCCAGCAAAGAGGCAAGAAGATGCGGGAATTGTCAAATTGCTGACTGTCCCTAGAGTCAACACTGAGGGTATAGATATAGGTCAAGGGATGGCTCCAGATCAGTTCATCTTGACTGCCCCACTCTGCGATCGAGTATTGGCTTATCTAGACGAACGCAAGATGCTTGGTGTGAAAATCCAACTAGAGCAGCCTCCTTATACAGGTGTATCTGTACAAACTGAGATTGCTTTGGAGTCTTCCTACAGCAGTCCAAATGCACAACAAGAAATAGTTCGACAACTCAAGATAATCCTCTATCGCTTCCTTAATCCGATTACTGGTGGACTTAGTGGTCAGGGTTGGGAGTTTGGTCGTCCAGTATATGCATCAGATATTGTCAAGTTATTGCAAAACTTTCAAGGCGTTCGCTTTTTAGGGACAGTTCAACTCTTTGAATTGCGCTATGTAAATGGAGAATGGGCAAGGAAACTCGCCCCAGATCCGATGATTGACCCAGGTCCATTAGGTTTGATTTGTTCTTGGCGCAGTCCAAGGTTACGATCTAGCCACGTCATTAATATTGTCAGTTAGATAGCACAATTCTTATGACTCCAAAAAGTAAGCTTCAAGCGCTTAGCATTCAATTAATTTCCATGAAGTCTCCTGATGCCAATGAAGAGTCATTGGCGAGTGCTGATAATTTGGATAGTTCACAAAGCAATCTCTCACAGTCACATAGCCTTGATATTGCGCGTTCGCTATCTAAGTGCAAACTGCTAGTCCATCCTAATGAACCCAGCGAAATAGTAGTCAAGATCAAAAACTCCAGTAATCGAGCATTAATTACTAATTTGCTCGTAGAAGGTAACTTCCCAACCCATTGGTTACAAATTGGGATGGAAGGAAATGAGTTACCTCCCTATGCAGAGATGGAAGCTGTTCTCTATTTTCAAGTTCCTGTGGACTTTTTTGAAAATCAAGAAGCGATCGTTCGCGGACAGCCTCTCACGATTAACTATCAGGGACAGTTGCAGATTTATGGTGGTTACGCTAGTTCCACCTCGGATGTTGAATTTTCTCCTAGACTGGAATTATTTGCGATCGAGCCATTTCAGCTTTATGTCCGTCCTTCTAGTCTATATCTAGATTTCTTACCTGACACTTACCGCGAAGTTGACTTTGTCGGCAGGATGCTGAAAATCTTTGAAGAAACGCTCGAACCTGATGTCCAAATTTTTGACTCTCTCTGGGCTTATCTTGATCCGATGTTAGCTCCAGAGACCATGTTGCCATTTCTTGCCCAATGGGTGGGCTGGGACATAGAGCCGACTCTTGGGATTGAGCGACAGCGTTATTTAATCAAGCAAGCAATGCAGATCTATCGCTGGAGGGGGACTCGGAGAGGACTACGTTTTTATATCCATTTATTTACAGGATTGCCACTTGATGAACATTTACCCGAAGCTGAAAAGCACATTAGTATGCTTGAAATTACTGGAAGAGGCTTTGTAATTGGAGAAGCCATTCTTGGCAATAATGCATCAACAGGGGGTGGTAGACCTTTTCATTTCGTCGTGAGGATTCGTAACGATTTACAAAATAGCCTTGATTTACCTCTAATTCGTAGGATTATCGAACGTGAGAAACCTGTTTTTTGTACTTATGATTTAGAGATTATTTAACTTTTTGCAGCACTTGTCGCTAAGCCTAACCCTAAAAATGAAACTGCATTAATAAAATTATATGAACGACCTTCCCTATCCCGCAATCAAATCCTTTGAACGGCTTCAGGTAACTGATGGCTTGATGATTAACAGTGAAAGATGGCGTCTCGCTCACGAATATCACCAGCATCGCCAAAATGTTCAATATCAGTCCTTATTCTTGCCAGGAATTATTTGTGGTTTGGGTGTTGCCCCAATTGACGCTCCAGAGGATTTACCAGCCAAATTTCGAGATGGAAGGTGGGTGCAAATCCAACCCGGCATGGCGATCGATCTGCAAGGTAATTTTATTGTCGTGCCCATGCCCCTCGACTTTCGGATTTCTTCGATTGCCTATGATAATGAAATTGAAACCGTTTACTTAGTTCTTAGCTATGTTGATCCTGCTAAACTCAAGCGACCCAGCGTCAATGAAGTACTGATAGAAACCTTTCGAGTTAATGAGAAGACCGACTTACCTCTTGATACAGATATTGAGATCTGTCGGATTACGATCCAGGAAGGGCAATTAACAATCCAGAAGCCAGTGGATGTATTTTCGCCTAGCTTATCTCAGTTAGATATGCGCTATCGATTGCAAGCCCGTATCCGTCCACAAAACTTGATTCGGGTTGCCTGTTTTCAAAATCAAAAAAATCAACAGAGTCCCATCCACGATCATTTTCGCGGTCTAGGACATTCTCTGCAAAGCCTTTTGCCTAGTCTGAGCCTAATCGAACCAATTGGTAATCTCGAAATTAATACGGAACTAACACTCGATCATCTTAGTCCTTATCATCTCGTTTATCTTACCCATTCTCAATCTCTATATCTAAATGAATCTTCACAATTAGCACTACGAGAATACATGGCGCTCGGAGGTGTTCTGCTCATTGAAGTTTCGATCCGAAATACAAAACTCGAAAATCTATTGTCAATTCAGGATGAGTTACAAAAAGCCAGCAACAGAATTAGACAGACCACGACAAATCAATTTGACGATCAAAATGCTGATGCCGCAGATCAAACTGGTCTTCAATCAGAATTGCAATCTGAATTAGATGCGATCGCGATCGAGGTAAGTTCCTCAACTGATGATTTGCTTAATTCCTTTCGCAGTAAAATCCCCATGGAAAAACCCATGCAAGCTTTTGCTGATTTGGATCGCAATCATCCTCTTCGCAGTCAGCCATTTCTTTTCACGAGCTTAGTTACAATCACTGAGGAACCAATCCAGATACTCACAAATGGAGGTGTAATTGTCATTTTAGGGGAGTTATCGGCAGTCTGGAGCGGTCAGTCGAATCAATCCCTCACAAGGGAAAGCATTCGTAATTGCCAAGAATTGGGAGTTAATATCCTCAACTATGCTGCCCACCACTATGGGATGCATCAAGCAATGCTTGTAAATCCTCAATACCAAAAACTTGCACCGAAACTAGAGGCTGATCAGCGACGGATCACTAATATGGTTGACAATATGGTTGACAAACTTCCATAAGACATCTAAATATTCACAATCATCTAAGAGTAATTATATTATGGCTTCGATTCGACAAATACTTCCAATTGTCCTTAGCATTCAAATTACTGTGGCAGTCGGCTTCACAGGCTGGATTTCATTTAATAATACTGAAAACGCTATCCAAAAACTAACTCGTCAACTTAGTGATAATTTGAACCTTCTCGTTGGACAACAAATTACTTCCTACCTTGAAGAGTCGATGCGAATTAATAGAGCAGCTACGATTGCCCTCACCAACGGCACAATTAACCCGAACGATATTAGTCAAGTTCAGAAAGATTTATTTAATAAATTCAGAGAACTGAACACGCAAAATATTTTGTTTTATGGCAATGAAAGTGGAACTATGGTTGCTGTTGAACGCAAAAATGACTCATCCTTTTTATTGCGGATTCGCGAAGATAGCGACAACCCCAACCGTCCTACCTACGAACTAAGTAGTACAGGGGTACGGGGAAAACTAGTCAACACCGAATTGAATTATGACCATCGAGTTCGCCCTTGGTATATTGCTGCAAAAAAGGCGGGACAGGCTATCTGGAGTTCGGTTTTCGTTAGTACTACTGACGGTGAATTAACTACTACCCGAGCTACGCCAATCTTCAATTCTAGTGGAGTTCTTCAGGGCGTAGTGGGGATTAACGTTTCGTTGAAACAAATTAGACAGTTCATGTTGCAAACCCGTCCGTCCGATCGGTGGAATTATTTTTTAGTGGAAGCTAACGGTAATCTGGTAGCCACTACGTCCGATGCCCCAATCTTTGAAAAAAAGGGCACTGAAATCAAGCGTTTTGAGGTCTCGCAAAGTGCAGATATGCGTTTGCGGGATGCTGGTCTGGCAATTCAAAAGCAGTTTAATGGATTTCAGAATCTCCAAGATTTAGAAGTAGTTGAATTCGAATTTAATGGTGAAAAATATATTGTTAGTACGCATAAATTGAATAAAGATTTGCAACTGGATTGGTCGGTTGGAATTATTGTTCCAAAGTCGATTTTCATGCAAGAGATTGATGCCAATCGTCGATTCACCTTAATTGTCATTGTGATTATGTTAGGTGCCAATATTGTGATTGGTTTGGCTATTGCATCATGGCTATTGCGTCCGATTAAAGATCTGATGAGTGCGGCTAAGAAAATTGAAGAAGATTCTTTTGATCCAGAAGAATTAGCTACAGTTGCTGAGCGTAAAGATGAATTGGGACAAATGGCACGAGTATTTCAGGAAATGGGAAGTACCATTTTGGAGCGTCAAAATGGGATGAAGAGACAACTCAGTAAACTTCGGGCAGAAAAAGATGAGGCAAAAAAAATGGCGATCGCGTCCCAAATGGGACTGGGAAATTCATTGCAATCAATTTTGAACAGATCTAGAGCTGCTCGTAATAAATAGAGATGTGAAGTGCTGCCCACCTCACATCTCAACTAATATCAATAAGAAGAACTTAGGAAAATACGTCGATGTCAGCAAATCAAATTGGCTTAGAAATGCCTCAAAAAGAACTAAATTTTAAAATTGGTTCTGACAAAAATTCTTTCCCAGTAGTTGTCATTAATGACAGCAATCAATTTGCGAGCTTTCAAATTGATATAGCGGCCGCAGGAGCAGATACCCAAACTGTCGACTATGAGTGGTTTACGGTTTCTCCTGATGTAAGTGTAAAGATTCCCCCAGGTGACTTGGTTGAATTTGTAGTTTCAATTATTGAAACCCCGATCCCAGGCTTCACAGGGATTATGAATATTACAGTAAAAGCTTTTTCGATTGAACTACGCGAAGAAAATCGAGCTGTAATGAGAATAATCTTAGCTGAAGGTGCTGGGCGATCAAATTTAGATTTAGAAGCTCCCTTTTACAAAATTCTAGCGACACCCCTTGAAGATACTGAAATCCCAATTTTGATTGGGAATTCTAGTAAACAGAATACAAATGTCACTTTAACTTGTATAGGTCTGCCTGAATCATGGTTGCCAAAAGGAAATATCCAGCAATTCCCCCTAAAAACAGGAACAAAATTTAAAACCTCCTTTTTATGTAAGCCTCCCTTTGACAATGACGCGATCGCGCAAATTTATAATTTTACTATTGCTGTTTCGCATACTAATGGCACATCTTCTGAATCTCAATGTGCTTTAGAAGTGTTACCGAAAGGTTCTCTAGAATTTCTCTGTTCACCCAAAAAACAAACGATTCCTGCTAAGCGAACTTGGAAATCGTGGTGGAAATTTTGGCAATCATCACCTGCTATATTTACTTTAACTGCTAATAATGATAGTAATCTGCCACAAAAAATTGATTTTGAAATCGAAAATTTTCAGACAAGTGATTATACAGATTTTTCCTTTGAGATTTCTCCTAATGAAGCCACAGTCGAACCATTCAGTAAGACTGAACTTAGTCTAGAAATTAATAAACCTCGATCTTGGTTTGCTAAAGTCCAGAAATTGAATTTATTTGTCAAAGCTAATTGGCACGACCCTAGAGTTAACACAGTTGATGAAATTCAAGCAGTCGAAGTAGTCATTAAACCAGTAGTTCCGATAATTTTGGTGGTGATATTGTTATTGCTGATGTTAATTCCCACTTGGTGGCTATCATGGCTCAATCCTAATAATCCTTTCCCGCCTCATAAAGGTGCAGTCACCTCAGTACAGTTTGATGGTAACGGTACATATGGAATTAGTAGCTCTAACGATCGCACAATTCGTAAGTGGGATGTAGAAGGTTTTTATGTGCCATGGGTTAATCAAGATCTAGGTTCCATTGGCGAAGCTCAAAAAGCAATTCGAGTAGCGCGTTTCCGCCCAGTTAATAACGATCTTGTGGCAGCAGGGCTAGAAAATGGTGAAATTCAAATTTGGTATGCTCACAATATAAGTAAAAGACCCTTAGCAACCTTTAGCAATCAGTCGGATGATCGAGTTTTTGATGTAGCCTTTACGCTTGATTCTCGAACACTTTTTAGTGGTCATGGGAGTGGCACTGTCTTGCGCTGGGATCTCCAAAACTTGTTCACCGATCCACCAACTCAGCCTAGTCAGATCAAAAAATTTGATTTTGCAGTTACTTCGATCGCTTTAGTTGGGAAAGACGACAGTACATTGGCGATCGCAGGTCGATATAACCAACTTGTGCTTTGGAATTGGGTTAAAGATACCGTAAAAGTAATTCCCTATCCCAAAGTTGGTGGACAAGATGATTATATTCAAAGCATCTCAGCGACCGATCGCAAACGAAGTTTGCTCGCGACTGGAGATAATCAAGGCTATATTGCTGTATGGGATTTGAAGACTTGCTTACAAAGCGATCGCCCCTGTGAAATGCTAGATGGATGGGAAAATGCTCATCATGGCAAGCCCGTGCGATCGGTGGCGTTTAGTGATGAAGGTTGTTACTTAGCTAGTGGTGGAGATGATAAGGAAGTCAAGCTATGGATGCTATCTGGAGTCGGCAAGCGCGTTTCTAGTTTTATTAATGGAAAGACCTTAGATGTCAGAACGTCTAATGTTAATGCCGTTGATATTCATCTAACTAACAAGGATGTTTTGACCATGACTGGTACTGCGATCGGTCGAGTAGTTGGTCAACAATCAGAACGACTTTTTAATCTAGGCTGTGATGTTAATCAGTAAAGCCAAAACTACAGCAATGCTGAGTTTTTGTTTTTTACGCGATCGTAAAGTACTTCCATAGTTTCGATAAATGAACTGTCCTTATGCCAGAACGAGGGATTGTCACCTTGCTTTTTGATGGCGATCGCTGACACAATAGCGGGAGTAGCAAAGGGAATCGACTGTGGTAAGCGTTTTTGTCCTTGCCAAAATTGTTTTAGGGTTGGGACTTCCTTGATTGCTAAAGTTTGTGGTTTGGTGAAATAAGAGGTTGCTATTTCTGGCTCAAGAGTGCGATCGCCTAATTCCGAAGCAAGCGCTTTACCGAGTTGATCGCGATGAAATGTAAGTCATTCAGCAATTTGACAATGTTAATGGCGCGGCGGTGGTTATAGCCACTGGTTTTGACAGGTGTAGTCACTTGATAACAGTCGATTTGCCAATACTGTAGGTCAAAGTTCTCAGGACTCTCAATCTCTAAATATCTTGCTGATTCGAGGGATGGCAAAGGCTTATTTTCACTGGTTGGCAAGAGAAAATATTTTGGAAAGATAATTGGTTCTCTAGGAGAATTTTTGCGTATATAGGGATTAGTTATTTCTTGCAGCAAGTCATCTTTGATTGCCAGATCGTTATAGAGAAATGATTTTAAATCTGCTTCAGTAAGACTAGCAGGATGATTTGCGTTTGATGGATCGGTTGCTGTTATCGCCTTAGATGATTTGCGTTTGGGGGAGGCGATCGCTTTAGTCTCTGTCGTTTCTACCCAAATATAAAAATTGCCAGTTTGGATAAAATCACTGCTATGCTCAGGAATCCAAGTACCATGTAGGATTTTCATAGAATTTCTCACTTGGGTTGATGCAAAGTTTGGTGAACTTGACTCAGTTCATAACGCATTTCATTTAACGAAATATATACTGAAACCTAGGCTTTCCTCTTAGCAAGTTAAACTTTTTAATAAATAATTTAGATCTAGCCAAAATGTTGACTTATTTACAGGTAGAACAAGCTTTACTTAATCTTGAATGCGTAGTTGATTTTAATCTTCGCTACCACGTTAAACTAAATGCTTTTATCCCTGTTGATGGATATAAGTCAGACATAGTTCTCGAATTTCGTGAGGGATATAAAAGCGAACTAGGGGATTGTGATGAATTACTTCAGGTTGAATGGATTATGAACGATGATGAAAGCAGTCTTATTTTGGATAGAAATTCTTTGGATGATACCGATGATGTTCCAAGTATGTTTCTTCCTGAGAAGCTGATCCTGAGAGATATGTTTGATCGCATATTAATGGCAATCGAACAGATCTCTCAAACAAAATAGAGTCGCAATTTTACTGGATTACTATAAAAAAAAGTAAGATAATAATTACACCTAAGCTCTAGGCTTTCTCTTGTCTAGCGCTTGAGTCTTAAGGGTCTACCCAGCGATCATCAGATTTGATCAGCGCAATTAACTCATCTACACCTTCAGCTTCAGGTACGCGTTTGATTTCTTCTTTGCCACGATAAAGTGAGATTGTACCAGGGGTTTTACCGACATATCCATAGTCTGCATCTGCCATTTCCCCGGGCCCATTGACGATGCAGCCCATTACGGCAATGTCTAGTCCAACAAGATGACTGGTGGCTTCGCGGACTTTATGAAGTACTTCTTCAAGATTAAAAAGGGTGCGACCGCAGGATGGACAAGCTACATATTCCACCATCGTTTTGCGAAGTCCAAGGGACTGTAAAATACTGTAACAGACAGGAATTTCCTTCTCAGGAGCTTCGGTAAGGGAAACGCGGATGGTGTCACCGATGCCTTGAGCGAGTAATGTGGCAATGCCCGCTGTGGACTTGATCCGACCGTATTCACCATCACCTGCTTCAGTTACACCTAAGTGCAATGGATAGTCCATCCTGAGTTGATCCATGCGCTTAGCCATCAATTGGTAGGCGGCAATCATTACGGGAACGCGGGAAGCCTTCATGGAGATAACGATATTTCTGAAGTCAAGATCTTGACAAATTCTAATAAACTCGATCGCAGATTCGACCATCCCCTGAGGTGTGTCCCCATAGGTAAAAAGCATTCGCTCAGCGAGAGAACCATGATTAACCCCAATTCTCATAGCTTTGCCCTGTTCTTTGAGTGACAAAACTAATGGTTTAAGGGTGTCACGGACTTTCTCAGCGATTTCGTCAAATTCTGATTGGGTGTATTCGGTGCGATTTGCCTTCGGTTTCTCAAATACATATAGACCTGGGTTAATGCGGACTTTGTGGATATGCTTAGCGACTTCGAGGGCGATTTTCATACCGTTGTGGTGGACATCGGCAACCAGAGGCACATCCATGTAAGTGCGTTTAAGCTTTTGTCGGATTTCTGACAGAGCTGCAGCATGAGCCATGCTCGGTACAGTTACACGCATGATTTCGCAGCCAATTTCATGCAAGCGACGAATTCCTGCTACGGAGCCATCTATATCGAGGGTGTCTTCATTAATCATCGACTGCACCACGACAGGTGCTCCGCCGCCGATGGTGATATTGCCCACTTGTACAGGTCGGGTTTTGCGTCTGACAATTACACCAAGGTTTTCGCTGCCATCGATAATTGGCTCAGCTTTGGCACTTTGTGTGCCGTTTTGTGTAGTTTTTAGATTATCAGAAACAGTCGCCATAACACTTTTAGTTACTTTCAGTTATCAGTCTATCTGAATTCGGTGACAGTTATACAGTTAAGACCTCGTAAATTTTAAGTAATCGAGCTGTCTAAAATCTTATTTTCAGATCGGGCTTTGCCAGTAAATTTGATATTAAGGGAACTCCAAGGAAAAAACGATCCATATA
>QBMK01000018.1:17228-86539 GCA_003249035.1 Pseudanabaena sp.
TGCCAGTAAATTTGATATAAAGGGAACTCCAAGAAAAAAACGATCAATATAAAAACAAAAATATGGCGGCGGGCGAAGCCCGCCGCCATATTTTTGGGATCAATTATTTTTTGCAAGTCCCTAATGTATGAGCTTAGAATAATATAGAGCAATACAAAATTGGTGCAGATAGCTTTGCCATCTGCACCAATTTTGTGGGTCAAGTCTTGAAAAGAAGTCTATAATTTTTGCTTAATATCTTAATCTTAGAAAGATAAAAAATACTAGCAAGCTCCAAATCCAGAGAGGACTTTAGGAATCGTCATTAACAAAATTTTTAAATCTGACCACAAAGTCCAGTTACAAAGGTAAGTTAAATCACAATCAGTAACCGCATCTAGATCAAGCATTGTTGATCGGGCGCTGACTTGCCAAGCGCCTGTTACCCCTGGTAATGAATTCAATCTTCTTTTGCGATCACCATTAATACGCAAAGCATCATATAAAGCCCAAGGACGAGGTCCAACCAGACTCATTTCACCACCCAAAACATTGAAGAGTTGGGGAAGTTCATCAAGGCTATACTTTCGCATCCAACGACCGACATTTGTAATCCTTGGATCGTCTTCACATTTATGAAGTCCGGTTTGTCCACTCATCACAAGATGATGCAATTTGTCTGCATCAGTAATCATGGTACGAAATTTAACTATTCTAAATAATTTCCCACCTTCACCTACACGCCATTGATGAAAAAATACTGAGCCTCTTGACGTACTAGCAATAATCACAGCTAATGAAATCATAACTGGACTAAGAATCAAGAGAATGAACAGAGCTGAGAACCAATCCAAAGCCCGCTTTACCATCCAAGTAATCGGTTTGATTTTTTGAGGTAATTCATCTGTATGAGGCAAGTTTAATAATACGAATTTACCGGATTTTAAGCACACATCAGCTAAATTCTTAAGTTTAGTTTCTCCAATTTCTGCCTCAACTCGAATCAGGTTTAATTTTGACTGGCTATAATGACCAGATCTATTTTTACTCGGTGTAAAAGACTTAAAAACACTCAAGCAGTCACGAACGAATGAACCCAAGAGAATCTTGCTTTTCTTAGTATTGAACATTGAATTAGATATACAAGAAATATCTTTGGGATGCTTTTTCAGTGCAGTTAACTGTATTTTTTCTGTAATAAGCCCAGTCATTTCTTGCCTCTCAACTGCCTTTCTGTATCTACAATGTCAACTAGCTAACCTTGATTTTAATGATCTACTTTTATAAAATTGCACTGTTTAATATCACAAAAGGTTGTTAGGAGTCTTTAGGATAACGGAATCCATAATATGACTCACTAATCATGCGTTCGATGTGTATATCTAAGAGTCAAATTAATTATTCAATATGGCATTCAATGCAATCCATATAAAATAAATTCAAGTAATGTAAATCAAAAAAATGGTTCTTATTTTTGTATATCTACTTATCTATCAATTCAGTAGACATAGCAACCACTGGAAGTTAGCAAAAAGTCATTCAAAAAGTTATATAAAAGTTATATAAAGTTATTAAGTATATTGAAATTTAAACTCTGTAATCTTTGCACAGACTAGGTTTAAATTTTTTTAAGCTTAGGATTGTTGAGCTGTGTGCTCAGATTTGCTTGCAAGTCTTTTGGAGATTTTGCCAGCAGTTCTAGCTTTTTCTGTTTTGCTAAAATTCCAAACCTACATAGCAATCTCAAATGAGCTATGGTCGTTTCGACGATTTTTTATATGGGTTAATATTGGGTTTTCAAGATTTACGCCATTAATCTATTAAAAATGAGCCTCAAATTCACTAACTTTTAACTAGCCTTGGACGGTTATGTATAAAACGCCTTAGAATGAGCTAGAGCAAGGTTATATAAAAGTTATATTTATTTCTTTAAAGGCGCATCATATGACACCTGAAGAGGCGGTGACATTTATAGAACTGGCTTTAAGAGAGCGCAGTTTATCACGTGTTGAGCGGTCTGTCTTTCTTGGAGTATGGCAAGGTTCTTCCTATGCGGAAATCGCGAAGGAAACTGGCTATGATGCGGGTTACATCAAATTGGTCAGTCATAAGCTATGGCACTTATTGACAGATACCTTTGATGAAAAAGTTACCAAAAACACGGTACAAAGTGTAGTTCGTCGTCAGATTCACAAAAAAGTTGATGATCAATCTACTGCTGTGCCCTCTTTACAGTCTGGGAGTAGTAGCAATCAAGACTGGGGTGAGGTAGTCGATGTCACTTTTTTTTATGGTCGCGGAGCCGAACTTGATGTCTTAGAGAAATGGGTGGATCGCGATCGTTGTCGGTTAGTAGCGCTTTTGGGTATGGGTGGCTTGGGTAAAACATCTCTATCTGTCAAGCTCGCCCAAAAATTACAAGACAAATTTGATTTTGTGGTGTGGCGATCTTTAAATAATGCAAAAACACCAAGTGAAATGTTGACGGCAGTGATCCATTTCCTATCACAGCAGCGAGAAACTCCTGAAACTACTGACATCAATGCCTTAATTTCACGATTAATGGAATATTTACAGCGCTATCGCTGTTTATTGGTGCTAGACAATTTCGAATCAGTACTTAAAGATGAAGCTCAAGCTGGTGCATACCGTAAGGACTATGAAGGTTATGGCTCACTACTCAGAAGAGTTGGTGAAGTATCCCATCGTAGTTGCGTAATGATTACTAGCCGTGAAATGCCTGAAGAAGTAGCAACTTTGGAAGGGGATATTTTGCCCGTGCGCGCTTTACAAATGACCGGGTTAGATGAATCGGCGGCAGAGTCAGTTCTCGAATCCAAGGGCATTAAACCGATGACAGGAGATTTACATCGCTTAGTGGAATGGTATCGAGGTAATCCCTTAGCGCTTAAAATTGCCGCAACTTCAATCAAGGATCTCTATTCGGGTAGTATTAGTCGATTTTTGGAACAAAAGACGATTATTTTCAGTGGTATTGGTAATCTGATCGAGCAACAATATAAAAGGCTGACTCCTCACGAGAAACAAGTTATGCTCTGGTTGTCTATCAATCGTGAGCCAGTCCAGCCTAATGAATTACGCTCCGATATTGTGCCAGCGATTGAACAAAATCATTTAATGATGTCGTTGCGATCGCTAACAACGACGATCTCTAGTCGATCAGACACCCGCAGGCTTTACTCAGCAGCCTGTCGTCATGGAGTTTGTCACAAACTTATTAGTCGAACAAATTTATCAAGAGATTACTCAAGAGCATCCTCTTGGCGCTTTACCAAGTATCCAATTGAAGTTAAATCGGCAACTTTTCTATTTGCGCCATTACGCCCTGATCAAAGCAACCAGCAAGGACTACATTCGCCAAAGTCAAATTCGCTTAATTCTAGAACCTCTGCTTACAAGACTTTTAGGTCGCTTGGGTAGTAAGCAAATGGTAGCCAAAGAACTGTTTCAGACCCTTGAAGAGTTGCGAAGACGCGAACTACGCCCCGAAGGAGAACTAAAGTCAACCTTTGGTTATGGTGGCGGTAATATTATTAATTTGTTATGCAATCTTGGAATTGATTTAACAGGTACTGATTTTTCTTATCTCGCCATCCGTCAAGCCTATTTGTCTGAAATTAAATTACATCGAGTTAACTTTTCTCGAACTGCTGTAATTAAATCAGTTTTTGCTGAGGTGATTGGCGGAGTCTTATCAGTAGCTTTTAGTCCTAATGGGAAATTATTAGCGATCGGGGATACAAAAGGCGATATTCATCTTTGGCAGGTCAGTGATGGTAAGCCAATTCTCACTTACAAAGGGCATAAGGGATGGGTAGTCTCAGTAGCTTTCAATCCTGAAGGAACAGTTTTAGCTAGTAGCAGTGTCGATCAATCGATCAAGTTATGGGATGTTTCAACGGGTGATTGCCTAAATACTCTGCAAGGATATATCGGTGCAGTCATGTCAGTAGCCTTCAGTCCCGATGGCATAACTCTGGCTAGCGGGCACGCCGATCGCACGGTAAGACTTTGGAGATCAGGACAATGTATCAATGTTCTGCATAGTCACGAAGATATTGTTGAAGCTGTTGCTTTTAGCTCAAAAGGTAATTTACTGGCAAGCAGCAGTGATGATTGTTCAGTGCGAATATGGGATGTTGATACTGGCGAATGTTTGCGAATATTTGAAGGTCATGAAGATACGATCTGGTCGCTCGCTTTTAGTCATAATGGCAATGTGTTAGCAAGTGGTAGCGAAGATAAAACCACACGACTATGGAATGTGGAAACAGGTAACTGTCTTAAAATCTTGACTGGTCATACTAATACTGTTTTTACAGTCAGCTTTAGTCATGACGGTTCAACACTTGCTACTGGAAGTGGCGATCGCACCATCCGCCTTTGGGATCTAAAGACAGCCCAATGCTTTAAAACTTTAACTGGGCATAACCATTGGGTGCGATCTGTGGCTTTTCATCCCGCGCGTCTAGTTCTCGCAAGCAGTAGTGGCGATGAAATGGTGAAACTTTGGGAAATTGATACTGGTTTTTGTATGCGGA
The DNA here is from genome assembly GCA_003249035.1 of Pseudanabaena sp. Classification (GTDB taxonomy): domain Bacteria; phylum Cyanobacteriota; class Cyanobacteriia; order Pseudanabaenales; family Pseudanabaenaceae; genus Pseudanabaena. The sequence goes on from QBMK01000018.1 coordinate 21,770, forward strand.
CTTTTCAGGGGCATACTGGGCGATCGTGGACTGCCACAAATGATAATCAAAACGATACCCAAGCTTCTGACAATACTTCTAATGAACATCTCCTTAATCTGTGGGAGGTTTCAACAGGGCAGCAGTTTCGGATTTTGCAAGGTTATACCAATGCAGTCCGCTCCGTTGTCTTTAACTTAGAGCAAACTATCATAGCTAGCGGTGGTGATGACTCGATCATTCGGCTCTGGGATATTCAATCAGGTAAATGTATTCGGGCTTTGCATGGTCACGCGGGACAAGTTTGGCAAGTCGCCTTTAGCCCCCTTGGCACATTGCTGGCAAGCTGTGCCGAAGACTGCACGATCAAACTATGGGATGTCAGCAGTGGCAATTGTCTAACCACAATTACGGAACATCCTGATTTAGCTAGAACGCTAGTATTTAGTCATGATGGTAAATTGCTGGCAACTGGCGAAACCGGTCGAGTGATTAAGCTGAGAGACATTATTACTGGTGAGTGTTTGCGTATTCTTCAAGGACATACATCGGCAGTTTTGACGATCGCCTTTAGTCCCGATGATCGCTATTTGATCAGCAGTAGTCGCGATAAAACTGTAAAAATATGGGATACAAAAAACGGAGATTGTCTACAAACGCTAGATACACTTCCCTCAGTTACTTCTAATGCCACATTTATGCCAATGCAGCCCCATATTGCCTTTTGCTGCGGAAACAAATCTATCTATCGATGGAATATTAAAAATGGTGAGTTTATCCCTGAGCATATAAGTCACGATGGCAATGTCTTGACAATTGCCGCAGATCCCGAAGGGATTTTGGTGGCAAGCGCTGGTGAAGATGCCCAAATCAATATTTGGGACTGGCAAACTGGTGATGTGATAAGCAATTTAGTTGGACATACTGGTTCAATATATACTTTGGTGTTTTCTCCTCATGGCAGTCTGATTGCTAGCGGCAGTCGTGATGAAACAGTAAAGCTTTGGAATGCAAAGACTGGAGAATGCATCAGAACCTATCGTGAACCTAGACCCTATGAAGGTTTAAATATTTCCGAAGCCACGGGTTTAACTGCAGCTCAAAAAGATAAGTTAATATCCCTCGGAGCAATCGAAGTACAACTCTAGTGGCTTAGTCCCAATTCTTCGCGTGATATTGCATAATTGACAACTTAGATGTCTGAATAGGCGATCTCGAAGTGGTTTTCTGACTCAAATCTCAGTAGCTGAACAAGATATTTACATCGGAATTCTTGAATTTGCGATCTTTAGATGCAAGGATTTTTAAGTAGCTCAGTATAATTAAAAAAGCAGAGCCAAAATCTGCACCGCACGCTGCAAGGCCTGTGCAGATTTTGGGGTTTTGTATTTAATTTTGCTTAGCTACTGACAATCAATTTGGGGATTTTCTTCTCCATCGGCACTGCAAATTTCTAAATTAGTTTCATAATGAAATACAGACGTAATCATTGCTCCAAATTGGATATCACTCTAAATGTCTTATACGATTGCCTCGAATATATGTGAAGGTATAGCAGACTGTGTACCTGCCTGTCCTGTAGCCTGTATCGAGCAAGGGGAGGGAGCAAACATTAAGGGGACAATTTGGTTTAAGATTGATGCCTCGATTTGTATTGACTGTGGTGTTTGCTTTCAGGTATGCCCTATACAAGGCGCTATCTTCCCAGAAGAGCGCCCAGAACTAGTAATTTAAAATTTAAGTTCAAAGTGTGTTTTCAGCTAGTAATTCTGATAATAAAAACCAATTTTTTGAAAACATGCCTAAGGTAGTCTTTCAAAAATAGGTTTTGGTGTTTTCATCATGTTTTCTACTCTATCTGTAATCGACATGATAGTATAAACTCCAGTACTAATAGGTAAGTAGCTAAGAGTAAACACACTAAGGTAGTCGTGTTTTCCCTGTAGTGCACAAGCTACGAAGATGTATCTAGTCGCTACCTGCTGCATATTTTGCAGGAAGCAGTTAGAGCTACAGCAGCAAAAAGATCGCAACTATGATGTTTTTTACTGTGATTGGTTAAAGATAAAAGCACTCAAAAAGTGGGCAATTGTCCCACTTTTTTGCTTTTAAAATAACTCTTTGCAGCTTGTCTCAAAAGCTCTTACTTCAAAAGATAAAGAAACGCTCACACTGTAAGCTCAAATCTTAAATTCTATGAGTCATCCTCTAATTCCGCAAATTATTCAAATTGCTGAAGAAGTTGCCTCGTCCCTTGGGTTAGAGGTTGTCGATGTTGTATTGCATACCAATAAAAACCCTGTTGTGTTGCGGGTCGACATTCGTCATCCCGATCAAAATACGGGTTTAGATGACTGCGAACGGATGAGTCGCGCGTTGGAGCCAACTCTTGATGCTGCCGACTTGATTCCCCATGCCTATGTGTTAGAAATTTCTAGCCCTGGAGCCGATCGTCAATTGCATGGCGATCGCGAATTTGTGGCTTTTCGAGGTTTCTTGGTAACCGTCAGCACAACAGTCATCCATGAAGGCAAACAAAGTTGGAGTGGACACCTCATCTCACGAAACGAGACCCATGTGACGATTAGCATCAAGGGACGTATTGTCAATATTCCCCGTGAGCTTGTTGAGCGTGTTGAATTAACCAAAATGGAATAAAAAGAACTTATGAATATCTACATCATTTTGCTATCAATCGAACCACAATATTTTTGTTAGAAGTGTTGCTTTGCAACACTTCTAACAAAAATATTGGGTTCAACTACAGAGATTTGAGCCAAAGTTAATTGAACGGCGCTCGGCTCTGATTCACACTATCCCTAAATCCCTACAGTTATTGATTTTTATAGAAGCGAGAAATATTTATGTCACTATTGAATTTACCTGGATTAGGACAAATGGTGGAGGTAATTAGCAAAGAGCGTAATCTTCCCAAACTTGCTGTCCAAAATGCTTTACGTGAGGCTTTACTCAAGGGATATGAGCGTTTTCGTAAAACCTATCGCTCTGATGGAATTAACTTTGAAGAAGAATATTTTAATAATTTTGATGTAGAGCTAGATCTTGAAAGTGAGGGGTTTCGGGTTCTCGCGACAAAAACTATTGTTGATGAAGTCGGTGATGCTGATCATGAAATTGGCTTATTTGAAGTGCGTGAAGTTGCTCCTGAAGCCCAAGCGGGTGGAACTGTAGTTGTCGATGTGACTCCAGAACAGGGCGACTTTGGACGCATGGCAGCAATTCAGACTAAACAAGTACTGGCTCAAAAACTAAGAGATCAACAGAGAAAGATCATTCAAGAAGAGTTTCAAGATATTGAAGGGACAGTTCTGCAAGGTCGAGTGCTCCGTTTTGAAACTAATTCCGTAATTGTTTCTGTCAGTAGTGGATTTGGACAACCTGAAGTTGAGGCAGAACTCCCAAAACGAGAACAACTTGCTGGCGAACGTCCCTACCGACCCAATATGACTCTAAAGGTTTACCTGAAAAAAGTTTTTGAGGGTTCACGACGTGGACCTCAGCTATTGGTCTCTCGTGCAGATGCAGGTTTGGTTGTGTATTTGTTTGCCAACGAAGTGCCTGAAATTGAAGAGGAGATTGTCCGTATAGTGGCAGTAGCTAGAGAAGCTAATCCACCATCACCTGCTGTTGGACCACGTACTAAAATTGCAGTAGATACACTTGAGCGCGATGTCGATCCTGTGGGTGCTTGCATTGGAGCCCGTGGGGCAAGAATTCAGGCGGTAGTAGCTGAGCTGCGCGGCGAAAAGATCGATGTGATTAGATGGTCGCCGGATCCTTCAACTTATATTGCCAACTCATTAAGCCCTGCGAGGATTCATGAAGTGCGCTTGATTAATGCCAATGAAAGAATTGCTCATGTGATTGTGCCTGAGGATCAGCTCAGTCTGGCGATCGGCAAGGAAGGACAAAATGTGCGTTTGGCAGCAAGGTTGACCGGCTGGAAAATTGATATCAAAAATTTATCAAAGTATGACTATGAGGAAGAAGATCGCAAGGCTCAAGATAATGTTGTAAGGACAGTAAAAAACTTGGCATCATCAGAACAAGATGATGAGATTGATGATGACATTAACGAAGAAAACGAAGAAAACGAAGAAAATGATGAAAATTAAAAATTTAGAAGCAAGATCAATGCCGCAAAACGCTGCCTTTCTAAACCCAAATCATCAAAATCAGGAGTAAGTTTAGTTTGGCTCTAAAGCTACACAGACGTTGTGTTAGTTGCCAGCGCCTCTCTCAGCGCGATGATTTTTGGCGTGTTGTACGTGTGTCGATCGCCCCGATTGATAATTCTTCTATCGAGGTTGCTACTAAGCATTTTCAGATTCAACTTGATCATGGGATGGGGCGATCGGCGTATCTCTGCCAGAAGTTAGAGTGCTTAAAGATTGCCCAAAAGAAAAATCGTTTAGGACGATCGCTCCGCACCCCGATTCCCACTGAAATTTTTGAGATTCTCAAATCACGCATGTAAGTCAGAAATTATTTGTCCCAGATTCTGAGATAAATAGTAATTATCTCAACTCACGTTTATTTAGAAATAACCAGCAAAGTTATGAGCAAACAGACAATTTTGGTTACGGGAGGGGCGGGCTATATCGGCTCCCATGCAGTCAAGGCGCTGCAAAAGGTTGGTTATAAGGTGGTGATTTTAGACAGTCTGGTCTATGGGCACCAAGATATTGCTGAAACCCTAGATGCAGAATTAATTATTGGTGACACTAATGATCGAGCCTTACTCGATCGCTTATTTAGCGATCGCCAAATTAGTGCCGTTATGCATTTTGCCGCCTACGCCTATGTGGGTGAGTCGGTGACACAGCCAGATAAGTATTATCGAAATAATGTAGTGGGGACTTTGTCGTTGTTGGAGGCGATGGTTGCCGCGAATGTAAAAGCCTTTGTATTTTCTTCCACCTGCGCAAGTTATGGAGTACCACAGCAAATCCCCATTACTGAAGATCATCCACAAGCACCAATTAATCCCTATGGTGCAACCAAGCTGATGGTCGAGCGTATCTTACAGGATTTTGATATCGCTTATGGGCTAAAGTCGGTAATTTTTCGATATTTCAACGCCGCAGGAGCCGATCCAGATGGGGCGATTGGAGAAGATCATAATCCTGAGACACATTTGATCCCGTTAATTTTGCAAACAGCTCTAGGAAAACGCGAAGCGATCACAGTTTATGGATCTGATTACCCGACAGCCGACGGAACTTGCATCCGCGACTATATTCACGTAACGGATCTGTCTGATGCGCATGTATTGGGCTTGGAATATTTGCTTAATGGCAACAAAAGCGAAATTTTTAATCTCGGCAATGGTAATGGCTTTTCGGTAAAACAAGTAATTGATGCGGCGAAAAATCTTACTGGTAAGCCGATTAATGTCGTTATGGGCGATCGCCGTGCAGGTGATCCACCGGCTTTGGTTGGCAGCAGTGAGAAAGCAAGGACTATTTTGAATTGGCAACCTAAGTATGCTGATTTAAATCTGATTTTACAGCACGCGTGGAAATGGCATCAAAAGCGACATGCCTAAAAATAGGTAGCGTTTTGCGCTACCTATTTTTATAATAGCTTGTCAATTTTCTGCGCTAACTCAAAGTCGAGATCGCTTATACCGCCAGCATCATGGGTGGTAAGGTCTATCTTGACTTTGTTGTAGACATTAAAGAGTTCGGGATGATGTCCCATCTTGTCAGCAACGATCGCAACTTTGCTGATAAAACCAAAGGCTTCGACAAAATCTCGAAACTTAAAGTTTTTTTGTAACTTGCGATCTACTACAGCCCAACCAGCTAACTGTGCGATCGCAGATGAGATTTCGACTTCAGACAATTTTTGAATAGCCATAGATTTAGCAAAATATAGGACTAATCTTAATATTCACACATAAAAACAAAGGCGACACGAAGTGTCGCCTTTGTTTTTATTGTTTGATAGGTTGATCTCGATACCACCAAGCCAAAATCTGTACCCAGTTCCAGCCATTTTCAGCCATTTGTTGAGTCATTTCTTGATCGAGGTGTTGTCCGTCGGAGACGGGCATATATCCGCCACCCCAACTAATCCAGTTACGGGGGAGTCGAGCTCGATAATAACCCTTAAACCCCGGTCTGAGCATATAGCCAGCGGTTGAGGCTACAGCCTGATCGCTACGACTATGAATTAGGGCGATCGCTTGACCTGTCTGTGGATCAAAGCGGTAGAAGCCTTTATATACTTGATCGCGAGTATCACTCACTAGATCATAGGGAGCTTCGCCCCATTTGCGCTGACGTTGGGTATTGACAGCATAGCTTCGGGCAGCCACTGCTTGCGCCATTAATGCGTCCATATGCCAACTGGCAGGCATTTCACTAGGTACAACGCTGCGAAGATATTCCTCAAGGGACAACACGTTAACCGCGATCGCCTTGTTATTCCAAGCACGTAATTCGATTTCGCCTGGGTAAAGATTGCTGCCGACTTGCACCAATCCATTATTGCTAGGAGCAATACGGTAGGCAGAAGTAAGGGGTAATGTATACCACTTCCCGGGATCGAGTCGGCGGTTCGGCTGTCCTAGAGCCTGCAGAGTTGCTGGTTGAGTTACGGCTACGGACATTTTGGAGCCTTTTTCCTCTTTAACCAAAACCCTCAATAAATTAGCAGCCGCCGCCTGAGATACCCCTACGACAATTAGCAGCACCAAGGACAAAATTAGCGTGTACATCCCTTTGGAGAAGTGTTTCATCATTTAGTTAGTCACTCACACCTGTAAGCAAAGAATGTAATAAATTTTTAATACAAGTTAAAGCAGTCTAGTCTAGTCTCGGATAAAGAGACAGTTTAGCAAAACAATATGATTTTGATAAACATTATTTCCGCCTATTTATAACAGCTTTTACATGAGTTTTACCAAAGTACACTGCCAATAAATTTTTGTGGTTATCAATTTTACACAAGGACGTGCACCTTCGCGCCACCTTGTCTATGTTCTAGTTCAAGAATTGATTAGAAGCGCGGACCGCCGCTAATCAATTCTTGGCTTTTGGTCTTAAGACAATTGACTGTAGCTATCGATCAATTTCTCCATAGGTTCAATACGAATTTAACACTTAGTTTTGATATTGGAGTCGCTACAAGCCCCCTACTATCAAAACCGAAAAGTAAAAGCGTTGCGAAGCAACGCTTTTACTTTCCGGTTTGTAAATTTATCAAAATCAGCCCACACTGACGCTAAGTAAAAAGGTCACAAACCCCCTTCAAAGCATCCTTTAGTACATAATGTTAATGAGGGAGAGTAAGCGCGCGGTTGCGAAATTTGTCCCATGATTAACCTAAAGTTTATTGTGAGTATAGGTTTTGAGGAAAGTCCGGGCTTCCATGAAGATCAGGCTGCTGGATAATCCCCAGTGCGAGCGATCGTGAGGATAGTGCCACAGAAAGATACCGCTTGTTGACATATTGTTTTGCAATATGTCAACAGGTAAGGGTGCAAAGGTGTGTTAAGAGCGCACCAGCAGAGTCGTGAGGCTCTGGCTCGGTAAACCCCAGTTGGAAGCAAGGCGAGAGGATACAAGTGTTGCGATCTTCAGTTGATCTTGTGTCCGTTGCTTAATGATGTTGCTTGGTGAAAGCTGGGCGATTTCTATATAAGTGTGTGCCGCATGAGGTATTTGGTAACAAATATCCCAGATAGATAACCGATAAGGCAGTTGTTAAAACTCCTGAAACAGAACCCGGCTTATGTCTTGCTCTTCCTATTAAAATTCTCTAAGGGATCGGATTTACGGCATGAAGTAGCGTAAATCCTGTCCCTTGCGCATCTTAGATCTTATTCAGTCAGCCTTAAAACCCAAAAAAATTCCTAGGTCTGATTTTCAGGATCAAAGAATGAGTGCGAGCTCATTTGCAAACCGCTATAGACCTGAAGTGTTTTTAATCTTTTGCCATAGTTTGGTCAAAAAACAAAAAGTAGATTTTAAGTTTTTTGTTTGATATTAACCTTGTAGATCTGGTAGATCTAGAATCAAGATTAAATCGCTTGAATTTCAAACTTTAAAATTGCATTGGTTTTTACGAAACATTTTAACTAGAGTAATTAAACTATGGGAATTGCTCCCAACCATTCATCGTTGCTCCCTGAAACGACCCATCGCTTATCCCGAAAGTGGTCTGGTAGAGCAGTTATAGGAATTACCTTCGTCTGCCTCATCTCAACCCTCAGTTTTCGTTTTTATTCTGAGCCACGCTTAGGAATTGGTACGTTTGTAGATCAAGATATACGATCGCCTAGAACAATAGAGGCGACAGATATTGAGGCAACTAAGCAGGCAAAAGAACTAGCTAAACAACAAGTCATACCCATTTATCGTAGTAATCCTGAGATTGATGATAATGCCGTAAAGCATCTAGAAAAACTTTTGCAAGTAGGCGATGACCTACGGATATCATCTGGCAACTTACCTTACGTCGATCACAAAATTCTCAGTGATGATGTGCAACGTTACCTTAGACAAATTTCTAATCTGGAGTGGACTCAGTTACAAGATAGAGCGAATAAACTTGCCGCAAATGCTAATAATCAGGCTGCTATAGCTAGTCTGATCAACAGAGATAAAGAAACCCAGTTCGTAGCATTGGTTGAGTTAACTCAATACAAAATTAAGGCGCTTCCCGCAGACTACCAAGCGCTAATCAATACTGTGACCGATATTCGCAAAGCCTATGCAAAAACTCAAGAGAATGTCGCAAAAGGCCCAGAGATGTTTCGAGATCGACTCTTGGAGATGACAAATGAAGAATGGGAAACCATTAAAAAATTAGCTCGACAAGCTCTGATCGATTTGCAGTCCACGGGGATTGTATTTGGATTACCCGATGAAATGTTGCAAAAACGGATAACAAACCTGAGCAACTTGCCCACAAACAAATTGGATCGAGTCATGACGATCGCTTTGATCAGCGCCACAGTCAAACCCAATATGACTCTTGATTTTGTGGCTACAACCGAAAGAGCGATCAAAGCATCGGAATCAGTTCAGACTCAAAGAATTTCAGTTAATTTAGGTGATTTAATCGTTAAAGGTGGAGAAAAAATTACCGAGCGGCAGTTCGTTATTTTAGATGACCTAAAAATGACTCAAAGACAAGTCAATCTCACAGGATTGATCTTGATGGTTGCTACTACAGCGATTTGCTTTGGTACATTTGGCTATGCTAATCGGCGATGGCAATATTTACTCAAAGTAAAATTACATAACAAAGATCTTTTAGTGCTTGGTATTATCTGCACGGGCAGTGCTTTAGCCACTGTGCTGATGGCTCCTAGTATGATCGTATTTCTGCCATTAGCGAGTACTGGGTTAATCATTGGTAGCTTTTACAGCTCTCGCCTTGCACTTTTGATTATCTGTCTCACATCATTCTTGCTAGCGATCGCAATTAGCTCAGACTTATTAGCATTTGCACCAATAATTATTGGCTCGATCGTTGCTGCGGCAATTACTAATCGTCCCCTCACACGATCGCATTTAGCAGCAACAGGTTTAATCATCGGTGTTTTACAAGCATCTGTATATGTTGCGATCGCAATTATTGTTGGCTCAACTCCACCAGGACTGATCGCGATTACTGCGCTTCAGTATGCATCCGGCGGACTGATTTCCGCGATTATCGCTCTTGGTTCAATTCCTTATCTAGAGCAGATTTCTTACGCATTAACCCCATTTCGACTAGCAGAGTTAGCTAACCTTGATCGTCCTTTACTGCGTCGTCTAGTTACAGAAACCCTAGGTACATTTCAGCACACTTTATTTGTGGCAAATCTTGCCGAAGCTGCCGCCCGCGAACTGGGAGCTGACACTGCTCTAGTAAGAACAGGAACTCTGTACCACGATATCGGCAAAACTCTAAAGCCAGAATATTTTATCGAAAATCAAATGGGACTACCCAACCCTCACGATCTACTTAACAATCCTTGGGAGAGCGCCAAAATAATCAAAGAGCATGTCTCAGGCGGTATTAAATTAGCTCAAAAACATCATCTTCCCGAAATGCTCCAAGCATTTATCCCAGAGCATCAGGGTACGATCTCGATCAGCTATTTTTATTGCCAAGCTCAAAAGCGATCGGATCATGTAGGTGAGGCAGATTTTCGCTATGCTGGGCCAATTCCTCAATCTCGTGAGACTGGAATTGTCATGTTAGCTGATGCCTGTGAAGCTGCTTTGCGATCGCTGGGCACGGAAACAACCCTAGAAGCCGCTAAAACTCTACTCATGCGAATTTTTCAAGCTCGATGGGATGACGGCCAACTCAAAGATTGCTCTTTATCTTGGGAAGATTTAGATCGGATTGCACCTGTATTCATCAAGGTCTGGCAAGAGCGCAATCATGGCAGAATTAAATATCCCCACTTAGCAGACAAACTGGATCCTTCAGGCTCGGCTTTACCCGATCATCTTTGTAAGCCAAAAGATTCAGCAACCACTCAAATTCAAACAGCAATATCAAAAACAATTGCTTTAAAGTAAAGGATTTTGTAAAACAAAACAAAAGAACTAAAAGCAACGCTTTTAGTTCTTTTGTTTTGTTCTAATTTCCGTATCTTATTTAAAAATTGATTTTGGCTTGATATAGCCTAATGCTTTTAAGTAAAAACACTTAGAAGAAATACAAATAAAACTATCTTTATCTTTTCTTAATTATTAGAACATCTAATTTAATCTATAAATTCCCCAAATAGATTGTTATGAAAGCATTACAGGAATCAGTTAAGACATTATTAAGTTTATGTTTTATTTAGGATCGCTGAAATGCTTTCTGAGCAAGTATTAGAGCTTGCTTAATGCTGAATTACAACCCTGCATAATTGAATTAATAAATAAATCGCTTTTAATGAATATTTTGGCAAAGCCAAATTTAATATATGAGTACTTCAGGCAAATCGGTTTCAGCTTGTCGGTTGTGTCAGCACTACAATCCTGAAGGAAGAAGGGGCGGGTTTTGTGGGAAATTAGACGTTCCTGTTATTCCTACATGGGAAGCTTGTAGCCTAGCGGCACATCCCTTTGAGATGTCTTGGGATCCTAGCAATGATTTTAACTCCCTTCTTCATGAATCATTTCATGAATCAATTCCTAAAAAGAATGAAGAAAACATAGAACTGCAAGATATCAGTACTAGATCTCTCAGTTTCTCTGAGTATTAGTAATGCTTAAGTTGTTATTGGTAGATTAATAAGGGACTTGCAAAAAATATAAAACCCCAAAACATGTCGGCGGGCGAAGCCCGCCGACATGTTTTGGGGTTTTATATGGATCATTTTTTCCTTGGAGTTACCTAAACAACTGATTTTATAATGAAGAAATAAATTTAGATGTATATAGTTATTTAATTGATAACTCCAATTTCAAAAACAAACATTTTAATGAAATAAGTCTTGATTGCTCGTGCCGAACTAATGAGGAGTTTAAATTTCTGCTATCTCAAACAACCTTAGGGTAATTGCTCAATATGCTCAAAATATACTTGCACGTCGCGTATTTATCGCTACAAGCAGCGCATTGTAAATTTGCCTGTGATAATCTTAATTGAGAATTCAAGTCTTATTTTAGATAGGTAAAAAGTGCTAGCAAGGGTTTGGAGCGCAGCAATCTTAGGCATCGATGCAATCCAAGTGGGTGTGGAGGTAGATGTATCAGGAGGTTTACCCGGAATCACCTTAGTGGGATTACCAGATACAGCAGTGCAAGAAAGCCGAGAACGAGTTAAGGCGGCGATCAAGAATGCAGGCTTCGCTTTCCCTATGCGAAAGATTGTGATTAATCTTACACCTGCCGATCTTCGTAAAGAAGGACCTATCTTTGATTTGCCAATTAGCATCGGCATTTTAGCTGCCTCTGAACAGATTGATCCTCAGTTATTAGGCGATCACTTATTCTTAGGCGAGGTTTCTCTTGATGGCTCGCTTCGACCTGTCTCTGGTGTATTACCTATCGCTGCCGCAGCTAAGCGCTTAGGAATGATTGGCATTGTTGTGCCGAAGGAAAATGCGCAAGAAGCGGCTTTGGTTAAAGGTCTCTCTGTGTATGGATTGCAAAGTATTACCGAGGTAGGGGATTTCTTAGCTAATCCTGACAAATATGCACCAGTAGTTGCAAATCCTGAACTGAAATGGCATGAAAGTGAGTTTAAATTAGATCTTAAAGATGTTAAAGGTCAACAACATGCTCGTCGCGCCTTGGAAATAGCCGCTGCAGGTGGACACAATCTAATTTTTGTTGGTCCCCCCGGTTCCGGTAAAACTCTATTGGCAAGACGATTACCCAGCATTTTGCCCAATATGAACTTTGATGAAGCACTAGAAGTAACAAGAATTCACTCTGTAGCTGGCTTGTTAAAAGGTAAAGGAATGGTATCTGATCGCCCATTTCGCAGTCCCCACCATTCTGCGTCTGGCCCCTCGTTAGTTGGCGGCGGCAGTTTTCCGCGACCCGGGGAAATCACTCTAGCCACAAATGGCATCCTTTTTTTGGACGAGCTTACTGAGTTTAAGCGGGATGTATTGGAATTTTTGCGACAACCATTAGAAGATGGGTTTGTGAGCATTTCCCGTACTCGCCAATCCGTAACCTTCCCGGCTCAATTTACACTTGTCGCAAGTACAAACCCTTGCCAATGTGGATACTACGGTGATTCTGTGCAGCCTTGCACTTGTACTCCACGTCAGCGTGAACAATATTGGGCAAAATTATCAGGTCCGTTAATGGATCGGATCGACTTACAGGTAACAGTGGCAAGACTAAAACCTGAGGAGATGACACGATCATCCGAGGGGGAAAACTCTAGCGCTGTTAAAGAAAGAGTTCAAGCAGCTCGCAAGATTCAACAAAATCGATTTCAACAAGAAGCTAGAGTAAATTGTAATGCTCAAATGCAATCTAGGCACTTGCGCCAATGGTGTCAACTAGATAATCCTTCACGTGATTTATTAGAAGCTGCAATTAAACGTTTAGGTCTATCAGCTCGGGCAACTGATCGCATTCTCAAAGTATCCCGCACGATCGCCGATCTAGCTAATGCCGAAAACATTCAAGTAGTTCATGTTGCTGAGGCAGTCCAATACCGCACTCTTGATCGAGTCACATGACAATTGTCTGCACTTAATGCCACTAATTGTTATGTGATTTAAAAAAATATTTTGATTGTAATGCTAGAGCTAGACTATATACATGCTATTTTGTGTCTTGACTTTCGGCTCTACTCTTAAACTCATTTATCGGAGAAGACTAAAATATGAACAGTTTAATAAGTTGTTAAGCGCTAGCTTAAGTTTTAAGATCGGCAAAGCAAAATGCTAAGCGTCTTAACCCTAATATATTTGTTTAATGATTTGCTAGTGCAAGAATCCTATCGGGGCATTCATATATGAGTAAAGTTCTGGTGGTTGAAGACAGCTTTCCACAAAGAGAAATGATTGAGGAATTACTCAAAGGCAGTGGCTTAACTGTTAAGACTGCCAATGATGGTGTGGAAGCACTAGAGCAAATGCAAGTCAATTGTCCAGACATCGTGGTTATGGACATAGTCATGCCCCGCATGAATGGTTATGAACTATGTCGGCGTATTAAAACCGATCCTAAAACTGAGCGCGTTCCTGTTGTAATGTGTTCATCCAAGGGTGAAGAATTTGATCGCTACTGGGGAAGGAAGCAAGGTGCTGATGCTTATATCGCCAAACCCTTTCAACCTCAGGAGTTAGTTGGAACAGTTAAGCAGTTACTAAGAAAAACTTAATCATTTCACGAAGAATGCTAAAAGTATAAATAATTCTTGATTATTTAAAGTCTGTTGCTAAACATCAGTAATTTAAAGTCTTCTAAATATTATCTAATGTTTATTTTCAAAACTTGAACACATTTACACTTTCACAGATGCTATTTTGCAAGGTAGAGATCCTCAAATTATGTTAGGAAACCAAGAATTCTTCCCTGGCATGGGACAAGATCAAGCAAATGACTTTGATCAAGGCATCGAAGCTCCAGAAGGTGAGCTACATTTAAGATTTTTTGTGGCTTCTGGAATTGAGTTTGCTTTACCTGCAATTGGTGTCAGTCAAGTTTTGGAATATGCTCCAGATCGGATTAATCCGATGCCTAATGTCTCGCCCTTATTGCTAGGTACAGTGAATATTCGGGGTAGAGTAGTCTGGGTAGGCGATCTTGGTCAGTTTTTGGGAGAAGCTCCTCCTGTCAATACTGATCGTGCAGAAATTTCGATCATTGCGATCGAGGATCAGGGCATGATGTTAGGTTTAGCTGTAGAACAAATTGGCGTAATGGCTTGGCTTGATTCTTCGCAACTAAACGTCTCAAGAAATAGTTCTGATAGTATGGCTCCGTTTATTAAAGGTGAGTGGATAATGGAAGACAGCGATCCCCTTAAGTTGCTGGATCAAGTCAATATTTTGAGATCGGCACGTTGGGCATCCTAGCTAGATAGAGTAATTTCAAGATGACTTCGTACAAATGGCAGAGATTTTAGGGATTTTAGGAGAAAGGACATGGCATCAAGTACACAATATCAAAAAGAATATGAAAAGGCTTCCTTGGCATACATGCAAGGAGACTACAGTCAAGCTGGCAAGTTGACGCAAGAACTGGTCAAAGTCTGTCCTAGCGATCCTATGTATAGGTTACTTCATGCCCATATAAATCTTGCCCTAGAGCGTTATCAAGACTCAATTGGTGAATATGAAACTGTTTTAAATTTGACGGACGATAACTCTATTTTGGAATATGCCCATAGCGGTATTGCTGCAGCCAAAGAAAGACTAGATCTTGACGATGATAGCTACGGCCTGTCAGATATTGGTAGCGAAGCCGATGAGTTTAGTGACAAGCAATATGCTTACGAAGATAATAAATCCAACCAATCAACTTACATGCAAGGATCTTGGTCTACCAATGATAGTGGTGGCCAAAGTACTGGATCAAATCGTATAGACGATTTTGATTTTGAAGATTTTAGTTCTGGCTCCTCGCTGAATGGCTCTAGCCAATATAGTTATGGTTCGGAAACTCAGCTTACTGGAGCGTCAAGTTTTAGCTCTGGGTTCAAGCCTAGTAGTGCCTCAGGGAGCTTAAATGCAGATACTGAAGTTGACTTTATGGATGAATTTGATGATTTTGATGACATTAATGAATCATCTTTTTCAAGCTCATTTAGTGACTCAGACGCAACTCAGATGGTCTCAGACATATCCATGTCTGACTTTGGGAGTCAAGACTTTACAACTTCTGGGCGCTCAAATACGACATCATTAGCCAATCAGGACATTACCTCTGGCCAATTTAACCAATCAGGAAATGAGGCGGAACTATTTGGATTAGGGGCAATAAATGCACCAGTATCAGCAAAAAGCTCGGGTACCGATGCAGTAACAGAAGGTTCTGAGCAGGGTGGATTATTCTCTCCTTTTGATAACTTGCCTCTAAAGACCAAGAATGTGATCACAGCGATCGCCGCAGGAGTAGTAGCTATGGTTGCCGCAGGTGTAGTTACTAACTTTGCAACAGGCGCGATCTTAGATAAAGGCTCACGCGAACAAGTACGGAATACTGGCTGGATGATGGGCGGAGCAGCAGCTTTGGCAAGTGGCGCGATCGCTTTAGGCTTGGGCAAAAGATCTTCTAGGCTAATTGCTCAATCGACGACAAACCTACAAGCTCAGTTTGAAGCGGTAATTCGTGGTGATATGAATCCCCGCGCGAACGTATACAGTGAAGATGAGTTTGGTAGACTTGCCGCTAGCTTTAACCAAATGATGCAATCGATTGTATCCAATACCACTGAAGCCCAGCGCAAAGCTGCCGATCAGGAACAAGCCAAAGAAGATTTACAACGTCAGGTAATCCGCTTGCTTGATGATGTTGAAGGTGCTGCTCGCGGTGACTTGACTGTACAAGCGGAGGTGACCGCCGACGTTCTTGGCGCAGTCGCTGACTCCTTTAACCTTACTATTCAAAACTTGCGCGAGATTGTTAATCAAGTAAAAATTGCGGCGCGTCAGGTAAATGAAAGTTCTCGAGAAAATGAAGCATTTGCCCGTAGTTTGTCATCAGAAGCGTTACGTCAAGCTGAAGAGCTAAGCGTTACCTTAAACTCTGTGCAAATGATGACCGAGTCGATTCAACGGGTAGCTGAAAGTGCGCGTGAAGCTGATCAGGTTGCAAAACTCGCGTCTGAAACTGCTATCAAGGGCGGTGATGCAGTAGAACGTACCGTGGCTGGTATTTTAGACATCCGTGAAACGGTTGCTGAAACCACGCGCAAAGTTAAGCGACTCGGTGAGTCTTCGCAAGAAATTTCTAAGATCGTAGGAGTGATTTCTGGGATTGCTTCGCGTACTAACTTACTTGCTTTAAACGCTAGTATTGAAGCAGCGAGAGCAGGAGATGCTGGAAGAGGTTTTGCGATCGTTGCGGACGAAGTCCGCCAGCTCGCGGATCGTGCCGCTAAATCATCTAAGGAAATTGAACAAATTGTATTGCAGATTCAGAGTGAAACAAGTGGCGTACAACAAGCGATGGAAGTCGGTACACAACAGGTTATTGATGGTACAAAGCGGGCTGAACAAGCACGACAATCATTAACTGATATTATTCAAGTTTCACATCGCATTGAAACGTTGGTACTATCGATTACTGAAGATACAATCAAGCAAACCGAAACCTCAAGGACGGTATCACAGGTTATGCAGTCAGTTGAATTGTCCGCACAAGAAACTTCTCAGGAGTCCCAGCGGGTGTCCGCATCACTTCAAAATCTGGTAGGAGTAGCCCGCAGCCTGCAAGATTCGGTAGAACGATTCCGTGTTGATACAGGTGATAGAACAACGGGAGTTCGTTAGGAATATTTACCTCTGTCTAGTTACTTATACCCCAATCTTTGAGAGGATTCTGTCATGAACTCGGAACAACAACAACAGCGAATCATGGGTTACTTCATTGAAGAAGCCCGCGAACATCTCCAGACAATTGAGCAAGGAGTATTAAATTTACAAGATATTCTTAATGACTCTGAGTCTATGAATGAGCTTTTTCGGGCAGCTCATTCAATTAAAGGTGGCGCTGCTATGTTGGGGGTAGGAAGTATTCAGCATGTTGCGCACCGATTAGAAGACTTTTTTAAAATTCTTAAAGAGAATCATCATCTGACCGTCGATGAGCGCTTAAAAAGCTTGTTGTTGTCAGGATTCGATCCACTGTCTGAACTTTTAGACGAATTGCAAGATAGCTACAAAATATCCGATGAGTTGACGATTGAGACAAATAACCGTGTCAAGCCAGTCTTTACCGAGTTAGAGTCCTACTTAAATCAGTTAGTCTCAGATTCTGATGGTCAGATATCTAATACATTTAGCCAAGAAGAAGAGAGGATTCCTCAATTACAGGAATTAGTCGTCTCTAAACAGTCAATATTTCAGCAAGAAATTACGACTAAAATGCGAGACATGCTGCAATTGTTTCGAGCTACAGATAATGCAGAGAGTCGATCGCAATTACAAGCAATTTGCAATTACTTCCAAGAGGTTGGCAGTAACTTTGATCTGGAGCATTGGACTAATTTAGTCATCCAAATTAAGAATGCGATCGCTCAGTCTAGCAACTCATACCGCACACTTGCACCTATCTTAATTCGAGAGTTAAAAGAAGCCCAAGATCTGGTGTTGGCTAATCGGCAAGCAGAAATTACTGTGTCATTACAACTTCAAAATCTATTGCCATATAGATTTTCGGAGCCAGAGGATGATGAAGTTAGTACGATTTTCACTACAGCGTCAGGAGAAATTACCGAGGATTCAATTGTAGATGGATTTGATGTTTCAGATATATCCACTACTGCAGATGCCGATCTAAATACAGATGTAGAGATTGATCTATTTGCGGATCAGGTAAATGAAGAATCATTTGATTTGTCAGATACCAGTAAAAGTCAAGTAGACCAAATGGATTGGATGGATGGCGAATACGAAATCACTGAAAATCAGAATATTGATGGACCAAAAGTCGGCGCTTCAGAATTGAAATCTTTGGCTATTCTATTTGAAAACGATGACATTGATTTTGATTCTGCATGGGAAGATATTGAGTCCAATGAAACGAATATCGCAAACCATGGAGCTACTGAGGTCTCTGACACTCATGATGAGTTTGCCGATCTCCTTGACCATAATTCTGACAACAATGATGTAACTACCATAAACTTGAGTACTGGAGAATCTAGTATTGATCAACTATTTGGTGACTTTTCTACCCAAGACTCAACGTCTGAGGATAATGATAGCTCTCTATTCCCAGACGATCTTGAAGATTCTTGGGAAGAGCCATCTGATGCCATTTTGGAAACTAGTTCCGATATTATTTCTGAAGGTGGACAAGCAAGTCTAGACGACCTATTTGCAGAAAATTTTACTGGTGAACAGACTCTAGACAATCAATTTGATCTTGATTTAGGTATGGACATCGTTGAGCAAATTAGTGTTGAACAAGATAGTGAATCTCAAGTAGATGTTGCACTTTCAATTGGCAATCAGTTTAATGATAGTGAATTCAGTGAAGTCGATGTTGAGGAGAATGGGTTGGGATTGCCATCGCTAGTAGATGGAACCGAACAGTCAGCAGATAGTAGACTGGATGACACAGATGATTCACAGCCTCTGTCTAGTGAGGAATATTTTGCAGCGCTCGCAAGGCAAGAAAGTGCGATCTCTAGTAATGAGATTACTGATGATGAATTCCTCAATTCTGATGTTGATATTTTCTTTGAAGATTCTATCGAAAATACATCCGGGGATTATGCTCAAGTAATGTCCGAAAGTTCTGACTCCTATGGGATCGACACTTCTGGATTGAATATATTTGATGAGTTAGGATTTGATAATGATGCATTTGATGATGTAGAGAACTGTCAAGGATTTGTGGAATCAACAAATGCCGTATCAAATATTGCCGCTGATGAAAATCATGATGATTTTTTAGTAGCTATAACTGACGCTTTAGATGGAGATGGGAATGCTAGTACACTGAAGGGGAGCGATGAATTTATGGAAGATCCAATCTTAGCTATCAATAATGCTGAATTGGATGACTCCATAGTAGATGAAGTAGCTTCAGAATTTGTTGAGTTTATTGAAGGTGACGAGATTAGTGTCGCTGATGATTTTGCTGTGTTCTTTGCGGATTCCTTAAAGACAGAGGATGTCTATGACTCTATCTCTACCGATAATTTTGGTGACGAATTTACTCTTACTGATAATTTAGTCGATTTCCTTGCAGAATCGGAAGAACCTACTGAGCCTGTAATTTCTAACGATATTTCTGATATTGAAAATGTGGTCGATGAATATACTAGCGACAGTGGTTTGGATTTCTTTACGACTGGAAGCTCTGAAGAACCTGAAACTTCTTTAAGCGATATCAATGATAAATATTTTGACGGTATTGACCAAGACAAAAATAGTATTGATGAACTAGGTGATTTCTTTGCCGATTCTGAAAAGCCCGAAGCTTTTAGTGATGTGAATAACGACTTAGAGGCTCTAGTTGATCGCACAGATAATACTGACGAATCAGATGATTTCTTTAATGAGTCTGAAGAGTCTGCTGTTATTTCTAGTGATATCATCGATAATCCTATTGAGGATTTCGAGCAAGAATTCAGTGTTACTGACGATATCAATTCCTTCTTTCCTTCTTTGGAAGCACCTGAAATTCCTAGTGATATTCTTGATGATCCTGAGAATGAATTTAACAATACTAGTGATCTAGATGATTTCTTTGTTGCTTCCGACGATCCTGAAATTGATTTTGGTGAACGCAATAATGAATTAGATGATCCCAATAATTTTGTTGACGGTGCTGATGATTTAAATAATGTCTTTGACGGACTAGAAGAGCATCAGAATTTAGTAGATAATCTAGAAGTAGAAGATTTCGATGAATTTAGTACTGCTCCGATTAATAATATCGCCAGCAACAACTTAATTGACGTAAACGATCAAGATGAACTGGAATCAATTAATTTTGACTTTCCTCAAGATCTTAATTCCGAGCTCTTGCCAATTGTAAATGAGAATATTACTGAGGTGAATTCTACAGATTTAGAGAGAGAATCTTTTGAGGAAATTCATCATTCATCTGGTTATAATTTAGAGAGTTTATTTGATGTAGCTGAAGAGATAGAAGCATCTGGTCAAGAACATGATTTAAACTTCGATCAAGATATAGCAATAATTCCAAGTGATGATATTGACGATTTCGGAAACATATTAGAAGAAGACTTCCAATCCTCGTTTTCACAGTCTTTGGCAGTGGAGTTAACAACTATTCAAGAAAATCTTCATTTGCAAGATGAAGATTTCAGAGATGCCGACGCAATTGATAATATAGCCGATTTCTCCCTAAGTGATGATGACTTGATGGAAAGTTTGTTGAAACTCCCAGAAGAAGTCATCGAAGTCATCAGTGAAAATATAGCAGTTGATGAAATCCAGAGCTTTGGAGAATTTAATGAATCTGTTGACTTAAATGAAGATGCTTTTGAAATATCGGATCATTCTCTTTCACAAGACCTAGAAACAAGTATGCTGGAACCTGCGCAGCTATTGCAAACCGAAGAGTTAAACGGGATTGATGACGACTTCAACTTCGATGACTTAGAATCAATGATTGGTAGTTCAAGTAATATGCCAAATGACATTGATGAGAGTATCGCCAATCAAGTCATAGAACCATTTGTCGATAGCCAGACATCTGATAGTTCTGACGATATGAATTTTGATGAATTGGAAGCACTACTAGGTGGCGGTGGAAGTGTTGTCGAACCGGAAGTAACACAGAAAACAACTGACGAGTTTGATGAGTTAGAGAGCATGCTTCAGACAGCTTTTGCTAAAGATGTTGGGCCGATAAAGACTAAAGCTTCTGCTCGTCAACCTGCAACTACTCGCAAACCAAGACTGACAGACTCAACCATGCGTGTTGATGTAAAGTATCTCGACAGTCTCAATAACCTCGTTGGTGAGCTGGTTGTCAACCGTAATCTGTTGGAACAAGATCAGGAGAGATTGCAACAGTTTATTTCTAACTTGTTACATCAAGTGCAGTTGTTAAGTGATGTATCGCAGAGAATGCGCGATCAGTATGATCGCTCTTTGTTAGAAGCTTCTCTAACTGCCGGGCGTGGTGGACGTTCCTATAATTTTGATACGCCATCATATGCAAGCGATGGAGCAAACGCAAATATTTCTGTTACTAATGATTTTGAGGGAATTGAGTTCGATCGCTACAACACTTTCCACATTTTATCCCAAGAAATCATCGAGTTAATTGTCCGAGTTCGGGAATCTGCTTCTGACATTGAGTTTGTGGTTACTGAGACAGATCAGGTAACTCGGCAACTAGGAACGATTACCACCCAAGTTCAAGATGATCTTAAACAGTCTCGCATGGTTCCCTTCGCGCAGATCGCCGATCGCTTACCTAGAGGTATTCGCGATCGCGCTCTCAAAACTGGTAAACAAGCGGATCTAGAAATCTTTGGACGTGAAACTCTGATCGACAAAGCAATCTTGGAACAGCTTACCGATCCGCTTACGCACCTTGTAAATAATGCGATCGACCATGGATTGGAAGACCCATCAACCCGTCAAGCAGATGGTAAGTCAGCAACTGGAAAATTGACTGTTCGAGCCTATCACCAAGGTAACCAGACCGTAATCTCTATTAGTGATGATGGTGCTGGGATCAGTCCTGAAAAGGTTAAGAAAAGTGCTGTTTCTAAGGGAGTGCGATCGCAAGCTGAAGTTGATCGTCTCAATGAGACTGAAGTGTACTCTTTACTATTTGAAGCTGGATTTAGTACTGCGGCTAAAGCAGATGAATTTAAAGGTCGCGGTGTTGGTCTAGACGTTGTGAAAACCTGCCTTGATGATATTCGTGGCGTAATTATTGTGGAATCTTCAGTTGGTAAAGGTACGACTTTTACGATTCGCTTACCGCTTACTCTGAGTATTTCTAAGGCGATGTTTTGCATTAGCGATCGCGCTCGAATTGCCTTCCCAGTTGATGGTTTCGAAGATATGGTGGAAGTTCCTCAAAGCCAGATCATCCTCAACGAGAAAGGTCAGCCTTGCCTACCTTGGAAGGATACGGTTTTGCCATTCCAACATTTATCTAATTTACTTTCCTACAGCCGACATCTCAGCCGCAGCAGTATCTATGGTAAGCAAGAAAACGATGAACTTTGTATAATCATTCTCCGCAATGACAGTAGTTTCTTGGCGCTACAAGTCGATCAATTCCTTGGTGAACAAGAAATCGTAATCAAGCAACTAGAGGGCCCAATTCCTCAACCTGCAGGAATTGCGGGTGCAACCGTATTAGGAGATGGCCGTGTCATGGCGATCGCTAACGTATTGGAGTTGTTTGACATCGCTAGCGGCAGATTGCGTCCTTCGACTTCAGGAATGACTATTCAGCCAACAGTAGAAGAAGATGTTGCTGCCGATCCGACGGTGCTAATTGTCGATGACTCGATTACGGTACGTGAGCTACTGTCGCTAACCTTCGCGAAGGTTGGCTATCGTGTCGAACAGGCAAAGGATGGTCAAGATGCATGGGAAAAACTCCGCGCTGGTCTGCCCTGTGACATGATCTTCTGTGATATCGAGATGCCACGGATGGATGGATTAGATTTATTATCTAGACTCCAAAAAGATTCTCGACTGAAAGAGATTCCTGTGGCGATGTTAACTTCACGTGGAGCCGATCGACATCGTCAGTCAGCTATTCAGCTTGGGGCAAAGGGTTACTTCACTAAGCCCTATCTCGAAGAAGAATTACTGAGTGCCTCGAAGCGTCTTTTAGCTGGAGAGACTTTGCCTATCTAGCTATTTAAGAAAAAACTATGCTGCTGAGTCTCAAAATTGAAAATTTTGCCCTGATCGATCGCTTAGAGCTTGAGCTATATGCGGGTCTAAATATTCTCACAGGCGAAACAGGAGCAGGGAAATCAATTGTCCTCGATGCTCTAGATGCTGCACTTGGCGGCAAAGTATCAGCGCGAATGTTGCGAACTGGAGCAGATCGCGCCAATATCGAAGCTACTTTTTCGACTAATCAGGCGATCGCCCAATGGCTTGAGATTCAAGAGATTGATGCATTGGATGCAGACACCTTAATTTGTAGCCGCGAAATTACGGCGCGGAGCAATCGCACCCGCATTAATGGCGTGGTTGTGAATAAACAGCAAATTCAAGAATTGCGTGATCGCCTTGTCGAGATTACGGCGCAAGGTCAGACGATCTTGCTGAGCCAAGCTTCTCAACAGAGGGAATGGCTAGATAGTTTTGGCGATGAAGCTTTTAATCAGGCTTTGTTATTACAGCGGCAAAAAGTTGCCAAATTATTTGAAATAAAAGAGCGATCGCGCAAAGCTTTATTCGATCGCCAACAAAATGAGCGCAATCGATTGCAGCATTTAGACATGTTGCGCTATCAATTAAAAGAACTTGAAGCTGCGAACTTAGATGATCCTGATGAGTTAGACAATCTCGAAAGCGATCGCAATCGGTTAGCTCATAGTGTGGAACTGCAGAAGCAAGGCTATGCCGTGTATGAAGCGCTTTATCAGAATGACGATGGTAAGGCATGTGCGGATTTGTTAGGACAAGCAGAGTCGATACTTACAGAAATGGTGGCACTCGATCGCGAAGCAGAAGGTATTCTCGAATTAGTTTCTAGCGCTCTTGCTCAAGTCGAAGAAGCGGGACGACAGATCAACAATTATGCCAATCGTCTTGATTCTGATCCTGAACAGCTAGAAGCGATCGAGCAACGGATTAATCAAATCAAGCAAATCTGCCGTAAATACGGCACGCTTCCCGAAGCGATCGCCTATACCGAAAAGTTGCAACTTGAACTCGCTGAACTAACCGATCAAAGTATTTCCATTGAAGATTTGGAACGTAAAGCATCGGCTGATTTACAGGCTTTACTGAAGAGTTGTAAAAAACTGACGGAATTACGTCGACAAACTGCGATCGCCCTCGAACAAGTGCAAATCGATGCTCTAAAAATGCTTGCCATGGAAAAAGTCCGCTTTCAAGTCGGGATTTATCCGACGGAACCAACTGTACTAGGTAGCGATCGCATTGTCTTTGAATTTAGTCCTAACCTTGGAGAGCCTTTGCAACCTCTTGCCGAAACTGCTTCAGGCGGTGAGATGAGCCGATTTTTATTGGCGCTGAAAACTTGTTTTGTGAAACAAAAAAATCAAGAATCTCAACCGATATCTGCGGAATTCAATCATGCAAATGTCGGCACAATGGTGTTTGATGAAATTGATGCAGGAGTATCGGGTCGCGTTGCTCAAGCGATCGCAACTCAACTTTGGCAACTGAGCCGTAGTTCTCAAGTCCTTTGTGTGACCCATCAGCCATTAATTGCGGCGATCGCCGATCAACATTTCCATGTCAGTAAGCAGGTAATAGGCGATCGGACTCAAGTGCAAATTCGTCTGTTGGAATTGGAAGAACGGAAGCAGGAGCTGGCTCAGATTGCTTCTGGGATGACGGTTGAGGAGGGGAAAGAAGGAAAAAGGAAAAAGGAAAAAGGAAAAAGTTTGGATAAGGAGGGCGTTAGTAGTAAGGTGTCTCAGGCGATCGCGTTTGCTGAGTCTTTACTGGAGCAGGCTGCTGCTATTAAAGCTAGCAGCTAAAATTAAGGGTGGGCTGCTCGAAGTGCAGCCCACCCTTAATTTTAGTGTTTTAAGATATGAATACTCAACCTCAACCTGATAAGCAACCTTCCCCTGAGACTAAGCAAGAGCCTATTCTTTGCGCTCACTGTTTACGTACAGCCACCAATGGCATTAAATGCCAAGGTATTTGTGTTGCTGATAGTAATTATTGATTACTATAGCTATAGCTATTTTCATTACAGCGCAAAGCGCTGTAATTACTATGTCAAAACCCACGATTGAATCTGTTTTACAAGAAAAGCGCTTGTTTGAGCCTTCTGCGGAGTTCTCGCAAGCCGCCCATATTAAAAGTCTTGCTGAATATCAACAAATTTATGATCGCGCCAAAGCTGATCCTGCTGCATTCTGGGCGGAGCTAGCAGAGCAGGAACTGCATTGGTTTGAGAAATGGCACACCGTTCTCGATTGGCAACCGCCTTCGGTGAAATGGTTTGATGGGGGAAAAATCAATATTTCATATAACTGCCTCGATCGCCACTTGACCACTTGGCGCAAAAACAAAGCTGCCCTAATTTGGGAAGGCGAAAATGGCGACTCGCGCACGCTGACCTATGCCCAATTGCATCGCGAAGTCTGTCAGTTTGCCAATGCCCTCAAACAATTAGGAGTTACAAAAGGCGATCGCGTTGGTATTTATATGCCAATGATTCCCGAAGCCGCGATCGCCATGCTTGCCTGTGCCAGAATCGGTGCGGTACATGGTGTTGTATTTGGTGGATTTAGTGCTGAGGCTTTACGCGATCGCCTTGTCGATGCTGAAGCGAAACTCGTAATCACCGCTGATGGTGGTTGGCGCAAAGATGCGATCGTGCCCTTAAAAGATCAAGTAGATAAGGCGATCGCTAATGGAGCCGCTCCATCTGTTACCGATGTCTTAGTTGTGAAACGTACAGGTCAAAATACACACATGACCGCAGGGCGCGATCATTGGTGGCATGACTTGCAGCAGGGTGTTTCTGCTAAGTGTGAAGCCGAACCAATGGATAGCGAAGATATGCTATTCGTTCTCTACACTTCTGGCAGTACTGGTAAACCAAAGGGAGTTGTGCATACTACGGCTGGCTATAACCTCTATAGCCACATGACCACCAAATGGATTTTCGATCTCAAGGATACCGATGTATATTGGTGTACGGCAGATGTGGGCTGGATTACTGGACATAGTTATATTGTCTATGGGCCCTTATCTAATGGTGCAACGACATTGATGTACGAAGGAGCGCCACGTCCTTCTAATCTTGGCTGTTTTTGGGATGTAATTGAGAAGTATCAAGTCAGTGTTTTCTACACCGCACCTACGGCAATTCGCGCTTTTATCAAAATGGGCGAACATCATCCTAATACCCGCGATTTAAGTTCGCTGCGCTTATTGGGAACTGTGGGCGAGCCGATTAATCCTGAAGCTTGGATGTGGTATCACCGCGTGATTGGCGGTAGTCGCTGTCCGATTGTGGATACATGGTGGCAAACTGAAACGGGTGGAATTATGATTACGGCTCTCCCTGGCGCTGTCCCGACCAAACCAGGTTCTGCAACGCTTCCATTTCCTGGGATTATTCCTGATATTGTCGATCTTGAAGGCAATTCAGCGCCAGATAATGAAGGTGGCTACCTGATCGTGCGTCATCCTTGGCCAGGGATGATGCGAACTGTTTACGGCGACCCCGATCGCTTCCGTAAGAGCTATTGGGAACATATTCCACCCAAAGATGGCAAATATGTATATTTTGCGGGTGATGGCGCTCGTAAGGATGAGGATGGATATTATTGGGTGATGGGTCGTGTCGATGATGTCATCAACGTCGCTGGTCACCGTTTGGGAACGATGGAAATCGAATCAGCGCTAGTTTCTCATCCTGCGGTTGCAGAAGCTGCCGTAGTTGGCAAGCCTGATGACTTGAAGGGTGAAGATATCTTTGCCTTTGTAATTCTGGAAGGCGATCATAAGCCTAGTGATGAACTCGCGAAGGAATTGAAGAAACATGTTGTTTCAGAAATTGGCGCGATCGCGCGTCCGAATGAGATTCGCTTTGCAGAAGCTTTACCAAAAACACGATCGGGTAAAATTATGCGAAGATTGCTGCGATCGCTAGCTTCTGGTCAAGAAATCACCAGCGATACTTCAACTTTAGAAGATCGTTCAGTTCTAGATAAGTTACGCGAAGGAGTTTAAAGAAAGAGCTGTGACTTGCGACACCGCTCTTTCTTTATTTGAGTTCTGCCATAGCTTTGCGGGCTTGGGCTAAACCATCAACATTACCTTGTTGATTAAAGAAACGCTCAGCATTTTCTAACATCTTACGAGCCTCGAGAGCACGCTGTTGGGTTGCCAGAAGCTTTCCTAAAGCCAGATAAGTTGGTGCATCCTCTGGCTCCGCCTCAAGAATTTGGCGATAGGCAACGATCGCACCTGATAAAGAACCTTGCTGAATATAGATATTCGCGATCTCCCGCTGCAGCTCAATCAAAAAATTAGTAGGAATATTTCGTGCTCCTGTCGCACGACGAAGAGAGGAGAGAGCTTCAGCATAATTACCTTCACTTTGAAGTACCTTAGCAATTGCCAGATTGGCTTGAGGATGTCGAGGATTTATCTCTATGGCTCGTTTGTACTTCGCGATCGCTTTCTCATATTGATTTTGCTCAGCAAATAAATCCCCGATCGCGACCAGTACATCAGCATCAAAAGGCGCTATCTTATCAGCTTGGTTATATATTTCAAACGCACCCTTGACATCACCAGTTATTTTCAAGATGTAGCCCAAATTGAGATAGCTTTTAGTCTCTTTTGGAGCAACAGCGATCGCTTGACGATAAATCTTTACAGCTTCGGTATATTGTTTTTGTTCAGTCAACAAAAAGCCGACGCTGTTATAGGCATCAATATTTTTGCGATCTAAGGTAATTACACGGCGATAGGCAGTTAATGCACTAGGGTAATCTTTAATACGCACATAGACAAAACCCAAAGCATTAAAGGCTTTAGCATTATTGGCATCCAGCTTGGTTGCTTTGTCTAGAGCAGTAATCGCGCCAGAATAATTATTCTGCTTGGTGAATAAAAAGCCAAGACTAGTTAAAATGCGAGAGTTTTTGGGTTCTAAATTAGCAGCCTCTTGATAAGCAGCGATCGCCCCTGAAATGTCATTTTTTTGCCATAGTTGCCGTCCCTTTTTGATCCATTCTGTAGCGTCTTTTTTAGCCTGAGCATAGACGCTTTCGCTAATTGGCAGAGTAATCAACCCTGCGATCGTCATTACTAGGACGAGATTTGTAAGTCTTGTGAGTGAACGAAACAAGCGCATAAGCTTTTTAAATTACGTTAATAATTTTAAGGTTGTGTGTATAGCACTTGACCATAAAATTGCTATTCTTCAGGATTTAACTCTTCCATACTAACAAGCGAGACCAAGTTCGGGGCATTACGCGCATCGGTAAAATCCGTACCTTCAATACTTTTAAGCGTTGATAGATAAGTTCCCGTCAAATCTGCACCAATTAACTTGGCATTGGCAAGATTTGCCCAATTTAGCTTGGCATTAGTCAAATTTGCGCGGCTAAGATCTGCACCAGCCAGATTTGCACCAGTCAAATTTGCTCTTGTTAAATCTGCCTCTGTGAGATTTGCCCCACGTAGATCCGCACCGTTCAAGCATGCGCCCGTCAAAAAGGCATTCGATAGATTTGCTCGACATAGGCGCGATCGCGTCAGGTTAGCACTAGTCAAAAATGCATGACTAAAATTTGTTTCTATTAAGACCGCATCACTGAGATCTGCTTCAATCAAAAAAGCTTCAGATAGATTTGCACCAATCAATGAAGCCTGTTCAAGAATTGTGCCATTGAGATTTGCTTGAATCAATATTGAACCACTCAAGTTCGCTCTGATTAAATTTGACAGATTTAGTTCTACATCTTCTAAATTAGCAATATCCAGCGTAATCTCTTCGAGATTTGACTCAATAAAATTTGCTCCAGACAAATTCGCCCCAGTCAAAATCAATCCAATAAGCGATCGCTTACTAAAGTCGCGATCGCCCAAAGCGTAACTTTCAAGAAGTTCTTTTGCGTTCATGGTTGAGGGGAAGACAATTAGTAACGATAACCCGAAGCAAGCAACTGCGCGACTGACTTGGCATGATAAGACAAGATAATATCTGCACCTGCACGCTTCATGCTTAACAGGGTTTCAAACATCACCTTCTTTTCATCGATCCAGCCGAGTTGCGCCGCCGCCTTGACCATCGCATATTCGCCACTGACGTTATAGGCTGCTACAGGTACATTAGTTGCTTCTTTGACCTTAGCGATGATATCCAAATAGGCAAGCGCAGGCTTGACCATCACAATATCCGCACCTTCAGCAATATCTAGATAGACTTCTTTAATTGCTTCACGAGAATTGGCGGGGTCCATTTGATAGGTCTTCTTGTCACCCGACTTAGGCGCAGAGCCAAGCGCATCGCGGAATGGACCATAGTAAGCAGATGCATACTTTGCAGAATAGGCGAGAATACCGACATTCTCAAATCCAGCAGCATCCAGCCCTTGTCGAATTGCGCCAATACGACCATCCATCATATCGGAAGGAGAGACAAAATCAGTTCCTGCGGCAGCTTGGGAAACAGACATTTTGACAAGAACTTCGACGGTTTCGTCATTAAGAATTACGCCATTATCATCAATGATGCCATCATGTCCATGGGTGGTGAAAGGATCGAGAGCAACATCGGTGAAAATAATTACATCTGGAACAACCGCTTTAATTGCTCGAACTGCAAGCTGTGCCAGTCCGTCTGGATTAAAACTTTCACTACCTGTAAGGTCTTTCTTCTCTTCAGGAACCGCAGGAAAAAGGGCGATCGCCTTAATTCCTAAAGCATAAATCTCTTCTACTTCTTTAACCAATAGATCGATGGTAAAGCGATAGGCTTCGGGCATCGAGGGAATTTCAACACGATTATTCTCTCCTTCCATCACAAACATTGGATAGATAAAATCGTCTACAGATAGATGATTCTCTCTAACAAGACTGCGAACAGAAGGATTGCGGCGGAGGCGGCGAGGACGATGTGTGAGTTGCATTGATGTTTCTTTACTTTTATTAATGGATTTAGCTTAAAAGCATTTAGTAAAACATTTATTTTTTAGATATGTATTATATCAGAGTCGCGCTTCACTATCCCAAGAATTGATTGGCGGTGCATCGCGCCGCCAATCAATTCTTGGGTTTTATCTCTATACTTGGTGCTAGTTATAAATGCCCAAACCCTATCCCAAAAAGAAAGGTGGCGCACCGCGCCACCTTTCTTTAAATACCCAAACGTTGATAGATTTGGTCAAGATTTTTGAGATGTTTATTCGGATCAAAACAAGCTGCTAGTTCTTCGTCGGATAAAGTAGATCGCACGGTTTCATCTTCGCTAATAAGCTTACGGAAATCACCTTCAGGTTTATTCCATGCTAAGTGCGCCGCTTGCTGGACGATCGCATAGCTATCTTCGCGACTCAAACCCTTGGTTACCAAGGTGAGTAGCACTTGCTGACTGAAGACCACGCCACCATAACAGTAGAGATTGCGCTCCATATTATGAGTATGCACCAACAGATTTTTGATCAGATCGGTGATTTCTCTAAGCATGAAATGGGTGAGAATGCAGCTATCGGGTAGCAGCACCCGTTCCGCCGCACTGTGAGAAATATCGCGTTCATGCCATAGGGCTACATTTTCAAGAGCCGTCGTTGCATAGCCGCGTAACAACCGTGCCATACCAGTTAAGCGCTCCGAGCGAATCGGATTGCGCTTGTGAGGCATAGCCGAAGAGCCTTTTTGACCTTTGGTGAAGTGCTCCTCAACTTCCAGCACATCAGTACGCTGCAAATTACGAATCTCCACCGCAAAGCGCTCGATCGATGCACCGATCAACGCTAATACTTGCGAATATTCAGCATGGCGATCGCGGGAAATTACCTGCGTAGAGGCACAGTCGGGCTGAAGTCCTAACTTTTGACAAGCGATCGCTTCAATCCGCGGATCGACATTGGCATAGGTTCCGACTGCACCTGAAATTTTGCCGACAGCGATAGTTTTGCTTAAGTTCAATAGGCGATCGCGATGGCGGAGCATTTCGGCTAACCAGCCAGCCAACTTAAATCCAAAGGTAATTGGCTCCGCATGGATCCCATGGGTGCGACCAGACATAATCGTGTAGCGGTGTTGTTGGGCTTGGTAGCGAATGGCTTGGATTGCTTCTTCTAACTGGGCTTGGATAATTTCTAAGCTATCAACTAATTGCACTGCAAGAGCTGTATCTAGTACATCGGAACTAGTCAAACCGAGGTGGATGTAGCGACCTGCATCACCCACATATTCATTTACGTTGGTCAAAAACGCGATCATGTCGTGTTTGACTGTTAATTCAATTTCATTGACGCGATCGGCATCGAAGTTTGCTTTTGCTTTTATTTCTTCGACAGCATCTGCAGGTATATAGCCTAATTCGGCCTGTGCTTCACAAACGGCGATCTCAACTTGCAACCAAGTTTGATATTTGTGCCGATCTGTCCATAACCGACCCATTTCGGGCAATGTATAGCGTTCTATCAAGACTTACGCTCTTGGAATAATCACAATTTTTAACTATAGCAAATTTTCTCTGCTATAGCTATAGCTGTCGCCAAGTGTATTAATAAGAGAAAGGCGGCGCTTTGCGCCGCCTTTCTCTTATTGGGGTTTCATTTTGTTCTAACACAAGTGACGATAGCAATAACAACTCAAAAATAGAAATAGGGCGCGAAGCGCTAATTTTCTATTGCATCATCGTCAAAATACCTTGCTGACCTAGCAACATTTCACGCAAGAGGCTAAAAATGCCAACCCCAATTACTGGTGAAATATCGATACCACCGATTGGTGGAATTAACTTACGCAGCACAAATAATAAAGGCTCAGTAGGAAAAGTAATCAGGCTATAGGGAAATTGCTTGAGAGGAATCTGGGGATACCATGTCATGATGATTCGAAATATATACATCAGGATGAATAGTCCCAACACAATATTGAGAGTAAGAGTGCTAATGGAGATCGCGTCCACGTCAGTAACCAATTTTCAAAATTAAATAAAAATATATTGAACTCGATCCTAGCAGTTTTGCCTGCTTTTTGAGAAAGTAGGGTGGGCATTGCCCACCCTACTTCTACTATTTCTCAGCTTTAGGAACTACCGACACAATCAAGAGATTATCAGGTTGTAATAACTCCTTAGCAGCACGATTAACCTGCTCAAGCGTTACCGATTGGATACGCTGTGGAAACTTATAAAAATCGCCAACTGGTAAGCCATAGATCTCATCGCTAAGTAAAGAGCTAGCAATGTTATCAGGATCGGCAAACTCAGTGGAGAAATTGTTGATCAAGCTCTTCTTTGCCACCTCAAATTCAGCTTGGGTAATACCCTTATCGCGGACATCTCTGAGTAGACTAACCGTTGCCGCGATCGCCTTTTCCGTATCCTTGCCACTGGTTTGCATTTGCACGATAAATGCACCCTGTGGAGGTCTACCTGCTTGGAAGTAGCTATAAATGCCATAGGTCAAACCAAGGCGATCGCGTATTTCCGTGCCAAGGCGGCTGGATAAAGTATCACCACCTAAAACTTGATTAAGTAACAGTGCGGGATAAAATTGCGGATCGGAACGAGAAATACTCGGATGTCCGATGATTGTGACCGCTTGAGTTTTACCAGCTAAAGAGGTTTGTTTCTCGTTGGTAGCTTTGAGGTTTGGGACTTCGGGGAATTGGAACTTTGGCGCTTTGCCCGTTGCTTGCCATTTACCCAATTTTTCTTCGAGTAAGGCTCTCACCTCAGCAGGATCGAAATCTCCCATGAGAGTGAGGATCGTACTGTCGGGGCGATAAAAGGTTCTATAGAACTTCTCTAAATCTTCGCGTTTTAAAGATTTGAGAGTTTCTTCAGTTCGCATCGCATTAAATGGATGCCCTTTAGGATAGAGCGTTGATTGGAAAATTCGCCGCACTAAAGAACTAGGGTTATCCATCTCAGACTTGAAGGCTTGGAGATTGCGCTGAAGATTTAGATCAAATTCCTTTGATGGAAAAGTCGCATTTTGCAACAAGTCGGCTAATTGATCGATCACAATTGGCAAATCCTTTGACATCGACACCCCAGAAATAACTACACTTTCACGGCCTGCTGCAAGCCCTAAACTAGCTCCTCGATTTTCTAAACGTGATGCAAGGGTTAACGCATCTTTGGTAGTCGTGCCATTGGAAAGATTTTGTGCCGTGATTCCTGCCAAGCCAGCTTTTTCAATCGAGTCAAAACCAGAACCTGCATTGACTTCACCCACGATAGTTACCGTGGGCGTACTGCGATCGCGCAATAATAATACTTTCAAACCATTGGATAGTGTGAACTTTTCGGGCTTCACTGCCGTGGGAACACCAGCATTAGAGACCAAAGCACTCTCTGGTAAATACTTTGCCACCTCCGCTGGATTGACGGGAGAGCTAGGTTTAAATGCTTCGGCAGAATGCGCATTACTAGGAGTTGCGCCACCTCCAGCCGTAATCACCGAAGGCTCGAAATATCCGACCACACGGCGCTCGCGTTGCAAATATTGCTTGGCTACGCGCATGACATCCGCGCTTGTGACCTTATCCATCGCATTTAAATAGCGATCGCTATATCTGTAGTCTTTAGCGACAGTCTGGTTATAACCAATTTGCGTAGCTTGAGAATTGACATCGCGATTGCCCAAAATATAGCTAGCTCGCATACTAGTTTTGGCTCTTTCTAATTCTTCAGGGGTAATTGGCTGCGTTTGTATTTTGTCAATTTCGGCTAACAACAAGCGATCGATTTCTTCGAGAGATTTTCCTTCTGTTGGTGTAGCGCCCATAAAGTACCAACCCGTACCAATCATTGAAGAAGCACTACCACTAGCGCTGCTCGCTAAGCCAGTTTCCACCAAAGCTTGATAAAGTCGCGAACTTCTCCCTGACGTAAGGATACTATCCATCACATCGATCGCCGCCACGTCTTCACCAATAACATTAGGCAAATCTGGATAGACTACTTGTAAAAATGGCACACTACCAGGCTCTTTCAGTCGAATTGGCTCGCGCGCTGATTTTGGCTCTGGGGACTTGGGCTTGCCTTGCTGTACTTCTGGGGTGATTAAAACTTTGGGCTTCGATGGGGCAACAATCGCACCAAAGATTTCGCGTACTTTTTTGAGTGTTGCTTCTGTCTCGAAATTGCCGACAATTACCAGAGTGGCATTATCGGGACGATAGAAAGTACGGTAATAATTTTGAACATCCTCAACTGTATAGTTCTCAACATCAGGACGATAGCCGATTACTGGCCAACCGTAGGAACTATCGGGATAAGCTGCCAACATTACTTGTCGATAAAGTCTTGTTCCGGGACTGTTGTTCCCTCCATCTAGTTCTGATAAAACAACAGTACGCTCACTTTTTAGCTCATTTTCACCCGCGACCGTATTGACCATGCGATCGGCTTCTAGTCTGAGCATCGCATCGAGCTTATCGCTACCTGTTGTTCCGACATAGGCAGTCATGTCGTAGCTAGTAAAAGCGTTAGAGTCACTACCTAAAGCGCTAAACAAGCGTCCAAACTGGATTGGCCGATCTTTTGTACCTTTAAACATCAGATGTTCAAGCTGATGGGAAATACCTGTAATCCCCTGCTTTTCATTTTGGGAGCCAACTCGATACCAAACCTGCACGCTGACAACGGGAGCTGTATTTACTTCCTTGGTTAAAACCGTCAGACCATTTTCTAAGACAGTTTTAACCACATTCCCAGTCAGCGATTCAGGTGATTGGTTAGTGATTTTAGTGTTTTTGGCAACTAGATCAGGTTGAGCAGCATATGCTTGTACGCCTGACAATTGCAATAAAGATGATTGCCAAGATAGTGGCAAGTTACTGAGCATCACCACTGCGATCGCAGTGGCTAGTCCTCGACTCAAAAAAGAGAGCATAAAATTACGCTTCACCGAAATCTCCACGAAATACAGCTCTTATTATAGTTTGACTAAATCAGCAAAATTAAATATAAAACTCTAAAACCTGCACCGCCCGCTACGCGGGCGGTGCAGGTTTTGGTTTTGGGTTTTATATTCTGAACTACTTAACGTCAGTTTGAGCCAGTTTGAGATTATCCTGAACTCACGTCAAATATCACCATCATTATGAATACAAGCGATGACATGAGTTCTTCGTTTTCTCCCTCTGAACTAAAGTCTGATTATACTTACGAGTTAATGGATGTAGAAGCGATCCAAAAAGCATTGGGGCGATCGCGGGCTTCGATATATCGCTATGCCCATACTGACCCAGTGCAAGGCTTACTAAATTTACCCTATGATCCCACAAGGCTCAATCCTGAACTGCGCCAAAACGATCGCGAACCTTTGTTGTTTCATCCCACCGAGGTGTCAAGATTTGCGCGGGATGTCCTGAAAATGAAACAGGTGACTATTCAAGTACAGGAGCCAACCCAAAACGAGACTAATCGACTATTACGAGAAATTTTGCAAGAAATGCGATCGCTAAATATTGCGATCGCATCTTTGCGTAATCCCTAACGCCAGTTTGAATTACGCTTACAAAATCTACAAAACAAAAAAGCCTTGCTTAGCAAGGCTTTTTTGTTTTGTTTTTGAGAGATGGTTTGCGTAGCAAACCATCTCTCAAAAACAGTTTTAAAAAGCACCGCTTTTTTTATTTAGTCTTCATCCTCAAACTCATCATCATCTTCCTCATCATCATCCTCAAATTCAACATCATCATCCACTAGCTCGTCGTCAAAACCGCGACGACTGCGAGGTTTATCGACAACGCGAATTGGCTCGATCCGAGGCTCAATAATTTGATAATTACGCGCAGTATTGTCATCAATGATCACATCATCCGCTTCTTGGTCATAGCCGAGTTCTGGCTCATAGCCATTATCGACATCCACGATTGGCGTATCGTAAGCATTAAAGCCAGTACCTGCAGGAATCAAACGACCGATAATCACGTTTTCCTTCAAGCCACGTAACCAGTCAGACTTACCTT
This sequence comes from Pseudanabaena sp., assembly GCA_003249035.1. Taxonomy (GTDB): domain Bacteria; phylum Cyanobacteriota; class Cyanobacteriia; order Pseudanabaenales; family Pseudanabaenaceae; genus Pseudanabaena. The sequence continues at coordinate 57,705 of QBMK01000018.1, forward strand.
CGATCGCAGCTTCAGTGAGAACACGAGTGGTCTCTTGGAAACTCGCTGCCGAGATAAAGCTGTCAGTATTTAAACTTGCCTTCGTAATACCCATCAATACTGGCGTGTAATCAGCAGGTGCGCCACCAGTAATTTCCATCGCTTCATTGATTTGTTCAACTTGGTGAAGTTCTACCAACTCACCAGGGAGACGAGTGGTATCACCACCATCCTCGATCCGTACCTTGGAGGTCATTTGCTTAACGATTACCTCAATGTGCTTATCAGAAATATCTACACCTTGAGATTGGTATACCGACTGGACTTCGTTCATTAAGAACTCTTGTACCTTTTGCAAACCAATTAGGGCAGCTTTTCTGACTCCAAGGGATTCCTTGTAAGCATGGAAATAGATGTCGAGAATGTCGTGGGGGTTGGCAGGTCCATCGGTAAGCGCTTCACCAGCCAAAAGCTTTTGACCATCAGAAATAATTACACTCTGACCTGCATTGAATGAATAGTCATCATCTAAAACGCCATCGTCTCCGAGAATCTTTACTTCAGGATTGTCATCAGAGTCGTAGGTAACTTGAGCCGTCCCAGTTGTCCGCGCCAGTACACACATTTCCTTGGGCTTACGTGCTTCGAGCAGTTCTTCGATCCGAGGTAATCCTTGGATGATGTCTCCAGTTTTGGCACGTTCAAATACCAGCAGTGCAATGTTGTCACCACGCTGAACAAGGTCAGCATCATGGATTTGCAACAATGCTCCAGGAGATACAAGGTAGGGGCGACCAATCCGAAATACAACTGAGTCATCTTCAATTCTAAGGACTTGACCAGACTCTTCCGTAATCACGCCCACACCAATTTCATCACCCGATCGCAATAGATCGCCAACTTGAACTGTGGGGTTAGGACAATGTGTCGTAATGCAATCTGCTTCAGTGACCACCAGCAAACGACGAACTACTTCAGAGCCCTGGCGAATACCACGGATTTGTCCTGGTTTCTTACAGAGAATTTCAGTACGGGCGACAACTGCACCTGGATCAATGCGATCGCCGTCATTTACCAATAGTCTCGTACGCGAGTTGCTATGAGCAGGATCGCCAGAGTTGTCTTGACGAATTACCAAAGATTCTAGAATTACCAATTGCAAGCGCAGACTACCCAGATCAGCTTCGTTAGGAATAAACTCAATGTCTGCCGCTAATTGCGGTGCGTCGGTATCAACTTCCAGCAACAATTGAGTTTTTAGTAGCTCAACGCTATCGATCGCCTTTACGCGATCGCCATCCTTATAAGGAATGCGTTGAACCGCGCGTAGACCAATCGAACGACCTTCTTGGTTAACCGATTCTTGGCTAGGAACAGTTGGTACATCAGGAACTTGGTATTCTTCCACAGGACGCAACAGCAACGCTGGGCCCTCGGTTGAGTCCAGATATTCCACATAGCGGAGTTCAGGCGAAGTCAATCCCGGCATGATTTCCGTGCCTGGATAAGCCAAAGACCCATTCTTTTGCATCGCCGTTTGCGGATCATCGACCAAGTGCAAGTCACCTGGCTTGATCACGATTTCGCGTAAAATATCATTCTTTTGGAATACTTCGACAACACCAGCAGTTTGGCTGAAGATATCCTTGACAACTTCCGTACCAGCTTCGATAAACTGATTTTCTTCGACCATCAACAGGGAAGCATCTTTGTTGACCTCATGGGTTTCTTCAGGAACCCAGAGCAATGTGCCGCCCTTGACGACTTCATAACCCTGCTTGCCCTTGCTGCGCTTAGCGACTTCTACTCCAGCAAACTTAATAATACCGCCACTCTTAGTTTGGTAAGTATCATCAATCAATTCAGCAACAACTTGATTGTTAATCAGTTTTGAGCCTGGAGAAGCCTTCAGGGAGAAACTTTGACCACCTTGAGTCTCAAGCACATAATGCTCTCGCCCTTGATAGCTCTCTTCTTTAACGATCGCCTGATCCAAGATTACTGAAGCAGTAATGATCTCCACTTCACGATTATGGCGGCTATCTTCTTCACTAAGACGTACAACGCCACCATGCTCAGTTATCAGACGAGTCTCAGCAAGCACATCGCCCTCTTGGACTTGCGCTTCATTTTTGACGGTTGGTTCCGCAGTTGGCGGTAAGTCATAGACTTCGCCCGCCAAAACCCAGACTCGGCCTTTTTCCCCACGAGCTACGTAGCTAGTATTACCTTGACGATCTTTTTTCTCTTCGATCGCTAGATCTGAGAATAATACTTCGCCAGCTAAACCAGTATTGAGCGCTTTAGTCGCTTTTTCGGTGGTTTTACGCGAGGTTTTACCAGTTATCGATACCTCAGCCATGAGTTGATTCTGAGTTACTTTCTTTCCATCACGTACCAACAAAGTTGAACCTTGTGTGATCGCATAGACTTTTTTCCCTTCAGAACTTTCTAAGGAAAAGTCACCATTTGACTCAACAATAAAAGCATCTTCTCCATGACGAGTACGCATGGGGCGAACTTTCAACTTTTTGTTGTATTTGATTGTGCCATCATGGGGAGCGCGTTGCTGATCAGCAACTTCCCCAGTAAATACACCACCCGTGTGGAATGTCCGCATGGTCAGCTGTGTACCAGGTTCACCAATGGACTGAGCGGCGATAATTCCCACAGCTTCGCCGATGTTTACTAACTCTAAATGAGCCAGACTCCAGCCATAACACATCTGGCAAACTGCGCGAGTAGATTCGCAAGTAAAGGCAGAACGAACAGAAACTTCTTCGACACCTGCCTTAGCCACGGCTAGGGACAAGTCTTCAGAAATCTCTTGGTTGTGAAAAACTATCACTTCGCCTGTTTTTGGATCGACAATATCCTCAGCCGCTACACGACCAAATAAGCGATCGGAAAGCTTGATCAGTGTCTTCTCGCCATCTTTCATCGCCTTTAAACGAATGCCTCGAATCGTGCCGCAATCATTCTCGCGTACGATCACATCTTGTGATACGTCTACCAAACGGCGAGTAAGATATCCAGAGTCGGCAGTCCGCAACGCTGTATCTACTAGCCCTTTACGAGCACCGTATGAAGAAATAATGTATTCGGTAACTGTAAGCCCTTCGCGGAAGTTCGTTTTAATTGGTAAATCGATGATTTCCCCTTGCGGATCAGCCATCAAACCACGCATACCCACTAACTGTCGCACTTGTGAAATATTACCACGAGCGCCAGAGAACGCCATCATATATACAGAGTTAAGAGGGTTGTTACTGCGGAAGTTTTTAACCACTTCATCCTTCAGATTTTCGTTAGCCACATTCCATGTGTCAATAACCTTTTGGAAACGTTCTACTTCAGTGATCTCGCCTCTTGTATAACGACTTTCAGTCGCTTCAATTTCTTCCTCTGCGGCAGCTAATAAAGCTTTTTTAGTGGCAGGTACTTGTAAGTCCTCAATACTAATTGATACACCTGCTTGAGTCGCATAGCGAAAGCCTAATTCTTTTAGTTTGTCGGCAACATGGGCGGCACTAGTGGTTCCATAGTGAGTAAAAGCCCATGCAATCAACTTTTTTAATTGCCCTTTGTCAATGGTGCGATTGATAAAGCGCCGAGGTTTGTTCTCATTAGGCGAATCCGTGCTGATAGTGGTGAAATCTGCCATGGTATTAAGCTATTAAATAATCTTTTGAGTAATTAATCTGGGAACCCCATAAATTTGTTTTGAGAAGAGAGATGATAAATCATCTTGCTTCTCAAAACAAAAAATAGTGATGTAGCTAGCTAGCTAGAGATTCGTAAATTGCCTGATTGAAGATCACACGTCCTGCACTGGTCTTAAGATACTGAGAAATTAAGCCTCCTTCAGCATCTTCACGAATACGTCGGAAATCAAATTCCTTCACCTTCGTACCATCTTCTAAAATCGTTACTTTCGGCTCTTCGTCTTCTTTTTCTTCACCTTGACCTTCAATGATTCCTTCAAAGCGAACCCATACATTGGCATGAATATCAATTTCACCTTGTTCGTATGCAATTACGACATCATTGAAATTGGAAAAATAGCGACCCAAACCTTTCTGCTTGTAAGGATTTTCAGTAGTGAGATAGTAACAGCCCAAAACCATATCTTGGCTAGGTGTGACGATCGGACGACCTGTAGCCGGCGAGAGGATGTTGTTAGAAGCAAGCATCAATAGACGAGCTTCAGCCTGTGCCTCAATCGATAGAGGAACGTGAACCGCCATTTGGTCACCATCGAAGTCAGCGTTAAAAGCAGGACATACAAGGGGATGTAGTTGGATTGCCCGACCACTAACTAGCAATGGCTCAAAAGCTTGAATACCCAATCTGTGTAGCGTCGGCGCACGGTTTAGCATGACTGGATGTTCGCGTATAACATCCTCAAGGACATCCCAAACAGCTGGATCATTGCGTTGAATTAGTTTCTTCGCAGCTTTAATGTTATTTACCAGACCGGTTTTAATCAGGCGATGAATGACAAAAGGTTGGAATAGCTCGATCGCCATTTCCTTAGGCAAACCGCATTGATGAATCTTCAGGTTAGGCCCTACGACGATAACTGAACGACCAGAGTAGTCAACCCGTTTACCGAGCAAGTTTTGACGGAAACGACCCTGCTTACCTTCGATGATGTCCGAGAGAGACTTGAGTGGGCGATTATTTGCACCAACAACCGTGCGTCCACGACGACCATTATCGATCAATGCATCAACAGCCTCCTGCAACATCCGCTTTTCGTTGCGGACGATAATTTCAGGCGCAAGAATTTCCTGTAATCTCGCTAGGCGATTATTACGGTTAATTACTCGACGATAGAGATCATTTAAGTCGCTTGTAGCAAAGCGTCCACCGTCAAGCTGTACCATCGGACGCAAATCTGGAGGAATTACTGGAATGACATCCAATACCATCCAGTCGGGTCTAGAACCCGTCGCCACAAAGTTATCAACCACGCGCAGACGCTTAATTAATTTGGCGCGTTTTTGACCCTTAGAGTTTTCGATATCGGTGCGAAGACGCTCTGCTTCTTTCTCAAGATTGATATTTTGCAATAACTGCTTGATTGCTTCTGCACCAATACCTACTTCAATTCCATCTAGGACAGGATCCTCAGCATAAATCTGATCCTCAAGATCGATCCATTGATCTTCGGATAGTAATTGTTTATAAGTGAGGTTGTAGGCAGTAGCGATTACTTCTCCTACTTCTACAATTTTCCCTTCTGATGTAGCGGGAGTATGTTTGGGGTGGAGAGGGTAAGCTATTTCAGCGCCGTCAACTCCTCGCACACGAATTTCACGGCTATTTACTAGGGTAACCTCGCCATCAACATCGGACTGAATTCCAGGATTAATGACAACGTAGGCATTGAAGTAAACAATCTGCTCAACATCACGAAGAGGAATATCCAATAGAGTTGCCATATAGCTAGGGATACCCTTGAGATACCACACATGGGTAACTGAAGCAGCCAGCTTAATAAAACCCATGCGATGACGACGTACTCGTGATTCTGTCACTTCTACGCCGCAACGTTCGCAGACAATACCGCGATGACGTACACGTTTATACTTGCCACAATGGCATTCCCAGTCCTTTGCAGGACCAAAAATCCGTTCACAAAACAAGCCATCCATTTCTGGCTTAAGTGTACGGTAGTTAATAGTTTCAGGTTTTGTGACTTCGCCAACCAAACTTCCGTTTGGTAGAACGCGCTCGCCCCACTTACGAATGCGATCGGGTGATGCCAAGCCAATCTTGACATAGTCAAATCGCTGTTCCACTTTCGCCATACGTTACAACGTCCTTAATAAATTGCGTATTTGTATTGATGAATTTTTTAGCTATGTGTTGATAATTCGTAATTATCAATTAGGAATTACGAATTATCAATTGCGAATCATCTAAAGTTAGTCATCATCTTCATCAAAATTGATATCGCTTCGATATGCTGACTCATAGGTGGGACGATTTGGCGTACGGCGTGAGCCAGTATCCACCATCAAATCCACTTCTGTATCTTGGTTACTACCGTCCTCAGATAGCTTGTGGACTGATACATCCAAGCATAAAGACTGAAGCTCTCGCACCAATACCTTAAAGGATTCTGGAGTCCCAGGACGAGGAATTGCATGCCCTTTAACGATCGCATTGAGTGCTTCGTTACGTCCCGTCATGTCATCAGACTTGACTGTGAGCAACTCTTGGAGAATATAGGCAGCACCGAAGGCTTCCAATGCCCATACTTCCATTTCTCCAAAACGCTGACCACCCTGTTGAGCTTTACCACCAAGAGGCTGCTGCGTAACTAATGAGTAAGGACCAGTCGAACGAGCATGGATCTTGTCATCGACAAGGTGAACTAGTTTCAGCATATATGCTTTACCAACAGTCACTGGCTGATCAAATGGCTCACCAGTACGTCCGTCATAAACGACCAATTTGCCCGGAAATTCATCATTAAAGATCCAGTCTTTGCCAGTATGCTTGCGGGCATGTTCTAGCTGACCATTCACTAACTCTCTTGAAGCCTCTTCGCCGTACATTTCATCAAATGGCACGATTTTGAAACGAGCATTCAAGTTTTCCGCAGCCCAACCGAGCAAGCACTCAAATACCTGTCCAACGTTCATCCGTGAAGGTACACCCAGAGGGTTCAATACGATATCAAGAGGAGTACCATCTGGTAAGAAAGGCATATCTTCTTTCGGCAAAATGCGCGAAATAATGCCCTTGTTACCATGGCGACCTGCCATCTTATCTCCGACTTGGATCTTGCGTTTTTGTGCGACATAGACGCGGACGACCATGTTTGCCCCAGGGGGTAACTCATCGCCTTGTTCGCGAGTAAATACGCGCACATCTACTACACGTCCCTTTTCACCGTTAGGCACGCGCAAAGAGTTATCTCTGACATCACGAGCTTTTTCACCAAAGATCGCTCTGAGAAGTTTTTCTTCAGGCGGCTGGTCGGATTCACCTTTAGGTGTCACCTTACCCACAAGGATTTCTCCAGAACTTACCCAAGCACCAATGCGGATAATGCCCTGCTCATCAAGGTTGCGGAGCGAATCTTCACCGACGTTAGGAATTTCGCGAGTGATTTCTTCGGGGCCGAGCTTGGTTTGCCTTGCCTCAATTTCGTATTTTTCAACGTGAATTGAGGTGTAAACGTCATCAATTACCAAACGCTCATTGATTAGAATTGCGTCTTCGTAGTTGTAGCCTTCCCAAGGCATATAAGCAACGAGAATGTTCTGTCCAAGAGCGATTTCGCCGCCTTCGGTTGCTGAACCATCGGCAAGAACTTGTCCTGAAACCACAGTATCACCAACCCAAACCAGAGGACGCTGATTTAGGCAGGTGTCTTGGTTCGATCGCTGATATTTTTGCAGGCGGTAGCTGCTCTCTAGTCCAGTATCATCAGCCTTGACACGAATCTCATCGGCAGATACATAGGAGACTTCGCCTGTAACTCGCGAGACGATCACCATACCTGAGTCACGAGCGGCTTGAGCTTCTAGCCCAGTACCAACAAGAGGACGCTCAGGACGCAATAGTGGTACTGCTTGACGCTGCATGTTAGATCCCATCAGAGCTCGGTTTGCGTCATCATGCTCAAGGAATGGAATGAGCGATGTTGCTACCGAGATAATCTGTACGGGTGAAACCGCAACATAGTCGATTTCCTCAGGCGTTGCTGTTCCCCATTCTTGACGATAGCGAATCGGTACAATTTCGCTAAAGATGTAGCCTTCCTCATTGGTGGCTACGTCGCCAGGAGCTACACGGAATTCATCTTCTTCATCGGCTGTCATGTAGACAGGTTCTTCGTTCTTATGTACGCGACCGTTTTCGACCGCATAGTAAGGAGTTTCAATGAAGCCGTATTGGTTCACGCGAGCGTGAGTTGCTAGAGAACCGATTAGACCAGCGTTAGGACCTTCAGGAGTTTCAATGGGGCAGATACGACCATAATGGCTAGGGTGAATATCCCGCACAGCAAAGCCTGCACGTTCACGAGTTAGACCGCCAGGTCCAAGAGCGCTAAGACGACGCTTGTGAGTTAGCTCAGCGAGAGGATTGGTTTGATCCATGAACTGCGATAGTTGACTAGAACCAAAGAATTCTTTGATTGCGGCTACTAAAGGTTTAGGGTTTACCAAAGAAGCTGGTGTAAGCGCATCAACATCAGAAACAGTCATCCGTTCGCGAATGATCCGCTCTAGACGGTTTAAGCCAACACGTACTTGGTTTTGCAGCAATTCACCAACTGACCTGACGCGACGGTTGCCCAAGTGGTCAATGTCATCAATTTCACCAATGTCAAACTTGAGATTGATCAGGTAATTGATGGCAGTGAGAATATCCTTCTCGGTTAAAACCCGCATGGTGTCAGGGGTATTCAATCGTAATTTCTTGTTGAGCTTATAACGTCCAACCTTTCCGAGGTCATAACGTTTTGGGTCAAAAAAGCGCGAACGCAATAGTTCACGACCACCGGACTCTGTAGGTGGTTCACCTGGACGCAGTTTCCGATAAAGTTCTTTGAGTGCTTCGTCTTCGTCAAACTGACCTTCTTTGTCAATTGTTTTCTGGAAGTACTCACGGTGAGTAAGAGCATCAAGAATTTCGGCATCACTCAAGCCGATCGCTTTGAGTAGCACCTGTGCAGAAAGTTTACGAGTTTTGTCAATACGAACCCATACAAGATCATTCTTGTCGGTTTCAAATTTCAGCCATGCTCCTCGGTTAGGAATAAGGCTGGCGTTGTATGTGCGGCGACCATTCTTGTCAATCTCTTGTTTGTAATAAACCCCAGGGCTACGCACAATCTGATTGACGATGACTCGCTCAGCACCGTTGATAATAAATGTTCCACGATCTGTCATTAGAGGCAGATCGCCGATAAAAACTTCTTGCTCCTTTATTTCTCCTGTTTCTTTGTTAATAAGCCTCGTGGGAACGTACATCTGTACGGCATAGGTGGCATCCCGACGTTTGGACTCATCAACACTGTATTTTGGTCGCTTGAGTTTATAATCTTTGGCAATGAAATGGAGTTCCATTTTGCCCGTATAATCTGTAATCGGTGAGAAACTCTCAAGCTCTTCAATAAGTCCTTCTTCTAGGAACCATCGAAAACTCTCCCGCTGGATTTCTACAAGATCTGGTAGAACGAAGGCAGGAGTAACAAGAGTAGGCTTATTCATGCACTAAGTGACTGCAGTTTTAGTGGGCGGAGGATATGTCTAGATTTGACTCAAGACATAAGCTCATTATCCTAACTCAGCTGTGATCTAATTGTCAAGCTCTTTTTCCATGCAACCCAATTTTAAGATTTATCGCGCCGATGGCGCGATAAATCTTAAAATTAACAGAAAAAATCACAAGAAGTTTCGTTTGGTAACTTTGGCTGGAAATTCTTTGTCGCGAATTTGGACTTGGAGAATTTGCCCCATTTTTGCAAGTTCAGATGGGACATAGCCAAAGGCGATCGCTTTGCCTAATGTTGGTGACATTGTTCCACTGGTGACAAGCCCGACAGTTTCGTCTTCATAACGAATGGGATAATCATGACGAGCGATATTGCGACCTTCTAATTCTAAACCGATTAATTTGCGGGTGACTCCATTCTGTTTTTGCTCTTCTAAAACTTCGCGACCAATAAAATCACCTTTCTCTTTGAGATGCACGATCCAATTAAGATCTGCTTCGAGAGGTGTGATCGTGTCATTCATGTCTTGACCATAGAGATGCATTCCTGCTTCCAGACGCAAGGTGTCACGACAACCTAAGCCACAAGGTACAACACCAAGATCGAGTAATTTTTGCCAAAGCGCTTTACCCGTTTCGATATCAGTCATGATTTCGCAGCCATCTTCCCCTGTATAGCCCGTCCGAGCAATAAAGCTGGATGTTCCCAAAATATCGGTGCGAGTATGCCCAAATCGCAAACGCGGTAATTTCAATAAATCCGCTGTTACTAACTCTTGTAATGTAGCGATCGCAGTTTTGCCTTGTACAGCAATCAAGGTTTGCGATGCCGAGTTATCAATCAAGCGATCGCCTAAGTGCTGTTGTAACAATGCTTTGTCTTTGTCAGTGGTCGAGGCATTGACAATTACTGACCAATTTTCGCGATCGCCTTCAGGTTCATGACGATAAAAAATCACATCGTCAATAATTCCTGCCTGCTCATTGAGTAAAACTGTATAGAGTGCTTGCCCAACTTTTAATCGTCCTAAGTTCGATGGCACAAGTTTGTTCAAGGCTTCGAGAACGCCTTCACCTGCGATCGCAAATTTGCCCATATGCGACACATCAAACATCCCCACCTGTGATCGCACGGCATTATGTTCAGCGACCAGCCCTTTGTATTGAACGGGCATCTCCCAACCACCAAATTCCACTAATCGCGCACCAGAAGCTACATGGAGGTCGTAAAGAGGAGTGCGTTTGAGAGGAGGAGTCATGATTATCCTTAATAATTATGCAATCAGAATTATATTGTCGGGAAGAGAAAAAATGAGCTTAGTAAATGATGACTCAATATAGGAAGGACTGTAACGTGCAGTTTTGTCCCAAAGAAAAGATCTGTCTAGTACTTAGCGATACATTAGAGAGACAAAGAAATCCACAACAATTTCCTGAATTTTAAATCTTCGTATTCTAACTTTTCTAGCTTACGCTTAGAATAAAGCTACTGAGCCTTACTTAAATAAATATTTATGGTTGTGCGTCCCCTCAAATTGCCCTTGTTAATTGGTCTGAGTTTGTTGGCAGCGATCGCGGCCATAATGTTTGGGGTATCTCGTGCCGATGCATTGCAAGCGATGCTTAGACCCAATACCCCAAAGCTTGGAGATACTATATCAGTATGGATTTCAACTAACCAAACTTCAGGCTTACCACCAACAGTATCAGTTAATAGTAAGCAATTTCCTGCCTTTGCGATGTCCCCAAATCGTTGGCGAGCATTCATTCCTACGACTCCGCTTGATAAAGCGGGACTTCGCCAAGTGGTGGTGACGGCTGATGGCTTACAGCAAAATTTGCCGATGCAATTAGGCGATCGCAAGTTTCCCACTCAAAGTATTTGGATTAATGATTCAGGTGGTGGATCGGAGCCAACCGATTATGAATGGGATAAGGTCTCGGCTTTTAAAAAACTAGTTACTCCGCAGAAATTTTGGAATGGCGCTTTTCTGAGACCTAATGATGGTGAGATTACGACAGGTTTTGGAGTGCAGCGCTATTACAATGGTGAATTTGCTAATGACTATTACCATCGTGGTGTGGACTATGCAGGAGATACTGGTTCGCCCGTGACCGCCCCAGCTTCTGGCTATATCCGTTTAGTAGGGACACTAGCTCAGGGCTTTCTGTTGCATGGCAATACGATCGGATTGGATCACGGTCAGGGCGTAGAGAGTATCTTTTTGCATCTCAGTAAAATTTATGTAAAAGAAGGAGATTTTGTGAAGGCTGGTCAAGTAATTGGTGCAGTCGGCGCAACAGGTGCGGTTACGGGTCCTCATTTACATTGGGGACTTTATGTAAATGGTGAAGCGATCGATCCTGTCGCATGGCGATACGAAGGTATTGAATAATCCAAGAACTTGGGAGGCTAGCTAAAATCTCAAGTTTGCTAAAAATTCTAAAGTCATGTGAGGAGAAAATCAAAACCCCAAAGAGAGTGGCGGCACATTGCGCCGCCACTCTCTTTGGGGTTTTCGTCAAGTGTAAAACCCAAGAATTGATTGGCGTCGCGGAGCGACGCCAATCAATTCTTGGGTTTTGGTAGGATTCTCCAAAACTTTCTTAGATTGGCGATCGCGTGTCTTGTTGATCGCGTAGGGTATGAAAATCTTTTTCAGGAGTCCATTGAATCGCGCCATCGCGACCTGTATAAAACACTCTGATTTTGGATTCATAAAGTTGATTGACCATGGCTTCCACGACACTAGTTGCAGAGGCGATCGCTATTTTCGGATTAATCGCTTGCAAAACCTCTGGCTCTATTTGCCCACCTGTCCACCAGAGAATATTCGCTGATAGTTTGGGAAGTAGATCTTTTTTAGTGGCGATCGCTTGTTGAGATTTTGGATCGGCATTAGGCAGAAGCAACCAAGTTAGTTCCCCAGTTTTAATTTTTAAAACATCAGGGGATTGATTGAGCAGTTGAATCTCCACTTGATTGTTAACTGTTAATGTTTCACCAGCCTTAAGAGATGCTAATGGAGTTTTGGCATTGGCTAGAGATTGTTGGAGATTTTGATAAGGTTTAGGCGTGACACCAACACTAATATCTCTAAACTGGGCGATCACTACTGAGTCAGATATCAGCTCATTCCAACCGTCGCTAGCATCGGGCTGCGTATCGGTAGCTATCGCCCAATCAAGACGATTAACGCCAAGCTTTTGTAAAAATGGCTGCAACGTAAAACTGGCAAATTGCCGATCGCCACTATTAATTAGCACTGTTTGATTTTGATTTCTGATCAACATGATCGGGACATCATTAAATGCTGGTAATGTCACTTGAAAAGTATTTGCTTGAGCGATCGCATTTGGAACAAATAGCACGACACAAGCTAAAACAAAGGCGATCGTCCAACGCTGCATTTTGCCAAACCAAGGAACAAGCCAAATCGCCATGAATAATGCATAGGCAATGAACATTTGCCAGAGATGAATCGAGCCCACACTTGTACTAGCACTGGGCAAAGTATTCACCCATTGGGCTATCTCAATTGTCCAACGTAGCAATGGATAGAGTAACCATGCGATCGCCGCACCAATCGGCACAAAGACTATTCCTAATAGCCCACTAATAATGCCGCCATAGGTGGATATCAACACTAGGGGTGTAGTCAAGACATTGGCGATCAAGCTGTAGGGAGAAAGTTTGCCAAATACTAGTAGCTGTAAAGGCAATGTCCAGATATAAGCGGCGATTGGTACTGATAACAATTCGGCGATCGTTGGGGGCAGCCATTCTAAACGTTCGGCAATCGATCGTGAGCTGGTGAGTAGACCAAACGTAGCAAGAAAACTAAACTGAAATCCTAAATCCCAAATCCATAGTGGTTGGTATAACAATAACAAGACAGCTGTAACTAGTAAACCAATAACAGGACGACTACGGCGTTGCACCACTAAACCAATCAAACTGCCGAAGCCCATCACAACGGCTCGTAAAATTGACGGGCTGGCACCCGTAAGTAATAAATATCCTGCCAAACTAAGGCTGCCGATCGCAAATTGCATCTTTAAAGATTTATTCCGACTCAAGGCGATCGCAGCACCTAACACCAATGTCACCTGAAATCCTGAAGCTGCAAGTACTGCCGCCAATCCCGCTTGAATAAAAGCATCCTTCAGATCGCTCGGCAAATCTACAGCTCGACTACCCAAAACCAATGAGCTAAGCAACGCACCTTCTGGCACACCTGCACCCATCACATGGGCACGGACAATCCGACTCACAAACCACCATTCGCCAAAAAAAGGAGCATCGCTTTTTTCAATTAGCGATCGCCCATTCATTCCTGCGAACACGCCTTCGCGTGCTAAGTAAGATTTAAAATCAAAGGCTCCAAAATTATCCGCCCGATTTGGTACGTATAATCTTCCTGAAAGCTCGACCTCCTGTCCTGAGCGTAAACCTGTTGCTTCAATCAATGGCACGGTCACATATAATTTGCCGGATGCCGCTACAAACTTATTAGCCTCATCGGGCTTGGTTTCCGTATTGCTGCTGCTAGGATTCGCCTCAGTATTTTGGATAAGATTTTTGATATTCAATTTCCCAGAGGTATTTATCTCTTTTACCTCTAGCAAAAATCTCGCCCTCTCACTCCGCGTCAAGCTAGGCGATTCGATTACTTGTCCCCGAACGATCGCATTCGATAAAGGTGCATATTTAGAAATATCTTCAACTTGAGGTTGGGGAGTGCGAAATTTTACGTAAAAGCAAGCAAAGATAGCAACTAATGTGGCGACCAGATAAACCCAACGTTTTGGGCCCAAGCGCCAAATTTTAGGAGCCACCAACGATAAGCCTAACCCGATACCAAAAACTGTATAGAAGCCAGTCCCATCGGGTAAAAAGCTGGCGTAGGCTCCTACTACAAAAAACAAAGCTAAAACTAAGACAACTTGCGATTTCATCGGCTCAACTTAAATCGTCGTCATAATTGTTTCTAATGGCGCGATCGCTAAATTCTGAAGGTGGGCGATCGTTGCTCCAAGCCCACCAAACCGCCTGACATTCACAGTGATAAAACTCTTGCCACTTGCGTTGATGGTTTTCGGTATAAACAGGCGATCGGCGATTAACCCACACAGCTTTAGCTTGACTGGGTGGTTGACCACATTTAGGACAACAAAACCCATTAGCATGTGTAGCCTTTTCGACCCACTCTGGCGGAATCGGATTGAAAGCTTCCATAAAATATAGACAGGTAGCGCAACTTCGCGGTAATTGTTTCCGGATATCTTGTCTTAAGTTAATGCAAGATTAGCAATAAATGTCCAGCGGTGCTTATTTATTTGTAATTATGTTTTTGTAAATACCTTATAGATATCTTGGTGCATAAACTCATGCAGAAGTGTATAGAGACATAAAATGTAGGTTTAAGTTACCCTGACCTTCTCTCCCAATCAATCACAGCCTTTTTTGAAGGAATCGCTCCTTATCCCCGAACAAGCTTTAGACGAAAGTTTTTTGCCTGAAGATTAATTACAGCAATTTACTCTAAAACCAAAATGTCAACTAATTGGCTCACTCTTAATCGCAAGTACTTCTACTCAACAGTTTTACTCTTTCTAATAGAAGTTTATATAGCGGTTTTTATTGATGATCAGTTTATTCGTCCACTTGTTGAGGATGTTTTAGTGGTTATTCTTATTTACTGCTTTATCAAATCATTTTGGAAAGTTCGCCCAAACGTAGCGGCTCTATCTGTTTTTGTCTTTGCCTGCGTGATTGAAGGATTGCAATATTTAAATCTTGTCGATAGGCTAGGACTAAGGCAAAATCGGGTTTTAGCAACTATTTTAGGAACTACTTTTGATTGGAAAGATATCTTTGCTTACGGTCTTGGGACTGTGATTATACTGGTATGGGAATATAGAAGTCGTTGGAGGTGATGAATTTCTATATTGCGCTGATTTCAGGGAATTTATCGAGATCCAATCATTGCTTCTAATTGCCGAAGACGACCTTCAGCTAGCCGATCGCGACATTGTTTGACCGATCTCGATGGCTCGGCGGAACGCAATGACTCAAACTGGCAATGCTGTGCTTGGTATAGTAGCCATTGACGTTGCCCAGAGGAATTCTTCAGCTTTTCGAGAGTAAGGATTTTAGCTAGACGTTGGGTAGTTTCGTCTGATGTGAGTTGAGAGTTGTTTTTTCCTTGCAAGTCGGCAATGCGATCGTTAGTAACGCGCGCACGACAACTGAAATACAAAAGAGGATAAATTGAGCCTGTGCGGAATGGTGCACTTAACTCATCGCAGAAGATATTTCGATAGGAAGTCCAAGTTTGTTCGATCTCCTTGAGTTGGGATTTCCTCGCTTTAGGTATCTGACTATAAACTTCGTCATAAATCAGCGATCGCAAGAAATCGGCAGTCTTAGCCCATCGCGACGCACAGATGTTTAAGGCAAGCTGATTTTCTTCCTCACAAGCCGGAGGTGCGACTCCCCACTGCTCAGAATTAGCGATCGTTTTCGAGGAGACGGGAGCAATCGCGATACATGACAATCCGAATGCGATCGTCAGCGTATTCAAAAAAAATTTCATCTAAATTACCTTTGGAACACTTGCAGAACTTGAAGCTGAAGGCTAAACATGAAGCTGATTTATAGTAAACATCCCTTGGTTTTTATAAAAGTAGACATCTAATAACCCTATAATTCTTACATCTTTTTAACCAATTTCTAGTAAGCATGACAATACCTGCATCGCCATCATCTAAATCAGAACTGCTTTCATCCATGCTTTTAGAATTAATCGAAATATTGCGCGATCGCCAAGGTGACACTTGGTCATCAATCATCAACATCGCCTCCGGCAAATCAGCGACGATTGCGATCGATGATGCTCGAATACATCTGCAAGCAGAAGGCGGACAGGAATTGCAAATTACTGTTTCTACTGCTGAGCCTGATGCTATCAATGATTTTGAAAGTACTGGCATCGCTTTACGCAAAATCATGTTCGGAAAATCTACTCTCGAAAAGTCTGTCGCTTCTGGCAAAATCTTCATTCGTGCTAGTTTCGGAGATTTATTAAAGATTCGTTCAGTTGTTGCTTCTGTTCTTGCTGATACAGAGATTGATCAAAGATTACTCAGCCTTTGGAATCGATTTGATCGGGAATGGTGAAATAGAGCTAGGCAATCTTGCTCAAAATGGAAAGTGTGCCAAAGCCAATGAGAATGATGCCGCTTCCCCAATTGAGCCAACTTGACCAACGACGAAGCTCTAGAAAACGTTTGATGATGCCTGTAAAGGTACCTGCGATCGCTAGTGGTAGTACTGAACCGATCGCATAGGCAAGCAAAAATTCTGTACCAACTAGCAAGTTCCCTGAGCCTGATACCCAAGCCAACAGAGTCACTAATACGGGCGTACTACAAGGCGAAGCCACAAACCCAAAAGATAAGCCTATTAATAGCGATCGCAGTCCTGTCGGCAAATTTTGAGATATTTCCCAATTACCGAAGCTGGGTAAACGGAAAGAAATCACTTCCAATAATTGCAATCCCATCGCGATCGCAATGATTCCCATCACCACTGACCAACCCCAAGCTGTCTGTCCATATATTTTACCAAGAAGAGCAGCGGCTAGTCCAAAACCGGTGAGAGCGATCGCAAATCCCAAACAAAACCACGCCGATTGCAAGGCAGACTTCAAAGTGCTTTTGGACTCATAGCCACCGATATAACCAATTGTAAGCGGCAACATCGACAAAGTGCAGGGAGTGAGACTGGTGACTAGACCGGCTAAAAAAACGACACCTACACTTGTCCATGAGGCTTGATTGAGTTGACTATTCACCAAGGCATCAGCCCATTGTTCGAGTTGGTAAAACCAGTTTGGTAGCGATCGCAAGATGGTGTCGATAAATTGCAACATAGTGATGATGTGATTACGATTAAATTATTTCTATTTGGGTTAGCGATCAATTTTTATAATGAGAATTGCTAGCACTTCACATTTTTGGGGTTGGTACTTATAATGTAGATGAGCATTAAGTATTATTACTATCTTAACTATGAACGCAGATCTGCAAGCCCTTTAACTCTGCTAAATGCACCAAACTAATACTGCAATTATCTAACGTCAAAAGATTTCCTGTTATTTCAAACCCTTATTGAAGGCAACTTATATGTCTACCGAAACTATTTCTCGTCCTGAAACTATACGCAAAATTGCACCAAGATATCGAGTCTTATTACATAACGACGATTACAACTCAATGGAATATGTCGTTGAAACCTTAATGCAAGTCGTAAATGGTCTTACACAGCCTCAAGCTGTCGATATTATGATGGCAGCCCATGCAAATGGCTGCGCATTAGTTATTACTTGCGTGCAAGAACATGCAGAATTTTATTGTGAAGGCTTGCAAAGTAAGGGCTTAACGAGCACGATGGAGCCAGAGTCATAATTAAAAAAGTGGGCGTGTAGCGCTCAACAAGCCCAAATAGATGAAGGCGGCGCGAGCGCCGCCTTCATCTATTTGGGCTTTGATTTGTTCTAGCTATCTTTGTCATTGCTATAGAGCAGGTAGGATTGTTAATAACAAAATCCTACCTGTTTTTTATTGTGAATCTCGATCGCTTAAATTCTTATCCAGCCCCATTACGCATTATTCTTTTTTTAATAACTTTATTGGTACTATGGCTTCCAATCGCAGCACCAATGTATCTGATTTGGGGCGAGGCGGTTGGAGTTGCCCTCACAATTTTGCTGTATTGCGGATTTTTGGGGTTAATTTGGTTCTGGGGGCGCAAAATTGCTAAGTATTCGCATCCTTATCGCTATTACGGGCTATTATTTACCCGAAAAAATGGACAGGATTTTTTATTAGGTTTAGCGCTTGGCTGTGTAGCATTACTCATCTTTTTTAGCTCACAGGTGAGTCTTGGTTGGCTAGCAGTGCAAACTGTCTCTTGGCAGCAGCCCTTGCCAGATAACCTACTACCAGCGATCGGTGTGTACTTTGTCGATTGGCAAGGAGCAATATTCCCAGGGCTTTTGACTTCTGTAGGCGTAGGATTTGCGGAGGAAATGTTGTTTCGTGGTTGGCTACTCTCAGAGCTAGAGCGCGATTATTCAAAAAATACGGCTTTAATTAGTTGCAGCTTAGTATTTGCAATTTTGCATTTCATTAAGCCCCTAAACGTCATTCTGGCTACATGGAGCCAGTTTCTCGGGTTGGTGATGCTCAGTGTTGCCCTAGTTTTAGCGAGACGCAGATGTGACGGCAGATTGGGAATAGCGATTGGCTTACATGGTGGTTTGGTTTGGTGTTATTACATCGTAAATACAACTCATTGGCTCAAACCAACTGGCGCTGTACCTGAATGGGTAACTGGTATTAATGGAAATCCGATCGCTGGCGTGATGGGTATCATTTTCTTAAGTGCGATCGCGATCGGGTTCCAGAAAAAATAAAAAGAGGCTAAGCCTCTTTTTATTTTTTCTGGAAATAACTATTGCCAGTGTCGCAATAAGTGTATATGATTAGATCCGCTTGGAAAACAACCAAGCAAAGGGTCGATGCCCGAGTGGTTAATGGGGGCGGACTGTAAATCCGCTGCGTAAGCTACGTTGGTTCAAATCCATCTCGGCCCATCTTAAAAAAGAGAGTGAATTTAGTTCATTCTCTTTTTTTGTTAAGCAAAGATTTGACCTAGTGCTGAGTCAATATCGGGATATTGGAACGTAAATTTATTAATCTCAGCTTTATGTGGCACAACTCTCTGGCCATCTAGTAATACCATTGCACTTTCGCCAAATACTAAAACCAATGCCGCCGCAGGAACAGGTAAAAAGGCAGGGCGTTTTATTGCTTTGGCAAAGGAGATTGTGAAGTCTTCATTGGTCACAGCTTTAGGAGCCGTAGCATTGAGTGCGCCTGTGACTCGATCATTCTTCAACGCATAGATGATTAACTCCACGAGATCATCGCGATGAATCCATGAAAACCATTGTTTGCCAGTGCCAATTTTGCCGCCGCCGCCAATTTGGAATATCGGGAGCATTTTGGCGATCGCACCACCCATACCTAACACAATTCCTGTTCTAAGCTTAACAAGACGAATACCCATATCTGTAACTGCATCAGCAGCAGATTCCCAGTCTTTGCAAACATTAGCTAAGAAGTCATCGCCTGCATAACTGTACTCGTCAAAGGATTTATCAAGGCTCGTGCCGTAATAACCGATCGCAGAGGCGCTAATTAAGACTTGTGGCTTAATGTCGGCTTTAGCGATCGCCTCAACCAACACTTTTGTAGTTAAAATACGACTATCTCTGATCTCCTGCTTGCGTTTATCAGTCCAGCGGACGCCAGCTAGGGGTTCCCCAGCCAGATTAATAACTGCATCACTTCCAGATATCGCCTTAGCCCAATCGCCCATCTCAAAGGGTGTATAGCCAATGACTTCGACATTGGGGAAAGCATCTTGAGGAAATTGCCGATTTGCTTTTTGTGAATTACGCGCTAAAACAACAATGCGATCGCCTAAAGCTTGCAATCGCTCAACTAATTTCACACCAACGAACCCAGTAGCACCCGTCACTACAATTTGCATAATATATTTTTGATTTAATTACTAGAGACATCAGCCCAAGACTAATCGCCTATTTTAATGCGAAAACCTCTTTGTAATCACATATATGCATAGTTCAACAGAAGACAACCTCAAAAACAAATTACTGATCGTTGATGATGAAGCTGATAACTTAGATCTGCTTCACCGTATTTTTCATCGAAGTCATTTGATTCTGCGAGCTAAAGATGGATTTGAGGCATTGGCAATTTTAGCCAGTGAGCCAGATGTTGCGGTGATTGTTTCCGATCAACGAATGCCAATGATGTCTGGGACTGAGTTTTTGAGTCAAGTTGTGGAGAGGTATCCAGACACTTTACGGATTATTTTGACCGCCCATACCGATGTAAGCGATTTAGTGGAAGCGATTAATCAATCACAAGTCTATAAATACATTACTAAGCCCTACAATGTTGAGGCTTTACAGGGAGTCGTGCAACAGGCGACCGAAATGCATAAATTATTGAAATTGAGAACTTCTAAACTTCGTAACGATCTCGAAAATGCCGAAGCAAAATATAAAGATATTTTCGAGAATGCGATCGATGGAATTTTTCAATCAACCATAGACGGGCGTTATCTAATAGCCAATTCAATGTTAGCTCAGATTTATGGCTATCCTTCTGCTGAATCTCTGATAAGTAACGTCACGAATATTGCCAATCAGGTTTATGTTAATCCATCACGACGACAAGAGTTTATCGATATTTTACTTACCCAAGATACAGTTTCTGATTTCGAATCTCAGGTTTATCGCCGAAATGGAACGAAAATCTGGGTTTCGGAAAATGTGCGAGCTGTAAGAGATCTTGATGGAACCCTGATCGGTTTTGAAGGAACTGTTCAGGACATTTCACTTCGCAAGCGAGCTGAGGAAGAATCGCAATTATTACAATGCTTGACCTTAGAAATTAGCGCCGCCAATGATTTTCAAACAGCTTTAAAAATAGCGCTCACCAAGATTTGTCAATTTACGGGATGGGACTATGGCGAAGCATGGATACCATCGGGTGACTTACCGGTTTTGATATGTAATCCTGCATGGTACAGCAGTATTGATGGATTAGAAGGGTTTCGTCAATATAGTGAAAGAATCTCTTTCCCCGCAGGAATTGGTTTCCCTGGAAGGATATTTTTAAATCAGCGACCAGAATGGATTTGGGATATTTCTCTCGAAACAGAAACACATTTCTTGCGCAAATACCCTGCTCTGGAATGTGGCTTGCGATCGGGTTTGGCGATCCCTGTAAGTGCTGATAACAATGTTGTTGCGATCATCGCTTTCTTTATGAGATCTCCCAACGATCGCGATCAGCAATTGGTGGGCTTAATCAGTGCGATCGCTTTGCAATTAGGTACATTAATGCGTCGTAAGCGAGATGAGGAAACTCTCCACTTGATGAATGAAGAACTATCTCAAGCACGCGATCGCGCCTTAGAAGCCAATTGTGCCAAAAGTAGTTTTATTGCCAACATGAGCCATGAATTACGCACACCGCTCAATGCGATTATCGGCTATAGCGAGATGTTACAGGAAGATGCAGCTTTACTGGGATTAGAAGATTTTGGCGATGATCTCCAGAAAATCCATCGATCTGGTAAGCATCTACTAGATTTGATTAATGACATTTTAGATATGACCAAAATCGAAGCAGGTAAATTAGAAATTTACTACGATAATTTTGATGTGCCAATGATTGTATGGGATGCCAGCTCCTCAATTCAACCATTGTTGATCAAAAACAATAATAATTTGGATATAGAATGCGATCTTCAACTGGGGGAGATTCGTGCTGATATGACGCGCTTACGACAAGTTCTCTTAAACATTTTAAGCAATGCTTGTAAGTTTACGAAATCGGGTGAAATTAAAATTCAAGTAAATCGCCAAATGTCTATCCAAGGGGAAATTTTTTGCTTCACGATTAGTGACACTGGAATAGGGATTAGTCCAGAAAATCTTCAGAAACTTTTTCAGCCATTTACCCAAGCTGATAGTTCTACAACTCGACAATATGGGGGAACAGGTTTAGGGCTTGCCATTAGTCATCGTCTTTGCCAAATGATGAGTGGCGACATTACCGTAATCAGTGAATTAGGAAGAGGCTCAACTTTTACTGTTTGTTTACCCGTCGATTGCGAAAAAGCATCCAAGAAACCACCAAAAAGCGAGCAAAACTCCTCCCCTAATTTATCGATACTGCCTATGCATCTGCCACAGGACTCAGGCAATCCACAGCAAAGAGAGACTTCTATTTTAGTGATCACAGGCGATCCGATGATCCATCAATGCGCTCACTCCTCTCTTAATCATCTTGCCGTTTCGATCCATTCATCCTTGGATGGAGAAAGTGCGATGAAATTAGTTTGTCAAATTTTACCCAATGCCATTATCTTAGATATGCAAACTCCCTCTATGAGTGGATGGGAGATGCTTAAGGAATTAAAGTCGCAGCCTTTAACTTCAGGAATTCCGATAATTTTACTGACAACTAATGACGACAAACATGAAAGCACTGAGATTGGGGCAAATGAGTATTTGTTTAAGCCAATCGATCGCGATCGCCTGATTCCAATAATAGAGAAATACCGCTCTGAGCAGAAGTCCGAACTTTCGGTGTTAGTGATCGAAGATGATCTCAATGTTAGAGCAATGTTAAAACGGATGCTGGAGAAAGAGAATTGTATTGTCTTTGAAGCCCAAGATGCACAGGTCGCTTTAGAGATGATGAAGCTTCAAGTTCCGCAATTAATTTTGCTCGATCTGATGATTCCTAATGGCAATGGTTTTGAATTTATGCATTTGCTAAGGCTGCAAAATAAAACTCTCTCAATTCCGATCATCATTTTCACAGCTAAAGATTTGACCAATGAAGACTGCATTCGTCTAAGCGGATCGGCACAAAAAATCCTGCAAAAGAATCATTATAGTTATCCTCAATTGCTTGAAGGAATTGTGGAACGACTCTACAAATTAGGAGTTTTGGCAAAAAGCTAAGTAGCTAAAATCCGAAACCCCAAAATCTGTAACGCTCGCAGCGAGAGCGGTGCAGATTTTGCCTCTGCTTTTTTATTATGCTGAGTAATACCAAAACACAAAATGGCTACGCCATTTTGTGTTTTGGTATTACTGGGTTTGCGAATAATTTGCGACCAATATTTAGGATTCGCTAAGACTATGGCAGGGCAAATCCTAATATTTGGTTTTGTCGAATTTCTGGGTACTTTACCTATGATTGCGATAGAATATTGATTGTTTTCTAGCGCCCCAGACTATAGACCGCTATTTCAATGTCATATACCAAGCCAAATATTAATATCACGATTCATGACCGTGCCATCGTTCATCCACATGCCAAAATTGGCGAAGGTACATCAATTGAAGCCGATGCCATTGTTGATGAGTTTGTAGAGATCGGCGATCGCTGCGTGATCAGGGCAAGGGCAATCATCACAGGGCATACCAAGATTGGCAACGACAACCAAATTGGCTATGGGGCAATCGTTGGCTCGGAGCCACAGGATACTTCCTACCAAGGAGCAATTAGTTTTGTAGAAATCGGCGATCGCAATGTGTTACGAGAATATGTGACGGTCAATCGTGGTACGAAGGAAGGCTCGGTTACTAAAATTGGCAATGATAATTTATTTTTTACTGGAGCACATGTTGCCCATAACTGCGTAATTGGCGATCGCGTAATTTTAGTAAATAATGTTTTGCTAGGGGGGTATGTGGAAGTGCATGACCATGCTTTTATGGGTGGCGGCTCGGTAGTGCATCAATTCACACGTATCGGTTCCTATGCGATGATCCGTGGACAAACTCGCCTTGGTATGGATGTACCACCCTATTGCATGGCTGTTGACACGAATATGGTGTTTGGACTGAACCGCCTTGGTCTTCGTCGCAATGGGTTCAGCCACGATCGTCGTCGCACAATTCTCTCAGCCTATGAAGTGATCTACAATTCAGATCGCAATCGTACTCAAGCGATCGAATTTCTAGAGTCCGATCCAGAATATGCCAACAATCCTGATATTCAATTGTTCTGCACTTTCATCAAAAATAGTCGTAGAGGTATTTGCAAACTTTACGAAAAAGGAGCAAGCCGAATTGAAGAAAATCGAGATTAGGCTAGAGTTTGAATATTACCCCCTTCCCACCCAAGAATTAGCGGTGCGGCACTCTGCGCTGCACCACTAATTCTTAGATTTTACTGTCTATTTTTGACTGGGACGAGAGTATCTCTTCTAGATATCTATAAATCTGAGCAAAGTCATCACTCTTTCAGCACCCTGCAATGTGAGAGGAACGACTTTTGCCAAAAGCTAACTCTCTGGTTTGATTGCAAAGTAAAACGCTGCTAACGAACGCTTTGTCTGCTAATCTGAAATTTGGTATCTACAATACAAAATTGCATCATGTCCGATCGCCAAATCCTACTTGACTTTGAAAAACCGATCGTTGAACTAGAAACACGCATCGCCCAAATCCGCGAACTCGCGAATGAAAACGACGTGGATATGGTTGAGCAGATTCACCTTTTAGAGCAACGAGCAGAGCTTTTGCGGCGTGAGATTTTTTCGGGGCTTGGCCCTATGCAACGGATGCAGATCGCTAGGCATCCACGTCGTCCTAGCACGCTTGACTATGTGCAAGCAATTACTGATGAGTGGATGGAGTTGCATGGCGATCGCCGAGGCAATGACGACCCTGCATTGGTTGGTGGTATTGCCAGAATTAACGATCTCCCTGTGGTAATTTTGGGTCACCAAAAGGGACGCGATACTAAAGACAATATGACCCGCAACTTTGGCATGGCTTCTCCAGGCGGATATCGCAAGGCGGCGCGACTTATGGATCATGCTAATCGTTTTAAGTTGCCGATTATTACCTTGATTGATACTCCTGGAGCTTACCCTGGTGTGTCGGCTGAAGAACAAGGACAAGGTGAGGCGATCGCAGCAAATTTACGTCAAATGTTCGGGCTTGGCGTGCCAATTATTTGTACGGTGATTGGAGAAGGCGGATCGGGTGGTGCGTTGGGGATTGGCATTGGCGATCAGATCATGATGTTTGAAAATTCGGTCTATACGGTTGCGACTCCTGAGGCTTGTGCGGCGATTTTATGGCGCGACTCTGCAAAGGCTGGCAAAGCTGCTGAAGCTCTAAAAATTACTGCTCCAGACTTAAAACGCTTGGGCATTGTCGATTACGTGATTAATGAGCCACTAGGCGGGGCGCATCGTATGCCCTTGCAAGCTGCTGAAAATCTAAAAGCTGCGATCGTAGAAAATCTTGATCGTTTGAGTAAATTATCAGTAGAAGATTTACAAGAGCTACGCTATCAAAAATTCCGAAAAATGGGCGTTTTCCTTGAATCTTGAAGCGATCGCTAATTTACTCTAAATTAGTAACTTGGGAGGAATGGATAGAAATAGAATTCCATTACTAGTCCAAGGTTGTTTCGCAGGTAGAACTAGACCAATAATCCCAGCTTTTTTTAAAACCAATACCCCCTTAGATTCTCCCCAGACTAGCATTTCTGCCCAAGTGCTTAGATCTGGCTCATGCCCAATAATTCCTAATGACGCTCTCGCAGGTTGTGGATGTTGAGCGAGCCATGCAGCTAACCGTTTGAGCCAATCATCAAAACTGCCATCGGGTGCAAGTTCTGATAGCTGCTGCACAGGACATTCGCTAAAAACATTAGCAAAAATTTCAGAGGTCTGTTGAGCGCGGACTAAAGGACTAGTTTGTAAGAGATCAAACCGCAAACCTAAGTCATAGAGACGTTTGGCAACTTGCTTAGTTTTTTTGCGCCCTTCATCAGTGAGAGGACGTTGCGTATCATCTTCATAATTCTCGCGATCTTCGGCAATGCCATGACGGATTAGATATAGGCTAGGCATTGACTAACAAACCCTCAACGAATACTTCCACTAGGCTTTCAAATAATTCCTTGCCGTCGGTTCCACCCAAAATTCCTTCCGCTGCGCGTTCTGGATGGGGCATCATCCCAAGTACATTACCTTGTTTGTTACAGATTCCTGCAATACTTTCCAGTGAGCCATTGGGATTAGATTCTTCATTAACATTACCGATCTCATCACAATAACGGAACACAACTTGATTGTTATCTTCGAGTTCTTTTAAAGCATCCGCATCCGCAAAATAACAACCTTCTCCATGGGCGATCGGTAGGGTAATAACTTGCTGCTTTTGATATTTCTTGGTGAATGCTAAATCATTGCGTTCAACTCGTAGAGGAGTGCGATCGCAAATAAAATGTAAATCTCGATTGCGAACTAGAGCTCCTGGCAATAATCCCGACTCAGTTAAAATCTGAAATCCGTTACAGATACCGAGTACATATTTGCCTTTAGCCGCATGTTCCTGTAGCGATCTCATCACGGGTGCAAATCTCGCGATCGCCCCACAGCGCAAATAATCTCCATAGCTAAATCCCCCCGGCACGACGATCACATCGCAATCACTAATATCAGTATCTGTATGCCAAATTAGCCTTGTAGGCTGTTTCAAAATTCCACTGGTAACACTAGCGACATCGCGATCGCAGTTGGAACCAGGGAAGACAAGGATGCCAAATTTCATGCTTTTGACTCCTCAATGACAGTTAGCTCAAAGCGATAATTTTCAATAACTGGGTTTGCCAAAAGCTTATCGCAGGTTTCATTTAACTTTTGGGATGCTTCAGCTTCATCTGCTGCATCTAGGACAATTTCGACATACTTGCCAATGCGGACTGAGTCAACGTGATAGTCCATTTGTTTGAGTGCAGACTGGACAGCAGTACCTGCGGGATCGAGAACTGAGGGACGTAGGGTAACAAATATACGGGCTTGATACTTCATGCTTGCTGTGAAATGGTGAGATGCGATCGCCATATTAGCTATATGACTGACATCATCGATCATATAGCAAGATAAACCAGAAAAAGTTAAGTGACTAGGCGCAAACTCACCCAAAAAGCACAGGTTAAGATCTCCGACTTTTTTGGTGAGTTTTTACATTGTCTTTGCTTGCTTAGAAAAAGTTGGGGATCTGTGTCTTTCCAGGTCTAGGTTTTTAGGGGGGAATGTCGGCGTTTTTATTTTAATGAGATTGTTGGGTATGCGAGGACATTAGCTCTGCCGAAAGGTAATCTTTGCCTTTTGATGATTAGGCTATAGTATATTTTTATTTCTCATTACAACAGCGAGATCATCTATATGAGAGCAGTGGAAGTCACGGGTACAATTGACCGCAAAGGGCATTTATTGCTGGATCAGCCTTTTGATGAGGACATATCTAGTCGTGTCCGTGTGATTGTGTTGTTCTCTGAACCAGTTCAGGAATTGGAAGATGATCCTGATGATACACCTATTGAGGAGGTGAAGGCGAGTTTGAAAAGGGCTTTTCAGCAGGCTAAGGCGGGACAACGTATTCCTTTTGAAAAAATGTGGGACGGAATCGATGCTGAATGATAGTCCTTTAGTGCAAATTGATTTGTCGCCTGAGTACAAGCAGAACCTACGCACTTTATCAAAGCGATATCGTAACATTCGGTCAGATACTCAAGATGTTTTTGAGCAAATTCAGGCTGGTAATTTTGTGGGCGATCGCATTGCTGGTTTGGGTGAAAATTATATTGTGATTAAGGTCAGGGTAAAGAATAGCAATATCCAAAAGGGGAAAAGCGCGGGTTATCGTTTGGTTTATCAGGTTGAGTCGCCGACTAATGTACTTCTATTGACTATCTATTCAAAGAGTGATCGCGATGACATTAGCTCTGCTGAAATTTTAAGTATTTTGGATTCTATTTCTGGGGATGATGAATAATCTAAAGATATGGCAATTGGAGTTACAGAAGATTACCAAAGTTTGTTAGTGGCTGTGAAGCATCGGATTCGTGCTGCTCAGTATGAGGCTTTAAAGGCGGTTAATCGAGAGCTAATGGCGCTTTATTGGGATATTGGTGAGTTGATCGTTACTCGTCAAGAGAGCGCTGGTTGGGGTAAGTCAGTGGTGGAACAATTAGCTCAAGATTTGCAGATAGAATTTCATGGTATGGCTGGCTTTTCGGCGCGGAATATTTGGAATATGCGAAGTTTTTATGTCACCTACCGCACAAACGAAAAACTGCAACCATTGGTTGCAGTTTTTGGCTGGACTCATAATTTGGTGATCTTGGAGAAGTGTAAAGATGACTTGCAGAGAGAGTTTTACATTCGCATGACACAAAAATTTGGCTGGACAAAGAATGTGTTGATTCACCAAATCGAGAACAAAACTTATGAAAAGACTTTGCTGAATCAAACAAAGGTGAGAATGTTGGGTATGCGATGATCGCATTAGCTCTGCTAAGATTTTAAACATTTTGACTTCTATTTCTATCGCATTAATCAAAACCTGATCAGGTAAAGGATTTTGAACTGTGGGAGCTGCGATATTCTCTACAGCTTCAATGATTGGCAATGTTTACTTCCACTGGCTACAGACTTGCCTCATGGTATCGACGACTCCACGTACTGCTGCTGTGCCACCGAGGTGAAGGATCGCGGGATAGAGGGTAACAAGATCTTCCATCAAGTTTGAACGCTTACAGTGAGCGAGGATATGGAGGTGAGTTTGCCACTCAGAGTAAGGTAGGGTCGCAAGAGATAGTCGCGTGATGTAGCCGCTAATGGCGTGGGCGCGACTGGGTTTGTGAACTATCGCAAGGATTGCTTCATAGATGTTAGAGAGAAAATTTTGAGGAGATTTCTTAGCCAGTGCGCTCAATAAACCTGCCCGACTGTACTCATCCTTAATTTCCCTAGCTGCTTGCAAAGCTTCATCAAAGTAAGCGGAATCGATCTTAGCCAGTGCGCTCAATACCGATGCCCGACTGGACTTATACTTAATTTCCCTAGCTGCTTCCAACAGCACATCAAAGTCAGCAGAATCGATATTAGCCAGTGCGCTCAATAC
>QBMK01000019.1:0-61802 GCA_003249035.1 Pseudanabaena sp.
ATTGGTTCGGCGGGCTTCGCCCGC
Source organism: Pseudanabaena sp. (assembly GCA_003249035.1). GTDB lineage: Bacteria > Cyanobacteriota > Cyanobacteriia > Pseudanabaenales > Pseudanabaenaceae > Pseudanabaena. The sequence goes on from QBMK01000019.1 coordinate 25, forward strand.
CGAACCAATTTTGGGTTTTATATGCACATGTTGGACTGCATTCAGTTACTGGTTAAGACAACACCTTGAGATGGTCTGTGGGGAAGCATTATTTGCTGCTACCGGTTCTGAGCAATCAATCAATTGTTACTCTGTCGAATATGCTCAATTGCAACGATTAGCGCATCCAGCATGACTTCATAGCTCTGATCAGTCGAACGGGTTAGGGTCATCAGTTCTAGCTGTTCTCTGGCAATAAAACCGTAAATGGCTGCATTGACCATCCGCATAACATCAATCAAAGCATCCCCACTCAATTCGTATAATTGCAGCGATCGTTGGAAAAAGTGTAAAGCGTTTTGGATGATTTCAGCTTCTTCGAGATCAGTGGGTCGCATTTGGTAGAGCATCATCACGTTATAACGGGCGGGATAACGTTGGGCAAAGCTTCGGGTTGCCTGTGCGCCGATACGAAGCAAGGTATGAGGTTCTGTGATGCCCGTTGTTTGGCTTTGGCAGTCCGTTAAATAGTTGCGCCAAATTTCCAGAGCTACAGCGCGTCGTAGCCCTGAATTGCCGTCCAGATGTTTGTAAATAGCGGGCGGTTTGATCCCCAACTCTTTTGCGACTCGATTCACGCCCAGAGCCGACTCTCCCTCTTTGTCAAGGCAAGCGATCGCTGCATTGACGACATCCTGCGGTGTCAGTGAATTTTCTTTAAGTGGACGACCCATTGGCAGGTTAGTTAACTAAATTAACTAAAAGTGAATATAATTAACTTTATCAAACACTGTCCATTGATTCCCCATGACTGACCTAACGTTTGTCCCTGCTCATCAGCTTGCTCAGATGATTCGCGATCGCAAAGTCTCGACGGTGGAAGTGCTCGATGCTTACTTGGCTCAAATCGCTAAGCATAACTCGAAGCTGAATGCGATCTGCACTCTCGATGAGGAGAATGCCCGCAATCAAGCAATACAAGCAGACGAAGCTCTATCCAGAGGAGAAAATTGGGGATCTCTACATGGAGTTCCCATTACCATAAAAGACTTTTTTGAGACGCAGGATTTACTCACTACGGCAGGCTATGCGCCCTTACGAGATTATGTACCCAAGCAAGATGCGACAGTCGTAAGTCGATTGCGATCGGCAGGAGCCATTCTGATCGGCAAAACCAATCCATCTGATGTTAATGGCGCGTATCAGGGGGTAAACGACATTTTTCCACGGGTGAATAATCCTTGGAATCTAGACTACACCCCAGGTGGCAGTTCTAGTGGCAGTGCCGTTGCAATTGCGGCAGGATTTTCTGCCCTCGATATTGGCAGTGATATTGCTGGATCGCTTCGTCAGCCTGCTCACTGCTGCGGCATTTATGCGCTTAAACCTACCGATCGGCGCGTGTCTCTGGCAGGGCACATTCTAGAGGTTCCTGGCAGCTCAAAATGTATTCGTCAAATGCTTGTGCCTGGGCCATTGGCTCGATCAATAGAGGACTTACGCCTATGCTTTACTCTGATTGTTGGCACCGATCCGCGCCAACCAGAAATACCGCCAGTCCCGCTGGACGATCCCGAAGGCAAACCCCTAAAAGAATTACGAATTGCCTGGTCAGATGACTTCAGAGTTCCTGTTGCTTTAGACATCAAAACCGCTTTTCGTCGTGCTATTGGCAAACTGACAGAGGGTGTTGCAGTGGTTGAAAATTGGTCTCCTCCTAGTTTTGATTGGACTGCGGCACAAAAGCTCTACTACCAAATAGCGGCCTACAATTTTCGCTACGCGCAGCCGATAACTCTGAACGCTGCTCGAAAATCCTTGACGTTTATCTGGCGGGAAGCAACTCAAGGGGAGCAATCCTTGCGTAAGTTGGGCAATCCGACTCAAGTTTTGAAGGAGATGTTTGCTCCGACGCTGCAAGGATACTTTTCAGCCCTGACCGAAGCGATCGCCTCACTGCCCAAATCGACCAAGCTTTAAAGCCCTGGGATGTTTGGTTAATCCCTGTTGCGGCAACTCCTGCCTTTACCCACCGCCCAGCCTGGAGTGCCATTGATATTGACGGAGTTTCGTATCCTCATGCGGTTGCCAATGGTGCGTACACCATGCCCTTCAACCTAAGCGGTCACCCAGTAGTCGTAATTCCCATTGGGCAGACTCAAGCAGGATTACCGATTGGAATGCAAATTGTGGGAAAACGGTGGTGTGAAATGGAGTTGTTAGCGATCGCTCAAGAGCTTGACAGAGAGATTGGCGGTTTTCAACATCCAGCAGGCTATTGAGTCTTTTCGCTATTTGCCATGCAGCCCAACACTGCGGTGCAGCGGACAGCCATCAGTCTCTGGTTTTGAGTTCAAGGCTGTCTGCTGCCGCTGAACTGTGCCGTTATTTAATTTTCATTCCTAATCATCTTTACGGTAATTTACGCGAAAACCTGAACCAAAAGATTTTTAAAAGTTGCAAAGCAACATATTTAAATAATCTTTTGTGGCTCTATGGGTCGTAAATTGCTTGAAGGAATATGGGGTTAAGATGTATGTTTTCTAAATCTTTGTAATCTCAAAAGTATTTCTTGAATTCAGCGATTGTTTTTGATCAATTGAATTGCTGTATTGAATAGGCTCTAATTCTCTTGTTTGTATCTGCTATAGTACAAAAACAATATCATTACGCATATTAAGAGAAATAGTATGTCGGAGCGAAAGAGTAATTTATCGAATAAGTCTCTCAGTGACGTTGAGAATTTTTTACTCCTGCTTTCTGATTTAAATATTATTGATTCCGACAAATCTAAAGATCATCAGAACCAAGATCAGAGCATTGATTCGAGCCTAAAAGATATTGTGCGCAAAAATGATTATAAGGGCGAAGAACCTAAAACTGTTTCAAGACTAATCGATATTGAACAGGATTTATCCTTTAAATCAAGTACAGAAACTCTAGAAAAAGAATTTTTAGATGGTGATCGATCTGATCGATCGCCTTTTGTGTATCCTTTCCCTAGTCTCCTTGATGAGCTGCCGTTTTTAAAAGATATTCGGCCTGTTAATCTAAATAAAATTGATCGGAACGAGACTCAAGATTTTCATCATGAAAATTCAAATCTCTCTAATCATGATAAAAATCCCCTATCAGAACAAATTGAAACTTCAAGAAAAGATGAAGAAGTAAATACCACTGTAAATCTCTTCCAAGAAATTCTTTTTGGTAGTGAGAAATCCCAAATAGAGTCTCCAGTAGTTTCTAAATCGACCGCTCCAACAATTCCTCAAATAGATTCTCCGCTAATTTCGCAATCTATTTCTCCAGCAATTTCTGAGAACATATTTCCTTTTGAGTCTTCTTCAATATTCCAAACACAGTCGCAAAACTCTGATCCAGAAGATTCGTCAGAGGATCAAAAAGCAATCAATATGTTGCAGGGCATTCTGGTTACACCTGAGCTAGAGGAGCTGCGAACTTTTAAAAAATTTGTCGAGCAAAAGCTAGGAATTGTTGAAAATCAAGTTAATAATCCTGCAATCATGGACAAAATTGAGGGATTAGAAGATTTACTTCAAAGTACTTCTCTTCGACTTACAGCATTTGGAGATGAACAGAGCAATATTCCGACCGAGATTAATAAGGTTAGCGATCGCGTTGCTCAGATAGAAAATCAAATTAATGAACCTCAAGAACTAGTTCAACTTTTGTTGCCAATTATTGCTGAGTTACTCAGTCTCAAGGCTGAGCAAGACAGAGAAGAGATGTGTCAGGCAATTACGCCGATTATTGCCGAGGTGATTTTGGAGCGATCGCAGCTAGATCGGGCTTCAATGAGCCAAGCGATCACCGATATTTTGCCTAATGCCATTAGCGAGCAAATTCGTAATAGGCCTGAGCAAATAGCTAAAGCTCTGGGACCAGAAGTTGCAGCTGCAATCCGAGAGCAAATTAGTCTTGATCGTGATGCGATCATCGATGTCCTAGCTCCAGAAATGGGAGCAGTAATTAAGCAACAGATTGTTCTCGAACGTGATTCGATGGTTGACGCGCTCTATCCTGTAATTGGAAATACGATCGCTAAATATTTTGCAGAGTCAATTCGTTCGATCAATGAAAAGGTAGAACAGACCTTCAGTGTTGAAGGTCTGTTGCGCAAGGGGCGTGCCAAAGTACAAGGGGTTTCAGAAGCAGAACTGATTTTCAAAGAATCAGTTTCCTTTGATGTTCAAGCCATATTTTTAATCCATAATCTTTCGGGATTGGTGATGATCGATATCCAACGCAGCGATCTTGATGCTTTAGCTGATCCGATTGACTCAGATATGCTAGCTGGAATGCTGACAGCAATTCGCAGCTTTGCTAATGAATGTATGTCACGATCAGAAAGTACTACTGAACTTGATGCAATTAATTATAGCGGTTCCAAAATTTTGCTAGAAGTAGCAGGATATTGCTATCTAGCCGTGATTATTCGCGGCGAACCTAGTTTAAGATTTGTGAATAAGATTCGCGATGTTTTTGGGCGAATTGTGCAATTCCATGGCGATCGCATTAAAGAGTTCGATGGAGATCCCGGCATGATTCCAATAGAAGCTGAGACCGAACTTAGAGCATTAATTGAAGTTAAGTCAATTAAAACTGCTAAAAAGTCTCCCAAAACATTGATCTTCATCGTTTTGGCTGTCTTCACTCTGTTTTGTGTGCCTATAGGAATTTATCAATATCAATCAAGTCGAGATCGCCAACTGGAAGCTAAAGTTTTAGAAGCCTTTGCCAGCAATCCTGAACTTGCTGTCTATCGGCTAAATGTAGTCGCTGAGGGCGATCGCCTCAAATTAACAGGTAAATTACCAAATCAATATTTACGCGATCGCGCTCTACAAGTAGCGATCGCTTCTACAAAAGAAGAATCGGCAAATAGTAAGATTAGCAATAACATCTATACCGTCAACGTGCCTCCAGATCCTGAACTCGTTGCGATCGAGGTTCAACGTCTTACTAAAGCACTCAACTATACTCAAGGTGTCAAAATCCAGAGCCAATTTAAAGACGGGCAAGTAACAATTACTGGCCAGATTGAGCAGCCCGGTATGATGCCCAAAATTACGCAAGCATTCACCAAAATTGCAGGTATTACCATAGTTACCAATGCTGCTACGATTTTGACGCCAAGGCTATCAACGCGCATCTACTTTCCTCTGTGGGTGACAACTTTAGAACCAAGCGACACTGAGAAACTTATAGAAGTTCAGGCTTTTCTGGAGCTGTACCCAGATTACAGTATTAATATTTTTGCTAAAAATGATAATATTGGCGATCCTGCAATCAACTATCAACTGGGAATGAAACGCGCCCAAACGGTTCGAGACGCTCTATTGCAAAGAGGAGTAAGTGCAAAACGCATACATGTTTCTGGGATAATCGATATATCTATACAGACCCCCACTGATGAAATGTTAAGGTGGGTAGAGTTTAAACCAATGTTAAAGTCAATGTCCGTATCTAATTAAATGCATTCTCCTACTAAAGTAATTTCTCAAAAAGTATGTCTTATTGGCGATTTTGGTGTTGGTAAAACCAGTCTAATCCGTCAGTTTGTTGATCGTCAGTTTAGTGACAAATACTTGTCAACGGTAGGCGTGAAAATATCACGAAAATTAGTGTCAATTAATGGGGATGTAGATGTTTCTCAAGAAGAATTAAAACAATTACAATTAATTGTTTGGGATATCGAGGGCAGTACGCGCTTTAAGGCGATCGCACCTAGCTATTTACTAGGCGCTAAAGGGGCGCTAATAGTTGGGGATGTGACAAGACAATCAAGTATCCAAAACCTCAAAGATCATGTGCAACTTTTTAAATCTGTTAATCATAAATCGAGCTTAATTATTGCTTTAAATAAAGTTGATTTAATCGAAATACATGAAAGAGAGCATATGTTGCAATCTATCTCTACTGAATTTGCAAATCTCAACATATCAGTACAGATTACATCTGCTAAAACAGGAGAGGGGGTTGATGAAACATTCCAAAAATTAGCGAGTCAAATGCTAATGTCAGGATGAATTTATTACTATTGACTACCTAATATTAGAGAATCTATAAGCAAAGAATATCATAATCAAAAAATCGTTTGGAATTCCATTTACATCATTAAACTGCTATGAAACAGTCAAAACTTCTAAAAAAACTTCTTACTGCTTCAGAGCGATCATTCATAACAATTGATCGCCAGTTTATGATTACTGATACTTCCTATGGAGCTGAAAGATTTTCTGAATGCCCATACGAATCATTGTTAAATAAAGATATTCGCAATGCATTTCCAGAAACAATTGGATTAGAAGAATCTTTTAATAATATTTGGCTTGATCAACTTACTAGCTTTGAAATGAAAGGAGTTTGCCGTTCGACGAGTTATCAAAAACATCTTTATTTTAACTTCTATATCATAGGTGTAAATGATATAGAAGAAGATGAGAACAAAAGTATCATGATCTGCATTGAAGATGCGACAGATATGATGATGATGTCTCAAATATTAATGCAAAGAGCTAATGAGTCTGAGTTACTTGCTAATGCATTGCTAAAGTCGAATGAATATATTGATAAAATTATTACAGTGATGGCAGATGCGTTAATTGTAACCGATCATCGAGGCATAATTAAGACTGTAAATCCTGCAACGATCAATTTATTTGGTTATACTCACGATGAGCTAATTGATCTGTCGATTACTTCATTATTTAAAATGCCAAATCAACTGGATTTAATTGGTCGCAATTATCTAGAAAACCATAACGAACAATTAGTAGATAGCGATCGCTATTTCACAAATATTGAAATATTATGTCTATCGAAAAACAAAGAAGAAATTTTGATCGCATTTTCTTGCTCAACGATTGAGAACCGTCTACTTAAATACAATATTGAATCGTCTAATTACTTTGTTTATGTTGGTCGCGATATTACAGAACTAAAACGCAAAGATCAAGAATTATCGGATATCAGAAAATATATAGAACAATCCGCTCAAGCTAGGAGTAGCGGGAGCATCTCAGCTTTGTACTAAGTAAAAGGAACTCCAAGGAAAAAAATGATCCATATAAACCCCCAAAAATATGTCGGCGGGCTAAGCCCGCCGACATATTTTTGGGGTCAATTATTTTTTGCAAGTCCCTAAATGAATTACATGTGATCGCATACCGCCTCCAACATCAATGACCTAAGTCCTGATATGATCGACAGGCAGAATCATTGTTAACAGATTAACGAAATTCTAACGACTATCCCTAGCGAACATCAGCGAACATTTCCAGCAATATGCGTCTATCTCAAATGCTCTGGGTCACTCTGCGAGAAGATCCCGCCGAAGCAGAACTAACAAGTCACAAATTACTACTCCGAGCAGGCTACATCAGGCGCGTGGGTGCAGGCTTGTATGTGTACCTGCCGCTGATGTGGCGCGTCCTACAAAAGATTTCCGCGATCGTCCGCGAAGAGATGGACGACACAGGGGCGCAAGAATGTCTATTGACTCAACTGCAACCTGCGGAACTGTGGCAAGAGTCGGGTCGCTGGGATACCTATACCAAAGCCGAAGGGATCATGTTTGCCCTCACCGATCGCGCAAATCGTGAAGTTGGGCTGGGACCAACCCATGAAGAAATTATTACGGCGATCGCTAGAGATATGATTCGCTCCTATCGCCAACTGCCACAACATTTGTATCAAATTCAAACTAAGTTCCGCGATGAGATTCGTCCTCGTTTTGGTTTGATGCGTAGTCGCGAATTTATTATGAAGGATGGCTACTCATTCCATAGCAACGAAGAAAGCCTAAAAGAGACTTATTATGAAATGGATCGCGCCTATCGGAAGATGTTCGATCGCTGTGGTCTGAAATTCCGTGCAGTCGAGGCTGACTCAGGTGCGATCGGTGGTTCTGGTTCGCAAGAGTTTATGGTACTTGCGGAAGCTGGTGAAGATGATATTCTCTTTACAGAAGATAGCAGCTACGCCGCTAATGTTGAGAAAGCAGTATCAATCCCACCAGATGCTGTACCTTCCCATTTCGATAAGTTTGAGAAAGTGCATACACCGAAAAAGGGAACTATCGAAACTGTGTGCAAATTACTGAAATGCGATCCTACGCAAGTTGTGAAACAGGTTCTCTATCAAGTTGTGTATGACAATGGTACAACTGTTTTAGTTTTAGTTAGCATTCGAGGCGATCGCGATGTTAATGAAGTCAAGCTGCAAAACGAACTTACCAAACTTGCATTTAATTTCAAAGCAAAAACTGTTTTAAAGATAGAAGTACCTGATTCAGGAATGCAAAGTAAATGGGCAAAACACGCATTACCATTAGGTTATATTGCCCCTGATCTGAAAGATAACAACATCACAGATTATAATTTGATTTCTTATGATGAGTTTGTCCAAGTTCTAGAAGAATTTCCAAAAGATTTAGAATCTTTTAAAGGCAGAGCAAATAAGTTAGCTTATGATGACAATAAAAAAGGTTATCCGCTTGATGTATTGATTCCTCACTTTAGAGGAATTTCTGAACCATTTGCAAAACGCTTACAAGATTTTGCGGATTCCAAGCTAAAGGTGCATCCAAGTTTCATCCGTTTAGCCGATCGCACCGTTGAGCATTTACAGAATTTTGTGACAGGTGCAAATGAAACTAATTATCATGTTGTTGGCGCAAATTGGGGTAAGAATTTCACTTTGCCTACAGTTGTAAATCTCGATAAAGCCAAAGCAGGCGATCACGCCGTTCACGATCCTTCGCAAATCTTGCAAACTGCTAGAGGCATTGAAGTTGGACATATCTTCCAATTGGGAACTAAATATTCGCAAGCGATGAAAGCGACCTTCACCAACGAGCAGGGTGAAGAAAGACCCTTAGTTATGGGTTGCTATGGTTTAGGCGTTTCGCGTCTTGCCCAAGCAGCCGTGGAGCAGTCCTACGACAAAGATGGCATCATCTGGAATAAGGCGATCGCTCCTTATCATGTGATCGTGACTGTGCCGAATGTGGGTGATGCTAAGCAAATGGATGTAGGCGAAAGGCTCTACACGGCTCTCGATGCAGCAGGTGTGGAAGTACTGCTAGACGATCGCGATGAACGGGCTGGCGTTAAGTTTAAAGATGCTGACCTTGTGGGCATTCCCTATCGGGTGGTTACTGGCAAAGCGATCGCTGATGGCAAAGTCGAAATCGTCAATCGCGCTACTAAGGTGGCGACTTTGGTGGAAATTGAATCAGTTGTCGAATACTTACAAAGCGAATTCAAGTAAAAGAAAGCGGCGCAATGCGCCGCTTTCTTTTACTCTTCATCGTCATAATCAGGATATTGTTCTGGTGCTTTACCCTTTTGTTCGATCACTTTTGCTTTTTTGAGTTTAGGATCAGATTCTTCAATACTTTCTAACACCACATTAAACTCCCACCAGTCGCCAAAATCAAACACATAGGTAATGCGATCGCCAATATTAATTTGCCAATCCCTAATCAAAATCTCATCAGTATAAGGTGATTCTTGAGAATAGGGATGTGCAATGCTTTGCTTACATCCTTGACGATCTTTATAGGTGAATTGATGCAGATGATCGTTATCGAAATTGAAAGCTTTCAGAATTGCCGAACTGAAATCATAGAGTGTTAAATTAGAAGGAATAGCAATTTTGCGCCACGCAGTTTTGAGCGAAACCTTAAAAACAAATACGCCATCTTTAGATTCAGACTCAGGTAACTGCAAATTTTTCTCCCATTCAGGAAACAAATCCAGCGCTTGAAATTCTTCTTGTAATATCTCCGTGGGTGTAGAATGCTGGACAACAACATCTATGCCAAGCGATTGCTCTTCTTCAAGTTCTTCTTCATATTCGAGAAACATTCCTCTCTGCCAATCAGTTGAGTGCATCAAATGCATCATTGCTGTACCAAAAGGGAGCGGCTTAGCCTTGGTAATTCGCCATCCTTTTCCTGCTAGAGGCTCAGCATCTTTTACTTCAATAAATCCAAATAAATTCAACAAAGCGACATTATGCAGTTTCAACCGTCTCAGCCAGTCTTCATCTTTAGAACTGGAGAAATTTAAACCTTGTGCAGGCAACTCTTTCCAAAAATTAAATACATACCACCAATCGTTCAAAGATCTACTTGCATTGTCCATAATGCCTTCATGAGCGTAGAAGATCCATGTGGCAAGAAGATTGAAATACTTTTCGGTGTCGTTTAGCTCTTGCCATGACTGGAGGATTTGCGGATCGATTCGCAGTATGTTCTTCTTTTTGTCTAATTGCACCTGCGTGATCGCAGAACTACGCAAAAGTAAATAGAGTCCGTGAATATATGGGTAAGATTTTTGGCTAGGGCGCTGAAAGTCGATTTTGGTTGGGTGACTGAGGCGTTCATTGATATCTGCGAGGTATTTCGGCGCGATCGCATTTTGATTGGCGCTGACTTCAACCTTGTGAAGTTGTAGAAACTCCATAAAAGTCTCAAAATCCTGCACAACTGCATTTGGTTGATTTATTGTAAAAACCTGTTGACCCAGCAACTGCTTTAACGATTCAGATAAAGGTTCCTTTTCTTGTTGTTTTTCAGTGGGGAAGAGATTCAATAAGTTAAACATAGTTTTCTATCTTTAAAAAAATAGATTTGATTGATATCTCGAAAGCAGATGCTAACTAGAAGAGTCTGACGCATCAATTGATAAGGTATCTTCTTGCTCTTTGTCAGAAGCAAGGAGATATCTCTGGATTTGCTCACCAATTTTGTCATTACCAGATGTTTTGGATATAAAGGCAGTTGCACCGACAAATTTCGATCTAATTCGATCGACAAAAGTGTCATTACTCGTCAAAATTAGGATGGGCGTATCCTTAAACTCAGGTATGCGACGAATTTGGGTGCAGAGTTCATAACCACCAACAATTGGCATCACCAAATCTAAGATGACCATATCTGGTTTATTTTCAACCAGTAATGGCAATACATTTATCGAATCTCGAATCCCTAAAAATCCAAATCCGAATCCTGTAACTATTTGTTCGATGGATGCACATACTTGATTGCTATCATCAACGCAGGCTATGAGAGGTCTTGCTGTCGGAGCAAGCTTTTTATGAGTGTGTTTTTCCTCATTCAACTGAATAGATTCATTCTTCTCAGTTCCATCTGGTGACAGCCCAGCAACTGGAGATTGGATATCTGCAACTTCCAATAGACCGATCATGCCTCGATGATAATACACCATTAACGACTGGACGAGGGTAAGTAAGTCTTTCTTCATCCATGTCGATAACTCCCGCAGCGATCGCCTGCGATCGAGAATAGTGATCAAAGTTTTGTAAGTAAGTTCTGAAGCTTCTTCCTTTAATTGATCGGGGCGCTTGATCCAAGGTGCAAGATTTGGCGAGAAATCAGCGATCCCAGCTTTTCGCCATGTTAACCATTCTTGATGAGCTTGATCGATCGCATGTTCGGCATGAATCAGTGAAATCACTGGCGTAATCTCATCTTCAAAATCACAGTAATATGTAATCTTTTCATTAGCCGCACATTGGATAATTTCAAACATTACTTCATTAACAAAACCTTCAATAATCGGCGTGATTTGCTCACGGGTTAAAATCGTGCGTTTCATCAGAATTACCAGTACATGGTAGTCCCAGAGACGAATTTCATCGCTAGTGCGAAAAGAAATTTTATTAAAGTCTATCTGTAGCTTGTGCTGGCCCATCAGTCTGCGCCAACGTCGGTGGTTATGCGCTCCCCCCGAAGCCCATACCACCCTGCCGTGACAATAGTAGATATTCCACTTATAAGCTTTGCCAGTATGGAGTTCCAGCTTTCCCGTAAACTGTTTGCGACCATAGCCGCGCAACTGCTCAACAAGGCTATAAACGGCTAGATTATCTGTATCCATATGTCATCTATAGCGTTTTAATTTAGTAAAGTTTTTAGTTTTAAATATGGAAAAGTTCGATCTTTTTAAAGACAAGATAAACCTGCCATTAAAATCTCACCTACTATTATTAGCCTATTTCCAACAAAACTGTACTCTTAAAAGAATACAGTAATTATCTTTATAAAATCGTTTTTGGGATTTTTAGTAACAGCTAAAACAAAACAATTCTTGATCTAATGCCCACCTAAGAAATACTTTATCAGAAATTATTTTTATATAGCGATTGGCGCTCCGATTATTTATGCACGATTCTGTAGTATCTTGATTGAGACTTGGCGCTTAACATCTTGCAACTTTTAGGTTTATTCCATACCCATGTCGAAGGCATCTAAATCCAATAAATCGGCTAAACAAAAGCAATCAGCAATGCTGAAGTACATAGGCATTGGCGCGGCGGTGGTTGCCGCAGGAGCAGGGGGGGCGTATTTCTATTTCACCCAGCGATCGCAGTCAACCAAAGGGATCTTAGGCGTGGCATCTGTGATCCCGCAAGAAGCGCAAGTTGTGATGGCTTTTAATACTAAATCCGAGCCTTGGAATAAACTCGCACAGTTTGGAACACCTGCTTCGCAAAAGCTAATTGGTGAAAGCATTACCAAATCGCCGTTAAATTCGTTATTAGTCCAGAGCAAAACTGAATACAGTCGAGATGTTCAGCCTTGGTTAGTGGGTTATATCGTTACAGCTCTTATCCCTAACCCAACCCAGCCACAAGCACCTACGGCAACCTTAGTAATTGCCCCCACCAGCGATCGCACCAAGTCCGATGCCTTTTTGACAAAATATCGCGGGGCATTGGCGCAACAAGGGGCAAAGTTTACATCCAAGCAGTACAAAGATGTCACATATTACGAGTCTCCCACTCGAGATCCAAACAACAGTGTGGTGACAGCAGATATTGGTGGACAATTTGTAGCGATCGCCACCAGTTCAACATTGATCCGACAGGTGATCGATACCTATAAAGGGAGCAATCCATCGCTTGCCAAGAAGCCGATTTTTGCAAAGATATTTGGCGATACCAATCAAACCAAAATTGTCGAGCCATTATTGCAGGTTTATTTAGATGGTGATGTGGCTTTAGAGTTTATTGGCTCTCAAGCTAATTTAAGCCTTAACGAAGCGGCAATCGCTCAGTCAAAGCGAGAGTTGGACGCAATGACTTTGACTGGGGGAACACAAAAAGAAGGTTTGCGCTTTGAGATTAATACTTATCTCAAGAATGACAACTCTAATCCCCTAGCCAATAACGATGCAAAGGTTCTCAATCTCTTACCACAGGAAACCTTTTTATTAGTTTCAGGCGTAAATCTGTATCAGTCTTGGCAATCGTTAGTCTCTCAAGCTAAGGGAAATGCAAGTTCTGCGCAACTGATCGAACAGATTCGTAAGGCTGTCAAAGATAGCACTAAGCTCGATCTCGATCAAGATATTCTTAAATGGATGAATGGCGAATTTGCGATCGCGGCTATTCCTAATAATCAAGGTATCTTGGCTAATCCTGGGTTTGGGTTTGTGGCGATCGCCCAAGCCAGCGATCAGAATGCTGCCAAGGCTGCCCTTGACAAAATCGATAAGGTCGCCCAATCAAACTCTGGAGGACTATTACCTAAAGCGGTTGAACTGAAACCCAAAAAAATTGGGGACAAATCGGTGATTGCTTGGGCGATCGGTAATACCAACGTGGCATCACGGGGGACATTAGATAACAATTTTGTGTTCTGGTCTATGGGCGACCTTGCCGATACCTTTGTGCCTAAGCCTGTTAACAATTTGCCTGAAAGTAGTTCCTTTAAAATTCTGACTACAGATATTCCTAAGTCTAACGGTGGTTACTTCTATCTGAATATGACTACCGCCCTCTCCCTTGCCGATCGCCTTTTACCACCAGAGGTCAAATCTAATCCTAGTTTTACAGAAATTCGTGCTGTACTTGATGCTATTAACGGTATTGCAGTGACCTCTACGAATGTTGATGCTAGGACAACTCGTTTGGACTTCTTGTTTACGCTCAAGCCCACGCCTGGGAACTAAGGNTTTACGCTCAAGCCCACCCCTGGGAACTAAGGCACGAAAATTAAATAACATGTGCATATAAACCCCCAAATAGGTTCGGCGGGCTTCGCCCGCCGAACCTATTTGGGGTTTTATTAAATTATCATTCCTAAAGAGAATGTATAACACAAAGCGCAGCGCCCACTCCTCCCTAAAATATCATTTTTTCAGGGCTGGCAGAAAGTAAAATATAAATATAATCAACACCTTACTTTATACATTTAACAAAGCATGGTTACTGCAGCACCTAATACTCAATCCGATACTAGCGCCCGTGACCTATTTCAGGCGGCTTACGAAAATCGTTATACATGGGACAGCAATTTCCCAGGATTGACTGCCAATGTCTCGGTTGCGATTGATGGCGTAGCCCGTTCTGGTAAGGCTCGCATTAATCCCGACCTAACTGTCGAAGTGAGCATGGACGAGCCAATTCTGATCGATCGCACCACTCGCACTCCCAGCGGTGAAGAAAAGACGGTTTCCGTTGACGAAGGTCAGGAATGGCTATACAACCAACTGCGTGATGTGGTTACGCACCGCAAGCGTAAAACCTTTGAAGAAGCTCATGGCAAATCAGCATTTAACCTTGGTGCATCCGATGAATCGGGAGCCGTAGAAATTTTAGTTACTGGCGACTCAATGGGCTCGAACTACAAAGTCCGTGGCAAGGAGATATCGATGGTCAGCCGCGTCATGGGACGGATTGGTTTTGTGATTAATCACCTCGGGCATCTCGATACTGGCGAAGGCTATATTTCTTCGCTCTATACTGCGGTGTTCCGCAATCCGATGAATGATGAAGTTGTGCGTCAGGCTCGTTTTGAAGATGTCTACGAAAAGCTGGGTAATTACTATGTGATGACCAAACAAATCGTTCAGTCTAATGAGCAAGGTCAAACCAAAAACTATGAAATTACCTTTAGTGATATTCAACTACTAGGCTAGAGCTCAATCTCACAGAAACCTTGCTTAGTGAGGTTTCTGTGAGATTAAACAATGAGATTAAGAGCCTTGCCTGCCAAGTTAATAATAACGTTGAAAACAATTATGCGCGCCGATCTGGAACAATTATTGATTTCGGAAGCCGAACTGTTGGAATTGACTGGGTTTGATCGGCAGAAAGTTTTGCCATCAATTGAGTTGACCCCACAACAGATCAGGAAGCAACAGGCGATCGCATTGGGAATTACAGCGATCAACTTCATCTCGTTTTCCAGTATTTTTTTGCCGCCACTTCGGATAGCGGGAATTATCTTATTGATTAGTCTGACATTGGGGGCGATGGGTTTAGCGATCGAATTTGCTGAAGTAACTCTTCTTTTCTTTTGCGTGGCTTTAGGGGCAGTTATCTATTCGCTGTATATTTTGTCAGGAGCACCCTTAGGTATAATCTTGCTATGTCTCGGATTTGCTGTTGCTAGCGGATTTTTGGCTTTATTGCTCACAAAATTAGTTATTCAACAGTGGCGAAAGTCAAAAAATTCTCACCGACAGAGTGGTGTTCCCAAAGTTATTGTGCGCCTATTTGCAGAAGTTGATAAATGCAATAAGACAGTGCGAGATATTGATGTATTCGATCGGTTACAAGATGCTGGAAACTCGATCAAATTGGAGTCTAGGGAATCATCGATCGCTGCTTTGAGAATGACACGCAATGACATTGTGCGGGCGTTGAAAACTGAACGGATTTTACGAGAAAATCCAGACTTTCATCCCGATCGCTTTGATATTGATTTAAATGCTTTTGAGGCTATTCAAATTAATGAGCGGGCAAAGGAATATGGACGTATTTTTGATTCAACCATACAAATAGCGATCGATGTCCAGAAGGCGATGGCTGAATTGCAAGAATCAACCTCATTTTAGTTTAATCCCAAATCACAAAATGGCGTAGCCATTTTGTGATTTTAAAACCCTTACTGGGTTTGGATTTTAATGCCCAAATGTGTGATGACACTTTTGTTAATTGGTATTATTCATTAGCGATCAGCTATCGAGATATTGAAAGAAAGTGCTTATACTTCAGCATCTGTTGATGGTTTCTTTAGGGAGATGCACTGCTTTGCTGCGGCATATCTTGCTTCTGAGCTTTGGGAACAGTTATAACTTCTCAGGCAGAATTAATCATTCTCTTATTTTCACATCAGGATGGCTTCAGGGAAAAGGTTAATACTGATTTCAAGACAAAAAGAACTAGTTCATTAATTAGTTCTTTAAGAGAAAAATTCTATATCGAGAGATAAAACCATGAAAAAACTACTTCTAGCCTTCTTGCCCGCACTCTTGCTCTCTGCAACAGCTGTAGTCCCTGCAGTCAAGGCTCAAGATGCTATGCAAATGCCTACTATAGAAGTAAAAATGAAGATAACTTTGACACCTTTCAATCTTGCCTATTTGGCTCATCAAGGGTTTCTTGAAAGCCAAGGTATCCCAGATTCTGATGGTCTAATGAAAGGTTTTAACGATGGCTCGATCACTGCAGCTCAGGTTGTAAAGGCAGCAGTTAACGACAAGCGATTGCCTGCTGCATTCTTGACAAACGATTCTTATATCTCCGCAGTTAAGCAACAGCTATTTCTCCTTACTCTCGCAGCACGTTAAGCTTAATTAAGATTTACGAAAGATGCAGAGATTAAGGTGTCCGGCTTTTGATTGATTGATAAGATCGATCTGTGATGACAAAGAAATAGTCGGGAATCTATGCATTTATAGTTTTCTTATACTACTCCCATGCCAGTCTAAAAATAGGCGGTAAAGCCCAAGAATTAGTGGGGCGGCGCGGCGCGCCACCCCACTAATTCTTGGGTGGGAAGGGAGTAACTAGAAAAACTTTTAAAAAGCTTGCTTTACATCCATTTTAAAAGTTTTTCTGTATGGCTTACAGTCCTTATAAAGCGTTTCCCATTCTAGTGAAGTACGGGATTGTTTCCCCCATTCTGTACCTTCCGGCTAAAAAACGCTATAAATTGCGCAGACTTCGTAAAAACAGAAACTATACAGTAAGGATATGTAATGAATCCAGAGCAAGCTAGGCTAGTAGAAACTAGAAATGGGAAACCTTGGAAGCAATGGGGTTCGTATCTCAGTGAGCGCCAATGGGGAACTGTTCGTGAAGACTATAGCTCCTCTGGAAATGCTTGGGACTATTTCTCGCACGATCAATCCCGATCGCGTGCCTATCGGTGGGGTGAAGACGGCATTGCTGGCATTTCTGATGACCGTCAGTTGCTATGCTTTGCGATCGCACTCTGGAATGGAGCCGATCCAATTATTAAAGAAAGACTGTTTGGGTTAACTGGTCGCGAAGGCAATCATGCCGAAGATGTGAAGGAGTGCTACTTCTATCTAGATAATACGCCCACGCATTCTTACATGAAATATCTCTACAAGTATCCTCAAGCTGCTTTTCCATACGAACAGTTGATAAATGGAAATAAAAATCGCGATCGCAACGAGCGAGAATTTGAGTTATTGGATACGGGAGTATTTGATAGCGATCGCTACTTTGATGTGATGGTTGAATACGCTAAAAATTCCCCTCAGGATATTACGATCCAAATTAGCATTACCAACCACGCGCCCGACGCACAGACGATCCATCTGCTGCCATCACTATGGTTTCGGAATACTTGGGCTTGGGACAATAGCCAGAAACCCGCACTTAAGGCGCATTCTTTCGACATGATTGAGGTAAGTCATGAGCAACTAGGACAAATGTGGCTCCATTGTCCAGAGAGCAAAGAATTACTATTTACCGAAAATGAAACCAACTATCAGCGTCTTTTTGGAACTGGGAATAGCTCTCAATATGTGAAGGATGGCATCAATGACTATATTGTCAATGGTGAAGCATCGGTAAACCCACAACAACAAGGTACAAAGGCGGCGGCTCATTATGAGCTAGCGATCGCGGCGAGAGAGACTAAAGTTGTCAGATTGCGATTGAGCGATATTGCACCAGATGTAATTGTTTTGGGATCGGAAGCCGAAATCGTGGCAACAAGACTCCTCGAAGCCAATGAGTTTTATCAGCAAATTTCACCGTTTGCGATGTCGGATGATATGCGAAATGTGCAGAGACAGGCTTTTGCAGGAATGTTATGGAGTAAGCAGTATTATTAATTACTACCTCGTAAAACCTTGGTTGGAAGGCGATCCAGCTACGTCCACACCGCCAAGCGATCGCCTTAAGGGTCGCAATGCGCGATGGTTCCATTTAGAATCTGAAGATATTCTTTCGATGCCAGACAAATGGGAATATCCTTGGTTTGCAGCTTGGGACTTAGCTTTCCATGTGATTCCCATTGCGATGATTGACCCAGATTTTGCTAAGCGACAGCTTGATTTGATTACTCGTGAGTGGTTCATGCATCCAAATGGGCAAATCCCAGCCTATGAGTGGGATTTTGGCGATGTTAATCCTCCTGTTCATGCGTGGGCGACCTATCGGGTTTATAAGATCGAGCAGAAGATGTATGGCAAAGGCGATCGCAAATTCTTGGAGCGCGTTTTCCAAAAACTTTTACTAAACTTCACTTGGTGGGTGAATCGAAAAGATCGCAATGGTAGGAATGTCTTTGAAGGCGGCTTTTTGGGATTGGACAATATTGGCGTGTTCGACCGCAGTGCGGAACTCCCTACAGGCGGCTATATTGAGCAAGCCGATGGGACTAGCTGGATGGGTATGTATTGCTTAAACATGCTAACGATCGCCTTAGAACTCGCCAAAGAGAATCATGTTTATGAGGATATTGCTACGAAATTCTTTGAGCATTTTCTTTACATTGCTGACGCAATGAATAAAGTCGGTGAGAAGCATACGGAGCTTTGGGATGAGGAAGATGGTTTTTACTACGATGTTCTCAATCTACCTACTGGCAGTCAGTTAAAACTAAAAGTGCGATCGCTTGTTGGGTTGATTCCTCTCTTTGCTGTGCAAACTTTAGATCCCGAACTGCTCGATCAATTGCCTGAGTTCAAAAATAGGATGCAATGGTTTATAACCCATCATCCAGAGTTAACTCAAAATGTTGCTTGTATGGAAACCTGTGGGATGAGATCTAGGCGCTTACTTGCTATCTGCTATCGCGATAAGCTTCAACGCATTCTAGCTAAAATGTTAGATGAGAGTGAATTCTTAGGCGATTATGGCATTCGCGCTTTATCTAAGTTCCATAAAGAGCATCCCTATATTTGGAAAACAAATGGTAGCGAATATAGAGTTGATTATGAACCTGCGGAATCTTCAAGTAGCCTATTTGGCGGAAATTCTAACTGACGGGGCCCAATTTGGATGCCTGTTAATTATTTGATTATCGAATCTTTACAGAAGTTCCACCATTTCTATGGTGAAAGCTTTAAGATTGAGTATCCTACTGGTTCAGGAAATTTGATGACTTTGAGTGATGTCGCCGCCGAGCTATCCCAACGTTTAATTAATATCTTTGTAAGAGACGAGCATGGCGATCGCGCTGTAAATGATTCGCAAAATGGTAAAAAGTCAAGATTCGATACTGATACTAACTGGAAAGATTTAGTGTTGTTCTATGAATATTTTCATGGTGATAATGGCTCAGGGATTGGTGCTAGCCATCAAACAGGCTGGACAGGGTTGGTGGCAAAACTAATTCAACAATCAAGCGAATATTCGGATTGAGGACTAAACAGGAGAATGGAGCCAAGCTCCACTATCCTGTTTAGTGAGTGTTGAGTCCGAACCAAGTTCTGAGTCCACCACCGAAGCAATCGCATAGCGATTTACTACTTTTTCCCTGATGATGGGCTGATGATCACGCGAATGAGAACGGCAAAGGCGAGAATGATGCTAACTGTTGGGTTGCTGACGATCGCAGGAATGGTGTTAGCGTCAATGGGTGTTGATGTAGGTGTGGACTCGATCGCAGTTTGTTTGTTATTTGTTGGTGCGGTATTTGCTTGGGGGACTTGGGCGATCGCTTGAGTTGCGACTTGTTTTTGGACTGACATAATTTTTTGCTCCGAATTAAACTATGCCAACACTATGAAATATGTCTGCTTGACTGACTTTGCGCGATTTGCGTGACTTGCTTGTTTTTACAGCTAGAGATTAAGATCTCCGACTTTTTTGGTGCTATCAAAGGGAATCTGCAAGTTCACCAAAAAAGTCGGAGATCTGCGCTGTTACAGTTTGCCTGTGCTTGGATAATCTTGGTTTTTACAACTAATTTTTTGCGTGACTTTAAAAAATGCCAAAATAGCTTTTAGACGATTGAGGTTTAGCAATGTCAAGATCGCTACAGGCTTCTGAGGTGGGTATTAAGCAGATTAGAAAAGCGATGAAGCAAGGCGGTTTCTCTCAAAAGGCGCTTGCTGAATCTCTAGGTATTTCGCGATCAGTAATTACGGTTTTGTTTCGGGGAGAAGCGATCGATCGAGCAAATTTTGAGGAGTTGTGCAAATTTCTAGAACTGGATTGGCGCGATATCAGGGGTGAGGATGTTGTTAGTGACGATCTCAATCGCCTAGTTCAAGAGGTGAAGCAAAAAATTGCGGCGGATGTGACGGAGCGATGTGGGACGATGCGGGTGTTGGATATGACGCAACCTGTCGATCTGGATCGGATTTATACCGATGTGAATATCATTAAGGATGTGACTGGGCGGCGGCGGATTGGTTATGACGAGGTGATGGAGGTATGTACTCGCGAGCATTTTGATCGGTTTTTAGTGGGGACGATTAAAGAACGGGTAAAGGGTTTTGAAGCGGTTGAAGAATTTCAAAAGTTGGTGGTGTTGGGTAAACCAGGGGCAGGGAAAACCACATTTATGAAATATTTGGCGATGTCTTGTCTCGGTGATCGGTTTCACGGAGAACTTGTGCCGATATTTGTGACTCTGAAGGCTTATGCGGAGGAGAGGGGACAGCCATCGCTAGAGAATTATATTTTGACGGAATTTCAAAAGCGGGAGGTGGCGGCGGATGTGGTGAAGCGCTTACTCAAGGAGGGGAGGGCGTTGATCCTGTTGGATGGATTGGATGAGGTAAAACTGGAGGATGATCGCCGTGTTAAGCAGGATATCGATCGCTTTTCGCGGGATTGGCTAAAAAATCGGTTTGCGATTACCTGTCGGATTGCGGCGCGAGAATATCAGTTTGAGAAGTTTACAGAAGTTGAGGTTGCGGATTTTGATAATGGGCAGATTGAAACTTTTGTGAATAATTGGTTTCGGGAGAGGGATGAGTCAAAGGCGGAACGGATGTTAGAGAGGTTAGAGGGTAATGAACCTGTCAAGGAATTGGCGAAAAGTCCTTTGTTATTGACGCTGTTGTGTTTGGTATTTGGTGAGCGTAACGACTTTCCGCCGAAGCGATCAGAATTGTATAAGGAAGGTTTGGAAGTATTGATGAAAAAGTGGGATGCGAAGCGGAATATTGAACGGGAGATAATTTATAAGCATCTGTCGCCACAAAATAAGGAGGATATGCTGGGACAGATTGCTTTTAATACCTTTGTGAATAGCGAATATTTCTTTCGACAAGAGGATTTGCAACGTCAGATTAAGGACTATATCTGCAATCTTCCTGAAGCTTCAGCAGATCCTGATGCGTTACGGCTAGATAGTGAGGTGGTGCTAAAGGCGATCGAGCATCATCATGGGTTGTTAGTGGAAAGGGCGAGAAATATTTATTCTTTTTCCCATTTGACTTTTCAGGAATATTTTGCGGCACGAGAAATTGAGAGGGAAAGGCATTTTGAAATATTGATCGAGAATATTGCTAATCCCAGATGGAAGGAGGTGCTTTTTCTAACTTTGGAGACTCTACGGAACGCTAGTTATTTACTCCTAGAAATTAAAAATGCAATTGATTCAAGAGTAGGTAATGATCCAAAGGTACAGGATTTTCTACAATGGTTAGAGGAAAAATCATCCTCTGTATCGACACCTTATGAATCTTTTGTGGTTAGGGCATTTTACTACTACCTCGCCCTCAGTTTTGAATACAACCTAGTGTTAACAACAGATCCAAATTTTGATTACAACAATTTCGCGCTCAGTGTTGAATATCATCTAGCTGAAAAACTTGACTCTAATTTTGATTACAACATCTGTCCCAATCTTAAGTTAGATGATGCTCTTAAAGTCGTCCTTGTTCGAGCTATGGGTAAACCAAGTATTCCTCTAAGCACTACTCTCAATGATGTGCTTAAAATCACTGATGATAGCACATTGAAGAATCGACTTCAGGATCTACTTGACCGACTTCCCGAAGAATGGAGCATTAAAAAGTGGAAGACATCTGACGACGGAAAATTATGGATTCGAGATCTACGTTCAATCATGATTAATTGTCGCAACATTGGTCATGCTTTAGACTCTCAGCAAATACAATTATTGCGGCAACATTACGCTTCTAATTTATTCCTTTTGGAATGTCTTAATACTAAGTGTTATGTTGACATAAAAACCCGAAAAAATATCAAAGAAACATTGTTACAGACCTTCAAAGGGGTTGAGAGAGAAATATCGACATAGGATTGACGATTTAAAATTTCCTGTTGTCCCCAACTTATACATCCATCCATCCAAAGTGACGTAATCCATCTAAAATCCCAGCAGCATATCTTCTGTTGGAAAGATATAGATTGTCTCTCTTGTTTGCCTCATACCATGCTATAAGCTCAGGTCTAGCATTCCCTACAATTATTCCAAAAGTGTTTTCGGCGAAAAGTGTAATGTCATTACCAGAATCTCCACATGCAACAGTTCGATCACAGGGCAACCCTAGCGCCTCTCGAACATAGCTTAGGGCTTTTCCCTTACCACTTCGCTCAGGCAACACATCAACGTCCTTATCACTACTATAAATAACCTGTGCCTTGATATTTTTCGCATTAAGTTCCTGCTTCAAATCCGCCAAAATGGCTTTGTATTCGGGCTTTAGAAGAAAGCTAACTTTAAAGTCACCTTGTTCTGATTCGGGTTGAAGCTCTAACTCTTTGTACTCACATGCGATCTGACTAACTATTTCTACATCCCAATCTTCCGAAAGATGAGTTGCCCAATTACTATCCATTTGTTTGTCAGCAGTATAAATCTCCGACCCAACAGAAGTTATAAGTCTATCTGGTGGAAGCAAATCAACCTCTGATTCTAAATCTTGATATAATTTGAGAGATCGACCTGTCGCATAAACTAACTTGCTTCCATAGTTATCTCGGTGTTTCTTAAAGAAATTATTGAATTTTGCAAGACTAAGGAAAGCTTCAGGGTGAACAAGTGTAGAATCTAAGTCTGTGACTATCAAAAAAGGCTTCATTCTAGTCTATTTTTAACTATTTACTTACTTAATATAAATAATATTAACACTCTAAAAACAGAAAAGCTTGGCTTTTGGTACTTAAGTTTGGTAATGACCGAGATGAGTTATATCAATGGTGGAGGAATCATGGAGAGGAGTGGACAAAGGAACTGCGACAGGTTTGTATCGATCGTCGCAATATCCGTCACGATTGGCAATTTACTAAAGAGCAGAAAGAACTTCTCAATCAATATTATGCAGCCAATCTCCTCCTTGTCGAGTGCATGAACCGCAGCTACGTCAGCAAACAAGTCCGCGAAGAAATCGAATCAACGATGCTGTTGCCAAGTAAAAAGTAGAAAGGCAAAAGGAAAAAATTATCGCCACATTTTCCTTTAGGGGTTAAGCATTTGCACCACAATCTTTAAACCCATCACAGAGACATCATTCCGCAAATGCTTAACCCTCTTCGCTTTCATAGATAAATCGTCCCTGCGTTGCGAGGTTTAGGGAAGAGTATTCCCAAATGAAGGGAATCCGTAAAATCATAAATCTCTGCGGGAATGCTTTGCCCCTACAAGATTTTGGAATTATTTAGGCAATCTCAGCAAGCATAAAAACTTTCTTTAATGTTGCCCAAAAGAAAAAAGGCATACCCAATATATTTTTTGAAAATTTAAATAGATTTTTGATTAGTTCTGTGTAATAATTGTAGATCGCACTTTTAAGTAATCTCACAACTAAAAAAATGGCTAAAAACAAAGGTGTCCGTCTCGTAGTTACATTAGAGTGCACCGAATGCCGCACTAATGCTAACAAGCGATCGCCTGGTGTGTCTCGTTATACGACCATGAAAAATCGTCGTAATACAACCGCAAGATTAGAACTCAAAAAGTTCTGTCCTCATTGCAACTCTCACACAGTTCACAAAGAAATCAAATAGTCCATCCAATAACCCAAACCGCGTAATCCCAATCATGGCAATGAACTCCTCTTTTTATCGTAAGCGCCTCTCCCCGATCGCGCCTGCTGCCAAAATCGACTACAAAGATGTCGAATTACTGCGTAAATACATCACTGAGCGTGGCAAGATTTTGCCTCGCCGCATTACAGGTTTAACTGCAAAGCAACAGCGTGCATTGACGACAGCGATTAAACAAGCTCGTGTAGTTGCATTACTGCCTTTCATCAATAAAGAAGGTTAAAAAAACAAAGGACGCGATGCGTCCTTTGTTTTTTATAGAGAGACGCGATGCGTCTCTCTATTTTTATAGGCACTGCTCGATTACAGCAATAACGGATTTAGAAAGACTATCAAAGTCATATCCGCCTTCCAACCCGAATAAAATTTTTGGGGTCAGCTCTAAACAAAGCTTAGTGAATATGCCAAAGTCTTCGGGTTTCAGCAAAATACTAGCTAAAGGATCATCAGCATTAGCATCAAATCCCGCACTAACAATTAATAATTCAGGATTAAATTTTCGCAAAAACGGCATGATTTGATTTTCAAACACGGGTAAATATTCCGCGATCGCTGAACCAGATCGCATCGGAATATTCAAAATATTGTCATGATTACCCATCTCATCTTTGCGCCCAGTCATCGGATAAAACGGCGATTGATGTGTAGATACATAGGCAATATCAGGACGATCCCAGACTGCCTCCTGAGTGCCATTGCCGTGATGGACATCCCAGTCGAGGATGGCGACCCGTTGGAGATTTAACCGATCGCAAGCAGATATCGCCGCGATCGCCGCATTACCAAAAATACAGAAGCCCATACCAGATTGAGCATAGGCATGATGCCCAGGAGGACGCGCTAGCACAAAAGCAGGGCGCCCCGACTCTAGAACGACATCAACACCATCAAGCCATGCACTGACCGCCAACAATGCCACATCATATGTTTTCGCCGAGGCGATGGTGTCTCCATCGATATAGCCCCCGCCACGCTCAGTAATTGCATGTAAAGTTTCAAGATATTTTTGAGTATGAAAACGGCGAACTTCTTGCAAAATATCCTGTCCCGAAAGCTTTCTGGAGGCGATCGCTGTTGGTTCTTGCCAAGTTAATTGAGTTGCGATCGCCGAATTTTTTAGAGCTTCGACAATGGCTGTAAGCCGACCAGCATTTTCAGGGTGATAAACTCCAGTGTCATGATTTAGAAAGCTATCTGAATAAATTATTGGAAATTTATTATTAAATTTTGCAGACATCGAGGCAGTGTTTGGAAACATACGTGCTTTTGCCGATCGACAAATCAGTTAATAGTTGTTGTCACCATAGAGACTAGCGTTATACTTTTAAAATAGTGGATTTGTTTGAAATCTTTTATAGTTCCACAGTAATTTTACTTAGGGCTTTCCTGTGGTCAATCCCTTACAGCCAAAACAGCAATCAGATTTAGAGATGCTAGCAGTTCCAAAAGAGCTTGCTCAATCTATGCAAGAGATCGTTAATCTCTATAAAGATCATAACAAACAAAATATAATCGAATCTTTAGAATATCTGATCTCTACAGTAAAACTGGTTACAGACGACTCACTCTTAAATGAGCATTCCTTGGTAGATGATCCCAATGATTTGGAAACAGAAAATGAGCAGGAGTTTCTTAAAAGTTGGAACGATATATTAAATGTGCAAGTTTACGTTGATACTGACATTTATGGTGAATTAGATACAAGACCTCCTGCCCCAGTGGAAGTAGACAATAAAAATGACAATGAGACAATAATCCAGCATAATGACGCGACTGAAGTTTATGTTCAAGCATGGAAAGAACTAGCTCAGAGCATGTCTTCTTTCCCAGATGACTTGTTTACTCGACTTTGGACGACTGCCGACATAGCCAAAATTTTGGAATGTTCTGCAAGCAGTTTGAGGAAAGCACGTAAAAGTGGACGATTACCAATTAAGGTCAAAGACTTGGTTCTGGATTGTATTTCTCATGATGGCAAACGAAGTTTATGGTTTGTGCGCCCTGTCTAACTTATTGGTAACAGCACTTCAAACTCAGTACCAATCGTGACATCGCCCTTGTGATTTAGGTAAGGCGATCGCAAAACAATTTTGCCTTGATGTTGCTGGGTGATTATTTGATGGCAAATTGCTAAACCAAGTCCATTGCCGTGCTCCTGCCCCTTAGTAGTAAAGAAATTGTCAAAAATACGATTTTGGATTTCTTTGGGAATGCCCATCCCGTTATCCGCAATCTTCACCGACACCCAATTGCGATTATCAATATTAGCGATCGCTGATGTGATTATGACCAGAGGCTGCCATGTAAGTGGCATATCAATCAAGACATTACTCTGCTTATTACTACCCTCTTCTTTGATAAAAAGATGATCGCGTTGAATGACTAGATCGGGATGTGATTTCATATCCACCATTGCATCCAGAGCATTACTGATCAAGTTCATAAATACTTGAATTAGGCGATCGCTATAGCCAGTAATTTTAGGCAATTCAACAAAATTTTTGACGATTTGGATATTTCTAATTCTGCCACTGAGGATCGTTAAACTACTCTCTACGCAGTCAATCAAACTAATTGCCTCAGGATTCGCATGATCCTCCATATTAGATAGAGATTGTAAAGTATCAACTAGTCTGCGTAGATACTTTGAACCCGATTGGATACTCCGCACAACTTGCGGCAAGTCTGAACGCACTAAATCCCAGTTAACTTCTTCAAGGGTTTCACTGATTATTGATGCCGATGTTCCATATTCTTTCTCATAGGTTCTCAAGATTTTCATCACTCCTTCAATATAAGTTAGGAGAGATTCTGTATTGCTATAAATCGCCGATACTGGATTCCGAATATCGTGAGATACCTCTGCCACGATTTGCCCCAGACTTGCCATTTTCTCAGTTTGGAACATTGATGTTTGCGTCTGCTCACGCAAAAGTTGGGTTGCTAATTCGTGAATATGAGACTGCTCCAATAGTAGATCGTGGACATCAAGCACAGAGTAGGTGTCAGCATCTAGCCGAACAATTACTGGCTCGTAAATTTCATCATTAGATCTTCCCAGTGCTAACTGAGAAGCCATCACAATCGATGTGTTGCCATGTAATTCCATCGTTTCTGGAGGAATTTGCTCATACATTACTCTGAGTGGTCTTTTTGTGAATAGCTCAAGAGCATAGGGACGACTCAGACATTCAAAAAACCTCCGGCGAGATAGCATACCCACATATTTGTCTTGCTCGAAAACCATGAGCGCAGGCAGTAATGGATCAGCTTTAAAAAGCTGACGAGTGAATTCCCCTGTTTGGGATAAATCAACTTTGGTATTGTACAAATTCAACTCAGCAACTGTGGAGTCTAGAGCTAATTGACGCTTCGTATTTTTTGGTGATAAATCATTGCTCGCATCAATTACAGGCTCATTTGCCATCACCATTAACGGAATCATCGCCATCTTGCGAGCTAATTCTTGAGTAGCTGTTTGCCTAATGCTCTTGCCCTTAATAGCGCCTTTGTCAGGTTGATACTGCTGTAATTTGAGATTGCTAATTGCAGAACTTAATGCTTCTGGCTTTAGCTCTATGTCTAAAGCCTGAGCCGCGGCTTTAAATGCTGAATCTAAATTTTCTAGAGATACCTTTGGTAATAAATCGATCGCACCTCGGCGGATTGCCCAGCGTTTCTCTACATCCTTAATTTGAGTTTGGCGAGGATTAACCAATAAAACTTTTAATTCAGGGGCATTATCGGCAGACCATTTACAAAGCTCAGTAACAAGTAACGAAGTCCCACCAGAATATGTAATCCCAATATCAGAAATAATGAGTTGCGGTATGGTTTGTTCTGACTGGAGTTTTTGATCAAGAAGTTTAAGTAAATCTTCAGTTTCAGAAGTAGCCCATACTTCTACATGATGCGATGACAAGGCATTGTGCCACATCAATGATTCCTCAGCTGATAGCTGAGCTAGCAACACAGACTTAACCACATAACCCCCAAAAAAACCAATGTTAATGAGTTCACATTATCGGATGGTGACATGTGGCAGCAAGATTAAACAGATAATCTAGTGTTAATCAAAAGTTAATCCGAAAACACAAAAAACAAGAGGCAGTGCTAGGCATTGCCTCTTGTTTTGATTAAAAGCGATAAGCGCCAAAGCCCGCTTACCATCCCTTGCAAAAAAGTGCGCTTATCGCACTTTTTTTGATTTATGCCGCAACAGCTTTTTTGAGTGGTTCCCAGGTGACTTGGCGATCGCTGCCAACTTCGATCACGATTTTTACTCGTGGATCGCGATCGGGGATTTGGCTTAAAGTCTCAAGTTCTTCCTTAGAGAGATATTTACCCTCGATCAGCCATACAACTAAGCCCTTAGATTTTGCCGGTAAAGCATTGAGTCGAAACTGGATCGCAGGTGGGATGAAATATGTGCGTATTTCAGTCTTACCAAGATGAGCTGGACGCACACCATGAACATCAGTGAGAAAGCTACTTATATCACCTAAACCACGGGCTGTAATGAAAAGAACTTCATAACCTGCATTCTTAAGGCGAAGTTGGTAGCGACCTTCATATCCACCTTCAGGAGGAACACGCATTGCTAAAGCACCTGCTTTTTCTAGGTCTTTGACAATTTTATCGGTTGCAATCAAGGGCATGGTGACATCCTATGCTAAACGCTAAATAAAGAGCTAACAGTATTTTATACCTAGAAAGGAAAAGGATGCGCTTTACGCATCCTTTTCCTTTCTAAAAAATGTTCCAGAACAATTAATCAACTAAGCAAAATTAAACCCAAAAAGCTAAAAACTGTACCGTCCGCTGCGCGGACGGTACAGTTTTTAGCTTTTTGGGTTTGCCTAGATTCATTCGACAACTTGGACATCTACATCTATTGTGCCTGGTGGGGTAAGCCGTACAAATTTATTTTGCTGCTCTTGCAAAGGCTCACCGCAGTTAGGACATTGAAATTGACTCGATCTTGAGGCATTAAAAGTTGTATCGCATACAGGGCAATCTGAAGTCACAATGCTGCGTTTAATCCACCATTGCAATCCAAAAAAGGCAATTACAGGGACAACTGTAATTAGACCAATCAAGATGAAAAACGAGTTAACTAACCAGCCTAGCCCGATCGCGCTAAATGACCAGACAACAAGCAAAGTCGTTAACCAAAAACGCACACCTGACCAGCGATCGCCACCGCCGCCGCCACTGGGGAAATTATTGCCAAATGTGTAGTATCTCATTAGATTCAGTCCCTGTATTTACTCTTTATTTGCATAACTGCGATCGTAACACTCTTATCTAATGTTGCCGTTCAGTCCTTGGGTATGGTTAACCACAAATCCAAAGATTAGAGGCGGCGCAAAGCACCGTCTCTAATCTTTGGATTTGTGGTTAACCATACCCAATGATCGCTATAGAATTAATTTTGTAACTCACGGATATATTTGCGGAACCAACGTGAACCCAGCTAGAACAATTTGTCTTGGTTTTGTTGCTGTCATATCAATTGGAACATTTTTACTAATGCTGCCGATATCTTCTAGTAACGGCACATGGTCAGATGTGATCACCGCTTTGTTTACCTCAACCTCAGCTGTATGTGTAACAGGTTTATCGGTAGTTGATGTCGGTAAATTTTATTCATTTTGGGGGCAACTGTTCCTAACACTGTTAGTTCAGGTAGGCAGCTTGGGCTATATGACTGCGACCACTATCCTCTTATTGCTCATTGGACGTAAATTTAGTCTGCGTGACAAAGTGACTTTACAGTCTGCACTTGATACCAATGGTATTCGTAGCGGTCCGCAATTAGTTAAGTCGATCATTGCCGTGACCATGCTATTTGAACTGACTGGAGTATTTGCCCTGATTCCCATCTTCAGTCAAAAGATGAGCTTTACTGATAGCGTTTGGCAAGCCATATTTCATAGCGTTAATGCATTTAATAATGCTGGTTTCAGCCTATTCACCGATAATTTGATGGGTTATGTCAATACACCAATGGTAAGCATTATTGTTGGCTTACTGATTATCTTCGGTGGTATTGGCTATCAGGTGATCTTAGAAGGCTATCTATGGTTAAGGACAAAATTTTCACGCGATCGCGATTACATCTCCTTTAGCCTGACTTTCTGCGTAGCCACAAGCACTACGATCGCATTGATATTATTTGGGACTATATTTTTCTGGTTAACAGAGTTTAGTAATAGCGAAACCTTAGGTAAATTGCCATTATTTGATCAGATTATCGGAGCTTGGTTTCAGTCTGTTACTACTCGCACGGCGGGATTCAATACGATTGATAATGGCAAAATGACTGTAACTGGGATATTTATCTCAATCGCCTTAATGTTTATTGGTGCAAGCCCTGGAGGCACGGGCGGAGGCATTAAAACCACTACTGCAAGGATTTTGGCTAGTTGTACAGGGGCAGCATTGAAGGGACGCGATCAAATCAATTTATATAAGCTACAAGTACCAAATGGTCTGATTTTAAAAGCTGTTGGTGTTGCTGTAGGTTCATTATTTACCGTAATTTTTTCGACAGGCTTACTATCCTTAACCGATCGCCATATGGGTTTTATAAATATCCTATTTGAAGCAACTTCAGCTTTTGCTACAGTTGGCTTATCAACTGGCGTCACCTCATCTCTATCCTCAGCTGGCAGAATCGTGATAATTGCCACAATGTACATCGGGCGGGTAGGAGTATTACTATTGATGGCAGCAATCTTTACTGATACCCGTCATAGTCTCATTAAATATCCTCAGGAGTCGATGCTAGTTGGATAGTCTAAAACAAGCAATATGCTTTTAGACCTAAAATTTCGGATAACCAATTATTAGGAAGTTAAGGAAAATTTTGTGGATATATCTTCATTAAGTTTTTTTCGCAGTCTGCGCCATGAAAACAAGCAATTTGCGGTGATTGGCTTAGGTCGGTTTGGGCGATCGGTATGTTCTACCCTTGATAGATTAGGACATGAGGTCTTAGCTGCTGACAAAGATGAAGAGAGTGTCAGTCATGTTCGAGCCAATAACCTAGCGGCGCATTGTATCCAATTAGATTCGACTAATCCCCTTGCGCTTAAAGAATCTGGCATTCTCGAAATTGATACGGTGATTGTCGCGATCGGCAATTTCTTAGAAGAGAGTATTATCACTACTCTAAATGTGAAGGAAGCAGGAGTGAAGCATGTTGTTGCCAAGGCTTCATCAGAAATACATGGCACATTGCTCAAAAAAGTTGGCGCGGATCTTGTGGTTTATCCTGAAGCCGAAATGGGAAGAGCTTTGGCGCGATCGCTTACTCAACGAGGCATTTTAGAACGCTTTGAACTCGACCCTGACAATAGTATTGTCGAAGTGATGGTTCCTGAAGAGTTTGACGGCAAAACGATCCAAGATCTAAAGCTACGTGGTCACTATGGCTTAAACGTGATTGCCGTCAGCCACGATCAAAAGTTTGAAATTAACCCCGATCCAACCCAAAAACTGTTTAAAGGATCGGCGATCGTCGTGATTGGTAGCAACAAAAATATTAGTAGACTTCCAATTTCTTGCGATTTGTTCAATAACGATGGGACGTATGTAACAACTCAGTTACCGTTACATCAATCATCAGAAGTAAAACTCAAATAGAAAAGGTGACGCGCTATCGTCCAAACCGATTGGTTTGGACGAAAAACTTCTTCACCTCATTGTTGTAAATAAAGCCAAAGACTTTAAGACTAAAAATAAAAGCCAAGATAGAGTTGCGACGCAACTCTATCTTGGCTTTTATATATTAACTATAGTGGCTATTGCTATAGCTTTGATGCAGGATTATTGTTTGACCAATTTCACTGGCTGACCATCAGCTTGCAGTTCTTTACCATCTGCAGACAAAGTATAAGGCTGTTCTGGAGGCGCTTGGGCAGGTTTCTCGCCATTAACAGATTCGACTTGAGAAACAACCTTGCCATCTTTGATTGAGATTTTGCCAGCAGTCTTAATTTCTTGCACTTCATCTTTAGTAGAGACTGCTTTGAGAGTAGCTTCAAAAGTACCTTCGGGCTTAATCGTCCATTTACCTGTAACAGATT
The DNA here is from genome assembly GCA_003249035.1 of Pseudanabaena sp. Taxonomy (GTDB): domain Bacteria; phylum Cyanobacteriota; class Cyanobacteriia; order Pseudanabaenales; family Pseudanabaenaceae; genus Pseudanabaena. The sequence continues at coordinate 32,388 of QBMK01000019.1, forward strand.
TAACGCCCTCTTTTTCAGCATCAGCTAAAACTTTAGGGTCTAATACGACTACATATTCGCCTGCGACCTTGTCAAGACTAGCTGGGGTAGTGGGGCTTTTGTCGGGTGTAGCTTCAGGAGTTTTTGCTGTAGGAGGTGCTGATGCTGCGGTAGTAGGACTTGCTGTTGCTGTTGCAGTAGCTGCTGCTGTAGGCGTTGCCGCAGTCTCTTTTGGTGCTGGTTGTTGACAAGCGGACAGAACCGCAACACAACTAACGGCGATCGCAGCGAGGAGACTTTGCTTTAAGGAGTAGTTGAGTGATTTTTTCACGATTAGTTTAGAGAGGTAATTGTCGGTAAGTAACAGGTGGAAATTTTGTCTTGAGCCACTTGTCTAATCAAGATACTCTACGCATCATTTCTTAGCAAATCTTTTGGAGCATAACTGAATTGCGATCGCGCTCGACCTTAAGAATTGGTATGTCTAAAAACTCTCGTTATCATCGCTAATGGTCAATAAACCGAAATATCAAAACTAATTTTGGGATTTGCAGGGCTGTAGGTACAGAAAATCCCAAAGTTGGTGTCGCTCAAGAGAATAGCGGATTACCTGAAGTTTACACATACTAGAGACTGCAAGCCGCTATATACTGTTCCTTTACATAGTAATTTTTCAATATTATTTCAACTGATGGTAACTTCAAAATCTCAATCCAATGTTCTGCGATATGACATTGTCGGGTCACGACGCTTTAGTAACTATTGCTTTGCGGTTATTGTTGCCATAGGTGCATCGGGCTTTTTGCTAGCAGGTATATCGAGTTTCTTAAAGATTAATTTGTTGCCATTTTCTGATCCCCTACAGCTGGAATTTGTGCCTCAAGGTTTGGCGCTTTCCTTTTATGGAGTAGCTGGCACTTTGCTAGAGCTATACCTGCTATATGTGATGGCGATCGATTATGGTAGCGGCTACAACGAGTTCGATCGCACCATTGGCAAGGTCACAATTTTTCGGCGCGGACGTAGCAAGAGTAAAAACCTCGAATTTACATACAAAATTGCTGATGTGCAAGCAATACGTGTCGAAATTCGCAACGGCTTGAGTCCGAAAAGAGCCTTATATTTGCGAGTTAAGGGAAAGGGAGAGCTTCCGCTGTCAGAGGTTGGTCAACCAATTTCTTTAACCGTCCTCGAAGATCGGGCGGCAGAAATCGCCAAGTTTTTGGCAGTTCCACTTGAAGGTTTATAACTAGATTAAGATGGGGTACTTTGCACCGCATCTCACCTAAGTAGCTAGACACGATTAATATAAATCCTCAAAACCTGTACCGCCTACTGTGCTCACAGTATAGGTTTTGCTTTTGGGTTTTTAATTATGTTGAGTTACTCCTACAATTTAGAAAAGTTATCAATGGTTAAACATGTTGCGTTGGATTCTTAGTTGTTTTTTAGTAGTGAGTGTTTTACTCACAAGTTGCACAAATGGCGGTAGCGTCTCCGCAAGTGCTTCCCCGACCGCTTCAGCCACTTCTTCACCTACTGCAAGCAGCAAGCCTACAGAGATTGCTACTAGCCCAGCATCGCCTAAGCCTAGTGCCAGTCCCAATTCTTTAGAAGCGGCGTTAGCTAAATTTGTACAGCTTAAAGGTCCAGCAACAGTAGAGTTAAAACTAAAATCTGGAACTGTTAAAATCGAGCTTGATGGGACTAATGCACCACTTACCGCAGGAAATTTTGCTGATTTAGTTAAGCGCGGACTGTATAACGGGCTAACTTTTCATCGGGTAGTTAAGGAGCCAACGCCCTTTGTCGCCCAAGGTGGCGATCCGCTTGGAAATGGGACAGGAAATTTCACAGATCCTGTAACATCTCAGCCTCGTTATATCCCGCTCGAAATTTTGCCCGATGGCGCAAAACAACCAGTTTATGGAGAGATTTTACCGCCAACTCAGAAACCCAAGTTACAACATAAAAAGGGCGCGATCGCGATGGCACGATCTCAGTCTCCTAACTCAGCGTCTTCTCAGTTTTATCTTGCCCTTGATGATATTTACTTTCTCGATGGTTCTTACGCTGTATTTGGCTATGTAACCGAAGGAATGGATTTAGTCGAAAAAATTCAAGCTGGCGATCGCATTGAATCGATAACGATCACTAAGGGTGAAGAAAATCTTAAGCAACCCACTCCATAATCATTAAAAAAGAGTCTGTATTTGCAGGCTCTTTTTTAATCTAATTTTTATCTAACGCGAATGATCCTTTGCTCGACAATATAGCGATCGCCAAGGTTTACATTATAAAGATTTGGATTATAGACTGATTGATTTGTCATAGGACAATTAGTAGGATAGTTAGCTCTTTGGGCATTCGGATAGTGCCATGAATTGCCATAATTTTGACTTGGCACCATTTCACGAACAATCACTCTAGAGCCAACATTGGGTTGGTAGTTGTGGTTATATGTTCGCTGGTAAAAATTGCGATAAACGGGCTGCTGGATATTAGAACTATAAGATTCGTAGGTTTGATAAGTATTTATTGAGGGGCGTGATTCAAATCCTATACCAATAGATACATCAGCAAGTGTCGATCCTGCAAATGTAGTCATCGCTCCAAGTGTAGCGATCGCTGTCATGGTTACTTTCATCAGTTAATGCTCCTTGAGATTTCAGGACACAACATAGAGCCGTCTACATCTACTCTAACTCAAGCCAAACATGACTGTTATTGCAATTGATTTTGGAACCAGTAATACAGCGATCGCAATTCTCGTTTCAGTCAACGATCGCGATATTGCCACACCAAAAACTTTGAGCTTTGATCATATCTCTAATGGGTTTGAAACGAATGGGGGAAAGGCTTGGCTAGTGCCGAGTTTAGTCTATTTACTAGGCTCTGAGACGGGCTATGGTGAATTCCTATTTGGACAACAAGCGCGATCGCAATATTTATTAGAACATCAATCAAGGCGATTATTCCAAGGATTTAAGCGGGATATAGTCGCTAGTTTTCGAGCGCCTGCAAGGGAAATTGATGGCAAGCTCTATGATGCTGAAGGGATTGCCGAAGCATTTTTGATGGAACTATGGCAGCGCCTAGCATTGCAGAATATCCAGCCAACAAAATTAATTTTTACGGTTCCCGTTGGTGCATTTGAGGCATACCTTAACTGGTTTTGTAACTTTGCCGAAAGATTAAAACTCCCTAACTTCCAAATCGTCGATGAATCCACTGCCGCCGCCTTAGGCTATGCGATCACGCGGCCAAACGCACTGGTATTGGTGATTGATTTTGGGGGTGGGACGTTAGATTTGAGTTTAGTTCGCACTGCGCCGATCTCTAACGCCACGAGTCATAAACAGGTGACAAAAGCTGAAGCGATCGCAAAATCTGATGCCTATATTGGGGGGATTGACATTGACCGATGGATTGCCGAGCATTTTTTGCGGCAATTAGGAACTACGCGATCTCAGATTGAGGATATTCACTGGCTAAGTATTTTGGAACTAGCAGAACAATTTAAAATCAAATTGTCAGTGGCTCAGGAAGTCAAGGGAATTTGGCATGATGAGAATATGATTGCTTGCGAACTGCGACTTAATCAAGACGAACTAGCGGAAATTCTCGAGCAAAATCAGATGCTTGAGCAGTTGCGCGAAGCAATTGATGAAGTCCTAACCATTGGGCTAAATCGGGGCATTAGTAAAGCGGCGATCGAGCAAATTCTGTTAGTAGGTGGTAGTTGCCAGATTGTGGCAATTCAGCAATTGATCGTTTCCTATTTCGGCAAATCCAAAGTCAAGTATGGCAAACCCTTTGAAGCCGTCGCTCATGGCGCTTTAGTTCTAGGTCAGGCGCTCGAGATCGAAGATCATCTGCGGCATAGCTATGCGATTCGTCTTTGGGAACCTTATTTGCATCAATATTCTTTCTATACGTTGTTTGAGAAAGGAGCAAAATATCCTTGCCAACGCGCTGAGCCATTAATTTTGCAAGCAGCGATCGCTGGTCAAACCGAAATCTGGTTAGATATTGGTGAAGTTGCTGATGTTTCACAGGCCGAAGTCACCTATGACAATTCTGGACGCATGACTAGCAGTCAATTGTTAAAGCAATCTGATTTTCGATCGCTAGTTGCAAATAGACAAAAGTCAGATGTTGATCGAGTTTGTATCGCTAGACTCGAACCTTCAGGACAGTTAGGTAGCGATCGCATTGCTGTTGATTTTGAAATCGACGATCGCCGTGTTTTGATAGCGACTGTTAGCGATTTGCTCACTGCTCAGGTGCTAATCGACAGACAGGCGATCGCCAAATTAGAATAAGTAATTTCCGAGCCCAGCGTAGTTATAACAAAACAAAAAATGGCTAAGCCATTTTTTGTTTTGTTATTATTTGACTGTTGATTTTGTAGCATTGGTATTTAACATTCCAATAAAAGCATCAAAATCCAAGTTTCTATTAGAGGCAAATCCAGTCTTCAAAATTTCATTCATTGCATTTCTAGTCTTGAGATCGTCGGGTTTAAAGTTTAACCAACGCATATAACCATCGATCGCATCAAACCAATATCCAGATTGAGCATAAATCTTGGCGCGATCGAGGACAGTCAAAGTTCGCATCAAAGACTTTTGGAGTGTTCCCTCAGGCGGAGTATAGACAATCCAGCCGCTTGCGTTAACTTTTTGATCTTGTAAAACGATCTGCCAACGATAGGGCTTAGATGGCTTTAAAGAAACAGAGGCTGGTAACTTGAAGCTAGATAAACCACTCTGCATTTTCAGATTGGTCTGAAAAATAGTGACTGACTTAGCATCGTCTTCTGAAGTGATGCTAAGCCGCACTAAAAAATTATTTTTAGTTCTATCAGTATTAATTGTTGAAGGATTGCTTGAGAGATTATCAATTTCTGATTGCGATGCTTGAGTTCTCTGCACGTACAGATACCAATAAAGCGTAGGTTGGGGACTCGCTGTTCGTGCCCCATCTTCTGGCGTAATCAATACCAGAAGAGGTAGTTCCCGTTTTTTGAATAATGGCGGTTGGCTATTTCCAGGTCTAATGCTACCTCTAGCAGCACCACCTCTCTCTTCTCGATTCACAAGACGCGTAGCGCCACCAATGCTGGCTGTTTTCGGTAAACCTAATCCAAAATTAACTTTTCTAGACTCTGTAAATGGCTGAGTTTGAGCGATCGCATCTGACGGCAAAAAATAGTTTTGTATTGTCAAACTCAAATAACTACAGGTCAAGATTGTCAATGTAATACCGAGATGAGTATGCCAACTTAGCGTATTTATTGTGGCAGTCACAGAGTTACTTTTGGGAATAGGTACTTTGCATCTCATAAATTTTGGAGCTGAGCGAGTAAAATGGCTAACAAGTATTTGCTTAGTAATAGCAGTCATAACATATGAGCATCACTTTATCTAAATCAAATGAATGATGGGGATATTGGTATATTTGTAGCGATCGCATGACTAAAGAATTAATGTTTAAGTTCGTCCAAAAAATCGCTGGTTTAGCAATTTACACAGGTATATGTCTGGGTGTAGTTGGCGCGACATCACCAGTATTAGCTGAAGATAGTAGCCTCGGTATTGTCATGCGACGCGGACATCTGCGGGTGGGTATCGATGCCGCGATTGGGGGACCTTATATGTTTTGGAATGCTAAGACCCAGTTTTACGATGGGTTTGAGCTAGAAATTATCCAAGAAATCGCCGCAAGGTTAAACATTGAGCCACGTCCAATTAATATTCCTTGGACAACCCAGCCTGAAAATTTGGCTTCACGACAAGTTGATATTCTGCTCAGTGCAAGGGAAGAAGGAGCTTTAGAAACAGGAGATACTAAGGGCAAATTTATTGAAACTACCGCTTATTATCGAAGCGCCCAACGCTTGCTGATTCGAGCTGACGGAACTCAAATTAAGTCTTTGCGAGACATGATCGGCAAGCGAGTTGGGGTTGTGGCAAATAGTGGTGGTGCGGCGATCGCCGAAACCTATAATAAAAATAGAGGCAATGCCATTCGCCTTTTTTCATCACGAGATCTTGATCGCATGGTGATCCAATTACGAGATCGCCAGCTTGATGCAATGATCCTTGATGAACCTGTGGCAGTATGGCAAGTACGCAACAATCCCAACTTTATAATTGTTGGGGAGCCGTTAATTCCAATTCGTCTAGTTGCGATCGTCAACAAAGATGACATATCACTTAAAAAAGCTGTAGATAAGGCTTTAACAGAGATGCGTCAAGAGGGTAAACTCGAACAAATACTTAAGAGGTGGAACCTGTGGGAAAGCCAGAAAACTTTAAAATCAACAAAGGTCTTGCCAGTTACGGTATTAGCGATCATTACGCCATACTCGGCTTACCAATGACCACTGATCCCGCGCAGATTCGCAAAAAATTTCTCAAGCTAGCGAAGATTTTGCATCCTGATGTATTTGGCAGAAATACCGAAGAGAAAGAGAGTGCTACTAAATATTTCTCGAAGATGGTCAGTCCAGCCTATCAATTGCTGAATAGCGATCGCGAACGTGGCGAATATTTAGCAACTTTGAGAATGTTTGCCCAAGGGAGAAAGCAAAAAGATGAAACACCCACTCTCAGCTCGGAATTAGCTCAAAAGCTCTATCGTATTCCCCACGAAATCACCTATAAGCAATATGTTGAGCAAGTTTCGCCTAAGCAGTATGAAACCCTCGATTCGATTATGGAATACACCGCTACTCTCAGCGAGTTAAACCTTGTATATTTGCTTACTCAAACTAGTCTTAGTTTTAGTTCAGGAAGTAGTACAGCATCTTCGTTTGACAATCAGACTACTATAGCCGAGGCAGCACCTGTGGCTAAACCTGCTCAATCCCCAGCACTGCGCAACCTGAATATGGCAGAGCTATTTATCAACAAGAAGCAATGGTCTGAGGCGAGTAAAGAATTGCTCAGCGCCGAAAAACTCGATCCAAATAATGCCAAGGTCTATGCGCTTAAGGGTTTAGTCCAAATGAATCAAAATGCGGCAGCGATCGCCAAGGCTAGCTTTCAAAAAGCGCTTAAGCTCGATCCGAAGGAACCAACTGCCCTCAAATTCATTAATCAGGTGAGCGTGACGACTAAACCACCAGAAAAGCAACCAGAAAAGAAAGGTGGGCTATTTGGTTGGGGCAAAAAATAATTCTTATTTCTTTCCAATCAAAATATTTGGTTGTGCGGGACTTCGTCCCGCACAACCAAATATTTTGCTATTGTCATAATTTGCAAAAAAACGGTGATATTCTTAGCTGATTGCAGCAGAAGTGTCAGTCATCAAAGAAATTACTAGAATATGACTACTCCTAACAGATATTAACCTAACAGTGATTAATATGTCTAAGACAAAGCTTCAGTTCTGCGCTGCTACGTTACTGACATTCACAATGGTTCAGTCGATCGAGTTGGGTTTTAACGATCGCAAACTAGATACATTCTTGCTTAAAGATCAGCAAGTCTATGCAAAAAGTAGCGCTGGTCGAAGCGGCGGCGGTTCTTTCACCCGTTCAGCGCCTTCAAGTTCCAACAGTTCTAGTAGTTCTAAGTCATCAAATCCATCTAAATCATCACCCGCTCCATCTAACCCTTCCGATGATCGCGATACATTAACTAACCCTAGCCAACCATCATCAAATAGACCCTCGACTATCGTTGCTCCTGTAATTATCAATAATTCGACGAATAATCCATCCTATGATCCTTATCGATCCACAACTTCCACATCGTCGAATGGGATGTCTTGGTTTGTCTGGATAATAATTTTATTGATTGTTTTTGCGATCGTCTACTTTATTATTCGGGCGATCATGATGCGTTCTAAACAGATTGGAGTAGGAAATGATTTAGGGAATGAAACCTTTACGGTTAGCAAACTCCAAGTTGCACTCTTTGCCCAAGCCCGTGAAGTCCAATCCCGATTGACAAAGTTAGCTCTTGAAATTGATACTGATTCTCCAGAAGGGTTGATGACCTTGATGCAAGAATCGGCACTTGCCTTAGTGCGTACCCCCGAAAATTGGACACATGTTTCATGCAGTTCACAATCAGTGCATCGAGACAAAGCTGAAGAAGTCTTTAATAAACTGTCTATAGAAGAACGTACCAAGTTTAGCGAAGAAACATTAGTGAATGTCAGGGGCAGAGTTTCTCAGAGATCGTCAGCGATCGCTTCTCCAGATAAAGACCCATCCGCTTATATTGTGGTGACGCTATTGATTGGAACTGAACACGATCAACCTCTATTTGGTGAGATCAGAAATACGCAAGAATTACGCCAAGCATTAGAAGCGATCGCTTCGATCCCAGTTAGTCATTTATTAGTATTTGAGTTGCTTTGGAGTCCGCAGGCAGATACAGATAGCCTTACTTACGATGAGTTACTAGAGGAATACAGCAACATGACTCAAATCTAATTGCGCTTACCGCAATTAGATTTGATATCCAAGTAAAAGAGGGCGGCGAGAAGAGCCGCCTTCTTTTATTCTTTATGGCGCGAAGCTTTTATTTGATCGATAAAAAACTCTTCGAGAGTTTGGCGGGCTAGCTCGATCGCGATCGCCTTTGCCCCAATACTAGCAATATAGGTCAAGAACTCTGGTAAATCCTTAGCTAGCTGACCATGCCAAGTATCATTTTGGAAAATTAAATGCTCTAACCAAGGTTTTAACTCCGCCTCAGTGCCACCGTGACCACTGACCTGATAGGACTGCTCAGTTCCTAGTAACTCATTTAAGGTTCCCATCGCCACTAGTTCGCCTTTGTTGAGAATGCCAATGCGATCGCAGATTAACTCTACATCCGACAAAATATGACTGTTGAAAAATACAGTTTTACCCTGATTTTTGAGCATCAAAATAATTTCACGCACCTGATACCGCCCAACGGGATCAAGCCCAGACATAGGCTCATCGAGAAACACAATTTCGGGATCATTGATGAGAGCTTGTGCTACGCCAATTCTCTGCACCATGCCTTTAGAGTATTGGCGCAATTGCTTTTTTCGAGCCACTGACTGTGATAAACCCACAAGATCTAGCAGGTCAGCTATGCGTTGACGGCGTAATGTGGGCGCAACTCCAAACAAACTGCCAATAAAATCGAGTAGTTCCCAGCCAGTCAAATAGTCGTAGTAATAAGCATTTTCAGGCAAATAGCCGATTGACTGCTTAGCCGTGCGATCGCCTAGAGGATATCCTAAAATTTCACCAGTTCCCGCTGTGGGCTTCACAATACCCAACAAAATTTTTAATAATGTGGTTTTGCCTGCCCCATTGGGACCTAACACACCAAATGTTTCGCCTTGGCGAATGGTTAATGAAAAATCCTGTAAAGAACTAATTTTTTGATTTAACCAAAAGCCAGTGCGATAAGTTTTGCTCAAACCTTCCGCCACAATAGCGTTGCGCTGAATAATCTGTTTCTGGGATTCATTAGTCAATACTTCTACCATAGCTGCCGATCAAAGCTGCAAAGTTCATTCTTAAAACACTATTTTAACGTCAGTTAGGGTTGATTGAAAAATGGAGATAATCTTCATGTATATACATTAATTTAGTTTCTGAGATTGCGCGGCGATAGGGGCTATCGCAGAAATCTTTTAGAAGCAATGTTATGGTGCATTCAAGGGAAAGATAAAAATCGTTACTTACCAAATAGATGTGGATCTATTGATAACCTATACAATAGAAAGAAAAAAGGCTAGATAGCGCCCAGCAATGAGTAATATTTTTTTGCTGCCACCAAACCTTGATAAGAAAGCGCGTTTTGCGGCTTCTTGGGAATATTTGCTAGAAAATATTCAAGAGTTAGGGCAGGATTTCGTTGACTTTTTAACACAGAGATCGGGTAAGCCAAGTTCAACTTTTATTAAAGCTGTTAGCTATCCTTTCTTTACGTCAGGCATTCAGCCTGACATACTTTTGGAATGTCAGGATTTTGATGTTATCTGCGATCATCGTTTAGAGAGCGAGTTAAACAAGCTTTCTCTGGACAAATTATTCGTTTTGGCTAAGTCTCAGCCAAAGAAGTCTTATATAGCAGTGATTAGCAATAGTTATTGCCTAATCGAACCTGAGGTTTTAGCAGGGGAGTCTGCAAAACAGCATTATCTCCAACCCTATGATGATATGAATTCATCTATGCCATATTTTTGTTGGCAAGATATATATGCTCTAGTAGCCCAAAAAAAACAACGCATTGCCCATGAGTTTGCTGAGTATATGCATTTCATGGATATGCAACCTTGGCAGCATAGTGAATGGGGCAATCTGTTTCTTAATCCTGACGTGGCAAAAAGTTTTAGCCAGCAATGGGAGAAAACAATCAATTATTTTCAGGAAATGGAGATCAATGCGAAACTCACTGGCTACAGTGCGTTAGAGGTTATTTACCCCTTACCTTGGTTGCAATTACTCTATATTCACGTATCAAGAACAGTAGCTCATAGTGATTTGCAATCTGTAAGCCCCTATCTTGTCGCAACAATTTGGATTAAGGGAGATGCAAAAAATCAGATTCAAGCTTTTCATGGCATTTCCGATCGCATTGTGCTTCCTAGTAAAAATGATATTACTGTCGAGATTAGAGCAAGTTTGGCAGATGCTCTTTGGGCAAGCAAATCTGGTAGCCGCCCCAAACTGGCTGCTACATATTACACATCGCTCGATCGTCTTGTAGCATTAGAGTCTAGGCTGATGCAGCAAAATTTGATGGCTTTTGCTGAGGCAGTCTTTAACCATGCTAAAGCCATTGGTCAAAGATGAGAATTGCCGGACTTTAACTCAGACTTTTAGTACCTTGGGTGACTTCCACGTAAATATTTTCAAGTCGTACAGGATGTCGCATGATTGAGTCAATTTTGATGCCATCAAAACATTCCAGAATTTCTTTCAGTTCCATTACCTTGGGTAGCCAAAAAGCTAAATCACGTCCATAGTAGCGATAGGTAAACCCAAGATCGATCGCTCTAGCGATCGCTAAATCTTCAGTTGGCGTGCAAATAATCGCAATCTCTTGAGCAGGGACATGTTGACGCAGTTCTTCGAGACTCCCTTCAGCGAGCAAACTTCCCTGTTTGATAATACCAATACGCTGACAAAGACGTTCTGCTTCTTCTAACATATGTGTAGTCAATAAAATTGCCGTATCTTGACTACTCAATTTGCGAATCAATTCCCAAATTTCATAACGGGCTTCAATATCAAGTCCTGTTGTTGGTTCATCGAGTACGACTAATTGTGGTTGATGTACGAGGGCGATCGCCATACTCAGACGCCGTTGCATTCCTCCACTAAGAGTGTCAGCAATACTTTTAGCGCGATCTCCGAGTCCTACTAGCTCTAAGCAATACTGCGCTTGTTTTCGACAAGCTGTATTACTTAGTCCATACAGCTGACCAAAAAAACGCAAATTTTCTTCGCAGGTTAAGCTCTTATAAAAAATATTTTCCTGTGGAGCAATGCCAATAAGCGATCGGGTTGCGCTTGATGCATTTTTCCCATTCATTGTCACACTGCCGCGATCGGCTTGGATCAATCCACACAAAATACTAATCGTAGTAGTTTTGCCAGCCCCGTTTGGACCTAATAATCCATATACTTCCCCTGCCTGAATATCAAAGCATAAGTCCTGCAAAACTTGCTTCTTGCCATAAGATTTACAGATTTTGCGAACTTCTAGCACTGAATTTGTATCTTTTTAAAATGATGCCTAAAGTATAGCAATCGACATCACAAAACTACCAAAGAAGAGAGAGTACTTTGCTCAGTTTTTTTCGTTAGTAGTTTTAGCAATAAATGATCCAACTACAGCGCTTTACGCACAAACCCGAACCAATAATTTTTTTAAAAGTGTTGCAAAGCAACACTTTTAAAAAAATTATTGGTTCGGGTTTGTGCGTAAAGCGCTGTAAAACGAAAAGGTGCGGCGGTAAAAGTCTACGGCATCTTTTCGTTTTAGTACTGCAATATGCTGTACTCACCTTGAGGTAGTAATAGAGTAGATTCGATCTGACTTTTGACTAATGGACTGACATATTCGGCATTATTTAGGCATTCGATTAAAAGCTTGTTCGCATCATGATATGTCCGCAATAGGTTAATTTGATTTTCGCTAAATTGCCACTCTTGTGAGCTTTTGCGATGTTGAACGATTAAAGTACGCAATTTTTTTGACCAATCTAAACCCTTAGCTTGCCACCACTTTGCAAAAGCTTCTCGATTTTTATATGGATCGGGAAATTTTTGCCGTAAAAACTGTAAACCTCTATTTAGATCCGGCTCAAGTGTGCAAGCTAACTCGATAACAGGATGATTAGCAAAATATAAAGCCAAATCAAGGTTGAGAGCCAGATTAATCGTGTAATCGATATCTACCTCTGTTGCCATCGTATTGTCGATACCCATTGCTTTAGCACGAGCTCGTTCCAAAGAACGGGAATGGGCAATATCTAAAGCACGGGCGCGGTCGAGCGATCGCGTATTTTCTAAATCAATATCTAGGTACAGAGCCCGAATCGTCACCGCTTTATATGGGGTTTGGATTTGAATTGACTGTTGGTTAACCCAAGTCAGAAATGACTGCAAGAGAGGATCTTGACTCACCAGCTCATCGATCTTTCGTTTCATCATTTTCAACATGCGATCGGGTTGTTGGGAAATGCTGACCGTCATCACGATCACGCCATGCCAACGCTTGAGATATATCCGATCTAGTAAATAATTGTGAGCAGCTGTAGGTGCACTGTTGGCAATTCGATAGGCGGCGAGATAGTCATGCAAAGTAGTGTGAGCAAGTGAATAAATCCCTTTTGCGCATTCAACCAATAAGCTATGTTGCCACTTAAAAATCTGAAAAATCTCATCATGATCGATCTCTAATTTGGATAAGTTGGCACTAGCTGCTATGCAAGCCTGAAAGTCATCCTCAAGTTGATTATTTTGCCAAACATATCCATGTCGATCTAGCGACACGATCGCAACATAGGAAAGTAAGTCTAGTTTTTGAGCATTGGATAAAGCTTGGTTGAGCGGACTCGGCAAGCATTTAGTCTGCGCCCATTTGGTCAATAGTAGATTTAAGATTTCCTGATAAAAGTTAGTTTTGAGATAATCACAATTATTAAAAACAGTACAAAGATAAGTTAGGAGTAGTGGATTACTAGCTATTTCAGCTAAGGGTTGGTTTGTAGCAAGCAGTTGTTGAAACTTTTCATTTTTTTTCGGCTTTTGCGAGCAAGTAGTTTGAAACCATTTATTGATAAATGTGGTGATTTGCGTTTCTTGAAAAGGGGCAATTTCTAATGTCGAGAAAGATTCTAGGATATGACCATAGATAGGATTGCGCGTAGCAAGTACTACGCGATTCTTAGGATAGCGATCGCTAAATCTTATGATTTTGTACGCGATTTTTGCATGATGAATCTCGGGTAAGTCATCTAAACCATCCCATAGCAGTAACAGGCGTCCTTGATTTAATAGCTGTTCTAATACTGTGTTATCTGAATATTCATCTAACAATCCATAGTTAATAATTTGTTGCTTTAACCATATCAATGGATTGCCGATATCATTTAATGAAACAAGCGATTGTAGTGGCAAAAATACAGGTAAATATTTAGGTAAAATACCGCCTGAGATACAAGCCATTGCCCAATATTTAAGTAACGTCGTCTTGCCTGAACCTAAACCACCAACTAGCAAAATTTGTTTAGATTCTTCTAAAGCTTGATTTGCAGGGATTGTGAACGGACGAATTTTGGCTAAATAAAAGCGGTCGTATTGTTCAGGAGATATGTTAGCAAAAGCTTCATCTAGATCGAGATGCTGACTACTCGGCAAAACAGCAAAAATATTAATCTCTGTATATAAATCATGTAAATAGAGTGGAGAATTAATATCAATTATTCTGAGGCGATCGCACTGACGTATTAACGCTGTGGCGATCTTTTTACGGATTGTCTGCATTGATTTATCAAAATCAATCTCTTCAGCAACAAATAAGCTGTCACTTACACTTTTATTGCTCTTTGCTATAACTGCATTATTATTTGAATTTGAATTTGAATTTGAATTTGAATTTGAATTTGAGATCGGTGTAGTATTGTTAGCATTAATTACGCTAGCAGTTGATATATCTTCAGGGATTTGAATATTTGTAATGTCTTTGTTTTCTAGTGGCTTTTCTGATGATAGATCCTGAATAGAATTTATAGAAATATTGAGCTTTTCACAAATCAAATCATAAGTACTACGATCAACAATTTCCCCGTTCAAAAAATTTTCAACTAGTTGCACTGCAAGACTAAGCTCTGTAGCTAACTGGAGGGGTGTGTATCCTCTAAGTATTATTTCATCTTGCGCTTTACTAAGGATGTCTGAAGGTACTCTTAGCATTAAGGCTGCAACCATATTCTATAATCCCTCTTTTGCCTACTTCATCAAAAAATTGCTTTAATTAATTCTATTATCTAATACGAGAAGTCTATTTCTGTGAGTTTATTAACTTTAACGATTGATGTGGGTGCGAGTAGTATCAAAGCGATCATCTTGAGAGACGATCACACTCCAAGCTCAAAGCGATCGCTTATTAATACTCCTCATCCCGCTACTCCTGATGTCATAGTGGGGGCATTAGTAGATTTGATCGCAAAACAAGGGGAATACGATCGGATTTCCATTGGTTTTCCGAGTGTGGTTGAACATGGGATCACAAGGGGGGCGATTAATTTGCATCCTGCCTGGGATGGCTTTCCTTTGGCTGAGGTATTACAAAATAAATTGGGTAAGCCGATCAGGATTGCCAATGATGCTGATGTGCAGGGTTGCGGGGCGATCACAGGTAATGGGGTCGAGTTAGTAGTTACTCTAGGTACTGGGTTTGGGTCATCGCTCTTTCTCAATGGTAAGCTGCTGCCGAACCTCGAGCTAGGTCAACATATTTGGCGCGACTGCGGTACTTACGAAGATCACTTAGGTCAAGCAGCTCTCGATCGAGTTGGCGGTGAATTGTGGAATGCCAGATTGCTAGAAGCGATCGCCTCACTTTATAAGTTATTTAATTTTGACAAACTTTATATTGGGGGCGGTAATGCTCGCTTAGTTACTTTGGATTTACCGCCGAATTTGACAAACAAAGTAGCAATAATCTCGAATGATTTAGGACTAATTGGCGGCTTAACTCTTTGGAGATCTAGCAATCCTGAAAATTAGAGACTACAATTTATATTGATTCTCCAAGTAAAACGCCAAATTGCGGCGGTGGGCAAAGCCAGCCACACAAATTTTGGGATCAATAATTTGAATGAAGGGCACTAATACCAAAACACAAAATGGCGGAGCCATTTTGTGTTTTTAAAACCCTTACTGGGTTTGTTCATATACCAATTCACAAAAGTGTTGTCACACTTTTGTGAATTGGTATATGAACAAATCAGGACTGCTCAACTCCACTAAAGATATCTAATTGAAGAATAGCAGTCTCTTCATTCTCTGGACGGTCGAGGTTCACTGCTGAAACAGGAGATGCTGTCGTCATAATTTTAGTGCGGCTTTGGGATTTCCAATGAGGATAATGGAGAAGAGGAAAGGATGCGACTTTTTTGGCTAAAGCCCAGAAGAATACATAGCCAGATAACAAACGCTCAAACGAGCAAAATCTCGACTCTCTGAGCGTTTCAATAAGGTCTATTTCCGTGGAATTTTCGGACTTAGTTTCCAGTGGGTCGTCCAATTGCTCGAAAATTTGATTCGATACGGTTATGGTCTCGGATGCTCCTTGGCAATGGATCGCTGGATTGGAACTAACCAGAACGATCTCTGGACCTACACCCAAATTGCGAATGCCGTTAGCTTGACTTGCTGTCATCAAGACCGCTTTTTCGTCATGTTGCTGCTTGGCACTAAGCTGCCCATCAGGAGCACCTAAAAATATTAAGGCTCCTCTGACAACTCGGTGACCGAAATGATGCAACATATGATCCTGCGGATTAGCACCGTGAACTTCTAACGAGGCAATTCCGTAACTGAGAGAAAATAGCTTGCTGACATAGGATTTTAATAGCTGATGAACCCAAGGGGCATCGCCAATTACCAATGTTCTTTTACCTAGTCGCGCTAAAAGTGGTCTGCCTTGGAGATATCGCAGTCCTAATGCCCAAAACCAAGCACCAAAAATATAAATTGTAATATCAAGCAACGTAATCCAAGGGTGAAGCAACCGCATAAACAGAGATTCACTCGAAATCTGGAAGGCAAGCGAGAACCAGTGAAACAACACATTGAAGATTGGGATCGTATATCCAAATGGAATCGCCCATCCTACGGTGATAAATACATACAGCGCCTGAATACCCCAAGCCAGAGGGGCTTCGGTGACATGGAGCGCCCATTTCTCACCGCTTTGTCGTAATTGCTGGTGTAGCGAAGACTGAATTGGGATACCCGAAGAGCTCGTTCCGACTATTTTTGTGACGTTTCGATCGAGAAAGTCATCCTTGAATCGTTCCAGCATGAGGAGACTCTCTAGGGTCAATGTCATCCCGAAGGGGTGGGAATTTGGAAAGGTGCGCCGCATCTGTCGGGCTAAATAAAATAGCAACTCTGTTAAGGTTTGATGATTTGCGGCTGTCGATACTGTGGCAGGCTCGGCTGTCCTGCGCCCACTACCATTGATCAAGATCCTGCGACTAAACTGCTCCTCTCGAAAAGTCGGTTGCGCTAAAGGGGAACTAATGAAGCTGCTTGGTTCCCCCGTGAGGACAAAAACCTCTCCAATCACTTCTTTGCGGACGAGCAAATCGAAGGCATTCAGGACTTGCATTGTGGGAAATGTTTGCCCAGATTGGCTGATTGCTAGAACGATCGACTGACTTGCTAACCGCAGGCTCTGAAAGTCGAACTGCAATCGTCTTAGAACCTGATTGGCAGAGAGAGCCTTAATGGACAGCAGGGGAAACACTGTCTTTAGATCTTGGGCAAATCGTTCCCCCACCCATAAGCTACTCTCTACCCCAGTGATTAGAATCTCAACTGTCCTCGATACTGCGAGCTGAGGATCTAACCCATTGGCAAGCATCTTCTGTTGCTTGTCTTCAAGGTATTTTGCTTTGACAATCAGCAGATTAAGCAGATGTTCGGCACTCTGGCGGTTTAATGATGCAGGATTTATCCATGAATCTTGAATAGTTCTTAACACATGAGGAATTTCATTGAGGTCAGTTGCGACTGGATCGGGAGATTGTCTTCGAGAATTCTGGATAAAAGGATGGTCTTGAAATATATGCCATCTACTATCAATTTCATCAGGAGTTAACTCATGTTGCTGGGTCATTGAATAAACCCTCAGGGGTTTATCACTAAGTAGAGCAATTTCTCCAGTATTTTGATTCAAGTCCAAACGCTTTGTATTTGGACTTGTTGACAAGATCGCGTCTACAGCAGATGGTTCCGAAGCGTAGATTGCATAGTCCTCCTGGTGATTAATCCCGATAGAGATAAGTTGTCCTAGGGAACTCAAAACGATCTGATCTGGTTGTAGGGTGGAGACTGTGGCTAATCCGAAGCTGCCCCAAGCACGCTCCATAAAAAGCTGCATCGCATGATATGTATCGTTGTAAAAAAAAGAATGAATTGCCATGTTGACAAAAGCAGACAATTTATTCTCACCCCAGAGACTCATTTCTTCTTGCCAATCAAAATTCTGCACAACTGCCTTCTGAAACTTATCCAAAATGTCTGGAACAAAAATCTCTTCTGCCGTTGTCAACGATCTAATAGAAAGTCCAAAAGTCGTTTCAAATATCCTTGCCCACTTACTTAACTCTGATTCAGATGGAGCCTGATTCGGAGCATCTTTAGATGGTTCTTGTGCACCAAATGTTTCTTTGTAGGAAGCAATAACTATTTGGTAAGCCAATCTTACAGAAGCATCCCACATGCCCTGAGTTATAAGTAAATCCATCATTCCAGCAATCTTGGGAGAATCTCCAATGGTGCTATTTGGCGTATGCAATACCCTTTCTAGCCACAATCCTAGATTGGTAGTATCAATGGATCTACCAAAGATTTGCCAACTATCAAAGTCGCCATTATGGGTAATGCGATGATTAACATTTTTTTCTTTGGCAATCCACTTTCCGTTTTCAATTTGCCAAACTGTTGCAGTTCTAGCTGGCATCCATTCAAGCCAATGGGTTTCATGCCTCGAAGGAGGCGCACTGGTTCCGTATCGATAGTGCCACATTCCTAGAATTGTGGATTCTAGGGGTTTGACCCCAGAGGTATTAGCTCGCTGTCTGGCTCGAGCAAAGGAGATTTCGAGCGATCGCGTTAGATTGCTGCGCTTCTGATTGACGATTTTGTGTCCTATGAAAACAACTTGTTTGGAACGGTTACGACCTACCGTTAGTCCGCCTCCTGCTTGCCCACCACGAATCTCAGTTTCCGAACCCATATTCTGAAAGATATCAATGACTCTCTTGGGGAGAAGCACCTGACCATCCTCTAACTGCCGTTTTCCTATAAAGCCAAAATTCCCGCAGTAAAAGCGATCGGCGATTCCTGTTACGGCAGCCCTCAGATCGGACAAAGAACTTAAGGCAGTTAGAAGATTAGCGATCGCAAAGCTTTGCAAAATAAATTTTCCAACAAACCCATCAATCTGTCCATAAATATCGTGAGATTGGGATAAAGTAGATATTCCAAGGAGAAAGGCAATTAAATTAAACTGCATTCCACCCAATGCTTTAACTCGTATTTTCCCAGCATGGCGATAGCCAACTGCTACCCAAGGATAAGAGTCATTTTGGGCAAAAGAAACTAAGCCAGAGCTAAATGGAATGAGAGATTTGCCAATTTTGGAGACACTTCTATTCTCTAGAATATTGGCAAAACAAATGAAGGAAAGATTTTTATCAATAAAAGCAGTTACTAGAACATGACCAAGCCCATGAATGAAAATAGCAGTATTCCAGCACAGTCGAAATAGGAAGGATAGAATCAAAAACAAACAACATTGTTGAAGTGGAGTGAATGTTTCTATGTTTGTGAATGCGATCGCAAGAATTACAATTTCAGGTAGGGAATTCTGTAATGTCGTTTTTATTTGAGGGCGTGCCAAGCAAAAAAGGAGGTCTTTTATGGAGAAGGACACCAGCCTTTGCGAGGTAGTGGTTCTTTTATAGAAATAAACCTTTTGGGCAAATTCATTTACAAAGATATTTTTGATTTTTCCAAAATTGTCTTTCAAGAAGTATGCCATTGGGATATAGACCAAATGTGGATCGTTGACAATGATAAAAACTGTGTAATTCGACTTTGTAAACTACTTTTTTGGGATCGATTAGGCTTACTTAAAATGAATAGAGATAAGGGCAATTCATGAATTGCCCTTACGATAAAATCAAGGTTTTAAGGAATTACTCTGTAAGTCCTATTTGCGATATCTGTCAGACTCCAAGTATTTTTCGCCAGTAGGATGAACTGGTTTAGACTTTGAGTTGTCATATTTAGCATTTGGGTTGTTATCAGTGTTGGCTTTAAGAACTTCAGTTCCGCAAGAAGCCAGACTGGATGATAAAACAAGGCTTGTAACGATCGTGAGAGCTTTAAACTTCATGGCTTTAATCTTTTTACTAAGTGTTCAATTGGCAAATGAGAGTTAAATAAAATAGAAAATCTCAAAAACTTTTCTGCCCTTTACATAGGAAGAAAAGGCTTTGAACCAGTTTTTTATAGTGCCGATGGACTTATCCATTTCTGAATAAGTCCTATCAGATATAGAAACTATAGTGCTCGGCATAAATTTTGGCGGTAGGAAAAAGTAGGAAAAAGTAGGAATTATTCAGGCTTTATTGTAAATTTTCATAAACAAGTAGAAATTGCCCAAAAAATGAAATATTTTAGTGATATCGGTGTTGGTGCGCCGATCTAATGGCAGTTGAAATGACAGTTGAAGAGGCGATCGCGATAGCAGAAAAACATCTCAACCGTGGACGACTAACAAGAGTCCAGGAGATAGTTTTTCGTCAATCTTGGCTAGGACAGACATACTCTGCCATGTCCGTAAACGGAGATTACGATCCCAGCTATGTCAAAGATATTGGCTCGGAACTATGGCGATCGCTTTCTAAGGTTTTAGGTGAAAAAGTTACCAAAAATAATTTGTGCCAAGTGCTGGAGCGATTCGCACAGCCCCAAAGAGAAAAGAACTATACAAGCTGGGGTGAAGCGACCGATGTTTCTCAATTCTTTGGACGAACTGCTGAATTGGAAACCCTCAGACAATGGGTTTTGCACGATCGCTGTCGCGTGGTCTTATTACTGGGTATGGGAGGAATTGGTAAAACCTCTCTTTCAGTGAAGCTTGCCGAACAAATACAGGGAGAATTTGATTTTGTGATTTGGCGATCGATGCGGCAAGCGCCTTCTTTCCACGAAAAGATGATGAGCTATATCAAAATACTTTCGCATCACCAAGTTACAGCATTACCTCCTGACCACCACGATCAAATTACTCTTTTGATTGAGTACCTTCGCAAATCCCGATGCTTACTGATTTTGGATAATTTCGATACGATATTGCAGCAGGGTCAACTGACAGGTAATTACCTTGAAGGCTATGAACCCTACGGTGAACTCCTAAGGAGATTGGGAGAAACTAGTCATCAAAGCTGCGTCCTTCTCAGCAGTCGGGAAAAATCGTCTGAAATCGCCGCTCTCGAAGGTGATGATTTGCCAGTTCGCACCCTGACTTTATCTGGATTAGGAGTCGAAGCAGGACAATCAATACTTGCCCTCAAAGGTCTATCAGGATCTAATCGCGAAACTAGGCAACTAGTAGAGCGCTACGGCGGTAATCCACTAGCCTTAAAAATTGCTGCCACTTCTATTCGCGACATACATGGAGGCAAGATCGCCCAGTTCCTTGCCGATGGCATAACTGTATTTAATGGTATAAGCAATCTCTTAGAAAAACAATTCCAAAGACTCTCCACATTAGAACAGCGAGTTATGTACTGGCTAGCTATAAGTCACGAGAAGATTTCTCTAACGAAGTTGCAATCAGCCTTCCCACAAGAATTGTCTAAGCCCAAACTAATGGAAGTACTAGAGTCTTTACATTGCAGGAGCTTCATAGAAAACATTACAGGTGGATACACGCAGCAGCCAGTTGTAATGGAATATGTGACAAATCGATTTGTTGAACTAATCTGTCTGGAAATAGTCACAGGAGCTCCGCAATATCTGCTGACTCACGCCCTGATGCAAGCCCAAGCAAAGGAATACATCCGCGACAGTCAAATTCATCTAATCATGCGACCTATTCTCAATCAACTTCAAATCACGCTCGGCTCCGTTAAGCAGCTAGAGCATAAACTCGGTAGGCTGATTGCAAAGCTCCAAAATGAAAAGATAGATCCCGTAGGGTACGGCGGCGGAAATCTGCTGAATTTGCTTGCTCAATTAGAAACTGATTTAACAGGATATAACTTTTCGAATCTCACTATTCGTAGCAGTGATTTACGATCGCTTAAGTTACACCGAGAGAACTTCACTCAAGCCACCTTTCAAGATTGTGTTTTTGCGGCAACCTTTGGCGGCATTACTTGCGTCGCCTATAGTCCTGATGGGCTTTCACTTGCCATCAGCGATACAAATGGGGAAATTCAGATTTGGGATGTCAGCAATGGCAAACAACTCTTTAGCTGTAAAGAGCATAACAGTTGGGTCTGGAATATTGCTTTTAGCCCAAAGGCTCCAGTTTTAGCAAGTTGTGGGCAAGATCATACGATCAAACTGTGGGACACTACTACTGGAATATGTTTCAAAACCTTGCAGGGACACAAGAGCATTGTCACCGCGATCGATTTTAGCCCTGATGGTCAATTCCTTATTAGTGGTAGCCATGACTACACAGTTAAAGTTTGGAATCTAGCCTTAGGAGAATGCGTACAAATTCTGGAAGGACATCATGCATGTGTGTGGAGTGCCGCTTATCATCCCACGGGTCAAATCATAGGAACGGCAGGAGAAGATAACACTGTCAAGCTATGGAATATAGCAACTGGAAGCTGCGAGCTAACCTTGGAAGGACATCAGCAGTGGGTAAAAGCGATCGCCTTTAGTCCAGCAGGACAGATACTAGCAAGTGGCAGTTTCGATCAAACTGTGAAGTTGTGGGATTTAAATACTGGCGAATGTTTGAAAACATTGCTGGGCCATACAGGAGTTGTGACTTCGTTAGAATTTAATTCCAAGGGCGATCTCCTAGTAAGTGGAAGTTATGACCAAACTATCAAGGTTTGGGATACAGAAACAGGAAGATGTCTAGACACGCTTAAAAAGCATACCAATCGAATTTGGTCTGTGGCTTTTGATCCTCAAGGACACTTAGTTGCTAGTGGTGGCGATGACAATGCCGCTAGGGTTTGGGAACTCCAAACGGGAAAATGTACGAAAACTTTCCAAGGACATAGCAACGTTATTTATGGAATCGTTCACAACTGGGAGCAAAACATACTTGCTAGTGGACATGAAGACCAGACAATTAAACTTTGGGATGTAAATCTTAATACCTTGCAAACCTTAAAAACAGACCTACAGCCTTTTCGGATATTGCATGGACACAGCAACCGTATCTTCTCTGTTGCCTTTAGTCCGAACGACCAATTTCTTGCTAGCGCCAGTGCCGATCGCACCATTAAACTTTGGAATTTCCATACTGGGCAATGCCTCAGAACCTTCTATGGTCATAACAGTTGGGTCTGGACAGTTGCTTTTAGCCCAGATGGGAACTTTCTTGCTAGCGGAAGCTACGACCATACCATCAAGATTTGGGATATTCATTCTGGAGAATGTCGTCAAACATTACAAGGTCACCCTAGTTCATTACTGGCGATCGCTTTTTGCTCCGATGGAAAAACTCTCTTTAGTAGCGGCTATGAAAAAATCGTTAAATGCTGGGATCTTGAAACAGGCAATTGTCTTCAGACTTGGGAAGCAGATTCCAATCGCGTTTGGACAATTTCTTTAAGCCCAGATCGTCAATACATTGCAACTGGAGGAGACGACTCATCAGTAAAACTATGGGATATTCACACAATGGAATGTCTGCGCATATTCTCTGGTCATACCAGTCAAGTACTCTTTACTCAGTTCACCCCCGATGGCAGTCGCATGATCAGCAGTAGTAGCGATCGCACGATTAAAATTTGGAATGTAGCTACTGGAGAATGCCTTGCCACGCTTCAAGGTCATCTCCATTGGGTACAGTCGTTTAGTCTTAGTCCAGACGCTCAAACACTTCTCAGTGCCAGTTGGGATGAAACAATCAAATGTTGGGATATCGCAACAGGTAAGTGTTATAAAACTTTAAGACCTTCTCGTCCATACGAAGGCATGATTATTAACGATGTAAATAACTTAACTGAGGCGGAGATCGGTACTTTAAAAGCTTTGGGAGCAATAGAACAAAAATTGCTCAAGGCTTAATTGTTTTCCATTGGGTTACAGGTCTCATCGGCTTCCAGCCCAGAAAAGAACCGATCGCTTCAGCATGACTAATCGAAATTTGGGTGAGTGTACCGCCATATTTTTGCTGCCACTGAAATAATTTTTGTTCGCCCTCAAGGGTGACCACGTTAGCCACTAAGCGCCCCTGAGATCGCAAGCTTTCCCAGCAAGTCTCAAATAGATCGGTCACCGTTGCGCCACCACCAATAAAGATCGCGTCAGGTGTGGCTAAATCCTTGAGAACCTCAGGTGCTTTACCTTTGATGATTTTTAAATTGGGAGTACCGAGGGCGATCGCATTTTCGGCAATGAAATGAGTGCGCGATTTTTCAATCGCGATCGCTTGACAACGGGGATGACTTCGCATCCACTCGATCGCAATAGAACCACAACCAGCCCCCACATCCCATAGTAATTCTCCCGCATTAGGAGCTAGTGCGGATAATGTAATCGCTCTAACTTCTCGTTTGGTTAACTGCCCATCGTGTTGATAAGCATCATCGGGAAGCCCTGCCATTCGCGATAAAATCTTCGCTTCAGGTTCGGGAATGCATTCCACTGCGATCGCGTTGAGGTCTGCAAATTCCGAAAAGGATTGCCATTGATTTGCGAGACTAGAAATGATACGTTCTTTTGTTCCGTTAAGATGTTCTAAGACAGTGATTTTGCTATTGCTAAAATTGCGATTGCATAGGATTTTTGCCGCAATTTGCGGAGTCTCTTTCCCAGAACTAAGAATTAGAACTTTGGCTTTTGGATAGATATATGATTGCAATAACGCCGCAGGACGACCACATAAACTCAAGGTTTCTACTTCATTTTGTGACCATCCTAGTCGCGCACAAATTAAGCTAAAAGTGGAAGGTGATGGAACAATCGAAATTTCTTCTATGGGAATTCTTTTTAAGAGAGTAGTACCAATTCCAAACCAAAGCGGATCGCCACTAGCTAAGACACATAATGATTTGCCTCGACAATCGATGATTTGCTGAATGGTTTCTTCAATCGGAGATGCCCAAACTAATCGCGATCGCCGATCTTCTGGCAACATAGCTAAATGGCGTTCTCCGCCTACTATAATCTCGGCAGTATCAATTAGCGATCGGGCGGCTGAGCTTAGCCCTGATAGTCCATCTTCACAAACACCAATTATTGCAAGCCATTTTTGAGAAGCCATTTAGTTAAATCAGTAAATTGAGAACGGGTATTACTGAAACATCTTTATACCAATTCACAAAAGTGTTGTCACACTTTTGTGAATTGAAAACCAAGCCCAGCAAGGCGTTTACAAGCACAAAATGGTGGGACTATTTTGTGCTTTGGTATTAGGTGATCTTTGTTCTAGGCAACATCAGTCACAGAGATACTCTTAGCCAACTTCTTGATTAACTTCTTGAAGGGCTAGCTTGGGAAATAGAATCACAAAAAATCCCATCCATGCAGTGATGGGAATGGCGACAAGAATAGATAACCAGACTATTTTAAATAATAGCCAACTGCCACTAATAATCGAGATTCCAGTCAAGATAATTGACCAAGGTTGACACCACCAAGGCTTATGATTCCAGACGCTATCAGGTTTTTCTAAAGACATTTTTTTTGATTCCTATATTTTAGTAAAGGTCGTGCTTCGCACGACCGTTTTTTACATCCGTTCTAACACGCGAATACCGAGTAAATTTAAACCGAGCTTGAGGGTTTTGGCGGTGATATCGCAGAGACTCAGTCGTGAGATTCTTTCTGATTCGACCGCTTGCAATACAGGGCATTGCTCAAAAAATTGATTGAATTTCTGACTGAGTTCAAAGAGATATTGACAGAGACGATTTGGGAAGAGTTCTTCGGAAACAGCATCGATCGCTTCGGCAAATTGCAACAAATGCTTGGCTAAGACAATCTCTGGCTCTTGCGTGAGCTTGATCGCATCAGCATCCAAACTAGCAAAATTAATCTCGCCCTTACGCCCAATGCCCTGAACCCGCACATAGGCATAGAGCATATAGGGTGCTGTATTGCCTTGCAGAGCTAGCATCTTATCAAAGCTGAAGATGTAGTTACTGGTGCGATTTTGCGATAGGTCGGCATACTTTACTGCACCAAGTCCAACGGCTTCAGCGACATCTTGTTTGAATTCATCAGATGCTTCAGGATTGCGGGTTTCGATATCAGCCCGTGCACGGGTGACTGCTTCTTCTAAGAGACTCTTGAGCGCGATCGTGTCACCCGATCGCGTTTTAAATTTCTTGCCATCATCACCCATCACCAATCCAAAGGGAACGTGAGTAGTTTGCACGGTTTCTGGAATCCAATTCGCTCGCTTGGCAACTTGGAAGACTTGAGCAAAATGTCCCGATTGACCGATATCTGTCACATAAATGATGCGCGTGGCTCTATCTTCACGAATGCGATAACGCAGGGCGGCGAGGTCAGTGGTGGCGTAGTTATAGCCGCCATCAGTTTTCTGAACGATCAGGGGCAAGGGCTGACCATCTTTATTACTGAATCCTTCTAAGAACACACATAATGCACCTTGATCTTCTTGAAGCAAGCCAGTTTCGCGGAGGTCAGTAACGACATCTGATAAGAACGAATTGTAAAAAGATTCACCACGTTCTTCTAATTGAATATTGAGAGTGTCATAGATCTTTTGGAACTCACGACGTGACTGTTCGCAAAGCAGTTGCCATGCGAGTTTGGCTTCAGATCCTCCTGCTTGCAACTCCACCACCGCAGCGCGAGAAATCTCTTTGAATTCAGCATCTTCGTCAAAGCGTTTTCTGGCGGCACGATAGAGTTCTATTAGGTCACCGATCGCGATCGCATCGGCTTTAGTAAGCGCATCGGGATAAACTTCGCGTAAATAGGTAATCAGCATCCCAAATTGGGTTCCCCAATCGCCAACATGGTTAAGCCGTAGGACTTCATGTCCTTGAAATTCTAAAATTCGGGCAATGCTGTCACCGATAATCGTCGATCGCAAATGTCCGACATGCATTTCCTTTGCAATATTCGGGCTAGAGAAATCGACGATGACACGATCGGGTTTCTCGACCTTGGAGATCGCGAGGCGATCGCTTTTTTGCATTTTCGCTAATTGTGATTCTAGGTAGCTAAGTTTCAGTTTTAAGTTAATAAATCCTGCTCCTGCGATCGTCGGAGCCTCGAACATATCTTCAACTTGTAAATTTGCAATTATCTGTGCTGCGACATCTTGAGGCTTTTGTTTGAGCTTTTTGGTTAAGCCTAGAGCTGCATTACATTGATAATCGCCAAATTTGGCATCCTTAGATGGGGCAACGGCTGGATCGTAGTTGGTATATTCCACACCAAAAGCGGCTGCGATCGCCTTAGAGAAACGAATTTTTAAGTCGGATAAAACGGAAGTGGTCATGGGTTATTTTTTTCTTTTAGCCTAGGCAGATCAATATAGCGTTTTTTAAGATCTATTCAATATTATGAGTCATGGTGATACGTGCTGGGCTTTGCGCTTAAACCCAAAAAACATAAAAGTGTTGCAAAGCAACACTTTTATGTTTTTTGGGTTTGGGTTTGAAAATTGCTGTAACTAAATCAAGAAGACTGCAGGAACTCAAAAACCTCTTTTAACTTCTAAGTTTTATAGATTCAAAATGCGTAGACTGGATTAATGTAACAGTAAAAACTATATGAAAAATTTTAGGGTTAAGGCTTTTAGTCAAATTTTCAAGCAAGTATGTTTAGGTATCGGGGGGAATGCGATCGCGCAATTAGCTCTATTTGCAAATCCTAGTTTTGCGAATGCGAAGTCGAACAACATCACACTTAACGTTCATCCTACGGATTCGCGTGGAGCTTTTCCAATTTGTCCTAGTGAGGTTAAACTGACTCAAACACCTCGCCCCTATGCTGAGGGTGGCTATACTAAAGATGGTTCAGCTTCTCTGGGTTGGTTAGCGAGAGAGTTTCAGGTTGAGAAAAGTGATGAGTTTAGCGTGACTTGGGTGGCGAAGTTGCAGATCAAGTATCACAACTGCAAAGCGACAGCCGGTATTACAAAATATAATGATGAGCCGTTTGAAGGGCATTCATATTTGCGGATGCGTTTTGTTAATGACAAGGTCTATTTGATTTTGGATATGACGGGGCTGAGCGATGCGAATAGGTTAACGCCTGTAATTTTGAATAAGGGTGTAAAAAATGGCAATCCAATTTGGACATGGGGAGGAACCGATTAATTTCTGTGGAGTGACAGTCTAAGTAATAGAACTTTTCTTTTTCTAATCTGCCCATGAAGGGGCAATTTGTTTAACATAATCCAAACTTGCTAACTGATAAAGCACATTGCGCCAATTTTTCTGATAAGTGCTGCCAATGCACAGATATTGATTTGCCTGACAACCGATACGCCCACGACTGCGAGAGCACTGCACAGTAGGGTCAATGCGCTGTACTTCTGCTAAAGCTGATGGTGTGGCGGAAATGCAAAATTCATAGTCTATTGACTTTACGCCGCTTCCTTCTCCAATTAAGCCATCATCGGAGATGCTAGCCATATCTATGGTGATTTTATCGCGATCGTGCAATGTAACTTTGGTATCGCAGTTTCCCCAAGTTGGTGGAATGGGAGAAAATAGCAATGGGGCAATTAAAACTGGCAAAATTTTATAAGTGCTTAGAATTTGCTTCATAAATAAAAACAGGGCGGGTCTAACGAAATATGGCTATAGCCATTGTAATTAAGACATAAATCCCAAAATAGAGTTGTGACGCTTCGCATCGCAACTCTATTTTGGGATTTGGGTTTTGTCCTAACGTCTTTGGCTATAGCTATACTTGCTCATTCAAATGCTGGTACTTAACCAATGATTTAAGATTCCGACTTTCTAGCACTTGCTCTTGCTAATATGACCCCGATTTGGATGCCAATCATGCCAGCGATCGCACTGCCAACAAGATAGAAGAACAGCGCTGCGATATCGCCATTTTCTAAGAAATCTCTTGATTCCAAGCTATAGGTTGAGAATGTAGTATAAGCACCGCAGAAACCTGTTGTAGTCATCAGTCGGATTTCAGGAGAAATGATCCGAATATTCTCGACTGCTACAGTAAGGATATAAGCGATTAATACGCAGCCAGACACATTAACAAAGAATGTGCCATAAAACTCAAACCCCTTCCCAAAAATAACTTTCACACCTTCGCCGACATAAAAACGGGTCAGTGCCCCAAAAATTCCTCCAATCGCTACTGCAAGAGAAAACTTGCCCTTCAAAAAATCCATTGCTTCTTTCCGTAAGAATTAATCATTTGTATTGAGTAACATCCATTTACTCCAAGCCACTTCATCTGTATTGAGAAGGGAGCAAGACTCTTATACCAACTCCCGAAAGTGTCGCCCACACTCGGCAGTTAAAAAGCGAACCCAGTAAGGGTTTTAAAATCACGAAATAGTAACGCCATTTCGTGATTTGGTATTACTTCTTTGGGAGAGTTGCTAGAAGTACTACTTCACAAAAAATTTGGCGATCGCTACACCTAATAGCACTGCGACTATGCCTAAAATTGCACTTCCAGCCCAATAGAAAGCTGTTGCTGTCGCTTGCTTGTTCCGCCATAGAGTGAGAGTCTCAAACCCATAGGTAGAGAACGTGGTAAAAGAACCTAAAAATCCCGTTCTAATTAGTAAATCTAATTCGGTAGGATAGCCTGTAATTCCTTTTGAAATCGCAAAAAAGAATCCCATCGCTAAGCATCCAGTTAAATTAATTCCAAATGTTGCATAGGGAAACTTATTGCCAAATTTAGCTTTTATCCATTCTGTAATGTAAAAACGAGACAATGCTCCAGGGACTGCACCTGAAGCGATCGCGAAAACGTTAGTTATATCTGACATTAGTTTAGTTAAGGAA
>QBMK01000019.1:61812-78392 GCA_003249035.1 Pseudanabaena sp.
TAATTTTCATTCCTAAAGATAAAGTCTTTTTGACGATAAGTACCCCAGCGCAATTAAATATAAGCCCCAAAGATCCGCACTGCCCGCTGCCCAGACTGTGAAGACTCTGGCTCTGTTTTTTAATTATGCTCATGCACTTAAATACTATTGGGGTAAATCATGAATTACCCCTGCGTCAAATAATTGGTATAAAATCATTGCTGTTAGATTAGCTTGCTATTCAAAAATCTAACAAATTTTTTTTATACTAAACAATGCCGCCAAGGTTACAAGTCAAAACTGATGATTGCTCTCCCCTAGGGCTATTTGTTCTTCAATATTTAGAAGAGCAAGACATAAGTATGAACCACCTTGCCGAATTGGCTGGCGTACCACAACCAAGACTCAGAGGGGCTTGCTTTAAAGGAACTTGTCCAACTCCTGAGACTTTAAGAAAGTTGGCAAAAATAATGGGTAAGCATCATATAGAGCTTTATACCTTGGCATATCAGGGCAGGATCGAGCAGGCTCCTGAAGATGTTGATGACAATTTGTTGGATATTTTAATTAGGCAAATGTTAGAAACATCTCGCGAGCTTAATCTTGCAATGCCTAAAGTTCAGCCTTCTAAAGCAAAAATTCGTAAAGCTTTAATCGAGTTAGGGTTTCGAGAAAAGCGCGAAGAGATTCCTTAGCTAAAAGCAAGAGGCGGCGCAATGCGCCGCCTCTTGCTTTTAGCTGGGGTTTGTCTGTGCGATCGCAGCCGCTAAGTCCTGAAAACGGCGTGGATCTCCCTCACTGACAGAACTAAGCCGTTCTTCACGCTTCATTTCATAGAGATGATTGAGAATATTTTGCCAATCATCAGATGTTAAAGGCGATTGTTTTTCTTGAACTGCTGAGCTCTTTTTGTAAATATCAAAATTACTTGTATGAGTCTGTTGGATTTTTTGCTTTAACCTTTCTTGAGCGAGCCAGACACGAGCACGAATCGCCAACACCTCATCGTTACAGCCCATCAGATTAAATTGCACCTGAATTTCCGATCGCCATGTCGGAAGTTTATGTGCGATCGTCATTGCTAAAGACTCTAATCCCACCACCGCCGCATAGCGCACAACCCATTCTTCGTCTTGCTGGGCGACAAATAATAATGCGTCTAAAGCTTCTTCCTGTGCCATCTCACGGAGTTCATCAGGAAACCAAGCCCACTTCATCATTCCCAGACCTTTGACTGCGGCGCGACGAACACTCATAGCAAAGTCAGCAGTCGCCACCCCAAGCAAAGTTATCAAACCTCTCGGATCGCCTATGCCAGCTAAAGCGCGGATCGCCCACGATCGCGCTGTGTAGTTATGCATATCCAATAGCTCTAGCAAAGCAGGAACGGCTGGATTGCCTAACTTGATTAATCCATCCACCGAAGCAACAGCAGCACCAGGATTGTTGTAACTTAAAGCCTCAATCAAAATGGGAATAGCACCTTCTAATTGAGCATCCGCTAGATTCTGGACTGCTTCAAGTAAAAGCTTAGAAGAATCTGCTTCTTCTACAGCCTGTATTAGTTGAGAAAGGCGATCGGTCATAGTTTTAAAAAGTAGAGAAGCGCTTTGCGCACCTCTACTTTACAATAAATCATCCATCAGAGCCATGACTCGAATTGCGCCTTCTGTAAGTTTAGGGGGTATCGCAAGAGGAATTTGTTTTTCTAGTAATCCTTTCAGGCAAATTAGTTTGAGGCTATTCTCGGCAAGCGTATCGCCGATCGCTTCCGCCGCAGCCAAATAACCGATCGCGCCCAAATCTGACAGAACTGTGCGGCGCAGTTGCAGGTCGTCATTTGATAGAGCCACGATTAGGCGATCGCCATATTGATTAGCAACCTCTGGCTCTGAAAGTTGATACATCGCTCTTGCCGCAGCATATTGCACCTTGGGAATCGGATGTTCCAAAAAGGGCAAAATATCAGGAATCGCTTCTACCGCTTTTAATGTTCCCAATGCTTCTAAGAAAGCGTCATAAGGATGTTCGGGTTCTGCGTCAGCACTAACTTGCAAATTAGGATTTTTGATTAACTCAAATATATATGGTACGCAGGAATCATCACCCAACATTTCTAAGGATTGAGCAGCCGCTTCCCTTACATAAAAGTCATTGCATTCTAAAGACGTGATTAATCCTGGTACTGCCATGCGATCGCCTAGTTTCCCTAAAGCTCTTGCTGCGTTGCGCCGCAATGGATACCCTCCCGCCTCAGTGCGATCAGCTTCATCAGCTAAAGCTAAAATTAATAGATCGATCGCTTCTGGCAAATTTACTCGAAAACGACCTAACCACCAAGCCGCATAAACTCGCAATCCCAAGTCTTCACTTTGGAGATTGATTAGCGCTTGTTCGATTGTTAATTGATTATCATCTGGAATGCCAGATTCTTCGTTCATAGTTTTATCGAATTTTATAGGCAATTTGAAAGTGCCACGAAGCGGCACTTTCAAAAATTTATAAAAACAAAAAGCACCCCCAATGGGGTGCTTTTTGTTTTTTAGCAGAAATTAGCTAAGTGCATTAATTGCATAGTCAAGGTAGGAGTTAGCTTCAACAGCTGAGTCTCCAGACAAACCATGATTAGCCTTAACATACTTAAGAGCTTCTACATACCAGCTAGGAGAAAGATCAAAGGTGCGGTTGATTTCAGCGATACCAGCAACCAAGTAATCATCCATTGGACCTGTACCACCAACTACGCAGCAGTATGTAACCATACGGATGTAGTAGCCAATGTCACGTACACACTTGTCTTTGCCAGTTTGGCTAGAAGCGTAGTTAGGACCTGTCATCGAGGTGGTGTAAGGGAACTTGCTGTATACAGCGTTAGCTGCGCCAGAAGCCAAAGATTCAGCCTTTTCGCTCAATGATTTAGCAGCAGCTAGACCAGCAGTTGCTTGACGGAAACGACCAAAAGCAACTTGAGTTTCGGTGGAGCTGAGAAAGCGACCTTGAGAATCTGCTGCGGATACTGCTTCGGTTAGAGGTGTTTTCATTGTGAGATGTTCTCCAAAATAGTTTTTTTAAGTAAAATACGGCTGACGACAAATTAATGTGTAGTAGAAAGACTATCTGACTGAAGGTTGGACAAGACCAAACTAAGCAACAGCAGCTGCAGCCTTATCGAAGTAGCTACCAACTTCACTCATTAGAGCGGAGCAATCGCCACGGGTGACACCATTAGCATCGTTAGCGATCGCGATCGCAGCATCCTTCATTTTGCTGACACCAACAGCAACGGAAGCACCAGGAGTACCGAGAGCCATGTATGTTTCTTTCAAACCATTGAGGCAACGATCTTCTAAGATGCTGGCATCGCCAGAGTAGATAGCATAGGTGACGTAGCGCAAGATGATTTCCATGTCGCGAAGGCAAGCAGCCATACGACGGCTGGTATATGCATTTCCACCAGGAGCGATCAACGCAGGTTGTTCAGCAAACAAAGCACGAGCAGCGTTAGCAACGATTGCAGAAGAGTTGCTGGTGATGCGGTTTACGGTGTCCAAACGCTTGTTGCCATCTGCAACCATGGCGCTAAGAGCATCGATTTGAGATGCACTGATATATGCGCCTCTGGAATCGGCTTGGGATACTACCTTTGCAAATGCGTCCAACATAATACTGTTATCTCCAGTTTTTGTATAATTATCTTTTGTTTTTTAAGTCATCCCCAAACTAATTAAAGTTCGGCGGACAATTGACCGATCTAAATCTTATCTGATTTTTATTTCAGAGAACCTTAGAAAAATCTTTGTTTTAAATAGTTGAGAAATTTAACTCTACATAGGTAAAAACTTTAGTTTTTGTCTATTGAGTTCAGTTCAATTTCTTACCTATCTGTTTATACTATATCGTTGGATCATTGTTTATTACAGATTGTCACAATTTATAACGGGTTGTTTCAAGTCCTCCTTTTTTTTGATCGCGATCGGCAGTCAAATCAAGATCCAAATCCCAGAAAATATTGACAAAAACTCCCTCTAGGAGAGAATTCTGGGTTTTTGATATTAAATTGCTTGATGGCGATCGCATTTAGCTAAATTTCTTAGAGATTAGGGTATAAGGATATTCAGAACCCCCTTTGCCTTAATGGTTATAAACATTGTTGTATAGCAACTAGCAATTGCTTGATCTTTGCAAGCCAGCATTGCTAAATCATTATGATGTGCCGACCAATCGCAAAGGTGCAATTCTTTCTAAAACTTGCTCTGCCGACAACAATCGGGTAATACGTACCTGAGCGATCGCGGGTTTACTATCACTAGCTTCGCTGCTTATTGGTAGTTCTTCTGGCATTACTTCTATAGCTTGGATTACTTCTTCAACTTTATAGAGAATCATTTCCTCTTTACCATCAACAAGGTAAATCCCAATAGGAATGATTATCGGCTTACGTCGCCATGCCATGTCATTCCATAGCCCAGAAACCTCCCATACTCTCCTCAGTCGCCAACCTTCAGTCAGAAAAAAATACTTCATTCGAGGCGCTCTCTTTTCATAATATTTTTCTTCGGACTTCTCTCAGTTAGTTAAGACAGCAAACCCAAAAAGTAGAGTTGCGGCGCAAAGCGCCGCAACTCTACTTTTTGGGTTTGGGTTTGTCTTAACATAACTGGCTATAGCTATAGTACAAAAAGAACAAGGTGATGCTTAGCACCACCTTGTTCTTTCTCAGGTATATTCCAATTTGTGCTCTAAGTCAAACAGAAACCCGTGAATATATTCCTCAGTTCACTCCGAACCGTAAAATCTATTAAACATCCCCCTTGCAGGATCTTTCTCAGCTCGACAACGTATATTGTTTAATTTTAACGATGCTTTAGATTACTAGACTTGTGGCGCGTTTGATCGGTATTTGCTGTAATACAACCATTACGAACCAAATAAATAAAGGCGGCGCGAAGCGCTGCCTTTATTTATTTGGGGTTTGATTTATCCTAGATATACCTTACTGAGAGACGCTTATTATTTAGATAGTTAGCGCAGCTTCAGAAACTAAAGGAAATCCTAGTGCTTCGCGCTGAGCGTAATATAGCTTGGCAACTTGACGCGCTAAGTTGCGAATCCGTCCGATATAACGCACCCGCTCAGTTACCGAAATTACACCTCGTGCATCCAACAAATTAAAGGAATGTGAACATTTCAAAACATAATCAAATGCTGGTAATACAAGTTCAGCTTCTAATAAATGTCCTGCTTCTTTTTCGTATTGTAAGAACAATTCAAATAGCAAATCTGAATCCTGTGGCTTGCTGCCAAAGTTACCAAAGTTGTAGCCACTATGCTCAACTTCGCCTTGATGATGTACTTGTCCATATTTGATGTCGCCTAGCTGGGGGTGCGATCGCCACACAATGTCAAAGACTGAATCCACACCTTGCAAATACATGACAAGACGTTCTAGCCCATAGGTAATTTCCGCAGAAACTGGGCGACAGTCTAAACCACCAACCTGTTGGAAATAGGTGAATTGGGTAACTTCCATTCCATCTAGCCAAACTTCCCATCCAACTCCCCATGCGCCGAGGGTCGGTGATTCCCAATCATCTTCGACGAAGCGGACATCATGATCGGCGGGATCGATACCGATATGTTTGAGGCTGTTTAGATATAAATCCAGCACGTCATCAGGTGATGGCTTGAGAATTACCTGAAATTGATAATAATGTTGCAAGCGATTAGGATTTTGTCCATAGCGTCCATCTGTGGGGCGGCGGCATGGCTCAACATAGGCAACGCTCCATGGCTCTGGGCCGATCGCTCTCAAAAACGTATGTGGACTCATCGTGCCAGCGCCCTTCTCGATGTCGTAGGGTTGAGCAATCAAACATCCGCGATCGCTCCAATATTTTTGCAACGCCAAAATAACCGACTGAAAATCCATGCTGTACTAGGCAATAACACTTTAGCCTTTTATCCTATCAGCGATCGCGACTAAAGCTGTCTGTATTCAGATCTTTGTCAGCTTTCCGATCTGTATAAATACCAACACACAAAATGGCTACGCCATTTTGTGTGTTGGTATTTATACAGAGAATGGGTAGTTATAATCGCTGCGTTTACGCCATTCCATTTCATTATTGACCACCTTTTTTAAACATTCCTCAACGATAAATGGTGCATTGCGCCAATTAATATCGTCACGTTGCAAGATCCAGCGCAATTGTTCGAGTGAGTCTTCCAACTCCGCTTCAAAACGAGCCAATGGTAAGGGGACTTTTTCCAAATTTGGAGCTTCGACACAAACAGAGATCGCTTCTTTGATAGCGGCAACAACTTCTTTCCCGTAAACTTCTCGAGCCCGCAGTCTCAGAGATTGGTAGCCTTTTTCTGAAGTTGCATACATTGGCGGCAACCGATTTAGTACATAAGCCGTTGCTTCACCTAAATCTACTGTTTCGGCGATCGCAGGGTGTAATTTTTGAATTTGATGATAGGTCAGCGAAAGTACTAATTTTTCTAATACATTAATGAACTGATAATTTACGTCAACCATGTAAGTCTGGAAATCTTTAGCCTTTTGCTCATCATGATTAAGATTGATTGAGGTCTGCATCTGTCTTCCTTTCCAAGAAACTTCAGGTGGCTTACGCCCAAAAGCAGTTTCATCGCCTGCAGCAATTGCGTCGCGCTTACCAGTAACAAGGTAGGTATTACTCACAGCACTTTTAAGCTTGACTGTGACTAAGGCATTCTCTAGAGCAGCGGGAATATCTTTCCAAGTAGCATTTTCAGCACCTAGGATTTGTTGAAGTGCGGCAAGAGATCGCGCATGACTTGCGACCTCTTGCGATGGTAGAGGCTTAGAATCTCTTAATGCGTCAGGCTTGACACTGACTAGCGCTCGACGCACAGCAGACTCGATCTGCGATCGCATTTCGGTTACAACTTTTTTACGTTGTCTCAACCAGCCTAGTTTTGATGTGGCATACATCGGCGGCAGTCGATTTAACGCATAGGCTGCGACTTCGCTCAAGTTAATCTGATCGCGTCGGTATTGAGGTAAGTGAGAGATTTGTAAGTCAATTTCTGCTATTACCAGTTCTTCTATTGCATTTTTGCAGCTTTGCATATCAAGCCGTCCCAAACCTAATATGAAATTGAAGTGTCTATATAGTTAAGAAGTATATGTTTAGACTTAAGTTGCAAATTTTTAGAATTGCAAATAAATCAAAAGTAAAGTAAATCAAAATTATTTAGACATTATAGCAATGTACTACTTTTATTTTTTACTACGGTCAATTCGATAAAGCCATAGCATTAAAGCTAAAACCCCAATCTGCAAGGCAAAGTTTCCTAGATTTGAGTCTAAGTCACAATTCCCAGCAATTAATCTCGCAAAAAAGACAACTGCACCGATAAATCCCGATCCTGCAAAAGCAATGTAAATAAATATGCGGAGTCCACGATATGGGGATTTAGCTTCAAGTCTCAGACGTTTGTATTGATCGGGATTTAGTTTAGCCACAATTTTATTGTTATTTAAGTTGGGCGCAAAACGCCCAACTTTATCTTTAATATTATTTTGATTTCATCGCCGTTCGATCGCATAGCCAGATCGTATTTCCTGTGATCAATCGTGATGGATATTGATTGATATCGCCTTTGGGCGCTAACACCGCAGTTAAAGCTTTTGCTTTCGCAGCACCTTCGATCATGAAAATAATCTCTTTAGCCTGATTAATTAAAGGCACAGTCATTGTGATCCGAGGTTGTCCATCTTTTTCGCCGACGGTTACCAGACGATCGATAACTTTGAGCGCCCTAGTATGTGGAAATAACGAAGCCGTATGCCCATCATCACCCATTCCTAACAACATCAAATCAAATTGAGGAATTTCTCCCGCACTCACACCGAAAAATTCTTGAATATGCTGCTCGTATTTTGCCGCTGCGATCGCAGGATCATCAGCATCAGTGGGAACTGCATGAATATTTGACGCAGGAATTGCCACGCGGTCAAGCCATGCAGCCCGAGTCATCCCTTCATTACTCTGAGGATCGCTAACTGGCACATAGCGCTCATCTCCCCAAAAGACATGTACCTTTGACCAGTCCCATTCTTTATTTGCTAAGAGTTCATACAAGACGCGAGGAGTGCTACCACCTGCGGCGACAATAGTAAATCTTTCACCTTTAGCGATCGCTTCATCGTAGGCAAGCTGACATAATAACAATGCTCTTGAGGCAATCTCAGCGCGATCGTTCCAAATTTCTACCTGTCTAGCCATAAAAAATACCTCTGTTGCGAATGAATTACGGGAATGAGAAATGATGCGTTTTGTATATTTTTTTATAAATATCGATTTGAACAATATCAATCAATTACAGCAATTATGAAACGAATTTTGAGGATTTCAGCCCCAGTGTCGCTGAAATCCTCAAAATTCGTTTTGATGAATCAATCCTGCGAGAGGTGTCTTTTATTTCATTTTGTGTGATTTTTAACAATACTAACGAACAAATGTACTAACCTATAAAATGTTAGAACAATATTAAGATTAAGGTAAATCGTCATGACACCTGCTATTATTCGGCTTTTCTGGGACTCTGTCAGTCAGGCACAGCCAAATCTACTCTTAAATCTAGATGATGATGGTCTTATGAGTTGGTTGGTAGATCAAGTCCAGCAGCGCTCTTCACTAGACTCCCATCAACAAAACGATCTCAGCAATTACATCAGCGATCGCCTGCCTTTAATTCGAGAAATGGCATATGAAAACTAGGTCGCTGGAAGGCTAAACGCATTAAATTTAATTTTAATTTTAATATTTTATTTAGATTTTGACGATGTATTGTCACTTTTCAGAGATTACGACTCGATCTTTGAAGAGGCAAAACTATAAATATTTGGGTAATTTTTCTAGAGGGGAAATAAGGCTTCTGACGATCCTATGCTCCAAAATGTTAGGATACTTCACTGAGCTATGTAATTGCTGATTCTCATTGCTCTGACGACTATTCACTGACATTTCTAGCGATTATTTCTAGCATATGGTATCACCACGAATTATTGACCTATTGCGTAGCGGTCAAACTAATGACTCTTATATTGTTCGAGGTTGGGTACGGACAAAGCGCGAAGGTAAGGGGATATCCTTTTTAGAACTTAATGATGGATCGTCGTTACAGGGATTACAAATCGTTTTACCACAAACAATTCATGACTATGAAACGTTAGTTAAGCAGATAACTACAGGCACATCGATTGAGGTATCTGGAACTCTAGTCGAGTCTATGGGCAAAGGTCAACGGGTAGAAATGCAAGCGACAGCGATCGCAGTTTTTGGTACAGCAGATCCAGAGACTTACCCTTTACAAAAAAAACGTCATTCCATCGAATTTCTACGCACGATAGCCCATCTTCGTCCTCGCACGAATATGTTTGGAGCTGTGTTTCGAGTACGAAATGCCTGTGCATTTGCAATTCATAAGTTTTTTCAAGAACGAGGTTTTTTGTGGGTACATACGCCGATTGTCACCGCTAGTGATTGTGAAGGTGCAGGCGAAATGTTTGGTGTCACCACTTTTGACTTAAATAAAGTTGCTACAGCAGGTAAACCCGTAGATTTTTCGCAAGACTTTTTTGGGAAGCCAGCATATTTGACCGTGAGTGGTCAGCTAGAAGCTGAAATTATGGCGAGTGCCTTTTCAAATGTCTATACTTTTGGACCAACATTTCGGGCGGAAAACTCGAATACTTCGCGCCACCTTGCTGAGTTTTGGATGATTGAGCCAGAAGTTTCCTTTTGCGATCTTGAAGGTGATGCTGATCTGGCTGAAGATTTCCTCAAATATATTTTTAATTATGTTTTGGAAACCTGTCCCGAAGATATGGAGTTTTTCCAAGAACGGGTAAATGATCAAGTGATGACTAATGCTCGCAAAATTGTCGATGAACAATTTGAGCGAATTACCTATACGCAAGCGATCGCTATTCTTGAAAAGTGTAGCAAGACCTTTGAGTTTCCAGTGTCTTGGGGATTAGATTTACAATCAGAGCATGAAAGGTTTTTAGCTGAAGAGCATTTCCAGAAGCCAGTGATCGTGATGGATTATCCGCTTGGAATCAAAGCATTTTATATGCGTGTCAACGAAAATACTTCAAGCGATCGCCAAACTGTAAGAGCTATGGATATTCTTGCCCCAGGGGTTGGAGAAATTATTGGCGGTTCACAAAGGGAAGAGCGCCTTGATGTATTGGAAGCTAGAATTCGCAGTGTCGGGTTAAATCCTGAAGACTATTGGTGGTATCTGGATCTACGTCGTTATGGCACTGTGCCTCATGCTGGCTTTGGACTTGGTTTTGAGCGTTTGGTTCAGTTCATCACAGGCATGGGGAACATTCGTGATGTAATTCCATTTCCCCGTTTTCCTCAAAGTGCAGATTTTTAGCTCTACATAGAACCTCCAAAAGCAAAGGGAGGCGCTTCGCGCCTCCCTTTGCTTTTGGAGGTTCTAAAATTCTGCTTTTTCGCCCATGATATAAGTTGCGGCGATCGCGCGATCGTCGCCCATGATGATCGTGGCGAATAGTTGATCGGAGATTTCTGCAAGAGTTTGTGGGATTGCTCCATCTTGCAGTTTATTGCGTAATGCCATAATTGGCGTTGAACGTAAATTTAGGACTACAAAATCAGCTTCTTTCCCAACTTCAAAATTGCCTAATTTATCCTCAAGACATAAAGCTCTTGCGCCGCCCAAAGTAGCCAAAAACAATGCTTGAAATGCTGAAAGTTTTTGCGATCGCAACTGCGCTACTTGATAGGCTGCGCTAGCGGTGCGTAACATCGAGAAACTGGTTCCAGCCCCCACATCAGTTCCCAGCCCCACTTTTACAGGGGTTTCCAAAGATTTTGCCTTTTCTATTTTAAAGAGTCCACTACCTAAAAATAGATTAGAGGTTGGACAAAAGGCGATCGCGGATTTCGCTTCTGACAACCTTGCAAATTCCTGATCCGTAAGCTGAACTCCATGAGCAAAGACCGATCTCTCGCCAACTAAGCCTGCACGATCGTAGACATCTAGATAACCTTCGCTCTCAGGGAAAATATTAGCAACAGTCTCTACTTCTTTCTTGTTTTCTGAAAGATGCGTATGTAAATACAAGTCAGGAAACTCTGCTAAAAGTTTGCCAGCATTGGATAATTGCTCTGAAGTCGATGTAATCGCAAAGCGAGGGGTAACGGCATAGAGCAAGCGATCGCACTTGTGCCATTTCTCGATTAACTGCTTCGTTTCTATATAAGAAGAAGTTGCTGTATCTCGTAAAAATTCGGGAGCATTCTGATCCATCATCACCTTACCAGCAATCATTCGTAAGTTGCGCCGCTGCGCTTCCTCAAAAAATGCATCCGCCGATTGTGGAAATACTGATGTAAAGACTAATGCAGTTGTCGTTCCGTTGCGTAATAACTCATCAAGAAAGACAGAAGAAATTTCCAGTGCATAATTGCGATCGGCAAACTTCCGTTCTGTCGGGAATGTATAAGTACTCAGCCATTCCAATAACTGCTCACCATAGGAAGCAATCATCTCCGCCTGCGGAAAGTGGATATGCGTATCGATAAATCCTGAGACAATCAAGCGATCGCGATAATCTGCGATCGGAATATCTGCATATTTAGCGTATAACTCTTCATAACTACCTAAGTCTTTAACTTTACCACTTTCAACTATCAGCAAACCATCGGGGAAGTAGCGAATACAATCAGCTTCTGGGGCATAAAATGGATCGGCGATCATATCTAAAAAACTGGCTCGAAATCCTTTGATGATTTGATTTTGCATAGTCTAGAGATCGGTAATTGGTCAAAAAAAAATAGGTTTGCTAAGCTAAAGCTTAGCAAACCTATTTTTTACGTTTTTTTGTCCCTACTGTAGTCTCAAAAAGTACAATAAATCCACAAAATAGCGACGTTACTGTAGCTAAAGTTCAAAACCCAAGAATTGATGGGCGGCGCAGAGCGCCGCCCATCAATTCTTGGGTTTTATGTCCTAGTACATCGACAGTTATATGAGTCGGCTCTAGTTTACTAGTGAGCAAAAACATCCGCATATCCTAGTAAATCCAAATATACAAGGGTTGGAATATGGGCAAAGCAAGCTTTTGCCAAGTCGTAGCGATTTTCTCGAATCAGCATATTAATCAACTTGCGATAGACAGCCAATAGATAGCGCACATCATTAGCAGCATATTGTAATTGAGCTTCAGATAGAACTTGGACATTTCCCCAGTCCGAAGACTGAGATGTTTTATCTAGTTCAATATTTTCGAGTTCTCGTACCAATTCCTTTAAGCCATGCTTGTCAGTGTAAGTCCTCGCGAGTTTGCTAGCGATTTTAGTGCAAAAAATTGGATGTGTAGCAATGCTGAGATGCGCTTCTAGCATTGCTACATCAAATCTTGCAAAGTGAAAAACTTTAGTTACATTAGGTGATTCAAACAAATACTTGAGGTTGGGAGCTTCTTTAGTTCCTTGTGCAATTCGGACTATACTTACATTCTCATCATCATTACAAATTTGGACTAAG
This sequence comes from Pseudanabaena sp., assembly GCA_003249035.1. Classification (GTDB taxonomy): domain Bacteria; phylum Cyanobacteriota; class Cyanobacteriia; order Pseudanabaenales; family Pseudanabaenaceae; genus Pseudanabaena. The sequence goes on from QBMK01000019.1 coordinate 74,371, forward strand.
CATAGACGATCGCGTCTGGGAATCAACCCCATAGCCTCAGTGTCTATTGCGATCGCTTCACAGCCAAGATATTCTTGAAGGGTGTCAAAATCTAGATCATTATCAAAAATTTTAAAAGCTGGCATTTTAGTTTCGGATTGCTACTTTTTTGGTCTTTCACTCATATTTTACAGGTTGCCCATTTGTTTACTTGTGCTTGGGAAATATACAAAGAGATTCATGGCGCTTCCCACCGCAATATCCCAGCACAAAAATGTTTAACCAAAACTGACTTTAGTTAGGATGTAACCGAGGATGCATCATTGAGCGGATCGCTTCGTTGCCGATTAAATGCATTTCAATGATTGCCTCAGCTTTTTTAGGGGTAACCCGCCAATAGTAGATATTATCTGGTAACACCAAAACTATTGGTCCTGAGCCACATAGCCCCATGCATCCACAGGCTTCTACACTTACATTAACGATTTTTTGCTGTTGTAATTTTGCCAAAACATTAGCCGCACCATCTTTTGTGCAGGTGCGATGCTGACAAACAAGAATTTGACGGATGGGCGAGCTTTCCAAAGTGGCGATCGTAGTTTTTGAAATTATCTACTATCTAAAAGAATTAATTTGCGATTTTATAGACCTCGCCAATTTTAGCGCACGACTAAAACTGGTGAAGCGCAATGGTGAACCACATAATCACTGACACTCCCTAGCATCAGCCGCTCAACAGATCCCAAACCTCTCGATCCCAGTATTACTATATCTGGACTTTCCTCTTTTGCCACCAAACAAATTACATCACGTGGCTGACCCATTTCTAGTCTAGTGCGGTTCTTCATGTGTAAAGCTTCACAAGTGTCTTCAGCTTTTTGGAGTAAGGTTTGACCCGCATTCAAAATCTTGCGCTCTAGCTCAACGTCAGGAAGTCCGCGCCAGCCAACCCAATCACCAGTGGGCAGCATGACCTCAGGGACGTAGCTGCTAAGGGGTTCAACTACTGTCAGTAAGACAATTTCGGCTTCGAGAGGAGCAGCAAAGCTCAGCGCTTTTGTAAGAGCATTTTCGCTCGCCTGAGAGCCATCAATAGCAATTAAGAATTTCATATGTTTACCGTAATATAGAACTTATATTGTCTGAAATGCATCTGTAATGCTTGTTAAGTAATACATTCGTTGCACATATAGCGATCGCCAATTTTAATTTTCAAGATTTGGTTAATTTAGCGAGTTTATTTGCGATAAATGGCTTGTAACTGAAATAAACCAAGAAAATTCAAATTTGCAAATATCTATATAACTAATTACAGACCCAAATATACTGAAGTTAATCAACAAGTTGTAAATCTTTGCTGTAGTTCATCTCTTGTAATATTCCATGACACGCGATATTCGTATTGGTTTTGCTAATTCTGTGGGTAATACGCCCCTGATTAAAATTGAGTCTCTTTCAGAAGCGACAGGCTGCACTATTTTAGGAAAAGCTGAATTTCTGAATCCAGGCGGTAGCGTTAAGGATCGGGCAGCTTTGTTTATGGTGTTAGAGGCTGAAAAGGCGGGAACCCTTAAAGCGGGCGGTACAATTGTAGAAGGGACGGCAGGTAATACTGGCATTGGACTAGCTCTTGTCGCCAATGCGCGTGGTTATCGAAGTGTGATTGTGATGCCCAGCAATCAATCGCAAGAAAAAATTGATTTGCTCAGGACTTTGGGCGCTAAAGTGGAGCTCACTAATCCTGCTCCTTTTTCGAGTCCTGAGAATTACTATCACGTTGCGAGAAAACGAGCCGAAGAAGTTGAAAATGCTTTCTGGGCAAATCAGTTTGAGAATATTTCTAATTCTGACGCGCATTACTTTACGACTGCTCCTGAAATTTGGAGACAAACTGACGGCGATCTTGACGGGATTGTAATGTCCTCTGGAACGGGTGGCACGATTGGCGGTGTAACTGCTTACCTTAAAGAACAAAATTCGGCGATCGCAACTTATCTAATTGACCCGACTGGTTCGGGTTTGTATAGCTATATGACGACGGGCGAATTTAAGGCTGAGGGTAATTCAATTACAGAAGGTATTGGCATTAACCGGGCAACAGCAAATTTTAATCGCGCTAGATTAGACGGAGCTTTTCAAGGAACTGACCAACAAGTAATTGAGATGTCACAATATTTGCTAAAGCATGATGGTTTATTTATTGGCAGTTCGGCAGCACTAAACGTAGTTGGCGCTTTGAAGCTAGCTCGTAAACTTGGTAAAGGGCACACGATCGCGACAATTCTCTGTGATGGTGGTGGTCGATATCAGAGCCGAATGTATAACCCAGAATGGTTAGCAGAAAAAGGTTTAACTCCAGTGTCTAAAGGCTTGGACTTTATGGATGACTAATTTGATGGCTGATTTAACAACTGATTTAGCAACTAAGAAGTATCGATGTATTGGTGTTGGTGTGATCTGGGATCGCGATCTCCGCCGTATCTTAATCGATCGCCGTTTACCTGAGGGTGAGCTGGCGGGATATTGGGAGTTTCCTGGAGGCAAGATTGAGGGACATGAAACTGCGGCGGAATGCATCAAGCGTGAGTTACAAGAAGAACTAGCGATCGAGGTCGAAGTTGGCGATCATTTGATCACTGTCGATTTTGAATATGAAACGCTGCGGGTGAGCCTGATTGTGCATCACTGTATTCATGTGTCGGGTGAACCGCAGGCGATCGCATGTTCAGAGATTTGCTGGGTAACAGTTGACGAATTAAATAGTTATCAATTACCTGCCGCAAATTATCAAATTGTCCAAGCTTTAAAAGAGAATGCACTAACATCTAGCTCCTAGCAAGCAGATGGGATGGGTGAAAAGTTAGATAATTATTTTGTTAAAAACGATGAAAAATGAAGATAGATTACTTATTGCTATAGCAGTAATAACAGGTTTTGTAGTTGTTGTGATCGTAGGAAAAATAATGATTCAGCAAACGATGAATCGTTATATGGAGTGTTTTTTTTACGATCGCTGTGCAACAAATTCCAACACCAAATAGAAATCCAAAGTGAAAAAGTCCCAATGCTATTTGAGCTAATTGGTTACCGACAAATCTTACTTTAAACTCTGGCGAAAAAAGCTGGAAACTCTTTTAACGTAAGCTTTTGGGTTTGCATTGTAACTTTCGGGATGTTTATTAGCAGATGTCTCCCAATATTCCGATGAAGGCGCAGCATTTTTTAACTCATAAGCTTGTTTTACTGGAATGAAAGGATCAGCAACACCATGGATTATTAAAATTGGACGAGGAGAAATACGTCCAATTTCATTGACTGGCTTAGCGGAAATGAGGTCGTAGCCAGTCAAAAAACTTCCAAACATCATAGTTGAAGGCAAGAAAACATTGGGAAGTCCTGAAACTTTGCTCCAGTTGTATTGCATCACTGGGTAGACTTCAGCGTATCCACTATCTGTGACTAAAGCCCCAATGTCAGGATCATCTACTGTTGCGCCGATCGCAGTTGCAGATCCCATGGAAACACCAAGTACACCAATCTCTTGAGGTTTATAGCCCTTGCTTTTTAACCAATTCACAGCGCCAATAACATCTCGTCTTTCAGTCAATCCAAATGTGAATCGAGCATTACCGCTTTGTCCATGTCCTCGTAAGTCAATCATTAGAATTGTGAACCCTTCTCGTTCTAATGCCGCCGCAAATTCTGGGAAATGCCCATCAAATTCGTCTGTACGACTAGAATTCATGCCATGTACTAAGATAATAGTCTTATTACTGAGCTTAGAAGGGACAAACCAACCTGCTATCTCTACTCCATCGGTAGACAAGAAACGAACGTCTTGTGGGCTTTTACTAAAAGCAGATGAGGCTCTCTGGTCAAAAATTCTTTTGGGAGTCGAAAGGAAGTTCGCGGCAACAACAGAGATCCCTATGTAGATCGTAACCAAAGATACTGAGATGCCAATAGCAATTCTTACAAGATTACGTTTAGGAGATTTCTGGCAAAGAACTTACCCAAGACTTTAAAATATTCTTGTTGTACCA